>CABRRA010000020.1:0-42337 GCA_902473205.1 uncultured Collinsella sp.
GCTGACCGGTGGACGGCACCGAGCCGTCGCAACGGAATGAAGAAGGGGGAGGCCTCGCGGCCCCCCCTTTTTTGCGTTTGATAGAGAGCTGTAATACAAGAACTCGCCTTCGTTTAGCTTGTCTTACTGTTTGGCTGTATTTTGAGTCCTTTTTTTGTATTTGCGCGATAATAACTCCCATTGGCGTTAGGGAGGACTTGATGTTTACCGTTTTTGTCTTGGGCAATATTGCTTCGGGTAAGTCGACCGCCTGTCGCTATCTTGAGTCTCGCGGCGCCATGCTCATTGATTTGGATGATCTCGCAAAATCGTTATATGTTCCGGGTTCTGATCTCGTTGGCGCACTCGCTGAGGAATTTGGCTGGGATATTCTTGACGAGGAGGGCGGCGTTCGTCGCAGCGTTTTAGCCTCTCGAGCTTTTGTTTCTCTTGATTCCATCGCTCGGCTCAATGGCATTGTGCATCCCGTTCTCATTGAACAGCTTTCGCTTAGGATTCTCGATCCGGTTTGTTGCACGGTTTCATCT
This sequence comes from uncultured Collinsella sp., assembly GCA_902473205.1. Taxonomy (GTDB): domain Bacteria; phylum Actinomycetota; class Coriobacteriia; order Coriobacteriales; family Coriobacteriaceae; genus Collinsella. The sequence goes on from CABRRA010000020.1 coordinate 528, forward strand.
CCCCGTTATCCCTTTGCGGTGGTCGAGGTTTCTGCTCCGACTGGTTTTGAGGATGCATTTGGCTTGGCTGATGAAATTCTGGTTATCAGCGCCCCTTTGTCAGTTCGTCGCGAGCGCGCTATTCAACGTGGCATGGAGCCATCTGATTTTGATGCCCGTTCTGCTTGTCAGCCCGATGAGTCTGCGCTTTGCAATCTCGCTACGACGGTAATCGATAATGCGGCAGGCGATAATTCGCTCTTTGAACAACTGGAGGCATGGCTTGCGCGCCATGGCTTCGGGGATGTAGCGGATAAGGAGGAGGCCGATGCCTAAGACACGTTTCTTTACGTGGTATCGCGTGGCGCCAATTGCCGTTGTGTTCGTCTTCGGCCTTATTTCGCTCGTCTACTCGTATGCTCCTGCCGCCTTCTTTAAGCCTTTGTATCCGATTGACTACGAGGCGTATGTAAAGCAATCGAGCATTTCGCACAATCTTGATCCGTATCTGGTGTGTGCTGTCATAAAGTCTGAATCGAATTGGGATCCCGAGGCTGAGTCGAATCAAGGCGCTCGGGGATTGATGCAGCTGATGCCTGAGACTGCCCAGGATATGATTGCCTTGGGTCTTGTCGATGGTAGTGAGTATTCAGCCGACAACCTTAACGATCCCGCTACGAACATCGAGTTTGGCTGTGCGTATCTTTCGTATCTTCTAACGTATTTTAACGGGTCGACGGACAGCGCCATTGCCGCCTATAACGCCGGCATGGGCAATGTCGACGGATGGGCGCAGCAGAGCACGTCGCTTCATAATGCAATCACCTTTCCCGAGACGCAGGCGTATCTGATTCGTGTCAATAATGCCTGGGTTCGCTACAAGACCCTCTATCCCGATCGGTTCGTATAGGACTATGCCTGCCGCCTGCGTATACTGCAGATATATGAGTTAGGAGTATCCATGGCGGAATTTGAAGTTGAGCGTGTTGGAGGAGAGCTCAAACGTTTTGGCGTTGAGGGCTCTGAGGTGCCGTTTAAGGTCGTGTCTCCATACGAGCCTGCCGGTTCCCAGCCCAAGGCCATTGAGTCGCTTGTGCAGGGCGTGAGGGACGGAGACCGCTATCAGGTTTTGCTGGGCGTGACTGGTTCGGGCAAGACCTTCACGATGGCAAAGACTATTGAGGCCCTGGGAAAGCCGACGCTGGTCATGGCTCCGAATAAAACGCTCGCCGCTCAGCTTGCAAGCGAGCTCAAAGAGTTCTTTCCCAATAACGCTGTGGTCTACTTCGTCTCGTATTACGACTACTATCAGCCCGAGGCGTATGTGCCGCAAAGCGATACATATATCGAGAAAGACTCCTCGATTAACGAAGAGGTCGAGATGCTGCGCCATCAGGCGACCGCGTCACTGCTCTCTCGACGCGATGTGATCGTTGTCGCATCGGTCTCGTGTATCTATGGCATTGGCTCTCCTGAGGACTATGCGGGTCTGGCTCCAAACGTCGACAAGAAGGTGCCGCTCGAGCGCGATGACTTTATCCATGCACTTATCGACATTCAATATGACCGCAATGACTATGACCTGGCACGCGGCACGTTCCGCGTGCGCGGCGATGTTGTCGACGTGTATCCGCCTTATGCCGAGCATCCGTTGCGGTTTGAGTTCTTTGGCGACGAGGTCGAGCTGATTGCCGAGATCGATGAGGTCACCGGTGAGATGCTTCGTGAGTACGAGGCCATCCCCGTATGGCCGGCATCGCACTACGTGACCGAGAAGCCGAAGGTCAAGGCGGCTCTGAAATCGATCAGCGAAGAGTGCGAGAAGCGCGTGGCGGAGCTCAAGGCGACCGACAAGTTGCTCGAGGCGCAGCGTTTGCAGCAGCGCACCGATTATGATCTTGAGATGCTCGAGACGATGGGCTTTTGCAACGGCATCGAGAACTACTCGCGTCATCTGGACGGTCGCAAGCCGGGTGAGCCGCCGTTTACCCTAATCGATTACTTTCCCAAGGATATGCTCTGCATTATCGACGAGAGCCATGTAACGGTGCCGCAGATCCGCGGCATGCACGAAGGCGACCGCTCGCGTAAGGTGACGCTGGTGGAGCATGGTTTTCGTCTGCCTTCGGCACTCGATAACCGCCCGCTTCGTTTTGATGAGTTTGAGGCGAGGATTCCCCAGTTCATCTACGTTTCGGCCACGCCGGGCGACTATGAGCTGCGGGTTAGCCAGAACGACGTTGAGCAGATTATTCGTCCGACCGGTCTGCTCGACCCCAAGATCGATGTGCGTCCGGTTCGTGGGCAGATTGACGATCTTGAGGACGAGATTCGCGAGCGCGTGGCCCGCAAGGAACGCGTGTTGGTGACCACGCTGACCAAACGCATGGCAGAGGACCTTACCGATCACCTGCTCGACGCTGGCATTAAGGTCAACTATATGCACTCCGATACGGCGACGATGGACCGTGTCGAGATCCTGCGAACGCTGCGCGAGGGCAAAATTGATGTTCTGGTGGGCATCAATCTGCTGCGCGAGGGCCTGGACCTCCCCGAGGTCTCGCTGGTGGCGATTCTCGATGCTGACAAGGAAGGTTTTTTGCGCAACCGCCGTTCGCTGATTCAGACGATTGGTCGTGCGGCCCGTAATGCCGACGGCGAAGTCATCATGTATGCAGACGTCGTGACCGATTCGATGAGAGAGGCAATCGACGAGACGCAGCGCCGACGCGAGATTCAGATGGCCTATAACGAAGAGCATGGTATTGTGCCCAAGACAGTGCGCAAGGCCATCAACGACATCTCAAGTTTTATTGCCGAGGCCGAAAAAACCGTGGGTTCCAAGGGGCGCTCGAAGGGCGACTCTCTAGGCCATGGCGCATTCTATACGCCCGATGAGTCGGGCGAGGGCGCCGCGCCGGAGACGGTGGCGCCCGAGCAGACACTTGCGGAGCAGTTGGAAGAACTGCCGCATGACGAGCTTGTGCGGATCGTCGAAACCATGGAAGAGGATATGCGCAACGCTTCTGCCGCCATGGACTTTGAGGAGGCGGCGCGCCTGCGCGATGCTGTCGTTCAGATTCGGGCGATGCTCGAGGGTGCGTCTGAGGACGAGACGATCGAGCGCTTACGTTCGCAGGCCCGCAAGGGTTCCACGTTCGCATCGGGCAGAAAACGCCAGGGTGCACGGTTTAAGAAATAGCGAACAGGCCCCGAGTTCCCTGTGGAGCTCGGGGCCTGTGTCTTTTGCGTGCTGGAATTCGTGCGCTAGAGGTCTGCGATCAGGGCTTCGGCGCAACGGATGCCATCGGTAGCTGCGCTCATGATTCCTCCGGCATATCCGGCCCCCTCGCCGCAAGGGTAGAGCCCCGGGGTCGATACAGCGTGGCATTGACGGTCTCGAGTAACGGTGACCGGAGAGCTCGAGCGTGTCTCAACACCGGTGAGGACGGCATCGGGATGGTCGTAGCCACGCAGTTTTTTGCCGAGTAAGGGAATTCCCAGACGAAGCGACTCGATGATATGTTGCGGCAATGACTCATCGATTGCTGTCCAAGTCACGCCGAGCGGATAGGTGGGCTTTACCTTGCCGCATGTCGTGCTGGCGCGTTCTGCAAGGAAATCGCCGACGAGCTGTGCCGGTGCGTTCCAGTTGGAGCCGCCAAGGCGATAGGCAGCCCGCTCGCAAATGCGCTGGAGTTCTACGCCTGCAAGAGGATCGTCGCTGGGGAGATCGTCGGGCGTGACGTTAACGAGGAGAGCGGCGTTTGCGTTGCGGCCGGCGCGGGCGTTGAGACTGGCGCCGTTGACGCACAGATGGCCGGGCTCTGAAGAGGCTGCGACAACCTGTCCGCCAGGACACATGCAGAATGAGAATACGCTGCGGCCGTTGGGAAGATGGGTAACGAGCTTATAGGGGGCTGCTCCGAGCGCGGGATGACCCGCCGCGGGGCCATATTGCGCCCGATCGATATCACACTGCGGGTGTTCGATGCGAACGCCCATGGCAAACGTCTTTTGAGCGAGGGCGACATCATGGGTTTTGAGAACCTCGAATACGTCGCGGGCAGAATGACCGCAAGCAAGGATGAGATGCTTTGTGTTGATTGACTCGCTTGTCGCGTCGTGGGACGACTGGATGTCGATACCGACAATGGCGCCAGATGTGTCAGTGTGAATGTCAACGAGTTTCGTTCGATAGCGAACGGTTCCTCCGAGCTGTTCAATGCGCTGGGAGATGCTGGTAACGACGGCGGGGAGGATGTCGGAGCCAATATGCGGTTTTGCATCCCATAGAATATCGCGGGGAGCGCCCGCTTCGACGAAGGTCTCGAGGATAAGGCGATGGGCGGGATTTTTGGTTCCCGTATTGAGCTTGCCGTCCGAGAAGGTCCCCGCGCCGCCCAGACCAAACTGGATATTGCTCTCGGGGTCGAGGATGCGCTCCTTTAGAAAGAGGTCGATCGCATGTGAGCGGCGAAATGCCGGGTCGCCGCGCTCGATGAGCAGGGGTTTAAGGCCCGCTTCGGCAAGGGTCAGGGCGGCGAAGAGACCGGCGCAACCGGCGCCGACAACGACGGGACGCCCCTTGGGTGCATTCGGGACGGGGTTGGGGAATGAAGGAGCCTCGCCGTCAACCATGCGGATGCGCGAGCGGTTGCGCTCGGCGACGCGGTCGACCACTTCCTGTTCGAGTCGGGAGCTTGTCAGCTCAACTCGAAAGCTCAAAATAAAATGAACATCTCGCTTTTTACGGGCGTCGATTGACTTGCGATGGAGCTCAATGGCTTTAATCTGGGAATCCTCGCATCGCAGGGCTCGTTTGACGGCGCGTCTGCCAATAGCAAGGCAGGCGTTTTCGTCGCCGGCCTCATCGAGCGTCGCGTTGACTTGGGTGATTTCGATCATCGAGGTCTCCTTAGAGGCAAGAAAGAGGCCGTCCGGTATCCCAGACGGCCCGAATGCGTTTTTGATTATAGACTGCGCGGCTACAGGCTGCTTGCAGCGCGAATACCCGAGATCCAGGCCCACGCAAGGTTAAAGCCTCCGCAATCGGCGTCGATGTCGAGCGCTTCTCCGCAGACGTAAAGCGGGGCGCCTGTGGTGCTGTTCACGTAAAGATTGGGTGTCGAGACGCACTCGATAGATATGCCGCCACGCGTGACCTGTGCTGAGCGCTCCTCTGCCGTCCCTTCGACGGACAGTTTAAAGTGCTTGAGGATTGAGACCAGGTGGATGACATCGCGCGAGCCGGGATGGCACCGCTCGAATGCCGTACAGACGACGTGTGAGAGCTGCGGGGCGAGCATGCCGTCAAACCAGTGGGAGTTTCGGGGCGAAAAATCGCCGAGCACGTTGACACGCTGCTCGAGCGTATCGAGCAGCTCATCTTTGGAGAAATCTGGAAAGAAGTCGATCAGAACAGTGTCGCCCTGGTTGATACGGCGAGAGAGATTGAAGGCGGCGACGCCTGAGATGCCGAAGGCACGGAACAGCACTTCGCCATCTTCTCGCCAGAGCTCTTCGTGGCTGCGCGAGAGCGTTAAGCGGGCTCGGACGCGCAGACCATCCAGAGTTCCGAGTGCCGTCCGGTCGCCGACGACTGATGCCGATACGGGGCACAGGACGGGGCGCAGGGGCGTCAAGGGAAGGCTAAACACCTCGGCGATGCCGGTGGGGTTGCCGCCCGTAGCGATAACCACGGCCCTTGCCTGCAGGGCATCGCTCGTGCGAGGAGTATCGGCTAACGCCTTTCGAAGCGAACGGAGCTCCGTCTTTCGGTCGCCGTGCTTTTTGGGTTTGAGTACATGAGCGGGACGGTCGATCTGAAGCGTCCAGCCTTCGGAAGCCTTATGAGCCGCAATGACGTTAGTTCCGCAGAGTAGGGTGATGCCCAAACGCTCGCATGCATTGAGGAGTGCATCGCGAACCGACTCGGCGCGAAGGGAGCGCGGGTATAGGCGGCCTTCCTCACGGATCGTCATGATGCCCAGCGAGGAGAAAAAACTCTCGAGATCTTGCTCGGGTTGGGGGCCCATGATGGATTCGACAAAGGCGGGGCGGTTATATCGCCGAATGTCGATGGATTCGTTTGAGAGGTTGCAGCGGCCGTTTCCGGTTGCGAGCAGCTTGAGACCGCAGGCGACGTCGCGCTCGACGACGCAGACCCTTTTGTCGACACGCGCCGCCGTAATGGCGGCGGCGAGGCCCGAGGCCCCGCCGCCGATCACCAAGACGTCATAGAAGGCGCTTGCGTTCACTTAGGCCTCGTCTGTCTTGTGCGGGGCGATGGCCTCAACGGCGGAGACGGCTTGGGGCAGCATGTCATCGGGCAGTGCGGTCTCGACTTCACCCTTATCGCAGGCCTCGGCGAGTGACGGATTGATGGGAAGCTGACCCAAGATGTCGAGGTTGTAGCGCTCGGCGACTTCGGGGAGCTTGCTCTTACCAAAGACCTCGATCTTCTTGCCGCAGTCGGGGCACTCGATATAGCTCATGTTCTCGACAATGCCCAGAATAGGGACGTTCATCTTCTCGGCCATGTTGACTGCCTTGGCGACGATCATCGAGACCAAGTCTTGCGGGCTCGTGACGATGACGATGCCATCGACGGGCAGCGATTGGAAAACGGTGAGCGCGACGTCACCCGTTCCCGGAGGCATATCGACCAGCAGGTAGTCGATGGGGCCCCACGAGGTCTCGCTCCAGAATTGCCTGATGGCGCCCGCGATAACCGGGCCACGCCAAAGGACGGGATCGGTTTCGTTTTGGAGCAACAGGTTGGAGCTCATGACCTTGACGCCGTGCTCGGAGATCTCGGGCAGCATGAGGTTGCCGAGGGCATGGACATGGCGTCCGCTCATGCCGAACATTTTGGGGATGGAGGGGCCGGTGATGTCGGCGTCGAGAATGCCAACCTTGTTGCCGCGGCGGGCGAGCTCGGTTGCGATGGCGCCCGTCACAAACGACTTGCCGACGCCTCCCTTGCCGGAAAGCACAGCGATAACGCGCTTGACCTCCGACAGCGTATTCTCTTCAAATTGCGACGGCGTTGATTGTCCGCCGGCTGCTTGTGCGTGCTCGCAACCCATGTATGACTCCTTTGTATATGTTGGGGCCGGGGCCCCGCGATGTGACACGAGCGTCATTGTACCCTCGTTTGCGAGCGGGAGTCATTTGCGATGCATTTGGGCCGAGCGTGCTTGCAATACGATGGGTCCAAGCGAATGGGCGGGCTTACTGAACTTTGCTGGCGAACTCGAGGTATTGCATGCGCTGCAGCTTGTCGATCGTCGAGGCGTATGGGCTGTCTTCAGATTCCAAGTCGTAGCGCAGCCCGTCGGCACCAAGATAGCCGGCGACATTGATGGTGGGCACATCTGACCTTGTTGCAAGCAGGGCCTTTTGATAGTCAGTGAGCGGGGCGCCGATCTTATTAAGGGTAATAGCTGCAATCTCGTTTGCCCCGACGGTGTCGTAGACGTTGAGCTCGGTATTGCCGGCGATTTCATAGTTAGCCCAGACGAAATAGGTCGACTGATAGATACGGAAAGCGTGGCTTGCCGTATCTTCCTGAGGGTACAGCTCGTCGTTGAGAGTCGTTGCGGCGCTCGGCTGATGGTCGCCAAAAAAGACAAGAACAACCGGTCTGCCGATATTGCGGAGCTCGTTGATAAAGTACTCGAGGTCCCGGTCGGATGCATTGATGCAGGTGAGATAGGTATTGAGCGCGCTATTGGCGCCCTCGCTGGCTCCCTCGACCCAATAGTTTGTCAGCTCTTCGGCGGGAACGGTGCCATAGTCGTAGCCGCCGTGATTTTGCATCGTGACGTCAAAGATGAACTGCGGGGCTTCGTCGGTTCTGAGCAGGTCGAGTATCTTGTCGTAGGTGGCGTAGTCGCATACGCCGGCATGGTAATAGGGCGCACCTTCGAAATCGCCGATTGAAAGAAAGTCTCCAAAACCCAGCTGCTGATAGATTTTATCTCGATGGTAGTTGACGGGGTTTTGCGGGTGCATAGCGGTAGTGGTATACCCGAGCTCTTTAAGGTCCTTTGCCAGGCTGTTGACGCCATTCATCTGATACAGCTGATAGGGGATTTTGCCTAATCCGACAAAGGCCGTTGTCGCTCCGGTCAAAAATTCGAATTCGGAGTTCGCCGTTCCGCCACCGGTGACCGAAGCGAGCATGGTGCCGCGAACAAGTGTGTCGGGAAGCGAGTTGTAGAATGCGGGACCGGTGTACCCGGCCGCCTGGAGCTGCTCAAAGCACGAAAGGTCGCTAAAACTCTCGTTCATGACGGCAACAATCGTCGGCTTGATTTCATTGAACTGGGCAACGGCCGCCGCGCGCTGCTCGCTCGAGCCATACGTGCTGTCGTAGGCGGCGGCGAGCTCCTGCTCGATGCTCTGCGCCTCATCGGGCGTATAGTCTTCGGGCTTTTCAATGGGCAACTCGTTGACCATTTCGGTGAACGAAGTGATAAAACCCTGAGACGCATACGTGGTGATGGGCTGCCAACGGTCAAATCCAAAATCCAGCGACTGCTCCAAGTCGATGTTGGAAAAGCCCAAGAGCCCCACAACGGTCACTAGCAGAAAAGCGCAGAGGTTAGCGGCGATTGCGGGGAAGACATGGGCGGGCGTACGGAGCTTTCGCGGTCGGATAAGCGAAAGAAGCCCCAGGGAAATCTCCAGCAGGGCGAGTGAGGTTACGATTCCTGCAGTGAAGGTGAACTCATATCCCTCACTTACTTCCATTGCGGTGCCCAATGCCAAAATGTCGCTCGGCAGGATGGCCTCGCCTTTAAACGTTATGACGAAGTGCTCGGCAATGCCAAGGGTACAACAGACGACGGGCACGAGGGCCATGACTCCTCCATGACGCTGTCCCAGCAAATAAAGGGAGAGCAGAACCGTCGCGAGCAGCCCAACGGAAAACCCGAATGAGTTGGCGGGAATGCGATAGAACGTTTCGTTGCAGGCAATTTCGAGTGAAACGAACGAGAGCGCTGAAACAGCGGCGACGACAAGGATGTCGCGGCAAATACAGGCAACCGTTCCCGTCGCAAGATCGGTTTGGTCGATAAGTCCCGAAACCAAGGGCTCGACAAGAAGTATGACGGCGGCAGCACCGAGCGCCGAATAAGAAAGGACCCATAGGGAACAGTCCTCATTTACGAGCAATTGATTCGTAATCCATGTAGCTACCATGCCGAGCGGGATGAGGAGCATCGCGCACCAAAAGACGCGGGCAATGGGCGGTTTTTCGTTGTGTTTGATTGAAAAATACACGCGCACGACGACGGCGGCCACGATAAGGACGGCGATGAATATGGGCAGATTGGCCATGCCACTCGAAGTGATTTCAAGGGGGATATCTTCGGTCATGGACGTTCCTCTGTTACAGCAAATTAAGTTCAGTTTTAGATTACTCTAACCTTTCCACGGCATTTCGAGAAACAAAGCACCCGATACGCAAAGCAAAAGGTCTGCGAATCTTGTATTACGAACATCTGTGCGCGTTGAGTGCGCTAAACTCATCGACAGTGTGATTTGAGGTTATAGGAGGCAAGGAGCTTCCATGTCTGATTCTTCTATCGTTATTCGCGGCGCGCGCGAGCATAACCTGCGCGATATCGACGTTTCCATTCCGCGTGACCAGCTCGTGGTCATAACTGGTCTTTCCGGATCGGGCAAGAGCTCACTGGCGTTCGATACCATCTATGCCGAGGGCCAGCGCCGTTACGTCGAGAGCCTTTCGAGCTATGCGCGTCAGTTTTTGGGCCAGATGGACAAGCCCGATCTGGACTCGATCGACGGCCTGTCGCCGGCCGTCTCGATCGATCAGAAGACGACGTCCAAGAATCCGCGCTCGACGGTGGGTACTGTAACTGAGATTTATGACTACCTTCGCTTGCTTTTTGCACGCGTGGGCACGCCGCACTGTCCCGAGTGCGGTCGCGTTATCGAGCGCCAGACCACCGACCAGGTCGCCGATAAGGTCCTGGCAGCGGGAGAGGGTCGTCGTGCGTTTGTGCTGGCACCGGTGGTGCGCGGGCGCAAAGGCGAGTACGCAAAATTGTTCGAGGATCTTCGGGCTGAGGGCTTTAGCCGCGTGCGTGTCGACGGCGAAGTACGCTCGCTCGACGACCCCATCGATCTGGACAAAAAGTCCAAGCACGATATCGAGGTCGTAGTCGACCGCATCGTGATTCGGGAAAACTCTCTGGGCCGTATCGCCGAGTCGGTTGAACAGGCGACTGCCTTGGCACACGGCAATGTGAACGTGTACATGCTGCCCGAGCGCGACGCTCCCGAGGGAACCGAGGGCGAGCTGCTGGAGTATTCGCTGGCACTGGCGTGCCCGGAGCACGGGCATTCCATCGACGACCTGCAGCCGCGCGATTTCTCGTTCAACGCGCCCTATGGTGCATGTCCCGAGTGCGATGGCCTGGGCTTTAAAAAGACAGTCGATGCCGAGGCGCTGATTGAAGACCCCTCAAAGTCGATTGCCGACGGAGTCTTTGGCAGCCTGTTCGGCAATTCCAACTATTATCCGCAGATTTTTGCTGCGGTCTGCAAACACTTTAAGGTGAGTGCCGATACGCCATGGGAGGACCTGCCCCCGCGGGTGCGTCGTGCGTTTTTGGATGGCATGGGCGACAAGAAGATTTCGGTGGACTATCAAAAGCTCGACGGTCGTCGCAGCCAGTGGGACACCAAGTTTTCGGGCGTGCGCAATATCCTGTACGAGCGCTATACCGAGACGACCAACGAGAACACTAAGGCGCGCCTGGAGAAGTACATTCGCGAGGAGCCGTGTTCGAGCTGCCATGGTGCTCGCCTGCGCCCCGAGATGCTCGCCGTCACCGTGGGCGGCAAGTCCATTTATGAGGTTTGCTGCCTGTCGTGCCGCGAGTCGCTCGAGTTTTTTGAGGGCCTGGAGCTTACCGAGCGTCAGCAGTTTATCGGCGGGCGCATCGTCAAGGAAATCCTGGAGCGCCTGCGTTTTCTGGTCGATGTCGGACTCGACTATCTGACGCTCGATCGCGCCTCGGCGACGCTTTCCGGCGGTGAGGCCCAACGCATTCGCCTGGCAACGCAGATCGGCGCCGGCCTCATGGGCGTTCTGTACATTCTGGACGAGCCATCGATTGGCCTTCACCAACGCGATAACGAACGCCTGATCAAGACGCTCGAGCGCTTGCGCGATATCGGTAATACCGTTATCGTCGTCGAGCACGACGAAGATACAATTCGCGCTGCAGACTACGTGATCGATATGGGTCCCGGTGCGGGCGTTAACGGCGGACACGTGGTCGCCGCGGGAACGCCTGCCGATATCATGGCATGCCCCGATTCCATGACCGGTGCTTATTTGACCGGCAAGCGGATGATCCGCGTGCCCGATGAGCGCCGCAAGCCTGGCCGCGGCTGTCTTAAGATCACGGGCGCCCGCGCTAATAACCTCAAAAACGTTACCGCCAAGATTGAGTTCGGTACGCTCACGGTCGTTACCGGTGTTTCGGGATCGGGCAAGAGCTCCCTGGTCACCGATACGATTGCGCCCGCGCTTACGAATGCCATCCATCGTTCGACGCGTCCCGTGGGGCCGTACAAGAAGATTGAGGGCATTGAGTGCATCGATAAGGTAATCGATATCGACCAGTCACCGATCGGTCGCACGCCGCGTTCGAACCCTGCGACCTATATTGGCCTTTGGGATGATCTGCGTGCGCTATTTGCAAGCACGCCGGAGTCGAAGGCGCGCGGCTACTCACCGGGACGTTTCTCCTTTAACGTAAGCGGAGGTCGCTGCGAGGCGTGCAAGGGCGATGGCCAGATTAAGATCGAGATGCACTTCCTTCCCGATATCTATGTCCCCTGTGAGGTATGTGGCGGCAAGCGTTATAACCGCGAGACACTCGAGGTTACCTACCGCGGCAAGACAATCTCGGACGTGCTCGACATGAGTGTCACCGAAGCACTGGCTTTCTTTGGGAATATCCCGCAGATTAAGCGCAAACTGCAGACCCTATATGACGTGGGTCTGGGCTACGTGAGCTTGGGCCAGCCCGCTACGACGCTTTCGGGCGGCGAGGCGCAGCGCGTGAAGCTCGCCAAGGAGCTTCATCGTCGCCAGACAGGCAAGACGTTCTACATTTTGGACGAGCCCACAACCGGCCTCCATTTTGAGGATGTTCGTCAACTGCTCGACGTGTTGCAGCGCCTGGTCGATGCGGGCAACACGGTTCTGGTGATCGAGCACAACCTTGATGTCATCAAGGTTGCCGACCGCCTGATCGATATGGGCCCCGAGGGCGGCAATGGCGGCGGAACCGTCGTGGTCTCAGGCACGCCGGAGCAAGTCGCGGCATGTTCGCAGAGCTACACGGGCAAGTTCTTGGCGCCGTTGCTCAAGCGTGACCGTGAGCGTCAGGCGCAGCTCGACGCACAGTAAAGAGACGTTGTAGTACCGACGCGCCACCGATTCCTTCTGATTCGGTGGCGCTTCTGTGTGTCGAGATGGCATATGCGGCGGAATTGGCCCTATACTTAATCCTTGCGTCGCTCTGCGAGGGAAAGGATGTGCCATGGCAAAGGCTGTTAAGACGTCAAAAACCAATGCAATGCGCGAGCTGGAAAGCGCCGGCATCTCCTATGTTCTCCATACGTACGAAGACGATGGCGACGAATCGTCGGGGCTGGGCGTCGCGATTTCCGAGCAGCTTGGCGAGGAGCCCGGTCAGGGATTTAAGACCCTGGTCTGCACGACGCCGTCCAACGACCATGTCGTGTGCTGCATTCCCGTTGCCGACGAGCTCGACCTCAAGGCCGCCGCGCGCGCCGCAGGCGAAAAGTCGCTGACCATGATGCATGTCAAAGATTTGCTTGCCGCGACGGGGTATGTCCGCGGCGGTTGCAGTCCGGTCGGTATGAAAAAACGCTTCCGGACTCTGATCGATGAGACATGCGTCCTTTGGGATACCATTTTTATCTCGGGTGGCAAGCGCGGCTATCAGCTTGAGCTTGCTCCCGATGACTTAGTTGCATTTTGCGGGGCGACGGTTGCCCCGATCACGAGAGAGGACTGAGCGATGCCGCAGGAAGAATCAAAGCGCGGAGCTCACTTTGCAAAAGGGTCGGCTCCTCAGACGCCCGCGCCCGAGGCCGCTTCGTTCGATAACGAGATTCGAAACGCCTGGTCCGCTGCCGCTGACCCGGGCGAGACGTCTGTGTACTTGCGTGCCGCCGGTGCCGGCACGGCACTTCCCCGTACGGTTCTTTCTTCGGCTCGTCCCGATGAGACGGCTGTCTTTTTGGCCGCCGCTCAATCGAGCGCCAGCGTGATGCCGATCGCCTCCGAGGCTCCTCGTGCGCCGCGTCCCGATGAGACGGCGGTGTTTTTGATGGCAGCCCAGGGAAAGAGCACACCGCAGAGCGCTCCTGCCGCTCGTTCCGCCAAGCCCGCGGCTCATGATGATGGCGAACCGCTTCTTTCGGATGACGAATGGTCGCCGCTTGGTTCGACCGATCCCGTCGAGGGCGTGGCCATCGACGGTGATGACGACTGGGACCCTCTGTCGTTTTCTGCCCGAACCGTCGCCGCCAAAGAAGTTGACACGGTGTTTGGCGACCATGCCATATTCGATGATGATGCCGTATCCGGAAACAACATGCCGAACAGCGATGACGTCGCACCTGCTGATGACGCCGTTTTGGTTGACGACCCCTTTGCGATGACCGGCTCCTTTGCCGTCGCGGACGATTTACTGCCACAAGATGAGGTTCATGAGGACTCTCAGGACGACGTAGACGATATGGGTTCGTCGGACTACTCCACGGTTGGTCGTTCTGCTGGCCTCATGACCGTGCTGACCATCGTGTCGCGCGTCACCGGGTTTATCCGCACGTGGGCCATGGCGGCCGCCATCGGCATGTCGCTGCTCTCGTCCTCCTATCAGGTTGCCAACAACCTGCCCAACATGCTCTACGAGCTCGTGATGGGCGGCATGCTCGTTACGGCGTTTTTGCCGGTGTATATGGGCGTGAGGCGCGAGCAGGGCCGCGAGGCATCGAACGAGTATGTCGGTAACTTGCTCGGTATTCTGCTTCTGCTACTGGGCGGTATCTCGCTGCTGGGCACCGTGTTTGCTCCCGGCTTTATTTGGACGCAGTCGTTCCTTTCGGGCGATGGCGGCAGCATGGATATCGCTGCGTTCATGTTCCGCTTCTTTGCTATCCAAATTCTGTTTTATGGCTTGGGTTCGGTGTTCTCGGGCGTTCTCAACGCACACCGCGACTACTTCTGGTCGACGTTTGCCCCGGTTCTCAACAATGTCATCGTCATCGCCAGCTTTATGGGTTTTGCTCCCGTGTCTGCACAATTTGGCGGGCAGGCCGGTATTATCTTGATCGCAGCTGGTACGACCCTCGGCGTCTTTGTCCAGATGGCCTGCCAGATTCCCGCGCTTGGCAAGCATGGCGTGCATCCTCATATCCATATCGACTTTAAGGACCCCGCACTGCGACAGACGATCGCGCTTGGTATCCCGACGCTGCTCGCCACGGCGTGCATGTTTGTCTCGACTTCCATTACCAATGCCGCCGCGCTTGTGGTGCAGCCCGAGACCGGCCCTTCCGTTATCGCATATGCGCGCCTGTGGTACACATTGCCCTATGCGCTGATCGCCGCCTCGCTTTCGACGGCACTCTATACCGAACTCTCTCACGATGCGCAGGAGAAGGATTACGACAGCGTCCGCACGGGCATTTCGCGCGGTGTCGCCCAGATGCTCTTCTTCCTGATTCCGTTTGCGATGTATCTGATCGTCTTCGCCCGTCCGCTCAACATGATCTACTGCGCCGGTAAGTTCGATGAATCCGGTGTGGCGCTGGTGTCGGAGTTCCTTATCTATCTGGCACTTTCCCTGCCGCTCTACGGTGTGGTCGTGCTGATGCAGAAGAGCTTCTCGGCCCTGCTCGATATGAAACCTTATAGCCGCTATTGCCTGTACTCCGCTATCGGTCAGGCCGGTTCGGTGCTGCTGTTTGGCGTGGTGCTGGGCTACGGTATGCCGGCAATTGCGCTTTCGTACGTCGTTGACTACGTGGTCTTGGTCGGATGCTCACTGTGGTGGCTGCGCCGTCGTCTGCATGGCCTGCAGGTCAAGTCTATCCTGCACGGCGGTTTCTTCGGCCTACTGTTCGGTGGCTTGGGCGCTGCCGCGGGCGCCGGCGTCATGTGGGCACTTGAGCACTTTGTCGGAGTGCTTGGCAGCTCGATCCTCATTACCCTGGGCTACGTTTGTGTTGCAGGCGTCGTCTCGCTCGCTGTAACTTTTGGCCTTGCCTTCGTCTTTAAGATGCCCGAGGTCTCGGCGCTGCTTCGTCGCAAGTAGGCGCGCGTGGCAGGTCACGACAACATTCCAACACTTGCCGAACAGGTTTCGCGCGTTCCCACGCAACCCGGCTGCTACCTTTGGAAAGATGCCAAGGGCGATGTCATCTATGTGGGCAAGGCAAAAAACCTGCGTGCCCGTATGCGTCAATACGTGACGCTGCAGGACGAGCGTCAAAAGATCCCGCTCATGATGCAGCTGGTGGCGAGCTTCGACTATATCGTGGTGGAGACCGAGCACGAGGCATTGGTGCTCGAGCGCAATCTGATTGGCCAGTACCATCCGTACTTTAACGTCGATCTCAAAGACGATAAAAGCTATCCCTTTATCGCCATTACCAAGAGCGACTTGTTTCCGGCTATTAAATACACGCGAGAGCGTCATAAACCGGGAACGCGCTATTTTGGCCCCTATACCGATAGTCGTGCGGCGCGTGAGACCATCGATACGCTACGCAAGGTTATTCCTATTTGCTCGGCATCCTGTGCGGAATGGCGCCGCTGCCGCCGCATCGTCGAATCTCATAAGGGCGAAGAAGACATCGTCAATATGATTTGCGCGCAAAACGGGCGTCCCTGCTTTGACTACCATGTCGGGCGCGGGCCGGGCGCATGCGTCGGCGCGATTTCCCCTGCCGACTATGCCAAGAACGTCAAGCGTGTCGAACGTTTCTTGTCGGGCCATCGCAAGGATGTCGTCGACGAGCTCACGTCCGAGATGGCGGAGGCAGCCGAGACGCTCGATTTTGAGCGTGCGGCGCGCGTCAAGCGTCGTCTGGAAGTCATTAGGGGCTTGGACGATCGCCAACAGGTTGTTTTTCCATCGAGCGTCGATATCGACGTCATCGGCTTCTATCGCGAAGAGACTATCTCTGCCGCCTGCGTCTTTGTCGTTCGCGAGGGCCGAACGGTTCGAACTTGTGAGTTCATCCTCGATAAAGGCCTGGATGTCGACGAGGAAGAGCTTCAATCGGGCTTTCTTAAGCGCTATTACGACGAGACGGCTGATATTCCAGCCGAGATCAATCTCTCTGTCGAGCTTGAGGATGCCGAAGCGTTGGGGGGGTGGCTTGCGGGCAAGCGCGAACGCTCTTGCCATCTCCATAGGCCGCAGCGCGGCGAAAAGCACCGCCTGCTCGATATGGCTTCCAAAAATGCACGCCATGCCCTCATGCGCTACATGATGCGCACGGGGTATGCTGACGATCGCACCAATCAGGCGCTCCTGGAGCTCGAAAGCGCGCTGGCGCTGCCTGCGCCGCCGTTGCGCATCGAGTGCTTCGATATCTCGACGCTGCACGGCACCTTTACCGTCGCTTCGATGGTGGTATTTACCAACGGTCGTGCCGACAAGGGCCAGTATCGTCGCTTTAAAATTCAGGCCGAATTGGACGAGGCGAACGACTTCGTATCGATGTCCGAGGTTCTGGGGCGTCGCTATGCTCCCGAGCGCATGGCGGACGAGCGCTTTGGCTCACGCCCCGATTTGCTCGTTGTCGATGGCGGCAAGCCGCAATTAACCGCTGCAATTAAGCAACTTGAGGCGCTCGGCCTCGATATACCAGTCTGTGGCTTGGCAAAGGCCGATGAGGAGGTTTTCGTGCCGTGGGACGAGAC
Organism: uncultured Collinsella sp.; assembly: GCA_902473205.1. Classification (GTDB taxonomy): domain Bacteria; phylum Actinomycetota; class Coriobacteriia; order Coriobacteriales; family Coriobacteriaceae; genus Collinsella. The sequence goes on from CABRRA010000020.1 coordinate 17,527, forward strand.
TCCCGTCGTGCTACCGACCGGCTCCGCTTCGCTTTATCTGATCAAGCAGGTTCGCGATGAATCCCACCGATTTGCGATTACGTTCCACCGCGAGTTGCGCGATAAGGCTATGACGGTTTCGGTGCTTGACGACGTTCCGGGCGTGGGACCCACCAGAAAACGTGCCATAATGCGCCATTTTGGCTCGATGAAGCGTCTGCGCGCGGCAAGCGAGCAGGAGATTGCAGAAGTTCGAGGCGTTCCGGCCGATGTCGCCAAAGCGGTCCACGAGGCACTTGTTGCATGGAATGCCGAGCGCGCCCAAGCATCGGCCAACCGTTCCGAAAGCTAAACGCGCTTCTAAACAACTGATATACATGATTGGCCGATTTTCAATCATTTATTTCGCGGCGATTACCTGTCGATTTCGGGTTTTATTAACGCTAAAACGTTTGACTAGCCATGGTGAACAACCCTGCTATCCTGCGGGTTGACGAAGACTGATATCTCACCTCGTCGATACATACTGTCTGGCGAATCGTTTGTCAATGAATTCGGTGAACGGTAGTAAATACCGTTCAAGCGTATGTATGTATCGGTCGCCGAGCGCGGCACCTCAGTTGGGTCCGTCGGTAGGTAAGGTATATATCGTCCGCAAGTTGCGCGGGGGCAAGTCTAGGTGCTCCCGGGTAAGATTCTCTATTGATAGGAGAAGACATGGCCATCATCAACAAGGGTATGTCCAGGCGTTCGTTCCTCGGCCTCACCGGCAGCGTCGCTGCTGTCGCAGGGCTTGGTCTCACCGGCTGCGGTGGCAGCTCCAACGACGAGGGTTCCGCTTCCGGTTCCACCGATTCCGCCAACCGTGGCGGCGGCGTGATCACCGCTGGTTCCGCTTACGCTCCGTCCAGCTTCGACCCCGCCAGCACCGGCTCCGCTGTGGGCCTGGGTGCTAACTGGCACGTCATCGAGGGCCTCTATGGCATCGATTACCACGACTACAGCACCTTCAACGAGCTCGCCACCGACGATCCCAAGTCCGTGGACGACACTACCTTCGAGGTCACCATCCGCAAGGGCGCCAAGTTCTCCGATGGCACCGAGGTCACTGCTGACGACGTCGTTGCCTCCTACACCGCTTGCGCTGCTTCTGCTACCTATGCTCCGTTCTTCCAGCCCTTCGAGTCCATCGAGGCCAAGGACGCCAGCACTGTAACGGTCAAGACCAAGGTCCCCAACTTCTCCCTGCTCAAGGATCGTCTGGCCATCATCCGCGTTACCCCGGCTACCCAGGCCGAGGAGGATCGCGCTAAGCAGCCGATCGGCTCCGGCCCCTGGATGTACGACTCTATCTCCGATACCGAGATCACCCTGGTTCCCAACCCCGAGTACAACGGTGAGTATGCTGCCGAGGATAAGAAGATCCAGTACAGCATCCTGACCGACCCCACCGCTCGCGTTACCGCTCAGCAGGAGGGCTCCACGCTCGTTATGGAGCTCGTCACCGCTGACGCCGTCGACCAGCTCGAGAGCGCCGGCTGCAAGATCGATAACGTCCAGGGTTTCGGCACCCGCTTCATCATGTTCAACGTCGCCAAGGAGCCTTGGAACAACGTCAAGGTCCGTCAGGCCGTCATGTACGCGCTCGACACTGAGAAGATGATTACCAACACCTTCGCCGGCCTTGCTACCGCTGCCAGCTGCTACCTGCCCAAGAGCTTCACCAACTATCATGAGGCTTCCACGGTGTACAAGACTGACGCCAAGAAGGCCAAGAAGCTCATCGAAGAGTCTGGCATCACCCCGGGCGCCATCACCCTGCGCACCACCGACAACGAGCAGATCAAGGGCATGGCCGCTCAGGTCAAGAACGACCTCGACGCTCTCGGCTTCGATGTGACTATCCAGACCGATACCTCGCCGGCCACCTACGCTGCCATCGACGGCGGCGAGGCCTACGATATCCTCCTTGCCCCTGGCGATCCGTCCTGCTTCGGCGCTGACCCCGACCTGCTGCTCAACTGGTGGTATGGCGACAACGTCTGGATGCAGACCCGTTGCCCGTGGAAGGATTCCGCTGAGTGGGCGAAGCTCCACGGTCTCATGGACGAGGCTCTTGCCGCCGAGGGCGACGAGCAGCAGAAGAAGTGGAACGAGTGCTTCGACATCATCGCCGACAACGCTGTTCTGTACCCCGTTGTCCACGTCAAGACCGTTTCCGCTTCCTGGGACGATCCGTCCACCGCGCCCAACGGCGAGGCCCTCGATGGCTTCAAGGGCATCGGCACGACGAGCATGTCCTTCAGGGGCGTCGCGACCGTCAAGGCCTAAGACTCGCTTGAGTCATATGTGGGGCGTCGGTCGTAAGGCAACGTCCTCATAGTTGAAACAAAGACCCGGGCGGCCTCGATGTCGCTCGGGTCTTGTAATGAGTATCCATACTCATATACCAGTTGGTCCTACCGACAAAAGAAAGGGGAGAGAACGTGAACAACTTTCTACGTTTGATTGGAAGGCGTCTCGTGGCGCTGCCGATCATGGCATTGGGCGTCACCGTCCTGGTGTTCTTCCTTATGTCGTTCTCCAAGACCGACCCCGCCTATACGGCGTTGGGTGACGGTGCCTCGCCCGAGGCGGTTGCCGAGTACCATGAGAAGTATGGTCTGGACGACCCCTGGCCTGTGCGCTACGTGCGCTATATGGGCGATTTGATTCATGGCGACATGGGTACCTACGGCGCTGCCCGCAACTCCGTTGCCAAGCGCATCTCCACGGCCCTGCCCGTCACGATGCAGCTGACCTTCATCGGTCTTGCCATCGGTGCGGTCGTTTCGTTTTTGCTCGGCGTCATCGCGGCACTGTATCGCGACAAATGGCCGGACCAAGTGATCCGCGTCTTTTCCATCGCCGGCTTGGCAACCCCGTCGTTCTGGCTTGCCGTTCTGTTGATCCTGCTGTTCTCTTCCTACCTTAAGGTGCTCCCGGCATCGGGTGCTCTGCCTCACTTCACCACGAATCCGGTTGGCTATCTGGGACGTATGATCATGCCCGCTATCGCCTTGGCATTTCCGCTGACGGGCCAGATGACTCGTATCGTGCGTACCGCCATGGTCGAGGAGCTCGACAAGGACTATGTCCGTATGGCTCGTGGCGCCGGCGTTCCCGAGAAGGTCGTCGTCGGCATCAACGTTCTTCGCAATGCGCTGATCACCCCGGTCACCACCCTCGGTCTTAAGATCGGCTACCTCATGGGCGGCGCCGTCGTCATCGAGGTTATCTTCAACCTCCCCGGCATGGGCACTGCGATTCTGCAGGGCGTTCAGGGCAACGAGGCGAACCTGGTTCAGGGCGTCGTTATCGTCGTTGCTCTTGCCTTCATCATCATCAACATCGTGGTTGACATGCTCTACCTGCTCATCAACCCGCGCATCAGGACGGTGTAGATTATGGTAAAGATTCGAGAGAAGCAAACCGAGCAGCTCGAGAAGGCTGCCTCCAAGGGGCTCAAGCTCGGTGGCTGGAAGAAGATGACGCTGTCTTCTAAGATTGCCGCCGTCGTGCTGGTGCTGGTCGCCCTGACTGCGATCCTTGCTCCCCTGCTTGCCCCCTATAGTCCGGTTGAGATCTTTACGGCTCGCCAGGCTCCCGGCAACGGGTTTATCTTCGGTACCGACGACAAGGGCCGCGACATCCTTTCGCGCATGCTCTACGGCGGACGTTACTCGCTGATCATCGGCTTTGGTGCTACCGCTATGGCTTTGGTCTGTGGTTCCGTTGTCGGCGCTCTTGCAGCGGTTTCGCGCAAGGCCGTTTCCGAGACGATCATGCGTATCCTGGACATCATCATGTCCATCCCGGGTATCGCCCTCGCAGCCGTTTTCGTTTCCATCCTGGGCAATTCCGTGCCGTCGATCATCTTTGCGATCGGCTTTATGTACACCCCGCAGATCGCCCGTATCGTGCGCGCCAACATCGTGTCCGAGTACGGTGAGGACTATGTCCGCGCGGTCATCGTGTCCGGCGCCAAGGCTCCGTGGATTCTGATCAAGCATGTTCTGCGCAACTGCATCGCTCCGATTATGGTCTTCACCGTTACCCTGGTCGCCGACGCCATCATCTTCGAGGCCTCGCTGACCTTCATCGGCGCCGGCATCCAGGAGCCCACCGCTACCTGGGGCAACATTCTCGCCGACGCTCGCGGTGGCGTGCTCGCTGGCCGTTGGTGGCAGGCACTGTTCCCGGGTCTGGCCATCATGATCACCTGCCTGGCGCTCAACATCCTCTCCGAGGGCATTACCGACGCTATGGCTGCCGCTCCCTCCGCCGCCCTGGATCCGACCGATTCCTCCAAGCGTCGCGAGGCCGACCTGCTGGTCTCTGACCCCGTTCGTGCCTACAAGGAGCAGGCTCAGTCCCTGTCCGCCCGTCTTGGCGCCCTGCGCGATGTCGAGCTCAAGCGTAACGACCGCCATGTGCCCGACGAGTCCGTTGAGCCGATTCTTTCGGTCCGCGATTTCTGCATCCAGTTTGAGCATCACGGTGATATCAACGTCGTCGACCATGTCAACTTTGACGTCCGTCCTGGTCAGACCATGGGCCTGGTGGGCGAGTCCGGTTGCGGTAAGTCCATCACCACGCTGGCCATCATGGGCCTGACCGATGAGGACGAGCACCTTTCCGGCGAGGTCCTCTGGGAGGGCCGTGACCTGCTCAAGATGAGCAAGAAGGAGTGGTTCGGCCTGCGCGGTACCGATATCGCCATGGTCTATCAGGACGCCCTGTCCTCGCTCAACCCCTCTATGCTCATCTCTGCCCAGATGAAGCAGCTCACCAAGCGCGGCGGCACCCGTAGCGCCGAGGAACTCCTGGAGCTCGTGGGCCTCGACCCCAAGCGTACGCTCGAGAGCTATCCGCACGAGCTTTCCGGTGGTCAGCGTCAGCGCGTTCTGATCGCTATGGCCCTTACCCGCGACCCCAAGCTGGTCATCTGCGACGAGCCCACGACCGCTCTGGACGTTACGGTCCAGAAGCAGGTCATCAAGCTGCTCAACGACCTTCAGGCCAAGCTCGGCTTTGCCATGATCTTCGTTTCGCACGACCTGGCTCTGGTCGCCGAGGTTGCCCATAACATCACGGTTATGTACGCCGGCCAGGTTATCGAGCAGGCGCCCACCAAGGAGCTGCTCACCAACCCGATTCACGAGTACACCCGCGGCCTTCTGGGTTCCGTCCTGTCCATCGAGAGCGGTTCGGGCCGCCTGCACCAGGTGCCCGGCGCCGTTCCGAGCCCGCGCGATTTCCCCAAGGGCGATCGCTTCGCGCCCCGCTCGAGCCATCCGCGCATTGGCCTGGACACCCGTCCGGTCTTCAAGCGCGTGCCCGGCACCGAGCACTTCTATTCCGAGCTCCCCGATGAGGTGCTCAAGGCAAATGGTTTGACCCCTCACGCGGAGGTGATGTAGATGAGCGAGACCGCAGTCAACGGCGTCGAGCCGATCATCTTCCTTGATGACGTCCACGTCACCTTTAGGACCCGTACCGGCTCGATTCTGCACCCCAACCTGGTTCACGCCGTCCAGGGTGTAACGATTAAGCTCATGCCCGGCCAGACGATCGGCATCGTCGGCGAGTCCGGTTGCGGAAAGTCAACCACCGCCAACGTCATGTGCGGCCTGCAGGCCCCCACGAGCGGCAAGGTCTACTTTAAGGGCAAGGACGTTACCAAGCGTACCGCCGAGGACCGTCGCCACATGGGTCGCGTCATCTCGGTCGTGTTCCAGAACCCGGCCACGGCGCTCAACCCCCGCATGGTCGTTCGCGAGCAACTGCTCGACCCCATGCGCGTCCACAACTTGGGTACCGAGGCCGAGCAGGAGAAGCGCGTCAAGGAGCTCTTGGAGCTCACCGGTCTGCCCAGCTCCGCCGCCGAGGTTCTTCCCGGCCAGCTTTCGGGCGGCCAGCGCCAGCGCGTGGCTATCGCGCGTGCCCTGTCGCTGAACCCCGATGCCATCATCGCCGACGAGCCCACCTCGGCTCTGGACGTTTCGGTCCGCGCGCAGATTCTGAACCTGCTGACCGACCTTAAGAAGGAGCTCGGCCTGGCCATGGTGTTCATCAGCCATGACATCCAGACGGTCCGCTATATCTCTGACGACATCATCGTTATGAATGGCGGCAAGATCGTTGAGCAGGGCGAGGCCAAGCAGGTTTTCCAGCACCCCCAGGACCCCTACACCAAGATGCTGCTCGGCGCTGCGCCGTCGCTGCTGCATCCCAAGCTCGGCGAGTAGCCTCGCTTTCCCTCCCGTGCGCCCGGTTCCCTTGCCGGGCGCACCTCCGTTGCGATTTCGAAAGGCTGGGTTCACGAGCCATGCCAAGTGCTCAGGAGCTACAACAGCAATTTGGTGAATATCGAGGCGCTATGCCCCGTCCATCGGATTTCGATCTCTTTTGGAAGGACCGCATGGCCGAGGCCGAGGCCGTCGAGCTCGACTACGCGATCGAGGCGGCTTCGGTTGCGTATTCCGCGACCTGTCGGTTTTTCGATCTCTGGTATACCGGCATGTGTGGTGCACGCCTGCATGCCAAGTACCTCAAGCCGGTCTCGGAGGAGCCCGTGCCGCTGGTGCTTCAGTTCCATGGGTATCCGGGTGCGAGCCGCAGCTGGTTTGAGCAGGCGTCGTTTGCGGGCATGGGCATGGCGCTCATTGCTCTCGATTGTCCCGGCCAAGGAGGCCCCTCCGAGGACATTGGTGGATTTGAGGGCACGACGGTCGCGGGCCATATCGTTGCCGGTATCGACGGCGACCCGGCCAACCTCTATTATGTCCGCCTACATCAGGATATCCGCATTCTGTGCCGCATCGTTCGCGAGCTCGGGGGCATCGATCTTACCCGCGTGTATGTGAACGGCGCATCGCAGGGTGGCGGTTTGGGTATTGCGACCTGCGCGCTTAACAGCGAGCTTATCAATCGCGCGGCCATCCTCTATCCCTTCTTATCGGACTTCCGCCTGGTTTGGGATCTGGACGCCGACGATATTGCCTACGAGGGTCTGCGCTATTGGTCGCGTTGGTTTGACGAGGACTCGACTCGTATCGAGGAAGCCTATGCCAAACTGGCGTACTTCGATTCCAAGAACTTTGCCCCCATGGTCAAATGTCCCGTTCTGTTTGGCACGGGCACAGCCGATATCGTCTGTCCGCCGGCGACGCAGTTTGCGGTCTACAACAACCTGACCTGTGAAAAGCGTCATGAGTTCTTTGAAGGTTTTGGCCACGAGGAGATTCAGGACTTTGATGATCTGATCATTTCGTTTTTCTGCGAGGGAGGGGAGGCTCATGTCTAAGTGCGAGAGCAATGTTGACGAGCTGATAGTCCCCGGGCTCGTGGGAATTCCTGGAACGGTTTCGTCAAGGCTCGCAGAATATCGGGACTGGCACGGTGATGTCCAAGCAGATATTTCTGATTTAGAGGCATGCGCTTCGAATCTTGAGATTCAAGGCCTGGCCATTACGGCGATTGACTTTGTTAACCCCTGCGCCCGTTACTCGGAGGTTTCCTTTGAACTCGGTGACGATGCGGTCCACGCTCGTTTGATTGAGCCAGTTGGTCGTGCCCGAGTATCTGAGCGCGTGCCACTGTGCCTGATGTTTCACGACATCGATCGGCCTGTGCGTGGCTGGCATCACATGACGAGATTTGCCGCCATGGGGTATGCCGTTCTCGCGCTGGATGACGATGTTGCTGGTGCGGACGATCTGCAGCAGGGGATTACCTCGCCCGCTTTTGTCGAGCGCGTCCGTTGGGGCTGCGCGTTGGCGAAGGTCGCGCGCAATCTTGATGGCGTGGATCCCGACCGCATCTTTGCATGGGGCGAGGGTCTTGGCGGCGGAGTTGCGCTGGCGGTTTCTGCTCTGGACGAGCAGGGCCTTGCCTGCACGGCGGTTGCCAATCCAGTTCCCGGTGGCCTCGAGGCGCTGTCGTCTCGGGCGCGCGGATCGGCGCTCATAGGCACATCGCTTATGGATACCGTGAGCGACCCCAAGGGACAGTTTGCCGTATTCAACGGTCTTGAGTGTGACCGGAGGCATATCATCTATGCCAAATACGCTCACGAGCGCATCAATGCGTTCGAAAACGAAGTGGTCGACTTCTTTAACCAAACGTTCTACCCGTGTTCTTTGGCCTAGACGGCCTGGACACTGCCAACAAGAGTGGGTGGCATAGGGCCGCTCGCCAGACAACTAAGGAGATTCTTGTGGCAACTCAGAAATTCACCGGCGTTATCCCTCCCGTCGTTGTTCCCGATACCGAAGATCACCAGCTCGATGTTGCCTCCTTTGAGCGCAGCATCAACCGCATGATCGATGCCGGCGTCGATGGCCTGTTCTTCCTGGGATCCTCGGGCGAGGTCGTCTTCTCCACCGACGAGCGCCGTCGCCAGATCGTCGCCGAGGCCGTGCGCATCGTCGACCACCGCGTTCCCGTTCTGGTCGGCATCATCGACACCGAGACCGAGCGCATGATCGAGCACGGTAAGGTCGCTCAGGAGCTGGGCGCCGATGCGCTTGTCGCTACCTGCCCGTTCTATGCCCTGCAGGGCATGACCGAGGTCGAGGAGCACTTCCGCATCCTGCACGAGGAACTCGACCTGCCCATCTTCGCCTACGACATCCCCGTGTGCGTCCACACCAAGCTCCCCTGGAAGCTCCTTGCTAAGCTCGGCGCCGAGGGCGTCCTGGCTGGCGTCAAGGATTCCTCGGGCGATGACATCTCGTTCCGCTACCTCGTTCAGGAGAACGAGAAGAACGGCCATCCGATGAGCATCCTCACCGGTCACGAGGTCGTTGTCGACGGCGCTTACCTCGGTGGCGCCGACGGTTCTGTCCCGGGTCTCGCTAACGTTGAGCCCGAGGGCTACGTGCGCCAGTGGAAGGCCGCTCAGGCCGGCGACTGGGCTACCGTCAAGGCCGAGCAGGATCGCCTCAACGAGATTTCCCACATCTGGGATGTCACCTCGGGCGTTCAGGGCTATGCCGGCGGCGTTGGTGCCTTCAAGACCGCTATGAATCTCATGGGCATCTTCGACAGCCCGACCATGCCGCGCCCGGTGAAGGCCATGACCGGCGAGAACGTCGAGGCGATTAAGAAGGTCCTCCAGGACAACGGTCTCCTGTAAAGCTTCCCCAGGCACCCGATCTTGGGGCTCAAGTGGTCGGGCGTGACCCATTAGGTCAACGCCCGACCACTTTCACCCCAACCTCGGGCACCTGGGAAACCTTTATCATGCTGCGGCGATAACACCGCCTTCATTTCCTGTAGTTGTTTTTATCTCCTAAGGAGAACGACATGGAGAACAAGTACGTCTGCTCTGTCGACATCGGCGGAACTAAGATCGCGACCGCCATTATGGAGTACCCGGCTGACGGCAGCGTGCCCCATCCCGTATTTGAGGCCGAGGTTCCTACTGAGGCCCAGGAGGGCGGCGAGGCCGTCTTCCAGCGTATCGAGGCGTCCATCAAGGCCGCTCTTGAGGCGAATCCCGATGTCGAGGTCCTCGGTGTCGGTATCGGTGCCGCAGGCGTCGTCGATCCCAAGACGGGCGCCATCGCGTATGCCAACGAGATCATGCCCGGCTGGTCCGGCGTTCAGTTGGGGCCGCGCCTGCGCGAGGACCTTGGTCTCCCCGTTGCCGTGGTGGGCGACGTGCAGGCTCATGCTCTGGGCGAGGCCCACTGGGGCGTCGGCAAGGGCAAGTTCTCCGTCTTGTGTCTGGGCATCGGTACGGGCATCGGCGGCGCATATGTCGAGAACGGCCGCGTGATGCAGGGCTTCCATGGTGCTGCCGGCCATATGGGCCACATCGAGTGTTCGGCTGCCGCCGGCATTCCCTGCGCCTGCGGGCGTTCTGGCCATCTTGAGTCGGTAGCCTCGGGCACCTCGATTGGCCGTATGTACGACGAGCGCTTCGGTCGCGTCGACCCCAGCCGTCCTTCGGTCGGTCGCGACGTGAACGACCTGTGCCGTGCTGGCGACGCAAAGGCGACCGAGGTCATCCATGACGCCGGCTTTGCGCTGGGTGCCAGCTTGGGCTCGCTCGCTAACATCCTGGACCCTGAGGTCATCGTGCTTTCGGGTGGCGTGATTCACCAAGGTCCCGATTGGCGTTCACAGACGTGGAAGGATTCGGTGCACGAGGGCTATGCCAGCCAGGCGCTCGACCCGCTTCAGGACACGCCGATCCTCATCGGTTCTCTGGAGGGCGATGCTCCGCTCATCGGTGCCGCCGAACACCTTCTTGCATCGTTGAAGTAAACATAACTACCAAGTGCGCCTTCTGAGGTGCCGCAGATTGACGTGAAAGAGGAGCGAAGCGTACTTCGGTACGCGAGCGACGGTTTGAACGTCAAGGTGCGGTGTCTCAGAAGGCTGTTTTGAGAAAGGTTGAGTCGAACATGACCGTTGATCCTTTGATCCAGTCCCTGAAGGGCAAGCTCGTCGTGAGCGTTCAGGCGTATATGGGCGAGCCGCTTCGTACGCCCGAGACCATGGCTCAAATGTCTCGCGCTTGCGAGCTTGGCGGCGCCGCCGCCATTCGCTGCCAGGGTCTTGCCGACATTGCCGCCATTAAGGGTCGCTGTGAGGTTCCTGTCATCGGCCTGTGGAAGGATGGGCACGAGGGCGTTTACATCACGCCGACGCTGCGCCACGCTCGCGCCTGCGTTGCTGCGGGTGCCGATATCGTGGCGATCGACGCCACCGATCGCCCACGTCCCGATGGCAAGACCGTCGAGGACACCTTCCGCCCGCTGCACGAGGAGGGTGTGCTCCTGATGGCGGATTGTGCCACTATCGAGGACATTCGCCGTGCGGTCGATATGGGCTTCGACCTGGTATCCACCACGCTTTCTCACGGTGTCGCCGCTATCGACTGCACCATGGCCGATGGCCCCGATCTGCCGCTCCTGCGTCAGGCGACCGAGGAATTCCCCGGCCTTCCCATCATCTGCGAGGGCCGCGTGCACACGCCCGAGGAGGCCCGCGCCGCGATTGATGCGGGCGCCTGGGCCGTTGTCGTCGGCACCGCTATTACGCACCCCACGAGTATTACAAGTTGGTTCAAGGCTGCGCTTGAGGCGTAAGACAGGCCTCGTATCCACTTGGGGCGGTATACTCAATAAAGGCAATTGATCGCGCGGGATCCGCTGGCCGGATCCCGCGCTTGTTTTAGGAGGCACACATGCAAAAGGGAGATGCCATGGATGCGGCGGAGCGCTCGGAGCGCATCCCCGATATCGTCATCATCACCGGAATGTCCGGATCGGGCCGAACGCAGGCCATGCATGTGTTCGAGGACATGGGCTACTTTTGCATCGACAACTTGCCCCCACGCCTGATCGCCCAGCTTGCCGAACTCGTCGGCATCAATACGGGCGTGGGCAGGCATCTTGCCGTCACCTGCGACCTGCGCAGCCAGGGCTTGTTCGATGAGCTGCTCGATGCCGTTGCCGCACTCGAGGAGCGCGAGATGAGCTGTGACATCGTGTTTCTCGAGGCCTCTGACGAGGTGCTGATCCGTCGTTATAGCGAAAACCGCCGCCGCCACCCCATTGCCAAGCCGGGGGAGACTACGGCCGATGCGATTCAGCGCGAGCGCCTGCAGCTGCAGGGCGTTCGCGACCGAGCCGATATGATTATCGACACGAGCCGTCTGCGCACCTCTGCGCTGCGCAACAAGCTGCGTATGGCATTTTCCGAGCTGTCCGACCAGCAGCTCATGGACGTTCACGTGTTCTCGTTTGGCTTTAAGCACGGCATGCCCGTCGAGGCGGACATTATGATCGACGTTCGCTTCCTGCCCAATCCGTTCTACGATCCCGAGATGCGCACCATGACCGGTCTCGATAAGAAAGTCTCTGACTTTGTTTTGGACCATCCCAAGACCCAGGAGTTCTGGAAGGCTTGGACGCAGCTGCTCGATACGGTCATGCCCGGCTATATCGCGGAGGGCAAGCCACAGCTTTCTATTGCCATCGGCTGCACGGGCGGTCAACACCGCAGCGTTGCCATCGCCGAGGCCACGGCACGTTATTTGGAAGGCGCCCAATATCACGTGAGCATTTCCCATCGCGACCTGTCGCGCGCCAACACGAAAGCATAGGTCTGCATGTCGTTTACCGCCGAGGTGCGTGACGAGCTCGCGCGCTGCGAACCCGAATGTGAATACTGCGATTTGTCGACGCTTGCCGCCCTGACGCGTGTGAGCGGTACACTTTCGCTGGCCGGCTCCGGGCGGTATCGTTTGACGGTCGCGACCGAGACGGGTGCCGTCGCGCGCACGATGATCACACTGACGCATCGCATCCTTAAGCTCAAAACGGAATTCACCGTTCGTAAATCGGTCTTGCATAAGGTCCGTAACTATCTCATTACCCTGCCCGATCAGCCCGACCTGGACAAGGCTCTGGTGCTGCTGGGCATTCTCGACCGCAGGGGAGGGCTCGTCGCTGGTGTTCCCCGGCACATCGTTGCCCGTCCCTGCTGCAGGCTTGCCTACATCCGCGGCGCGCTCATCGCCGGCGGTTTCGTGGCCGATCCACGCGGCGATTTTCATTTGGAGATTGCGGTGCAGGGCGAGCAGTATGCCCGGGGGCTTTGCGATCTATTGGAGCAGATTGGGGTCCATGCGCGCGTTAACGCGCGGCGCGGATCCTTTGCCGTCTACATTAAGAGCGCCGAGGAGATCGAGCAGCTTCTAAAGCTGGTCGGCGCCAAGCGCAGCGTTGCCGAGATCGAGGAAGCGCGCGCGGTCAAATTGGTTAAGAACGACGTAAACCGTCGCGTGAATGCCGAGCTGGCCAATCAGACCAGAAGTGCGGGTGCCGCCCAGCATCAGCTTGCGTTGATCGATGAGCTCGAACAGCGGGGTTTGCGCGACACGCTTCCGGACGCCTTGGCGGTCTTTTGCGACCTGCGCGAGCGCTATCCTGATCTGTCACTGCGCGATCTGGGGGAGATGGCTGACCCTCCCTTGTCGAAGTCGGCCCTCTACCATCGAGTTTTGAGGCTTGAAAAGCTTATTGAAGCAAACAGGTAGTTGAGCGAAACTGCTTATATAGGGATTGAACTGCTGTTTTACTCTTTAAAACGTTTTAACGTAAATTTGATTTTCAATTTCGAGCATTCTCGTGAAATTCAAGTCAAAAAAAAGGTATATTAGGCGAGTGGTTAGTTTGTGGGCCTCAACGGCGGGCGCTGTAGCTCGCGGGGGCCTTACGAAAGGAGACACAATGGCAGTAAAGGTTGCTATTAACGGCTTCGGTCGCATCGGTCGTCTGGCTTTCCGTCAGATGTTCGGTCATGAGGGCTCCGAGATCGTCGCTATCAACGACCTCACCTCTCCCGATATGCTCGCTTACCTGCTGAAGTACGACTCCACGCAGGGCAACTACGCTCGCGATCACGAGGTCGTTGCTGGCGAGGATTCCATCACCGTTGACGGCAAGGAGATCAAGATCTACAAGGAGGCCGACGCCAACAACCTGCCTTGGGGCGACCTCGACGTCGACGTCGTTCTCGAGTGCACCGGCTTCTACACCAGCAAGGCTAAGGCTCAGGCCCACATCAACGCTGGCGCCAAGAAGGTCGTCATCTCCGCTCCGGCCGGCAGCGATCTGCCCACCATCGTGTACAACGTCAACCATGAGACGCTGACCGCTGAGGACAACATCATCTCCGCTGCTTCCTGCACCACCAACTGCCTCGCCCCGATGGCCAAGGGTCTGAACGACTTCGCTCCCATCGTGTCCGGCATCATGACCACCATCCACGCCTTCACCGGCGACCAGATGCCGCTCGACGGCCCGCAGCGCAAGGGCAACTTCCGTCGCTCCCGCGCCTGCTCCGAGAACATCGTCCCGAACACCACGGGCGCTGCCAAGGCCATCGGCCTGGTTCTCCCCGAGCTCAACGGCAAGCTCATCGGTGCCGCCCAGCGCGTCCCGACGCCGACCGGCTCGCTGACCAACCTCTACGCCGTCGTTGACAAGAAGGTCACCGTCGACGAGGTCAACGCTGCCATGAAGGCCTACGCCGAGACCATCCCCGAGACCTTCGCCTACAACGAGGACCAGATCGTCTCCCGCGACATCGTCGGCGAGACCCACGGCTCCATCTTCGACGCCACTCAGACCATGTGTTCTGACCTCGGCAACGGCCAGACCCTCGTTCAGGTCACCTCTTGGTACGACAACGAGAACTCCTACACCTCTCAGATGGTCCGCACCATCAAGTACTTCGAGAAGTTCGTTGCTTAATTTAGCTTTTAGCGAATAGCTCGTTGAGCGTCTAAAGAAGGGCGCGGCCTTATAGGGCTTACACCCTAGGGTCGCGCCCTTTTTATAAGAAATCGTCTGCCGTAATGGGAGGCAGACACGTACGAAAGGTAGAAGCAAACATGGCCTTTACCAAGAAGACCGTCCGCGACATCGATGTCGACGGCAAGCGCGTTCTCGTCCGCGTTGACTTTAACGTGCCTATCAAGGATGGCGTCGTTGGCGACACCACCCGCATCAAGGCTGCCCTGCCCACCATCAACTACCTCGTTGAGCACAACGCTCGCGTCATCCTCATGAGCCACCTCGGCCGTCCCGAGGGCACCGGCTTCCAGCCCGAGCTGTCCCTCGAGCCCGTCGCCAAGAAGCTCGCTGAGCTCTCTGGCCTCGACGTTGCCTTTGTCGCCGACACCTACGGCGAGAAGGCTGCTGAGGCTGTCGCCGCCGTCGAGCCGGGTAAGGTCCTCGTTCTCGAGAACGTCCGTTTTGACAAGCGTGAGAAGAAGAACGATCCCGAGATCGCCAAGAAGCTCGCTTCCTATGGCGACGTTTTCGTTCTCGATGCTTTCGGTACCGCTCACCGCGCCCAGGGTTCCGTCGTGGGCCCCGCCGCTTACCTGCCTGCCGTCGCTGGCTTCCTGCTCGAGAAGGAGGTCGACACGCTGACCGGCATCTTCGCCGAGCCCGAGCGTCCCTTTGTCGCCATCGTCGGCGGTTCCAAGGTTTCCTCCAAGATCGGCGTTCTCGATCACCTCATCGACTCCGCTGACACCCTGATTATCGGTGGCGGCATGGCCTACACCTTCTTCCTGGCTCAGGGCCTGACCGTTGGTCAGTCCCTCAAGGAAGAGGACTGGGTCGAGCGCGCCGGCGAGATGCTCAAGAAGGCCGAGGAGAAGGGCGTCAAGATCCTGCTCCCCATCGACAACCGCGTTGCCGATCACTTTGGCGAGGACGCTGTCCCCGAGGTTGTCGCTTCCGACGCTATCCCCGACGATCGTGAGGGCATGGACATCGGTCCTAAGACCGAGGAGCTCTACGCCGAGGCTGTCAAGGGCGCCAAGACCGTGTTCTGGAATGGCCCCATGGGCGTCTTCGAGTTCGACAACTTCGCTCACGGCACCCAGGCTATCGCCGAGGCTGTCGCCGAGGCCGATTGCACCTCGATTATCGGCGGTGGCGACTCCGTCGCAGCTGTCAACAAGTTCAACCTGGCCGACAAGATGAGCTGGATCTCCACCGGTGGTGGCGCTTCCATGGAGCTCGTCGAGGGTAAGGCCCTGCCCGGAGTGGAGGCGCTTCTCGATGCCTAATCGCACCCTTCTTATCGCTGGTAACTGGAAGATGAACAACGACGTCGCCGAGGCCGCCAAGCTCGCCGACGAGCTGGCTCAGGCTCTGCCCGAGGTTCCGGCTGGCGTCGAGGTGCTCGTCTGCCCTCCGACCATCGACATCACCACGGTTCATGACCGCATTCAGGCTGCCCCCATCGCCCTCGGTGCACAGAACGTGTACTGGGAGGCCAAGGGTGCCTTCACCGGTGAGTCCTCTTGCGACATGCTCAAGTCCGCTGGCTGCACCTACTGCATCATCGGTCACTCTGAGCGTCGCGACTACTTCCACGAGACCGACGAGGATCAGAACATGAAGGCCAAGGCCCTCGTTGCCGCAGGTCTTGTTCCCGTCTTCTGCTGCGGCGAGTCCCTTGAGGTCCGCGAGGCTGGCACCTATGTCGAGCACGTCGTGAACCAGGTCAAGGCTGGCCTTGCTGGTCTTGAGATCACCTGCCCCAAGCAGGTCGTCGTGGCCTACGAGCCCATCTGGGCCATCGGCACCGGCAAGACCGCTACCGCCGAGGACGCTCAGGAGGTCTGCGGCGCTATCCGTGAGACCCTCAAGGAGATGTTCGGCGAGGAGCTCGCTAACGGCATTCGCGTTCTCTATGGTGGCTCTGCCAAGCCCGGTAACATCGCCGAGCTCGTCGCCAAGCCCGACGTTGACGGCGCCCTCGTGGGCGGCGCTTCGCTCAAGGCTGCCGACTTCGCCTCTATGGTCGTCAAGGCAGGCGAGTAGGACATATGGCACAACGTCATCTTCCTGCACTCCTGATCATCATGGACGGCTGCGGCCTGGCTCCGTCCGATGGCGAGAACGCCGTCGCCGCTGCCAAGACGCCCTTCCTTGATAGCCTGTATGAGAAGTACCCCCACACCACGCTCGGCGCTTCGGGCGAGGACGTGGGTCTTCCCGATGGCCAGATGGGCAACTCCGAGGTGGGTCACCTCAACATCGGTGCCGGCCGCATCGTGTTCCAGGAGCTTTCGCGCATCAACAACGCCATCAAGGACGGCTCCATCGCCAAGAACGAGGTCTTCGTCAAGGCTATGGACGACGTCAAGGCTGACGGCAAGACTCTTCACCTCATGGGCCTTATGAGCCCTGGCGGTGTTCATTCTCACATGAACCACGTCGAGGCTCTGGTCAAGATGGCTGCCGAGCACGGTGTCAAGACCGTTCGCGTCCACGCCTTCATGGATGGCCGCGACGTTGACCCGCAGTCCGGCGCTGGCTACATGAGTGAGTTCTGCGCCTTCCTGGCTAAGATCTCCGAGGAGACCGGTTGCGACGCTCGCGTTGCCACCGTCTCGGGCCGTTATTGGGCCATGGACCGCGACAACCGTTGGGAGCGCATCCAGCGTGCCTACGACGTCATGGTCAACGCGTCCGATGCCGATGTCGACCCTGTTGCCGGTATCAAGGCCTACTACGAGAAGGATCCGCGCGGCGACGAGTTCGTCGAGCCCTTCGCTGCCCACAACGAGGGCATCCACGAGGGCGACGCGGCCATCTTCTTCAACTTCCGTCCCGACCGCGCTCGTCAGATGACCCGCGTGTTCACGGACAAGGAGTTCGACGGCTTTGAGCGCGAGCAGATCAAGCTTTCGCACTTTGTGACGATGACCGAGTACGATCCGACGTTTGACGTCGAGGTCGCCTTCCCCAAGACGTTCCCCGAGAACGTCCTGGCCGACGTTATCGCCGCCAACGGCCTGAAGCAGCTGCACACCGCCGAGACCGAGAAGTACGCCCACGTGACGTTCTTCCTCAACGGCGGCATCGAGGAGCCCAAGGAGGGCGAGGAGCGCGTGCTCGTCGCTTCCCCCAAGGTCGCTACCTACGATCTGCAGCCCGAGATGAGCGCTCCCGAGGTTACCGAGAAGCTTGTCGCCGCCATCAACGAGGATCGCGCTGATTTCTACATCGTGAACTTCGCGAACTGCGACATGGTTGGTCACACCGGTGTCTTCGACGCCGCCGTTAAGGCCGTCGAGGCCGTTGACGATGCCCTGTCTAAGGTTGTCCCGGCGATTCTCGCCAAGGGCGGCTTTGCGCTGATCACCGCCGACCACGGCAACGCCGATCACATGTTTGACGTTGCTTCCGACGGTTCCAAGCATCCGTTTACGGCTCACACCACCAACCGCGTTCCGTTCATCATCGTTGATGAGAAGGCCAAGCTCACCGGTATCGAGGACGGCCGTCTTTCCGATATCGCTCCGACCATGCTCACCATGGCTGGTATTGAGCCTTCCGCCGAGATGACGGGCCGCGTGCTCGCCACCGAGGCCTAATAGAAAACAAATACCGTTTTCTAGTAAGGGGGTTGTCCACAACCGGACAACCCCCTTTTTGGTATTTCTGCCATTTCCACCCCGTCCTTGAGTGGCAGGTAGGGGAGAGCGGGGGATTGTGGTACAGTACTGGAGTTTAAACTGTTCTATTAAGGAGCTTATCTATGGGTCCGTTCCAGATTCTTCTGTTTGTCGTTTGGGCTGTCTCTGCCGTGGCGCTGACGATTCTCGTCCTGATGCATTCCGGTAAGGGCACCGGCGTTTCGGATATGATCGCTAGCTCGCTGTATAACTCCAGCTCT
The DNA here is from genome assembly GCA_902473205.1 of uncultured Collinsella sp. Classification (GTDB taxonomy): domain Bacteria; phylum Actinomycetota; class Coriobacteriia; order Coriobacteriales; family Coriobacteriaceae; genus Collinsella. The sequence continues at coordinate 35,776 of CABRRA010000020.1, forward strand.
GCCACGGGCGTCATGGAGCAGAACCTCGACCGCCTGACCGTCATCATGGCTGTCGTGTTTGCCGTGTGCGTCGTGCTGTGCATGTTCTTCTTCCCGCAGGGCATCGTCGGCTACTAAGCACGAGCCGCATAAATATTCAAAAAGGGTCCCGTAAGTGCGGGACCCTTTTTGTTTACATATTTGTAACAGAGTCAAAATATCCCCACATACTTCGCCCAACTAAAGAAATTCTCGACCGTTGACCGGAATTAGCCCCAAATCGTGCATAAAATGCGCTACTGTATTGAGAAACGTTGGTTCGTTGTGCATAACCAGCCATAGCAACGGGCGGCGTTTTGATGGTTCGGATCGGATTGTCTCGACATGTGTCCGACTGAACATTTCTTTGTCCTATCTCATAAGGAGGATGGCATGGCTGATTCTATGTTCCACCAGCCCGTTATGGGTCGTCGCGCCTTTGTCGGCGGTACCCTTGCTGCGAGCTCCATGGCTTTTCTTGCCGCATGCGGCAAGAAGGGCGGCGACGCTTCCGGTTCTGAGTCCGGTTCGAAGCTGAACTTCTACATCAACAACCCGGTCTGCATCGACCCCTACAATGTCCAGGAGGACCAGGGCACTCAGGTCGAGTACCAGCTCTTTGATGCTCTGACCTCTTACGACGCCGAGAAGGGCGAGATTGTTCCGCTGGCTTGCGAGTCCTTTGAGTCCAACGACGACGCCACCGAGTTTACCTTCAAGATCAAGAAGGCCAAGTTCCACAACGGTGACGACGTTACCTCCAAGTCCTTCAAGCTCGGTTGGGAGCGTCTGGTCAACACCAAGTCGGCTGTCGCTACCGAGTACGGCCCTTCCGAGGTCTCCTATCACCTCTCCATGGTCGAGGGCTATGACGATCTGCTTGCCGGTAACGCTACCGAGCTCAGCGGTGTTACCTGCCCCGACGATGAGACCCTCGTCGTCAAGCTGGCTTCCGCTTACGCCGACTTCCCCTTCGTCGCCTCTCACCCGGCTCTGGCCCCGGTTCCCGAGTGCGCCGAGTCCGATGTCAAGAGCTTCTACCTTGCCCCGGTCGGTAACGGCCCGTTCATGATGGACGGCAAGTGGGAGGATGGCCAGGAGATCAACGTCAAGAAGTTCGACGATTACTATGGCGACAAGGCCAAGATCGATGGCATCCACTTCCAGGTCATCAAGGACATGGAGACCGCTTACAAGGAGTTCCAGGCGGGTAACCTAGATGTCTGCGACGTTCCCGTCGCTCAGATTGATGCCGCCAAGAAGGATCGCGGCGTGTCCAAGGACGGCTACACCATGGGAGACGGCGAGCGCATGCTGCTCGGCGCCGAGCCTTCCACGTACTATCTGACCTGCAACACCACGGCCGAGCCGTTCAACAACGCCGACCTGCGTAGGGGTATCTCCCTGGCCATCAACCGTGAGGCCATCTGCAAGACCATCTTCAAGGGTACCCGTACCCCTGCCGACGGCATTGTTCCTCCGGGCATCGATGGCTACAAGGAGGGCGCATGGGAGTTCTGCGCCTACGATGTCGACAAGGCTAACGAGTACCTCGACAAGGTTGCTCCCGCTGGCGCTAACGGCGATCGTGGCATTAGCGTGACCCTTTCCTACAACCAGGACGGCGGTCACAAGGAGATCATGGAGTCCATCATCGGCGACCTCGCCAAGGTTGGTGTTACCGCTGTCTCCGATACCCCCGAGTGGTCTGCCCTGCTCGAGCAGTATCAGAACTTCGACTATCAGTTCGGTCGTCTGGGCTGGATTGCCGACTACCCGATCATGGACAACTTCCTGTATCCGCTGTTCCACTCCGACTCCCTCGGTGGCGACAACCGCTCTGGTTATAACAACCCCGAGTTCGACGCCAAGGTCGACGAGGCTCGTACTATTGTTGACGACAAGGAGCGCGTCGCTAAGATGCAGGAGGCCGACGCAATGGTCGCTGCCGACTGCCCGGTCATCCCGGTGATGTTCTACACGCACACCATCGCCGGCTCCGATCGCATCAAGCACCTCTATGTCGATCCGCAGAAGCACGCCGATCTGGGTACCGCTGAGCTCGCCTAAGAGTTTGCAGCTTCCGTGAGGGTCAAGTATTTACGTAGACCTCATGGGAAACATACAGTTCTCCCTAACCTGGGGTAAACTGGCTGATGGTAATTTTGGGATGCCGGTCTGGCGATCGGCATCCCATTTAGGTTAATCCCTAGATAGGGGAGTGGTATGGGTAAGTACATCGTTAAACGTGTGCTTCAGTTCATCCCGGTGTTTTTGGGCGTTACGCTGATTCTGTTCGCCCTCCAGAATATCGTGCCGGGAGATCCGATCAAGCTGATCGGTGGAGACAAGGCTCTGTCCCCCGAGGTGGAGCTTCAGCTTCGCGTCCGCTATCATCTGGTCCAGACGGACGAGGACGGCAACGCGATCCTTGACGAGAACGGCGACCCCGTTCAAACGTCGCTCGTGGACCGTTACTTGTATTACATGAACGGCCTGCTTCATGGCGATCTGGGCAATTCGTACCAGCGCAAGCTGCCGGTTACGGAAATCTTTGCCCAGAAGTATCCGTATACGGTCAAACTTGCCGCGTGCGCCATCGTGCTCGAGGCAATTATGGGTATCGGTGCGGGTATCATTTCGGCGGTAAAGCGTTATTCCTTCTGGGATATTTTGGTAACGCTCACCACGTCGATCCTCGTTGCGGTCCCGGCCTTCTGGCTCGGTATGTTGCTGCAGCTGTTCTTTGGCGTCATCCTCAAGGACGCCACGGGCGGTGCAATCTCCATGCCGATCTCGGGTGCCGGCGGTTCCAGCTCTCAGTATCAGGATTGGATGCACTATGTGCTTCCGACCATTACGCTGGCTTCGGTTTCGACCGCTTATGCTGCGCGCATTATGCGCTCGCAGCTGCTTGACGTCATGAACCAGGATTACATCCGTACGGCAAAGGCCAAGGGTCTCTCCAATCGTGCGATCATCGTCAAGCATGCGCTTAAGAATGCACTCATCCCCGTCGTTACCTATATTGGTGTCGACTTTGGCGGCATGCTTTCGGGCGCCATCCTGACCGAGACGGTCTTCAACTGGCCCGGTATCGGCTATGAGGTCTATCGCGCCATTAGCATGCGTGACTGGCCCATCGTTATGGGCGGCGTTACGCTCATCGTTGTCGTCGTCATGGTGATCAACCTGCTCGTCGACATTAGCTATGCATTCCTCGACCCGCGCATCCGCCTTGGCGGTCCGTCGGATAAGGCCTAAGGGAGGTACGTCTCATGCAGGAAACTGATTCTCAGTCTCAGGAGCAGGCTACCGCCACCAAGGTCGCATCTGCTCCCGCCAAGTCCCGCACGCTGTGGGGCGACGCTTTTAAGCGTCTTCGTAAGAACAAGCTCGCCGTTATCGGTGTCTGCTGGATCATCATCGTCGTTGTGGTTGCCCTGACCGCAGATCTGTGGGCTAAGCCCTGGCTCGGTTCGCCGACGGCTTCCGATTCGACCACCATGGCCGAGACATCGCTACTGGCTCCGTGTGCCGAGCACCCGTTTGGCACCGATGCCCTCGGTCGCGACATTCTCGTCCGCGTTATCTACGGTGCACGCGTTTCGCTTTCTGTCGGTATCATGGCCACCGCCATCTCCACATTGATCGGTCTGGTCATGGGCGCCCTGGCCGGTTTCTACGGCGGCATTTGGGATACGATCATCATGCGCTGTGCGGACATCTTCCTGGCGTTCCCGTACGTGCTGTTCGTTGTCGCCATGATCGCCGTTATCGGCCGTGGTCTTCAGAACGTCTTTATCGCCATCGGCATTCTTGGCTGGCCTTCGATTGCGCGCGTCTTCCGCTCTGCAATCTTGACGGTCAAGGAAAACGACTATGTTGATGCAGCGCGCGCGATGGGTGCATCTGATGCTCGTATCGTCGTGCGTCACATCTTCCCGAACTCCGTCGCCTCCATCGTGGTCTACGCGACCATGAACATTGGTGGCGCCATTCTGACCGAGTCCGCTCTGTCCTTCCTCGGCATGGGCGTTATTCCGCCTACGCCTTCGTGGGGCTCCATGATTCAGGACGGTCAGCAGTATCTTCTGACCGCTCCCTGGATGATGATCATGCCCGGTCTGGCAATTCTCTCGACGGTGCTCGCCTTCACCCTGCTGGGTGACGGTCTGCGCGACGCCCTCGACGTCAAGATGAAGGACGCATAAGGATGAAGAAGAACAAGAACTATGTGGACCTGAAGGACCAGCCGGTTCCTGAGGGCCAGCATCTGCTCGAGGTCGATGACCTTAAGATGTATTTCCACACCGAGGATGGCGTTGTTCGCGCTGTCGACGGTGTCTCCTACACGCTCGATCGCGGCGAGACCCTGGGCGTCGTCGGTGAGTCCGGCTCCGGTAAGTCCGTGACCGCCATGACCATCATGGGCCTCATCTCGATGCCTCCGGGAAAGATCGAGGGCGGTGACGTTCGCTATCGCGGCCGCTCCATCCTCGAAATGACCGAGGAAGAGATGCAGCACATTCGCGGCAACGATATCGCGATGATCTTCCAGGATCCTATGACCTCCTTGAACCCGGTCTATAAGATCGGCAGGCAGGTGGGCGAGGGTCTTCGTCTGCACCGTGGCTACTCCAAGCAGGAGGCGCTCAAGCGTGCCACCGAGCTTTTGGACCTCGTGGGTATCCCCGAGCCCGAGAAGCGCGTCAATGAGTATCCGCACCAGTTCTCTGGCGGTATGCGTCAGCGAGTCATGATTGCCATGGCCCTTGCCTGCGATCCCGATATTCTGATTGCCGACGAGCCCACGACTGCCCTGGACGTTACCATCCAGGCTCAGATTATCGAGCTCATGCAGGAGATGCAGGAGAAGAACGGCAACGCCATCATCATGATTACCCATGACCTGGGTGTTGTCGCCGATATGGCCGATAAGATCATGGTTATGTACGCCGGCCGCCCCGTTGAGTTCGGTACTGCTGAGGAAATCTTCTACGAGAGCCGCCACCCCTACACCTGGGGTCTTATCCGCTCCATCCCGGAGCAGGCAATCGAAGAGAAGAAGCCGCTGACGCCGATTCACGGCAACCCGCCTTCGCTCATGAACCTGCCTGAGGGCTGCGTCTTCTCTCCTCGTTGCCCCTACGCGACGGACAAGTGCCGCAAGCAGCGCCCTGAGCGCGTTGTCACCGAGTCCGGTCACTATTCTGCGTGCCACTATTCCAGTGACCCCGAGTTCCTCAAGAACGCTCCTGAGACGTCCCGTACGCGCAAGGATTCCAAGAAGGGAGGCGAGGCGTAAATGGCAGACAATAACGAGCGCACTCCACTGCTGAAGGTCGAGCACCTCTCCAAGGAGTTTCCCGCAGAGTCCGGCATGTTCGCCAAGCGTTTTTCCAAGCGCGTCGTCTCTGCTGTAAACGACATCTCTTTTGAGATTTATCCTGGCGAGACCTTTGGTCTGGTTGGCGAGTCTGGTTGCGGTAAATCCACCACGGGCCGCACTATCATGCGTCTGACCAAGCCGACCGCCGGCAAGGTGTTCTTCCAGGGCAAAGATGTTGCCGAGATGAGCAAGCATGAGATCAAGGACATGCGTCGTGAGATGCAGTTTATCTTCCAGGATCCTTATGCTTCGCTCAACCCTCGTATGACCATCGGTGAGATTGTCTCCGAGCCCATGACCATTCACGGCGTGGGCACCAAGGAGGAGCGCATTGAGCGCGTCCGTGAGCTTCTCGACGTCGTTGGACTGAACCCCGAGCACATCAACCGTTATCCTCATGAGTTCTCCGGCGGTCAGCGTCAGCGTGTCGGCATCGCCCGCGCGTTCGCTTTGAAGCCCAAGCTGATCATCTGCGACGAGCCGGTTTCCGCTTTGGATGTGTCCATTCAGGCCCAGGTTCTGAACCTGCTCAAGGAACTCCAGGACAAGTTCGGTACCGCGTATCTGTTTATCGCTCACGACCTGTCCGTCGTGCAGCACATTTCCGATCGCGTTGCCGTTATGTATCTGGGTAAGATGGTTGAGGTTTCGGACTGGAAGACGCTCTATAGCGAGCCTCACCATCCGTACACGCAGTCGCTGCTGTCTGCCGTGCCGGTTCCCGATCCGGATATCCAGAAGACCCGTAAGCGCATCATCCTTGCCGGTGATCCGCCGTCACCGCTGGATCCGCCGACCGGTTGCCGTTTCCACACGCGCTGCCCGATCGCGCAGGGCATCTGTTCCGAGAAGCTTCCTGAGTTTAAGGAAGTTGCCCCGGGCCACTGCTGCGCCTGTCACTTCGCGGAGCCGTTCCCGATCAAGGAATCGCACATCGACCTGTAGTTGTTTGTTCTCGTCCGGGCCCGCCCTGTTGTTACTTTTCAGAACGTCCTCGGACATGCAAGAAACCCCCGCTGCGCACTTCGTGCGGCGGGGGTTTCTTGCGTCCTGCGGAGTGTTCTGAAAAGTAACACCAGGGCGGGCCCTACGTTAACTCGGCAAGGGGAGTGCGATTCCCTGATCGCTCGCTTAATCTGATAGGGAATTGTG
>CABRRA010000021.1:0-42219 GCA_902473205.1 uncultured Collinsella sp.
AAAGTAGCTCCCTCGCGGCGGTTTTTGGCGTTTGCCCAGATAAAACCTGCCAAAATAAACCTGTCCCTTTTTGGCAGGTTATCGCTTCCAAAAGTGGAGGATGAGCGTCGTGCGGTTTTGCTGTTCGGTTTTGACCAGGATGTTGTGGATGTGGGTCTTGACGGTGCCCGCGGCAAGGAATAGCTCGTCAGCGATCTCTTGGTTCGATTTGCCCAGTACGACCAGACGCATAACTTCGGTCTCACGGTTGGAGAGCTTGTAGGCGTTGCGATAGAAGGGCATCTGCTCTTCGATGTGTCGATCAAGATCGCTGACGTTCTTTTCCTCGGGCGCCTCCTGCATGCGGATTGAAAGCACGTGGTAGGAGCAGATGATCAGCAGAATCGCAAAGTAGCAGGCAAAGACGTTTTCGCTAAAGTTGCGCTCGGACAGATATAGTTGCAGCCAAGAGGGCGCCAGACTCATGGGGACAATCAGAATGTTGTAGAAATCCTCGGCAACGATGCAACCGACCAGAATAGCGCCGATAATCAGGTGCTTTCGTTGGTTGTTAACGCGTGCCTTCAGCTCGACTTGCGTGCTCTTGCGTGCCGTCCAAAAGATATATAGCCCCACGAAAACAAGGAATACCTGACGCATCGTGTAGTAGAGCCATTGATGAATGGGGCCGTAGGGGACAGCGACGATAATCAGCAGCTCGCTCAGCAAGAACGTTGCGACGGGAATGACAAACTGCTTTTTTGAATGCTTGTCGAGCAAATCCATGGCAATGAGCCAAATAAAAGCCTGCGAAGCGGTCGCCACAAAGGTCCGCAACACAGGCATGGTAATTGAGTAATAGTCGCTGGCTGGAAAACTCTGGTTTTGCAGCGTGTATTCAAAAAAGAAAATCTCGGTCATCTCGATGGCATAGCAGATAAATACGCCGCTGCCATAGATAAAGAAGCGTCGACGAGACGAGGCATAGGCGGCAAGCGAGAGCACCGCTGTCACAATACAGATCACGAGTATCGCTAGGGTATAGAAGAACATCAGGGTGTTCATCTGTCACCGTCCCATCTCATTTATTCTATGGCCGAGCTCTGTATACCTTGTGGGATATAGACGTCTCAACCCTTCGTTTCATTGCGGATTAGGCGCCGAGATACAGCATAGCCGTATACCGTTCGCGGTTCTAGATGGTAAACCCCCTGTAAACTCTTGACCTGCGGGTTTATATTGGTTTAGAGGGGGTGTAACTCCATGAACGGTCTTTAATCCCGAATAAACTAGGTAAAAATTGCATACGGGTGAATGATGGTCTTGTCAACACGAGGCGTGATGTTCGAGCGCCTCATAGTAATAGTCGGCAAGACCGGCGGAAAGGAAATCGACATGGCACTGCCTAAGGATTTCATCGACACCAACGACTTCACCAAAGAGCAGATCCTGGCTATCGAGGATCTTGGTCTGGCAATGAAGAAGGCCATCAAGGTTGACGGTTATTATCCGCACCTGCTCCGCAACAAGAGCCTTGGCATGATCTTCCAGCAGGTCTCCACCCGCACTCGTCTTTCCTTCGAGACCGCTATGACCGACCTCGGCGGCCATGCTCAGTTCTATGGCCCTGGCACCATCCAGCTCGGCGGTCACGAGTCCCTGGGCGACACCGCTCGCGTTATGGGCTCGCTGCTCGACATCATGATGGCTCGCGTTGACCGTCACAAGGACGTCGTCGGCCTCGCCGAGGGCTCCGCTGTGCCCGTCATCAACGGCATGTCCGAGTTCAACCATCCCACGCAGGAGATGGGCGACCTCATGACCATGCTCGAGAACCTCCCCGAGGGCAAGAAGATCGAGGACTGCACCCTGGCCTTCATCGGCGACGCCACCCAGGTCTGCGTCTCCCTCATGTTCATCGCCTCCAAGGTCGGCATGAAGTTTGTCCAGTTTGGACCTAAGGGCCACCAGATTCCCGACGGCGGCCTGCACGTTGGCACCGTCGAGGAGCGCGCCGAGTTCGGCAAGCAGATGATGGCCATCGCCGAGGAGAACTGCAAGGTCTCCGGCGGCTCTGTCGTCATCTCCGACGACATCGAGTGCATCAAGGGCGCCGACTTCATCTACACCGACGTGTGGTATGGCCTGTACGACGAGGAGGTCTCGGGCGAGAACTACATGGACGTGTTCTATCCCAAGTATCAGGTCACCATGGACATGATGAACTTTGCCGGCCCCAACTCCAAGTTCATGCACTGCCTGCCGGCCACCCGCAACGAGGAGGTCGTCGACGAAGTCATGGACGATCCCGAGCGCTCCCTGTGCTGGGTCGAGGCCGAGAACCGCAAGCACTCCATCCGTGCTCTCCTTGCCGCCCTGGACAAGCGCACCCCGCTCAACGACGAGGGTGTCGAGTACTCCGCCAAGGCTGAGCTCCACGCCGCTCTCGAGGCTCTCGAGCAGCTCTAAGCCTCAAGGCTTCTAAAAGCACGTTTGCGGGCGGCGGATGCTCGTCTCCTGTCGCCCGCTCACCGAGGCCCAAGCAATTGCCTTAATACCTTAGGGCCTCGGATCTGTCCAAGACTGAGCGAAGGAGCTCATCATGAGCGACGGAAAGAAAAAGCTTTCCTTCTTGACGGTCATTTCGACCATCATCTGCGTCGTCTTCGTTTGCGAGGCCGCCGCTCCTGCTGCTGCCATTGGCAACCAGCAGTTCTTCTGGTGGATCTTCCTGATCCTGACCTTCCTGCTTCCCTACGGCATGGTTGTCGCCGAGCTCGGTACCACCTATGACGGCGAGGGCGGCATTTACGACTGGGTACGCGATGGCCTGGGCGACAAATGGGGCGCCCGCATCTCGTACTACTACTGGGTCAACTACCCGCTGTGGATCGCCTCGCTGGCTACCATGTTCCCCGACATTTTGGGCATGGTCTTTGGCGTCGAGTTCAACTTGATCGCCAAGATGGGTATCGATCTTGCCTTTGTGTGGATCGTCTACCTCATGGGCCGCTCCAAGGCGGCCGACTCCGAGTGGGTCCTTAACGGTGGCGCCATCATCAAGGTCGCCGTTGCCGTTATCGTTGGCGCTTTGGGCATTTGGTATGCCATGGAGAACGGTTTTGCGAACGACATGTCCGCTGCCACCTTCCTGCCCGAGCTCACCAACACCAACGCTCTCGGCTACCTGTCGATCATCATCTTTAACTTCATGGGCTTCGAGGTCATCTGCACCATGACCGACGACATGGCCGATCCCGCTCGCGATATCCCCAAGGCTATCATCGTCGGTGGCCTGTCCATCGCCGTGATCTACCTGTTCGCTGGCTTTGGCATCGGCGCCGCCGTGCCGGCCGACTCCATCGATCCCGACTACGGCATGATCGTCGCAGTCCAGACCATGGTGGGCGACTCCATGATCTTTAAGGTCATCTGCATCGCCTTCCTGATCACCCTGTTCGCCAACATGGCCGCTTGGTCCTTCGGCGTTAACTCCGTTGCTCGCTACGCTGCCGAGCACGGCAACATGCCCAAGGTCTTCGCCTCGATGATCTCGGATGACGACATGCCCAACGGCGCCAACCTGGTCAACGCTGTCGTTGCCTCCCTGGTGCTGTGCCTGCAGCTCGTTCCCATCGACGCCATCTCCAACGGTGTCTTCTGGATGCTCTTTGGCACCTCTGTCGTCTTCCTGCTGTTGACCTACATCCCGATGTTCCCGGCGTTCCTCAACCTTCGTAAGAACGACCCCAACCGTGAGCGCATCTTCACGTTCCCGTTTAAGGGCGCCATGATGAAGGTCATGCTGGCCATCCCCTGCATCGAGCTGGTTCTTGCCATCGTTGCCACGCTGATCCCGTTCTCCGCTGCTGAAATTGGCGACAAGGTCCCGATGATCGTTATCTTCATCGTGCTCGTGCTCATCGGCGAGGTCGTCCGCGTCGTCAGCGCTAAGGGCCGCGAGACCGAGTACAAGGGTCTGACCCCTGAGCTCGCAGCCCAGCGTCTCGCTGAGGAGGCCGCCGAGGCCGAGGAGAACTAGAGCACCCGGTTCTGGGGCTCCAACCCTCCTCGTGTACCAACGCGCGCTTCGTCGGGCTTGTCGCTCCCGACTCCGGGCACTCTAGCCTCTTCGGAGGCGTGTCCAAGCGACAGGTTTGCTAACCATTCCCCCGGGGTGGGTGTGAGCGATAGCTCCGGTAACCACCGCCCACCCCAATCTCTCTTCCGTATCCTTCGTGCGTTTTGTCTCCGCGCACTTGGTTACGTCGTCGCTTGCCGGTGCGATTCCGTGAAAACCGGCACCGGGCGCCCCGACCTTTGCCGGGGAACGGGTGCCTACCATCTCTTGGTTTTAGGCTGCGGGTAACCCGCCCGCAGCAAGCGATCGTTCGATTTGGAGGAAATCTTATGCGTACGATCACCGAGTCCGAGTCCACCCCCAAGGCCGACGGCTTCTTCATGCCCGCCGAGTTCGCCCCGCAGGATCGCGTGTGGATGGGCTGGCCCCACCGCACCGACACCTGGGCCCACGGCGCCAAGCCGGCCCAGAAGCAGTATGCCGCCATCGCCCGCGCCATCTCCGAGTTCACCCCGGTCTATATGTGCGCCAACCAGGTCGACTACGCCAACTGCAAGGCCGTCTTCGAGAACGACGAGAACGTCACCGTCATCGAGATGACCACCGACGACGCCTGGTTCCGCGACACTGCCGCCACCTACGTCATCAACGGCAAGGGCGAGAAGCGCGCCAACCACTGGCACTTCAACGCCTACGGCGGCCTCGTCGACGGCCTGTACTTCCCGTGGGACAAGGACGAGCAGATCGCCCTCAAGATGGCTGAGCTCTCCGGCTGCCGCCGCTATCGTCCCGACGACATGATCCTCGAGGGCGGCTCCATCACCGTCGACGGCGAGGGCACCCTTGTCGTGACCGACCAGTGCCTGCTTTCCCCGGGCCGCACCTGCTCTGCGGTTCTGGAGGAGGAAGAGGATCCCGAGTCCATCTGGCCCAAGTACCGCAAGAAGTTTGAGCCCTGGAGCGAGGAGCTTCGCGCCTACATGGACGAGCACCTCAAGGATTACCTGGGTGTCGAGAAGGTCATCTGGGTCAAGGAGGGCATCGACCCCGAGGAGACCAACGGCCACATCGACGACGTCGCCACGTTCATCGCGCCGGGCGTCATGGCCTGCATTTGGACCGACGATCCCGAGTATCCGTTCTACGAGCAGTGCCACGCTGCCTACGAGACCCTCTCCAACGCCGTCGACGCCAAGGGCCGCAAGATGAAGGTCTACAAGCTCTGCATGCCCGTGAACCCGCTGTTCATGGACCAGGCTTCCTGCGACACCATCGACGCCGACGAGAACGCCGAGCCGCGCGTCCCCGACGAGCCGCTGATCGCCTCCTACATGAACTACCTCGTGACCAACCACGGCGTTATCGTCCCGCAGTACGGCGACGAGAACGACCAGCTGGCCGTCGACACGCTCCAGAAGATCTACGACGAGGTCTGGGGCGAGGGCGTCTACAAGTGCGTCGGCGTTCAGTCCGAGCAGGTCGTCTTCGGTGGCGGCAACATCCACTGCATTACTCAGCAGGAGCCGTCCGCGTAATTGTCTGTCTTCCCGAGGCACGGCACCTTGCCTTTCAATCGTCGGGCATGACCCTTAAGGTCTATGCCCTCCTCTTTCAGGGCAATCTGCCGCACCTCAGAAACCCAGCCGATCAATCGGACAGTCGGTGAATCGCACCGTGACCATCTCGGGGCATTGATGGTCGGTTTATTCGATGTCTTGGTCGGCTGGGTTTTTCTTTGGGCACTCCGTTGCCTCCACTTCGGAGTGCCCGCCTCTTTGATTGAGTACGCGTCTGATCTGGGATTTATTGCGGGTTAGGCCAATTGTTCGCTTGAATATCCCAGGTCAGACGCGTCTTCAATTGCCAAAAGATTCCGGTCGCAATCGCGGCCGTTTTGATCGGAGTATCTATGTACCAGCGTATCGTTATCTACACGCGCCTGTTCCGCGAGCGTTGGTCCAACAATTGCATCCTCTCTTCTCTTTGGGATGGCACCTGCACCGGTGACGCGGCCTGCAACCCTACCTTGGGCTGCGCCTTCGGTACAGATGCCATCCTTTTTGCTGTAGGGGAAGCGTGCCATGGCAGGTAAAAAGTTCTCCCTGTTCGAGGTCATCCTCTCGGTTATCTGCGTTGTCTTTACCATCGAGGCGGCTGCTCCGGCATCTGCCATGGGTAACGTGCAGTTCTTCTGGTGGATCTTCCTTATCATTACGTTTTTGCTTCCCTATGGCCTGGTGGTGGCCGAGCTCGGTACGGCGTTCGATTCCGAGGGCGGCCTGTACGACTGGGTTCGCCTGGGCTTGGGAGACCGTTGGTGTGCACGCTGCTCCTGGTGCTATTGGGTCAACTTTCCACTGTGGGTGGCAAGTATCGCCTGCATGTTCCCCAGTGTCATCAATGCGGTATGGGGCATCGAATTTTCGCTTGGGGTCCGAATTGCCATCGAGCTTGCCTTTGTGTGGGGCGTCACGGTCATGGCAATGCAGCCGGTGGCCGAGGCCGATTGGGTCATGGATGGCGGCGCCGTCATCAAGGTGCTCATTACCGCCGTGGTGGGAATCATCGGCATCTGGTTTGCCTGCAACAACGGCTTTGCCAACGATATGTCGTTTAAGACATTTGTCCCCGATCTGGGAGACACTAACTCACTGACGTATCTTTCAATCATCCTATTCAACTTTATGGGCTTTGAGGTGGTCGCGACCTTTGCCAGCACGATGAAGAACCCATCGCGCGATATCCCCAAGGCGGTTATCGCCGGTGGCGTTGCCATCGCGGCGATCTACATTATCTGTGGCATCGGTATTGGAGCCGCGGTTCCCACCGAGCAGCTTTCACTCGATTCGGGCATTGTGGACGCGGTTGCCGCCATGGTGGGGCGCGCTCACCCGCTGACGATGGTCGTGGGCGTGGCCTTTCTGGTAACGCTGTTTGCCAACATGATCTGTTGGAGCTTTGGCGTCAACAACGTGGCGAGCTATGCCGCGCGCCATGGCAACATGCCGCGTCCCTTTGCGCTGGTGTCCAAGAAGACCGGCATGCCCAACGGCTCGGCACTCATTAACGGTTGTTTTGCCAGCTTGGTGCTGCTACTTCAGATTCCGCTGGGTGAAGGTTCCGACGTCTTTTGGGTCTTCTTCTCGATGAACGTCGTCTTTCTGCTCATGAGCTATATCCCGATGTTCCCGGCGTTTTGGCGCCTGCGTAAATACGACGACCGCCCGCGCGTGTTTCGCGCGCCCTTCGAGGGCAAGGTGCTTGCGGTAGCGCTTGCGGTGCCGGTGGTAGAACTCGTGCTTTCGATTGTTGCGACAATCGTGCCGCTTAACAGCTCGCCCGCCGAGATGTCAAAGTTGCCGATCCTTATGGGTGTGGTGATCGGCGTGTTGCTGGGCGAGGTTTCGCGCCTCATATCGCGCCGCGGCCGCAGCATCGACAATCCCGGCGTTGGCGCAAGGGGGACAGGTCGCTTTGCACCAAAACAGTAGCGCCGCGAGTTGTGCGGTGCTAGATGCATCTTGGATTACTGCTCACGCTGCTCGGGATCAGATGCGAGCTTGGGTGCAAAGTAGGGGACGTGGCCCAGGTAGGGGCAGCTGTCCGAACGCGCCTCAACGGCGCAGGGGACATTGTCGTAGGTCATGGAAGAACCGAGTCGGGTGATGGCCTTGGCGGCGGGCGCGACGAGCATCTTGAGCGGAGCGATCGGTGTCATGGCATCTCCTTTCATCGGTGAGACACAGCTTGTTTATCTAAACGATACAGTACGTTTAATCGGTGAGTCTAATCTTGCGGCAAAGAATCTGTCAACATCCTCACAGCATCTAGACAGGGGAGGCGGGCATGAGTTTCGCGTTCTATATCTACACCACGATTATCATGGGTGTGGCTCTGGTGACCAGTGCCGTGGCATTGGTGGTTTGGCTCATGACGCGCCGTCGCGACAGCCTCGTGGCCGCGGCGGGTTTTTTGCTCTATATGCTCGATATGTCGGTCATCTTTTTTGACGAGTACAATCGGCTCAAATACGACTACGCCGTTACCTTTAGCGAGCCGCTGCAGCACCCCTTGCTGCGCTGCGTGCTTGGTATTGCCATCTATGCCTGCGTGGTGCTATGGATGTTTGCGCGCTTGCGCAAAAGACCGACGTCGCGCATGCTTGGACTCGCTATCGTGCCGTTTTCAATCTTGCAATTGCTGCTGGTGCCTCGCAGCGGCGCTGCCGGAGAGGTGCAGCAGTATCTCTTTTGGCTCACGCGTGACCTGGGTAATGTAGGATGTCTTGCCTATGCCGCCTGGCATTACCGGTACAGAGCAACGCGTGTTGAGAAACTCGACCTCGACCGCTCAAAGCTCTTTTGGAAGGTGGCCTTCGTTCTTGTGTTTTGCGTGATCGCCGAGGACACCTACATGATCTTGTTCTGCCGCCCCGACTCCCAAAACCCCGTCATCGGCCTCTTTTTGTGGTATCTGTCCGAGCGCAATATCTCCGAAAACGTGCTGCTCGTGGTATGCGCGGCTCAGCTTGTTTGCCAGTTTAGCCATATCCTGCGTGTGTATGCCCGTCATCCGCGTGCCGATGAGGACGTGGCAGCCGAGAGCGCAAGCTCTGAGGACGATCTCGCATCGCGTGTGGTGATTTATGCCGACGCCCATAAGCTGTCACGGCGCGAGCAGGAGGTGCTCACGCTGGTGCTGAAGGGCAACGACGCCCAAAACATCGCCAGCGAGTTGGTCATCAGCCCTGGCACGGTCAAGGCACACTTGCATCGCATCTACGTTAAAAGCGGCGTCTCCAACCGAGATGACCTTATAGATACCTTTTGGCGTTCCTAGCCTCATTCTTCCTCGCATGCGGGTCTTGCTGTGTGGGCGGCCACACCGTTGGGCGTAATGAAGCGGTAATAATCTCAGACAATAAACCTGCAGGTAAAGCGTGTAAACCTGCTTAAACTGACCGTTTGCGGTCCCTGGCCTTGGCACGGATTTGCCCCTGTGTATCAATGGGTGTAGCGCGAAGCCGCGGACGTGGGACAGACGTCCGAGCACGGCTTGTAGGCACGCGCCGATGCGGGAGCGCTACGCTCCCAACCGAGTGCCCACGCGGGCGGTGCGTCCGCGTTACAACCAAAGATGCCTGAGGAGGCTCGCATGGACAAGGCTGATGTAGTTATCAAGAGCGACGCCGTCTTTACCGGCGATGGGCTCGAGCCGTTTAAGGGCGGCGTTGCCGTGCGGGGCGATAAAATCGTTGCCTGCGGTGACGATGCTCACCTGGCACCGTTTATCGGTCCCGATACCGAGGTGCGCGACTTTGGCGACCAGCTCGTCATGCCCGGCCTGATCGACTCGCACACGCATTTTGCCCAGGGCGCGTTTATGACCGACCCCGATTTTGCCGTCAACCTCATCGACTGCACCAGTTTTGAGATGGCGATGGAACGTGTCGTGGCGTTTGCGGCCGACCATCCCGATAACGAGTGGATTCTGGGCTGCCAGATTATCCAGTTCCAGTGGGATGTCCCCGAGATGCCCACGGCCGCGATGATCGATGAGTACATCTCCGACCGCCCGGTATTTCTGCAGCAGGTTGACTTGCATACCTTTAGTGCCAATACCTGCGCCATCAACAAGGTGGGAGTAACTTCGCAGACGCCCGATCCCGCAGGCGGCAAGATCCTTAAGGATGCCGACGGCAATCTGACGGGCGTGTTTTCCAACAACGCCGGCGCCTTCTTTATGGACGAGGTCTACGACCCAGCGCCCGAGGTTGTTGACGCGTCGTTTGCAAAAACCGCCCGGCGCGCCAATGCCCTGGGAATCACTACGGTCGGCATGGTCAATCCTACGTTTGTGAGCATGGAAAACCCGTATGCGGTGTTGGCAGGTCTTAATGCCAAGGGCGACTTGCCGCTGCGCGTGTTCCTGTACACCGACCTGTTCGAAAACGAGTCCTTGACGCTCGAGCAGATCAAGGAGAAATACGCCTTCCCGGGTACGCAGGTGGAGTGGCACGGCTTTAAGCAGTTCCTTGATGGTGTGTGCTCCGACCATACCGCCTGGATGCTTGAACCCTATAGCAACGCACCCGACACCTGTGGTGAGCCCGCGGAGGAGCCGGAGCGCATCCGTGCTGCCATCCTGAGGGCGCAGGAATGGGGCGTTGACACGCGCATCCATGCAATCGGCGATCGCTCGGTGCGTTTTGTGCTCGATTGCTTTGAGGAGGGCGAGCGCTTGCATGGCAAGCGGGATTGTCGCCACTCCATGGAGCACAACGAGACGGTTCAACCCGAGGATATGCCGCGTTATGCCGAGCTCGGCGTCTGCCCCGGCATGCAGCCGTGGCACATGCTGCTCGATATGGCTGACCTTGCCAAGGACGAAGCCGTGGGTCCCGAGCGTGCCGCGCTTTCGTGGCCCCTGCATAGCCTGCTTGCCAGCGGAGCCGTGGTGCACCTGGGCAGTGACTTCCCCGTTGTGGGCTTGGAGCCCATGGAGGAGGTGTACGGCGCGGTCTTCCGCATGCTCGAGGACGGTTCCAACCCTGAGGGCTGGTTCCCCCAGGAGCGCATTACCATGGCCGAGGCTCTGCGCGCCTACACCTATGGCAGCGCCTACGCCATGCATGCCGAGGACCGCATCGGCACGCTCGCGTGCGGCAAACAGGCAGATATCTGCGTGCTCGACCGCAATCTCTTTGATTGCGAGCCGGCCGAGGTGCTCGAGGCTACCGCAGCCCTCACGATGATCGCCGGCAAGGTGGTCTTTGAGGCATAGCGCCATCGTTTGATTGGGCGGCTTGGTGCCAGTTGTCAGCCGCCTGACATCCATTCAGCACTACTCTCTCAAGGAAAGGGGAGAACAATGGCAGAAGAAGTAACCGCTGCCGTGGAGGAGGAGCGCGAGCTCGCCTCCCAACCGATTCCCGGTCTGGTGCGTAAGTACACCATCGTCACCGGCCAGGGCATGCTCGCCCAGATCATCATGGTGGTCCTTGAGGGCCTCGTGATGGGTTGGGGCCTAGGTGCCCACGGCCTGGCATGTGTCTCGATCATTATGTCGGTCGAGTACATCAACCTGGCCTTTGGCAACCTGTTTGGCACCGGCGTGCCCGCCGTGGTGGGCAACCTTTTGGGTGCCGGCGACATCAAGGGCGCAAGCAAGGCTTTTAGCCAGGGCTTTTGGCTCACCACGATCGTGAGTGTGCTGCTTGCTGTGGTGATGGCAGTGTTTACCGAGCCCATCTGCACATTCTTTGGCGCCACGCCCGACATCATGGCCGATACCGTTGCCGGCGTGCGCACCTTCGCCGTGCTGCTGCCGCTCACGGTCATTGGCCAGATGATCACCGCTGTGATGCGTGTGGACGAGAAGGTTCAGATCCAGGCCAACCTCATGACCGTTTCGGCCATCGTCGCCATCTGTTGGCTCGCGCTTTCCACGTTTGTGCTCAAGTTTGGCGTTATGGGCGCCGGCGTGTACTACGGGCTTTCCATCGGTATCTGGGCCATCGGTATCTTCTGGTTCATCGGGGGCAAAAAGTCCCAGCTCCAGATTAGCCTGGCCGACCTTAAGCTCGACCTCGCCATCTGCGGCCAGATCTTCAAGATCGGCTTCCCGTTCTTCCTGGTCCAGGGTGCGACCTTTATCTTTAATACCGTTGCCAACTCGCTTTTGGGTTCGCTCGGCGGCGACATGGGCTCGCTCTACATCGCAGCCTTTGGCGTGATCAACGGCTACATCCTCTACATTACCATGATGGTTGCCCAGTGCTTCTCCTACGGTCTGCAGCCCATCGCTGCCTTCAACGCCGGCGCAAAGGCTTGGGCACGCCTTAAGGAGACGCTCTCCTGCACGCTTAAGTACCAGGTTGTGACGCTGGCGCTGGTCACCGTCGCGCTCTGGCTTGCCGCCACCCCGGTGTGCGCCTTCTTTGCCGGCAGCGATCCTGCGCTCGTTGAGGTTGCCGCCAACGCCACGCGTACTGTCATCCTGGCTGTTGCCCTGGGCTATCTTGCCATGACCATGTCGATGTATTTCCAGGCGGTCGAGAAGGTGGGTGTCGCCACGTTTACGGGCCTGCTTCGCTATGTGATCTGCTCGGTGCCGCTTATGTACCTCCTCGGCAACATGATGGGTGTCGAGGGCGTGTGGATCGCCCTGGTGGTGGCCGATGCCATTACTGGCATCATCTCCATTGCGCTCGCCGCGCACGAGTCCAAGCGCCTTGCCACGCTCTAGGCTCGGACATGGCTGGCGTACGATAGTCGAACAAGTTAACTCGCCTGCAAGCCACCACAATGGGGACAGCCCCCATTGTGGTGGCTTTTGTTATTTAGGGTCTGAGATTTCGGCTCTATAAATAATGCTTTTGAACTGGGTTACTATAAGATTATGGTAAACGCTACTATAAGATTATGGAGAATGAAACTATTCGATTATGGTAACAGCGTAATAAGGGGCGTTGATATGGCTGAGTTCATTAACAGGGATTTGCATGAGTTGCTCATTCGCATGGCAGGCTGGTTTCCTGTTGTGTCGTTGACAGGGCCTAGGCAGAGTGGTAAGTCTACGCTGGTTCGGCATGCCTTTCCCGACTATTCCTACGTCACGCTTGAGGACCCTCAAACGAGGCGCGCGGCCTTGGAGGATCCGGTGAGTTTTATCCGCAACCGAAAGGGCGGACTCATCATCGATGAGGCGCAATACGCCCCGGATTTGTTTTCAATGATCCAGGTTGTTTCGGATGAGCGGGGAGACGCCGGTCAATACATCCTTACAGGCTCGCAAAACTTTTTGATGATGAAAAGCATCGGGCAGTCTCTTGCCGGGCGAGTCGGGATCTTAAAATTGCTGCCATTATCGTTTCGAGAAGCGGAGAGGGGCCAGCAGGGGCAGCTGGAAGTGGATTTGTTCGCGCTCGAAGGGGGATACCCTCGCCTGCGTTCCGCCGGAATGCCGTCCTCGGTTTATTTTCCCAGCTATATCGATACCTATGTTGAGCGCGATGTTGTGGGCTTGCTTGATGTGCGCAATAAGGCGGAGTTTCATAAGTTTCTGTCCATAATTGCTCAGAGCGTCGGTGCCCTCATCAATATATCCTCGCTTTCTCGAGATACGGGCGTGAGCGTATCGACCATTAAAAGCTGGTTGTCCATTCTGGAGCAGAGCTACCTGACGTTTTCGCTGCAGCCCTATTATGCAAATGCCAAGAAGCGTCTAACTAAAACGCCCAAGCTCTATTTTTACGACACGGGGCTGCTCTGCTACTTGCTCAAAATTGGATCACTGGAGCAACTATTGGAGAGCCCTTATCTGGGGGCCGTTTTCGAAAACCTCATCGTTTCCGAAACGGCGAAGAGCCATCTCAACGTGGGCGAGAATCCCGAGCTGTATTTCTATAGGGACGACAGCAAGCGTGAAATCGATTTGCTCGACTGTACAAACTCAGGGAGTCCCAAGGCTATCGAAATAAAATCATCCAGAACGTATCACGATAAGTACGCCCGCCATCTACAGACTGTATGCGATGAGATCGACATTGCAAAAGATGCGCGCTATGTTGTGGCCCGCGTGGACTCAACGTATGAGTCGAAAGACTGTAGTGTGGTTTCGGCGCGTGATTGGCTTTTACGATAACAAGCTCGGCGTATTAACGGCTGCCGCGAAGGGAACCGGCCCCCTTTTTGCGGCGGTTTTTGCCTATCTGGTGCGTCTTAGATGCAAGTGAGTAGACTTATTTGGATATGCCGAGCACATCGCAACAAATACTCAATAAAACCGCAGGTCAGAGCTGTGGCGTTTTGGGGCGTGCTTGACCTCCTGCAAAAAGCCTACTCACTTGGTTTTTCTGCTAGAAGACCGCCGCGAGGGAAGGCAGCTCCCTCGCGGCGGCTGACATTTGCCCAGATAAAACCTGCCAAAATAAACCTGTCTACTCTTTGAGCCAGAGCCGACACTAATTCAAATGGCGAAATCAAAGGGCGTTCTCTGCATGGAGGGCGCCCTTTTTTATCGCGGGATGTTTTGCGTGGCAGTCATGAGGCCCAGGCGGTTGCTGACGCCGAGCTTGCGATAGATGGCGTTGACATGCTTCTTGACGGTTGACTCGCTTATGAATAGCTCGTTTGCCATCTGTTTGTTCGTTTTGCCGTCGAGCATGAGCCGCATGACTTCGGCTTCGCGCGGTTGGATATTGTGTTCTGTAATGAAAGCATTTAGCTGGTTTGTGTCTTCTGTCTGGGTGAGTTTAATGCCCCGAGGATAGAGGTTGGCGAGCGCGAGGCTCGCGTGCCGAGCGACTTCGAGCAGGATTGCGAGCTCGGTGTCGGTGAAGTCTCCGGCCGTGCGTTCACGAAACAGGGTGATGCTTCCTAGCGGGCTGTCGTTGTGCGCGAGCGTGGCCGTACAGCCAAAGTAGACGCCCTGCGGTTCCATCCATTTGCGATAGATGGGCGTGGCATCGCGTCGCTCGACGTCGACGAGGTCGAGGTCGCGGTAGACGCCGACCTTATGTAAGTCAAAGCTCCATGTTGTATAGTCCATCGCGGCGTAGCGGTTGTAGTAGTCGCTCAGTGCGCGGTCGTCCATTCCGCTGCTTGCGGGGTGGACGTAGCGTGGGGCATCACTGCCCGCTGCCTCGATCAGGTCGAACATGGCGATCCGATGGGGCACGAGCCCTGTCGTTCCCTCGAGGGTCTCCTTTTGCAGCTTATCGACACCGTGTGATGCGTGGATTGCAAGCGCGAGCTCGTTGAGAGCAGTCCAGGTCGTACTGTCCAACTCAATAGTCTGCTGATTATTGCATGGGGGCATAGGGCATCCTTTCCATTGTGGAACCCAGTATGTCATGTTCTCGGCCTGAATAGAACTTTAGGTCAGCGAATGGTATACCGTCGGTCGCTGAAAGGGGCTCGAGGGACCATTGAGAACATCTCGGTGCGGCCGCATCATGGTCTCGTCAAGCAAAAGCACCGAGATTTAGGAGCTTGAAATGAAGACCATTTACGAGAGCGAGTCTACGCCAAAGAAGGACGGATTCTACATGCCCGGCGAGTACGAAGAGCAGGAGCGCACCTGGATTTTGTGGCCGCATCGCTCGGATGTGTGGCGCTGTGGTGCCAAGCCGGCGCAAAAGGTCTTTACCGAGATTATTAAGACCGTTGCACGTTTTCAGCCCATCACTGTGGGCGTCAACACTGAAGACTTCCCCGCGGTGTGTGAGATCTTCGACGGCGTTGAGAACGTGCGCGTTATCCACATGGAGTACAACGACAGCTGGATTCGCGACCCCGGCCCGGCGTTTCTTGTCAACGACAAGGGGGACGTGGCACTCTCGCACTTCCACTTTAATGCTTACGGCGGTTTCATTGACGGCCTGTATTTCCCGTGGGACAAGGACGCTTCCATTGGCCTGCAGGTGGCACAGCTCGAGCAGGTTAACCGCTATCGTCCCGAGGATTATATCCTCGAGGGTGGCTCGTTTAACTGCGACGGCCAGGGCACCGTGGTGACCACCGAGATGTGCCTGCTCAATGAGGACCGCAACCCCCAGTACACCAAGGAGCAGATCGAGGAGAAGCTTGCCGAGTACCTGGGCATCGAGAAGGTCATTTGGATCAAGGATGGCATCGACCCGTTTGAGACCAACGGGCACGTGGACGACGTCGCATGCTTTAGTGCGCCCGGCGAGGTCTGCTGCATGTGGACCGATGATCCCAACCATAAGTTCTACAAGGAGTGCCAAGAGGCGTATAAGACGCTTTCCGAGACGACGGATGCCCGTGGCCGCAAGCTCAAGATCCACAAGGTGATTATGCCTGCGACCTCGGTATATATGACCGAGGAGGAGGCCAGCACGATTGACCCCGTCGAGGGCGTGCTGCCGCGTACCCCCGAGGATGCTTTCGAGCCGAGCTACCTCAACTTCCTGCCCATCAACGGCGCAGTGCTTGTACCGCAGTTCGGCGATCCCAATGACGCCCAGGCGCTCAAGGATATCCAGGCTGCTTATCCGGACCGTGAAGTCATCGGTATCATGACTCGCGAGGTTATCTACGGCGGCGGCAACATCCACTGCATCACCCAGCAGCAGCCCAAGGCGCGCTGTAAATAGCAGTTCCATGGTGAACAGTGCTTGATTGTCCGCACGCGAAAGTCCGCCGACTTCAATGGTCGGCGGACTTTTTGTGTGGTGGTTTCAGCTGAACGGCGGGCCGTGCGGCTTGGGTGTGCGGGCACACAATCTGGGGAAACCAAACAGATTGGGGCCTTATATGATCGACTCGAAGGGAAACGTGCGACCCGAGGGCATGTTTAACAGGGCGTACCTGGCCCCCGAAGCCCAGCGCGCATACGATACGCTGCTCGAGTGCGTGCTCAACGGGCAGAAGGGTTGCGAGGCTTCGGCGCATGCGGGCATGGATACCATCAAGGCGCTCGTATAGCTTTACGCTTTCGGATGTGACACATAGGACTGCGTGCGCCGCTCCCGGCTATATTGCCCCCGAGGTGCTTCAACTCATGGAGATAGCCGGCATCAGCGATTTCGAGAGCTTGGCAGCGTCCACGAATGCCCCCGTGTTTACGCCACAGACGGATGACTTTGGACTCGCGGTCCATATCTTTAAGATGCTTAACCGCGGAATACACCCATACGCTTCTGGTGAGCTGGACTTGGACATATTTGACCTGGACGACGATGACATTCCGCCTGCACCATTGATAAACAGCTGCGTGTGTAATGGGCACAGCCCGTTTGTGGGGACGTTGGTCGGATACGTTGTCCCAAAGTACGCTCTTGAGCTCGATGATTTTAGCGGCACTATGGGCGAGGCACTCCGTCGATCGCTGTATGGCAGGGCGGAGGAGCGTCTTGACGCACGCACATGGGCGCGCCTGCTCGACCGCTATCTATCCGAGACAGTTGTGTGCAAGCGTGGCCATCTCCACCACTCGTTACAGCACGAATGCCCTTGCTGCCGAGGAGAGCGCGCCTTGTTGACTCGTCTTGGTTGATGGTTTGGGCCGTCTTGTAGAAAGCCCGTGAGGCGACATGCAAGTTAATCCTGCGTGTCGCCTCCGTACATATAGACGATAAATCCGTCGCCGGTGTCCTGGCTGTGATCCTCCAAGATGCGCTTCATGTTGAGGTGCTCGTAGAACTGCCAGTCGGAGTTGCAGTCGCTCATCAGGAAGAATTTGGTGCACCCGGCTTTGGCGAGTTCGGCGCGCGCAAGGTCGATGAGCGCACGGCCGAGCCCCTTGCCCTGCCATTCGGGCACGATGATGATCAGGTTGAGCTGGCCTTGGGCATATTCGTTGCCCGTGGCGGCAAAGCGGTCGGCTGTTGCCTTCTCGCGGCTATCGCCAAAGAGCGAGCCTTCGAGCTTGGCATCGGCGGTCTTTGCCATCTCGGTTGCCTGGACGAACATCTCGTTGTAGCAGGGCTCCCACGTGGGATTGGTGCGTGGTTTGCCGTCTTCGAAGATACCGATGCAGCAAGCGGCGATGATGCGGCCTTCAGCTTCGGCAACGAGCGCGATGGGGGAGCGCTGCAGCTGCATGGCGATGTTAAAGCGCGCACAGAAATCGGCGGCTTCGACGTCGCCTCGGTTGCGCAGCGTGTTGCACCACAGCTGGTTGTAGATGGCGGCGATGCCGGCCAGGTCATCGAGCGTGGCGGCACGCAGAGTTACGTTGTCAAGGCTCATGGGGGCTCCTTCCAAGTTGGGTCAGGCCACCCCTGAGTGTGACATGGACGCAGGACGGCCGCATCGACCATTCGGCAGGCGAGCCTCGAATCCTCGGGGACGGAGGGTCCTAAGAAGGAATGAGGGCGGATTTTCGGACACTTGCTCGATGAGAGTGGATAATCTCCCACTTTTAGCGCTGGTATAGGCCAAAAACGGGAGATTATCCACTCTCATTCTGGGTAGTCGTTGGGGACGTTCTTAAACGACCAGTCATTAAAGAACGTCCCCAATGACTACCCCAAGGAACATCCCAAACTGCCGGCAGAAAAGGAACGTCCCTAACTGCCGCATCCGGAGTAAGACAACGCCGCAGGTAGAGGACGGACAGCGAGCGGGTCGCATTTGAGACAAGGTGACGTGAAACGAAAGGGCGCTGACCTTCTGGTCGCGCCCTTGAAGTTGAACGTCAGATTGTCCAAATGCGGCCCGCGTAACTAAACCCGCTCCGCGATCTCGTGGATGAGGTAGTCGGTCTTTTCCCAGCCCAGGCACGGGTCGGTGATCGACTTGCCAAAGACACCGCCGTCGACCGGCTGGTTGCCGTCCTCCAGGTAGGACTCGATCATAAAGCCCTTGACCAGCTTGGAGATGGACTCGTTGCGGCGGCAGCTGTCGAGCACCTCCTTGCAAATGCGATACTGCTCCAGCGGACGCTTGCCCGAGTTGTCATGGTTGCAGTCGATGACCGCTGCCGGATTGGCATAGCCGGCGTGCTCGGTATAGCGCTCGGCCAGGCGCTCCAGGTGCTCGTAGTGGTAATTGGGGTAGGTGCGCCCATCGAGACCGATGTAGCCACGCATAACGGCGTGCGCGAGCGGATTACCGTCGCACTCGACCTCCCAGTTGCGGAAGATGAAGCTCTGGTGCGCCTGCGCGGCGTAAATGGAGTTGAGCATAACGGTGGTAGAGCCGGCAGTGGGATTCTTCATGCCGACGGGTACCGAAATGCCGCTCGACACCAGGCGATGCTCCTGGTTTTCGACCGAGCGCGCGCCGACGGCAACGTAGCTCAGCAGGTCAACGAGGTATTGGTAGTTGGACGGATAGAGCATCTCGTCGGCGGTGAAGAAGCCCGTTTCCTCAATAACGCGCAGGTGCATATGGCGGATAGCCTTGACGCCCTCGAGCAGGTCGTCGGGGGCCTCGGGATCGGGGTTATGCAGCAGGCCCTTGTAACCGGTGCCCTTGGTACGCGGCTTGTTGGTGTAGACGCGCGGAATGATGATGAGCTTGTCCTTGACCTCTTCGGCGGTCTTGGCCAGGCGGTTCATGTATTCGAGGACCGAATCCTCGCGGTCGGCAGAGCACGGGCCGATGATGAGCACCTTACGTGCGTCCTCGCCGGTAAAGACTTTGGCGACCTCGGCGTCAAATGCCTGCTTTTTGGCGGTAAGCTCGGCAGAAAGTGGCATTTCCTCGCGGATCTCCATGGGGATCGGCAGCCTGCGTTTGAATTCCATGGCCATAGGGGTCTCCTCAATCTATAGAAAGAGCAATAAGCGTATTGTCGAATGCTCGGCATTATCCGCTGTCGCACGCTAAAGTGCAAGCCCTTGCCACCCCGAAACCCGCCAAAAGGGACAGGTTTATTTTGGCAGGTTTTATATGGGGGAACGTCGGCGGATACCGGGAGGGAGTGGCGTCGCGCGGGACCCTAAGGCTATTGTCGGTTCCCCAGGAAACACCCTGTGGGCAAAAAATGCCAAATATGAGTACGGTTGCTAGCTTAGTAGCATATTGCCTTCGCAAAATAATAGACATAACAGCAAAATATGTTCATTAACGCAAACACATATAAGTCCGCTATAGGGCTGTTTGATCAATTTTGGGACGCGTGTAAGCCGTGAAAACGGCATTTGGGGCTGTTTTGGCTGTTACTAAAAGGGTAACAGTACTCATATTTGCCATTTTTTGCCCACGGGGCCTCGAAGGGGCTGTCAATCAGGTCCCAGGGGAGGCGGTTTGAGGGTCGCAGAGCAAAAACGGGGGCGCAGGTTGGGTGGCGCGCGCAGACGTGGTGTAAGAGTGTCCTGAGGTCCGTCGCTGCAAGCCCCGATGTTACTCCTTCTTGAGGCCGCGCTTCTCGACTATCTCGTCCACTATCTCCCTGGCGCGCCGCCCGAGCGCGCGGCGCCTCCCCTCTGTCGGGGCCGGCCTGTCCGCGGGCTCGGCGAAGCCCTCGGCGGCCGAGGCCTCGGAGAACACGCGCTGCTGGGACCACTGCCCCTCGGTCTCCATGAGGCTCGCGCACGTCAGGCGCAGCATCGACTCCCTCGAGGGGAAGGACTGCACGACCCTGTAGCGGCGCTTGATCTCGCGGTTGGCGCGCTCCTGGACGTTGTTGGTGCGGAGCTTGGCCCAGTGCGCCCTGGGGAAGGCCGTGAACGCCAGCGCGGAGTCCTCGGCCTGCTCGAAGACCTCGCCGGCCCTGGCGGACACCGACGCCACCCAGGGCGCCGCCTCGGCCCACACGCAGCGCGCGAGGTCGGGGTCGTCCTGGTAGACCGCGGCGTGCACGAGGTCCCTGACGGCCGCCTTGGAGTCCTCGGGCCTGCCCGAGCAGGCGCTCTGGAGGTTGCGCTGCAGGTGCGTCACGCAGCGCTGCCATGCGCAGCCCTGGAACAGGCGCGAGACGGCGGCCACGAGCCCGGCGTGGCTGTCGGAGACCACGAGGCGAACGCCGGCCAGCCCGCGCTCGCGCAGCCCGCCGAGGAATGCCGCCCAGGAGTCCTCGCTCTCGGTGTCGACCACGTCGCAGCCCAGGAAGTGCTTGCGCCCGTCGGCGCCCAGCCCGATCGCGGTCACGACGCCCTGCGAGACGACCGACGAGCCGACCCTGCAGCTCATGTAGGTGGCGTCGAGCCACAGGTAGCAGCACGGCGTGCCCGAGAGGTCGCGGCGGCGGAACTCCGCCACCTCGGCGTCGAGGTCGGAGCAGAGGCTCGAGACCTCCGAGCTCGACAGCGAGGATATGCCCAGCTTGGACGCCACGCGCTCGACCTTGCGGGTGGACACGCCGCACACGTACATCTCCTGCACGATGGCGGCCACCGAGGTGTCGACGCGCGACCATCGCGCGAGCATGCCCTCGGGGTAGTAGGTGCCGTGCCTGAGCTTGGGTATCTCGAGCTCCACGTCGCCCACGGCGGTCTTGAGCGACCTGGGGCGGTAGCCGTTGCGGCTGTTCTCCCTGCCGTCGCTGCGCTCGTTGCGGCTCGCGCCGCACATCTGCTGGGCCTCGGAGTCCATCAGTGCGTTCATCACGCCGCCCAGCACCCTGCACGCGAACTCGCGCGCGTCGCCGCACTCCTGCCAAAGCCTCGCCGCCTCGAGGGCCTCGTCGCGACCGAGGCGCAGTACACTCTCTTCTTGGGGCATCGCCTTTCCTTCCATTCGTCACCTTCATTACTCCAACGACGAATTCTAGGCGGTGTCCCCTCCCTTTCAAGAAAGGGCGGAGGCGGGGCATGCCCCGCCTCTTACACCACATCTCTGTGCGCTACCGCAGGTTGTCCTGCGCCCCCGTTTTCTTGGCATTGCGGTTGTTTGCTGCCGGTTTTACGCCGCTTCGTCGAACTGCGAGTTGTACAGGTCGGCGTAGAAGCCGCCCTGGGCGAGCAGCTCGTCGTGCGTGCCCTTTTCGACGATGTCGCCGTCGCGAATTACCAAGATCACGTCGGCGTTGCGGATCGTGGACAGGCGGTGCGCGATGACAAAGCTCGTGCGGCCCTGCATCAGCGCATCCATGGCGCGCTGAATAAGCTCCTCGGTGCGGGTATCGACGTTGGAGGTCGCCTCGTCCAGAATCAGCGCCGGGCGGTCGGCCAAAATGGCACGGGCGATGGTCACGAGCTGGCGCTGACCCTGCGACAGGTTAGTGCCCTCCTCGTTGATCATAAAGTCGTAGCCGCCAGCGAGCGTATGGATAAAGTGATCGCAGCGTGCGGCGCGTGCAGCGGCCTCGACCTCGGCATCGCTCGCATCGGGGCGTCCGTAGCGGATGTTCTCGCGGATCGTGCCGTTAAACAGCCAGGTATCCTGTAGCACCATGGCAAACTCGCCGCGCAGCGCCGCGCGGTCCCAATCGCGCACGTCGATGCCCTCAACGCGCAGCGAACCGCCGTCCACGTCGTAAAAGCGCTGCAGCAGCTTAATGAGCGTGGTCTTGCCGGCGCCGGTGGGACCGACGATGGCGATGGTCTGGCCGGGCTGCGCCTCGCAGCTAAAGTCGTGGATGATGGTCTTGTCGGGCGTGTAGCCAAACTTGACGTGGTCGAACTCCACGTGACCGGGGCGCTTCTCGGGAATCTGCGCGTCGGCCTTCTGCTCCTCCTCGGGCGCGGCCAGGAACTCAAAGACGCGCTCGGTGGCAGCGGCCATCGACTGCATCGTGTTGCTCACGTTGCCCAGCTGCTGCACGGGTTGCGTAAAGTTGCGAACGTACTGGATAAAGCTCTGGATGTCGCCGGGCGTGGCATTGCCGGTCAGCGCGAGCTGCGCACCCACCACGACGACGCCCACGTAGCCCATGTTGCCCACCAGGCTCATAAGCGGCATCATCAGGCCCGACAGGAACTGCGAGCGCCAGCCACTAATAAAGAGACGGTCGTTTTGACGGTCGAACTCTTCGATTGAGGCCTCGGCGCGGTCGAACACCTGAATGACGTTCTGGCCGGCAAAGTCCTCCTCGATAATGCCGTTGACGGCGCCCAGAACCTGCTGTTGCTCGCGGAAGTACGGCTGCGAGAAGTGAATCATTACGGTCAAGATAATCGCGGCGGCCGGCAGCGTGAGCACGGTGACGCCGGTAAGCGGCAGGCTGATCGAAAGCATCATGACGAGCACGCCGATAATCTGCGTCACCGAGGTGATGAGCTGCGTCACGCTCTGGTTGAGCGACTGGCCCAGCGTATCGACGTCGTTGGTGATGCGGCTGAGCACGTCGCCCTTGCTGTGGCCGTTGAAGTAGCTCATCGGCACGACGGCAATCTTGGCGGCGATCTCCTTGCGCATACGGTAACAAATCTTTTGCGTGACGCCGGTCATGAGCCAGCCTTGGATGAGGCTGCAGACAGAGCTTGCCAGATACAGGCAGAGCAAAAAGCCGAGCGTCTTGGCAATCCAGGCAAAGTCAACGTCGCCGGTACCGTTTACCTTGGCAACCAGGCCCTCAAACAGTTTGGTGGTAACCTGGCCGAGCACCTTGGGCCCCACAATGTTAAAGATGACCGAGCACACGGCAAAGGCGACGGCGGTAAACACGGCAATCTTATGCTGACCGATATAGCCGAGCAGCTGCCTCATGGTGCCCTTAAAGTCCTTGGCCTTTTCGCCGCGACGCATGCCGCCCATGCGGCCCATGGGACCGCGCTGGCGGGTGGGCTTGGGAATCTGAGTCTTGGTCTCGTCTGCCATTAGCGCTCGCCTCCTTCCATAACGGCTGCAATTTCTTCTTGGGTGAGCCCCAGCTCCTCGGCGGAAAGCTGCGACTGTGCGATCTCCAGGTATGCCGGGCAGTTGTGCAGCAGCTCCTCGTGCGTGCCGGTGCCCACCACGTGGCCGTCGTCGAGCACGATGATTTGATCGGCGTGCATGATGGTCGCGATGCGCTGGGCCACGACCACGAGTGCGGCGTTGGTAACGTTTTTGGCCAGCTCTTCGCGCAGACGCGCGTCGGTCTTGTAGTCGAGGGCGCTAAACGAGTCATCGAACACCACGACCTCGGGCTTTTTGGCCAACGCGCGGGCGATGGCCAGACGTTGGCGCTGACCGCCCGAAACATTGGAACCGCCCTGGCTGATGGGGGAGTCGTAGCCGCCCTCGCGCCCGGCGATAAAGTCCTCCGCCTGGGCGACGCGTGCCGCCTGGCGCATATCCTCGTCGCTTACCATGTCGCCGGCAAACTTGAGGTTGCTCTCGACAGTGCCCGAGAACAGGCGACCCTGCTGCGGGATGTAACCGATGCGGCGGCGCAGCTCGGAAAGGGTCATGTCGCGCACATCGATGCCGTCGAGCGAAATGCTGCCGCCCGTGACGTCGTATAAGCGCGGAATCAGCTGTACGAGCGTAGACTTGCCCGAGCCCGTGGAGCCAATGATGCCGAGCATCTGACCGGCATGCGTGGTGAAGTTCACGCCGCTGATGACGTCGGCGCGGGCATCGGGATACTGGAAGCTCACGTCGCGGAAGGTGAGCTCACCGCGCGGAGCGCTGGCCGTGGGCAGTTTGGGCGAGGCGGGGTCGTTGATGCTCGTGGGGCAGGTGATGACCTCTTCCACGCGCTCGGCTGCGACCTCGGCACGGGGCAGGATGACCGAAACCATGGTGAGGATCATAAACGCCATGACGATCTGCATGGTATAGGAGATAAACGCCATCATGTTGCCGACCTGCATCACGCCGTCGGACACGCCCTGCGCGCCAAACCAGACGATAAGCACGGTGATGCAGTTCATGACGAGCATCATGAGCGGCATCATAAAGCTCATGGCTCGGTTGGTGTAGAGCTGCGTGGTCATCAGGTCGAGCGAAGCCTTGTCAAAACGCTCGAGCTCGTGCTCCTCGCGGTTGAACGAGCGGATAGGCATAAGGCCGTCGAGCAGCTCGCGGGCGGTAAGGTTCACGCGGTCCACAAAGCTCTGCATCTTTTTGAACTTGGGCATGGTGAGGCCCATAAGCACGCCGACGACGGCCGAGACCGCGATGATGGCAACGGCGATGGTCCACTCCAGGCCGGTGTGGTTGGCCAGGACGCGCATGACGGCGACGATGCCCATGACGGGGGCCATCAGGCACATACGGATAAACAGGGTTGCGGCCATCTGGATCTGCTGAATGTCGTTGGTGCAGCGGGTAATGAGCGAGGCCTGGCTAAACTTGCCCACCTCGGCCGGTGAGAAGTGCATAACCTTGTTGAAGGTCTCGCGGCGCAGGTCGCGGGCGATGGAGCAGGCGGTGCGCGAAGCCACGGCACCGGTCAGGATGGTGGCGACGAGCGACACCAGGCACAGCCCAAACATCGTGGTTGCCATGCGGCCCAGGTAGGCGTTCTGCACGTCGGCGGGGTCGATGCCCTGTGCCTTGTACTCGTCCTGTACATAGCTCACGGCGCGCTGGGTGACGATGGAGCCCGACATGGAGCCCATTTTGTCCGCCATTTGGTTGGCGCCCTCGACGAGCTTACTTTGGTCTACCAGACCGCCTTCAACGCCCAGACGCAGGCTCTTCATGGTGATCTTGCCGCCGTCGGCATCAATCTGCTTTTGCATGTTTTGCGCCGCCGCGGCCTTCTGCTGCATCTCGGCGAGCTGCTCGGGCGTCATCGCTGCCATTTGCTCGGGGGTGGGCATGGCCTGAGC
This sequence comes from uncultured Collinsella sp., assembly GCA_902473205.1. Taxonomy (GTDB): domain Bacteria; phylum Actinomycetota; class Coriobacteriia; order Coriobacteriales; family Coriobacteriaceae; genus Collinsella. The sequence goes on from CABRRA010000021.1 coordinate 25,179, forward strand.
AGCGTCGTTGTCTTTCTCGCTGGACGAGCCCATCATGTCGCCCATGGAGTTGGCGTCAATGCCCTGGTTGAGCGAAAGGACGACAGTCTCGGGCAGGCTCATAATGTCGGCAATCTTGCCTCCATCGGCACGCTCTTCCTCGGTGCCCTTGTACGTTCGAATGCCGTTTTTGTCAGCCTTGCTAAACACGGCCTCCACAGCTTTGGCGTCCTTGGCGCTCATAAAGAGTTCGAGGTCGTTGAGCGATTCGGCGCGAATGGTGTCGGGCACGGGCGAGGCGATGCCGCCTTGCTGCACACCCACGTCGACGATGTCGCTCATATAGGTAGGCAGTGCCAGATCGGCGTTGCAGCTGATTACGATAAGTACGATAGCTGCGAATAGTGCCAGGATATGCTTTTTAAAGAGCTTGAGAATCCTCACTCGGCATCTCTCCTTTCTTGATTGCGGTCGATAATTTCGTTGGCACGCCTTAGAAGACGCACCATCTCTTGGGTATCTGTTTCGCCGAGCTGCTCGAGGAAAGCCGCAGTGCGGTTCTCGAATTCCCGACGTTTGATTTCGAGATCCTGGAATCCTTTGTCGGTCACCGTGACGTGTACGCGACGACGGTCGGTCTTTGAGTGCTCGCGCTCGACCCAGCCCTTGGCTTCGAGAGCGCGTAGGATATTGGCGATGCGGGCACTCGAGACCCAGGCGCGATCAGCGAGTTCGCTCGGCGTGAGCGAACCGCCGGCGAGTATGAGGGCGCGCATGACGGCCATTTCGCCGCCGAGGGCTTTGTCCGCAAAGCGCGAAATGCGCTGATGCATGCTGCCGAACTCGGTAAGGAGCTGACGCCCAAGTTCACGGAAATCGGTATCTTCCACCGAAAACCCCTAACACTAGAAACTATTTTCGGTGGAAGATGATACCCTCATACGCGGGCCTCATACAGTGGCAATATAAAGAGCGCATAAAGACTTAAAATCATTCAATTGCTGAAGCGTTTCAAAGAACTATTATGCACGCGGTTAGGCGAGGGGTTGTCACCACCATGACGACTGGGACTCATATAATCGCCACGTGCGATGCTTCAACTTCCCGCGAGGAGACACCTTATATAAAGGGGGATGGAGTCATGGCATTTGACTTCACGGGCAAGACCGCGATTGTCACGGGCGGCACTCAGGGCATTGGCCTCGAGATCGCCAAGGGCATCGTCGCGGGCGGCGGACATGTCGCGCTCATCGCAAGGAACGCTGCTAAGGGCGAGGCCGCTGTGGCCGAGCTTGGCGAGGGCAACAAGTTCTATCAGCTCGATGTCGCTGATGCACCCAAGGTGCGCGAGACTGTCGAGCAGATTTTTACGGACCTGCCTCAAACCAATATCCTGATTAACTGTGCTGGTGTCATCAGCACCAAGAAGTTCGACGAGATCGATGACACCGAGTGGCGTCGCACCATTGACATCAACCTCAATGGTACGTTTACCATGATGAATGCCGTGTACCCGCACTTTAAGGCGGCCCATGCCGGCACTATCGTCAACGTGAGCTCTGTTGCTGGCAAGATCGGCGGCGGCCTGCTCGGCACCGCTGCCTACGCGAGCTCCAAGGCCGGTGTTAACGGTCTAACCAAGGCAGTCGCCAAGGAAGGCGGCAAGTTTGGCGTTCGCTGCAACGCCGTGTGCCCGTCGCTCACGCTTACCGATATGACCTCGATTCTCTCTGACGAGAACTCTCAGCGCATCATCAACGGTATTCCTCTGGGCCGTGCCGCCCAGGCCAGCGAGCCTGCGCAGATGGTGCTCTTCTTTGCCTCCGACCTCGCCAGCTTCGTGAACGGCGAGATCGGTGACTGCGACGGCGGCATCGTCCTGGACGGGTAATACCCCGCGATGATTATTCGGCGACGGCTCCTGCGACTCGGGACCGTCGCCTTCTTTCTGACATAGGCGCGTGCGGCTACGATTCGCATGCATCCAAAGGAGATATATATGAGTGAATCGACTGCGGTGGAGGCGCCGGCGGCAAAGGAGCCGTTCTTTAAGATGTCCTCCATCCCGGGTGCCAATATTTTGGTGCCGCTTTTGCTGGGCTGCCTGCTCAACACGCTATTCCCCGACCTGTTCAAAACGCTCGGCAGCTTTACGCTTGGTATGACCCAGCAGGGCGCAGGCCCGCTCGTGGGCGCTTTTTTGCTCATCGTCGGTACGACGATTTCGTTTAAGAGTGCTCCTGCCGCCGCTGCACGCGGCGCCATCATCATCGCCGTCAAGCAGATCGTGGTCGTTGCCGTGTCGCTGCTCATCCTTTATGTGTTCAACGACAACCTGTTTGGCATCTCTGCCATGGTGATGCTAGCGGCTTGCACCGGCGCCAACAACGCTATGTACGCTGGGCTGATGGGCACTATGGGCAACGAGGCTGAGCGTGGCGCTGTCGCCATCACCACGCTGGTTGTCGGCCCTCCGGTCACGATGATCGTGCTCGGCGCTGCCGGCCAGGCCCCGATCGGCTGGTCGCTCGTGGGCGCCATTCTGCCGATCGTCGTCGGCATTATTCTGGGTAACCTGTTCCCCAGCTTTAAGAAGATGATGGCACCGGCACTTTCCGCCATCATCGTGCTCGTCTTCTTTGCCATGGGCTCGACCATGACTTTTGGCCAGCTTATCAACGGCGGTCTTCCCGGCATCCTGCTCGGCGTGATCTGCTCGGTGATCTTTGCAATTCCCGTCATCGCGGTCGATAAGCTCACGGGTGGTACGGGTGTCGCAGGTGCGGCCATTTCGAGCTGCGCCGGAGCCAATGTGGCCACGCCTGCTGCCATGGCAAGCGTCAACGGGGCCATGTACGGCGGCGCCGTGCTCGCGACGGCTACGGCACAGGTTGCTGCCTGCGCAATCGTGACGGCTATTTTGACCCCGCTGGTCACCAGCTGGTGCTACAAGCATTTTGAGGGCCAGGGCAACGGCGATAGCAAGGCAACGACCGACAAGGCCGCCGCAGCCGCCTAATGCCAAGCGGCAATCAAAGCTAAAAACTAGCTACGCCACAGGGCGGCCACGGGGGATCCCGTGGCCGCCCTGCAGTTTCTGTAGGGTCTCTGGGACACTTTACCCTGCTAAAGCTGGCATAACAGCTAGAGCGAACGTCGTACAAAGGCAAGGAAAAATACCATACAAATCGGTGAACGGTAGTTGTTCGAGCTCGCATTTCCTGCGGGTTTGTAAAAAAAGCCTTTATGATATAAAAAAAGAAACATATAACAGCCCAGATGGAGAGGGTCTCTATGTTATCCTTCTCAAACGGGTGAAATCTTGGGTTTTGGGTTGCAGTTCCAAGGTGGACAAACGTTTTTCCCTGTACCAACGTGTGGTGAAGAACGGAAGAAGCCGGTAGTGCAAGCCGATAATTCAAGAATTCAATAAGCAGCGGTGTGAGAGAGCGCCGCATTACACGTAACTAGGAGCGTGGTTACACAATGCAGGAGGCATGGGAAGGCTTCAAGGAAGGCATTTGGACGGGAGAGGTTGACGTCCGAGACTTCATCCAGAAGAACTACACCCCCTACGAGGGCGACGAGTCGTTCCTCGCCGGCCCGACCGAGCGTACCAAGGAGCTGTGGGGCGAGGTTCTCGACCTGCTGCTTAAGGAGCGCGAGCAGGGCGGTGTCCTCGATATGGACACCAAGACCGTCACGGGTATCGTGAGCCACCCCGCTGGCTACATCGATAATGCCCATCGCGACAAGGAGACCATTGTTGGCCTCCAGACCGACAAGCCGCTCAAGCGCGCGCTGCACGTCAACGGTGGTATCCGCATCGCTTGTCAGGCTGCCAGCCAGCACGGCTACAAGGTCGACGAGAACGTTGTCGAGCGCTACACCTTCGAGCGCAAGACCCACAACGCCGGTGTCTTCGATGTCTACACCCCCGAGATGCGTGCTTGCCGCTCGGCTCACATCATCACCGGTCTGCCCGATGGCTATGGCCGCGGCCGCATCATCGGCGACTACCGTCGTGTTGCCCTGTACGGCGTCGACTACCTGATCAAGGACAAGGAGGCCCAGAAGGCTTCCACTCCGACAGTCATGACCGCCGACAACATCCGCGATCGTGAGGAGCTGCAGGAGCAGATCCGCGCCCTCGGCGAGCTCAAGATGATGGCCGAGACCTATGGTTTCGATATTTCCAACCCTGCTACCAACACGCAGGAGGCCATCCAGTGGATGTACTTCGCCTACCTTGCTGCCGTCAAGGAGCAGAACGGCGCCGCTATGTCCATCGGCCGTACCTCTACGTTCATCGACATCTATGCTGAGCGCGACCTTGCCAACGGTACCTTCACCGAGGAGCAGATCCAGGAGTTCGTGGATCACTTCATCATGAAGCTCCGCATGGTCAAGTTTGCCCGTACCCCCGAGTACCAGGCCCTGTTCACCGGCGACCCGCAGTGGGTCACCGAGTCCATCGGCGGCATGGGTGTTGACGGCCGTACGCTCGTTACCAAGATGAGCTACCGCTACCTGCACACGCTCGAGAACATGGGCACCAGCCCCGAGCCCAACATGACCGTTCTGTGGTCGACCCGTCTGCCCGAGAACTTCAAGAAGTTCTGCGCCAAGACTTCTGTCGCCAGCTCCTCGATCCAGTACGAGAACGACGACCTCATGCGCGTCTATCACGGCGACGACTACGGCATTGCCTGCTGCGTGTCCTCCATGCGCATCGGCAAGGAGATGCAGTTCTTCGGCGCCCGCGCCAACCTGGCCAAGTGCCTGCTGTATGCACTCAACGGCGGTGTTGACGAGGTCTCCAAGAAGCAGGTCGGCCCCAAGTATCGCGCCGTCGAGGGCGATACGCTCGATTACGACGACGTTGTGGCCAAGTACAACGACATGATGAAGTGGCTCGCTGGCGTGTACGTCAACTCGCTGAACATCATTCACTACATGCACGACAAGTACTGCTACGAGCGCATCCAGATGGCTCTGCACGACAAGCACGTGCACCGCTGGTTCGCTACGGGCATCGCTGGCCTTTCCGTCGTGGCTGACTCCCTGTCCGCCATCAAGTACGCCAAGGTCCACCCCGTCCGTGACGAGAACGGCATCATCGTCGACTTCGAGACCGAGGGCGAGTTCCCCAAGTACGGTAACGACGACGACCGCGTCGACCAGATCGCTCACGACGTTGTGCACCAGTTCATGGAGTACATCCGCATGAACGACACCTACCGCAACTCCGTGCCCACGACCTCGGTTCTGACCATTACCTCCAACGTCGTGTACGGTAAGAAGACCGGCTCCACGCCCGACGGCCGCAAGGCTGGCCAGCCGTTCGCCCCGGGTGCTAACCCCATGCACAAGCGCGATAGCCACGGCGCCATCGCTTCGCTGTCTTCGGTTTCTAAGCTCCCGTTCCGTGATGCTCAGGACGGCATCTCCAACACCTTCTCCATTATCCCGAGTGCGCTCGGCAAGGAGGATCAGGTGTTCTTTGGCGATATCGACCTTGATCAGCTGGGCGAGTAACTATTGTTAGTGCTATACTAACAATAACGATTACTGATTAGTGCGCCGGTTTCGGCCGGCGCCTATTAATCGAAGGAGACACATTATGAAGGTTTCTGAAGTTTCCGAGACCCAGGCCGATAACCTGGTCCACATGCTCGACGCTTACGCCGAGAAGGGTGGCCACCACCTGAACATCAACGTCTTCAACCGTGAGACGCTGCTCGACGCTCAGGCTCACCCCGAGAAGTATCCGCAGCTGACCATCCGCGTTTCCGGCTATGCCGTGAACTTCCACACGCTCACCAAGGAGCAGCAGGACGAGGTCATTGCGCGTACCTTCCACGACAAGTTCTAAAGGGACTCAACTCCCACCGGAGGCCCGGTAAGGCCTACGCACTTTGCCTCTCAAACGTCCTCGCCGCTTCGCGGCTGCGGAATGTTTGCGAGACAAAGTGCTCCCGGCCTTGCCGGGTCTCCTGCGTTGTCGCCCTTTAGGGAACCACGCTAAATTAAATTGGTGTCCTCGGACATGCAAAGAGGCTCGCTGCGCACTTTGTGCGGCGAGCCTCTTTGCGTCCTGCGGAATGTTTTGGGAGGTAGCCCAAACAGCCTCGGCGGGGGTCCTGTGTAGTCACCCTTTAGGCGGAACTCTCCTAATTATTTGGATGAGTCGTTTACTTACTTGTACTGTTACCGTCTTCCCGCTCTTGTTGGGGTATGCTTTGTTCGTATGTAAACGTATGACATGTTGATGGGGGAGGGTGCTATGGCTCGCGAGAGTGCTCGTTCTAAGGATACGGCTAAGCCTGGCATCAAGGAAGTTGCGGCGGTGGCGGGGGTTTCGCCTACTACGGTATCTCGTGTGCTTAATAATCGCGGCTATATTAGCCAAGAGACCCGCGATAAGGTCCATGCCGCGATGAAGCGCATCAACTATACGCCCAACGATATCGCTCGTGCCATGCTCAACGGTCGCCTGAATCTTATCGGTATGATCGTCCCCTATGTCAGCAGTCCGTTTCATGCCCAAGTGGTTCAAGTCATTGAGCATACCCTGGCCGAAAACGGTTTTAAGATGCTGCTGTGCAATAGCGCCAATCGACCCGAGCTTGAGCGCTCTTATATCGACATGCTTCGACGCAATATGGTTGATGGCGTCATCGTCAACTCGCTTAATATCGGTGCCGAGGCGTATGCCGAGATGGGCTTGAGTCTGGTTGGTATCGACTGCGACCTTGGCGAGGCCTCTGTTCAGATTGCGAGCGACAGCTATGGCATCGGCGAACTTGCCACGCGTCGCCTGATTGATGACGGGTGTTCGCGCATCTTGTGCCTGCGCAACAATAGCCGCATGCGCATGCCTGCCAATAAGCGTACCGATGCCTACCACGATGTTGTGGAGCAGGCCGGTTTGCCCGCGCTTGTCCGTGAGGTCGAGTTCGTTAAGTCCGATGACGAAAAGAGTGCGGTCGTTGCGAAGATCCTCGATGAGAACCCCGATATTGACGGCATCTTTGCGGGAGACGACACGATGGCGGCTATCTGTCTTAACGTGATGAAGCAGCGCGGCTTGAGCGCTCCGGACGATATTAAGGTCGTGGGCGCGGATGGCGCCCGCCGCACTATGACGTTTATGCCTGACTTAACAACCGTTCGTCAAGATATCGATCGCATCGGAGAGCTCGCGGCGCAATCCATCATCGCTCTTGTTAACGGTGAAAAGCCCGAATCGAATACCAAGCTCCCCGTTGAACTCATTGAGGGCAAAACCGCGTAGTTCATCCCGTGTCAAAAGAATTCCTCAAACGCCTCTGATGACCGTTCGCCGGCATATGTCAACCGTTTGCCGACGACTGGAACTGCGAAAAGACGTATTGGTGTGAAAACGTTTGACATATGAAAACGATTGACATATCTTGCAGTTGTACCGAGTTAGTATCACGTGGGAAGGAAGTCTCGGATGCACAAGGTGTATTACCAGCCTGAGGGAATTTGGGTGGGCGACATCATGCCGTACGGCGAGGACGGCACGTTCTATCTCTATCATCAGCGTGACACGCGAAACCCCGGACCTTTCGGAGAGCCGTTTGGCTGGGCACTCGCGACAACCAAGGACTTCGTCAATTACAAAGACTTTGGCGAGAGCCTTGAGCGTGGCGGCGACGAGGAAGTCGACCAGTATGTTTATGCCGGCACGGTGTTTAAGGTGGGCGACAAGTACCATGCGCTCTACACTGGTTGCAATCGCGATAAGGTCAAGGCACGCTTGATGAAGCAGGTTCTTCTTCACGCAACGAGTGACGACGCCGTCAAGTGGGAGAAGAACATCGCCGAGACGCTGCTTCCGCCCCAGGAGGGTTACGATGACCGCAACTGGCGCGATCCCTTTGTGCTTTGGGATGAGGAGAACGAAGAGTATATGCTCATCCTCGGCACGCGTGTGGGCGAGGACAAGCGTCTGATGACCGGTCGTCTGGTCAAGTTCACCTCCAAGGACCTGGATACCTGGGAGTTCCAGGGCGACTGGTGGAATCCGGGCCTGTACACCATGTTCGAGATGCCTGATCTCTTTAAGATGGGCGACTGGTGGTATCTGGTGTTCTCCGAGTACAGTGATGGCAACAAGACCCGTTACCGCATGTCTCGCTCTATCAACGGTCCTTGGATCACTCCTGCGGACGATTCCTTCGATGGCCGCGCGTACTATGCCGCGCGTACCGCATTTGACGGCGAGCGCCGCGTTCTCTTTGGTTGGGTTCCTACGCGTGACGAGGGCGGCGACCCCAGCTCTTACCTGTGGGGTGGCACCTTTATGCCCCTCGAGATCGTTCAGCGTGCCGACGGAACGCTCGGCACCAAGCTTCCTGACAGCATGCTTGGCGCCTTTGGCGAGGCTAAGGCAGTCGAGGCCTTTGAGCTCTCCTGCGAGTCGGGCAAGGTCGAGCAGGTGCTCGCCGCGGATGCCGGTTCCACCTATATGCTCGATGCCGACATCGAGCTCGCCGGTGACGCTGCCGGCTTCTCGGTGAAGCTTGCCGAGGACGCCGAGTCCGGTCTTGCCTATGAGTTCCGCGCCAACCTGCGTGAGGGCAAGCTCGAGTTTACGGCGGCCCCCCAGTATCCGTGGTTCCAGGTCAACAACATGGGCCTCGAGCGTCCGTTGTTCTTTAAGGGCGAGGGCACTCATCATGTGCGCCTGGTCGTTGACGACGATATCGCGACCATCTTTGTCGATGATGTTGCGCTTAACGCTCGATTCTGCAATAAGCAGGGCCAGGGTGTGGCGCTGACGGTCACCGACGGTACGCTTAAGTGCGCAAATGCAACGATCGCGTCTCTGTAATGGCATCAAAACGTCTTATGATTTCGTAAAGGAATGGAGAGGAACATGGACTACAAAGTAGTGTCTCAGTTAGTCGTCGATAACGTCGGCGGTCTGGAGAACATCGAGGGCGCCACGCATTGCGTTACGCGTCTGCGTCTGGTGCTCAAGGATACGAGCAAGTACAACAAGGCCGAGCTCGAGAACATCGATGGCGTCAAGGGCGTGCTGTACAACAGCGGCCAGCTCATGATCATCTTCGGTACCGGTACCGTCAACAAGGTTTACGATGAGTTTATGGCTCTGACGGGCGTTAAGGAGATCAGCGCTTCCGAGGTCAAGGGCGCCGAGGCGGACAAGAAGGGCAAGTTCTTCTCGGTCCTCAAGGTATTCTCGGATATCTTTATCCCCATCATTCCCGCTTTCGTCGGCGCTGCTATCATCATCGGCCTTAAGTCGCTGATCGTTGCCAACGGCCTCTTTGGCATGGAGGGCAGCCTTGCCGACCACAGCGAGTTCCTCAAGAACCTCGCAAGCTTCTTTGCCATTATCGCCACCACGTTTGACTACCTGCCTGTCCTGGTTATGTACAGCGCGGTGAAGCGTTTTGGCGGTAACCCGATTCTGGGCATCCTCGTCGGTATCGTCATGGTTCACCCGAGCCTTATGAACCGCAACACGTTCGTTATGGATCCGACGGGTGCTGAGTACTGGAACTTTGGTCCGCTCTCCATTCCCATGGTTGCTTTCCAGGGCGGCGTGTTCCCTGCAATCCTGACTGCCTGGTTTATGGCCAAGGTCGAAAAGATTGCCCAGAAGTACATCCCCGAGGTCGTCTCGTTCGTCTTTGTCCCGACCGTTACCCTGATTCTTGCTAACGTCGCCCTGTTCACCGTGTTCGGCCCGCTCGGCAACCTGATCGGCGACGTCCTCGCCGGTGTAATCGATATCCTGTACAACAGGATGGGCGTCTTCGGTGCCTTTGTCTTTGCCGCATTCCTGCAGCCGCTCGTCGTTACCGGTACGCATCAGTTCATCCAGGGTATCGAGGCAAACCTCGTCGCCACGACTGGCTTCAACTACATCCAGGCCATCTGGTCGGTTTCCATCATCGCCCAGGGCGGCGGCGCCATCGGCATGTACCTCATTCACAAGAAGCATTCCAAAGAGCGCAACATCTGCATGTCGTCCTTTATCCCGACGCTGGTCGGTATCTCCGAGCCCGCAATCTTTGCTGCAAACATGCGCTACTCGATCATCCCGTTCGTCTGCGCTTGCATCGGTGCAGGCTGCGGCGGTGCCTTCGTGAAGCTCTTTGAGGTGCGCGCTATCGGTCAGGGTCTGACCGGTGTGCTTGGCCTGCTCATCGTTACGCCCGAGACGCTCGTGTGGTATGTGGCCGGCAATCTCATCGCCTTCATCGTGCCGATCGTCTTGATCTTTGCCTACAACAAGGCAAAGGGCGTGCCGACCACCGATGAAGAGGGCGCTGGCGCTGGCTTCGACGTTAGCTTCTAGTTGAGCCGTTCAGCGTAATCTGAGGATAAGTCCATTTGAGGAAGGGCGTTCGACTCGTGTGAGTCGAGCGTCCTTCCCTATAGACGAGAAAGCCAATGGCGATGTTTAATCAAAAAAATAAGGTGACGCGCACGGACTATGAGCAGTGGCGTGCCGGACAGGATGAGACGGCGGGTCGCATCGCGTCCGACCCCGATAGGCTCCTGTTCCATGTGGAGCCTGAGCTTGGCTGGCTCAACGACCCCAACGGTTTGGTGCAGATCGGTGATACGTATCACATCTATCACCAATACGATCCATTCGATGCTGCGCATGGCGGTCCAGTGCTTTGGAATCATCTGACAACAAAGGATTTTGTGACGTACGAGAATCGCGGCCCTGTGCTGTTCCCCGATTCCGATTTGGATTCGAGCGGAGCGTATTCTGGTTCTGCCTTTGTACACGACGGCAAGATTCACTACTTCTATACCGGCAACGTCAAGCATTTTGACCGCGATGATTACGACTACGTGTTGACGGGCCGTGAGCAAAACCAGATTCATGTGGTTGCCGAGAACCCCGACGAATTGGGCGAGAAGCGCATAGCTGTTGGGCCGGTCGATTACCCCGACGATATCGGTACGCACGTACGCGACCCCAAGATCCTTGAACACGATGGTATCTACTACATGGTTCTGGGCGCTCGTACGAAAGACGACCGCGGCTGCGTGCTTGTCTATACCTCGAGCGATCTAGAGGATTGGAGCTATGCGACGCGCATTGAGCTGGGCGAGAAGTTTGGTTTTATGTGGGAGTGCCCTGATCTATTTGAGCTTGATGGCGAGCTAATTCTCGTTTGCTGTCCGCAGGGCGTGCCCGCCGATGGTTGGCGTTACCGCAATCCGCACCAGTGCGTGTGGTTCTCCATCGAGGCCGATTGGGAGGCGCCGAGCTTTAAGATCACCGGGCAGGGCATGCCCCCGATGGTCGATGCCGGCTTTGATTTCTATGCACCGCAGTCCTTTGAGGATGCTGCGGGTCGGCGTTTGATGATCGGGTGGTCTGGTTGCCCCGATGCGACGGCAGAAAACCCGACGGTGGCACGCGGGTGGCAGTGCGCGTTGACGGTGCCGCGAGAGCTGAGCATACGCGATGGTAAGCTCTGTCAGCAGCCGGCGCACGAGATTGAGAAGATGCGCGGCGACTGCGTTCGCGCGACAGGCGGTGAAACCGTTGAGGAGCCGGGCCGCCTGTTTGATCTTGTGGTTTCCTGTGAGGGCGCCCAGGTGATCGAGCTCGAAATCCGCAAGGGTGTCTTTGTGCGTTATACGGACGGGATGCTTACCCTCGATATGGGTGACGAAGGCTATGGGCGCGACCAGAGGTCGATTGAGCTCGGCGAGCTTCGCGACCTACGCGTGCTTTCGGACACTACGATGGTCGAGATTTTTGCAAATGGCGGCGAGGCGGCACTTACGAGCCGTACCTATTCGCCGGCGGTTCCGGCGATGGAGCTGCGCGCCGAGGGTGCGGCATCGATGAATTTCTACCGCCTCGTGCATTAACCGTGCATGGAGCACGATTGGACTTGCTGGGCGGAATGTGTCGCAGTTACCGCGGCCAACTACCGTTTATCGCATATAGCGACCGTTTGCGGAATAAGTAACCCTCCTTAATAAACCGTATGGAATCCTAGATAAGCACGGAGTTTTCCAGGGAGACGCTGTCCTTTGTTGTGTGCAAGGGGCGGCGTCTCTTTGGCGCTTGGACGCTGTTGTGCAACAGTGCGGCGGCGCGTGCCATGTATTGAAAAGCCAATGTCGAGATGGGTCGTGATAATAATGGGCAAGTACGTAATCGTGGTTGAGTCTGGGTCGGATGTGACGCCAGAGCTCTGCGAACGCTACGGCATCGTGCGTGTGCCTATGCATGTCACGATTGGTGACGAGACCGTCGAGGACGGCTCGATTGATCCGCTCGAGATTTATTCGCGCTGCAACGAGTTCGGCGTGATGCCCAAGACCAGTGGCTGCGCGCCTGCGGATTTTGCTCACGTGTACGACCGCATTCACGCCGAGCAGCCCGACGCGACCATTCTACATCTCGCGTATTCCGAGGCAACGACCTGCTCGCATCAATCATCGAAGATCGCCGCCAAGGGTCGCGACTACGTCTACTCCATGGACACGCGCTTTGTCTCGGTAGGCCAGTCACTCGTTGTCGTCGAGACCGCCAAATACATCGAGGCTCACCCCGATGCCACCGTTGACGAAATCTTTGCATTTACGAACTCCGTCATGGACCGCGTGCTGTTGGGCTTTGTTCCTACCGACCTTGCCTTCCTTAAGGCGGGCGGTCGTCTGTCCAACGTGGCATTCCTTGGCGCCCACCTGCTCAAGATTAAGCCCTGCATTGAGGTGACGGGCGGCAAGTTCGTGGCAACTAAGAAGTTCCGCGGCTCTATGCTCAAATGCGCCCGTGCCTTTATTGACTACATGGTTACGAAGGGAGAGATTGACTACTCGCACATTGGCCTGGCGTATTCGGTAGGCCTTTCCGAGGAGCTGCGCGACGACATGGAAGTCTATGCGCACGACCTAGGCTTTAAGGACATTACCTGGACTCAGGTCGGCGGTGTCATCTCGAGCCATTGCGGCCCGACCGCCTTCGGTGCGGTGCTCACGCTCAAGGCGTAAGGCCTGGCGTCTATCGATTTCTATTGCCACGGCGGCGGGCGGGTTGCGATAGCTCTCCCGCCGCTTTTACGTGGGGCCAAATAGAACAACCCAATTGACCGCTAAACCGTTTCACCATCATGCGTATGGGCTAGAATGGCTCTGGTATTTATGTAACCAAAACCAATGAGAGGCAAGGTAGCGGGAATGGCTGAGATGACGCTCGAGGGTGTGGACGCTCGTCCCGAGGACTCTGCGTTTGCCCTGGGCCGCGTACATTCGATTGAGACGATGGGTACGGTCGACGGTCCCGGCATCCGCTTCGTAGTGTTTGTCCAAGGCTGCCCCATGCGCTGCGCGTATTGCCACAATCCCGATACTTGGTCTGTTCACGGCGGCACCATGGTGACTGTCGAGCACCTCATGGACGAGTTCCAGAGCAACCATGAGTTCTATCGCAGCGGCGGCATTACGGTTTCGGGTGGCGAGCCGCTTCTGCAGCCCGAGTTTTTGGCCGACCTTTTCCGTGCAATGCACAACAATCCCGATGGCCGCGTGCATACCTGCCTCGACAGCTGCGGCTATGCGTTCGATCCCAACCACCCCGAGAAGTTCGATGCCGTACTCAACGAGACCGATATGGTGCTGCTCGACATTAAACACGCCGATCCCGTCGAGCATAAAAAGCTGACCGGTTGCGATCCCGCACGCATTCTGGCGTTTGGCGATGAGCTTGCCCGTCGCAAGATTAAGGTCGTTATCCGCCACGTGGTGGTGCCGGGCATTACCGACACGGTGGAGGAGTGCGAGGCACTCGGCCGCCTGATTGCCCCGTGGCATAACGTGGTCGGCCTGGAGATGCTGCCGTATCACACGATGGGTGTCGTCAAGTACGAGCAACTGGGCATTCCCTATAAGCTTGAGGGCGTGCCCCAGATGGATACCGCGCGCATGCCCGAGTTGCGCAATGCCGTTATGACCGGCATGAAAAAGCGCCGCACGGAACTCAAAAACGCCATCGGCTAGCGAGTCATTTTCGCCCCCAAGGGCACTCATTGGGGACAGACTTAAATGAGTGCCCCCGGGCACCTAGTTGATTGCTAAAGAGCCCCGTCAAATTGCGGTGGAATAGTTCTTGTTTTTCGGCTTATGCCGCCCAAACAGGAACTATTTCACCGCAACTGCGTTTTGGGCAGAGATGCGCAACAGAATCGTGCCATTTGGATAAATACGCTTGTGGTTTCTTTAAAGACACCTTAAACGCCGCTGAATATCTTTGGAAAGAAATGCCTGCTCGGTATTATGCTGCTCGTATATGAACGGTAGCAGTCAGGAGACCACGTGCGAAACAACGCATCGCGGGACGAGTATATGCCGCAGCATAGCAGCAGATATGAGACGAAGGGCACGTCTTCGCGTGACCTTGCCGACGCTCGCGTCCGCGTGACGAAGATTGCCGCCATTGGGATGCTAACGTTGGCGATTATTATCCTCGGAATTACCGCCAAAACCTACGCGTCGGAGCGAATGGCACACTCAGATGCGTCAACGGTACAGACGCAAAACGAGAAAGTTTCAAAGTCCAAAGCGTCGGCAGATCTCAAGACGAGACTTTCGAAGGTGGACTTCAACGATATCCCTTCGGGTGATACCGTTCAGACCTTCTCGTTGGTGGATAACAAGACTCCTACCTTGGAGGATGAGAGCCTTGCCTTGCTCCAGGATGCCCTGAGTCGGGCGCAGGAGCTAGGCGATGTGGGTGTGGTGTTCTACGACCTGTCAAGCGGCAAGGGCGTGACGTATAACCCCGATGTCGAGGTTTACGGTGCGAGTAGCTACAAGGCGCTCTATGCGTTGTACATCTGCGAATCTCTGGTCGAGACGGGTCAGGTTTCACTCGATGATTCCCTTGGTACCTATGGTGGCTACAACATGGGTTGGCAGACGGTGCGCGACCTGATCGATGCCGCGATCGTTAATTCGGACAACGATTCGTTTATTGCGTTACGCGCGGCGTTTGACAGTGTCGGTTACGAGGATTGGATTGCCAGTCTTGGCATCGATTACGATACCGCACTCGATCCGATGAGTGATTTCCCCACCTATTGCCCGCGCACCTCGGCCAAGTTGTGGCGCGAGATGAGCGAGTATTTGAGCCGTGATAGTGAGACGTCGCAATGGCTGTCGGGCCTTTTGGCCTCTACAGCCCGATCGTTTATTCGTGACGGGATTGCCGACGAGCAGGTTTTGGTGCGCAACAAGGCCGGCTGGATTAGCGAGGCAGGTTGCAATGCGACGTGTGATGCTGGCCTCATCGATGTCGACGGTGACATCTACATTATGAGCATCATGACATCGATGCCATGGAGGGATCGCTCGAGTGAGCTGGTGGCTGCGATTGCTAAGACGTTCTTTGATACCCGAGCTGCGCTGGTCTAACGTGTTCGTTTGACGAGGTCAAACAAAATGCTGGTACCATACCGTGGTTGAGAATTTCGAATAGGTTTGGGGAATGGCATGGCTACCATCGCGATTATCGGTGCGCTCGAAAAAGAGATCATGCAGATCAAGGAAGAGTTGAGCAACGTTTGCATGGTACAGGAGGCGGGCTTGAACGTTGTGACCGGCGGGCTCGACGGCCTGTCGATTGTCGCCACGACGGCGGGTATGGGCACGGTAAACGCTGCCGCCGCAACGCAGCACCTCATTAGCAAGTATGCTCCACAGGCAGTTGTGTTTTCAGGTATCGCAGGTGGCCTGAATCCCAAGCTCCATATCGACGATGTCGTCATTGGCAAATGCCTGCGCTATCTAGATACCGATACCGCGCTTATCGCCGAGTCTGCACCGGGGCTCGAGGAGTTTGTCTCGACGCCTGCGCTGGTCGATATTGCCGCCGATGTGCTTGCTGAGCGTGGGTTTGTTGATGCTTCGACAAATGCGACCGCTTCGAACGAGGGCGCAAAGCAGTTCCTGGTCGGCACGATTGCCACGGGTAACCGCTTTGTGACGGGCGCCGCCATGCGCAATGATGCCATCGAGGCGACGCATGCCGATTGTGTTGGCATGGAGGGCGCGGCAATTGCCCATGTCGCAACCAAAAATGGTGTCGATTGCCTGGTGCTGCGTGCTATCAGCGATAATTGTGACGAGGCGTATGATGCGATTTGCGACCGCGAGTTTGACCTGTTCGAGTATGCCCGTACCGCGAGTGGCATTACGCTCGATATCGTTCGCCGTATCGCTGCTATCTATTAGCGCGCTCTTTTGTAAAAACCTACGACCAAGGAGTGTCCATGGCCGATTCCATTAACTACCAGCTTGCCAAGTTCGTTGCCAGCTATGGCAAGGTTTCACAGATTCCCGAGTCCACCTGCCCCGAGGTGAGCTTCGTCGGCCGCTCCAACGTGGGCAAGTCGTCGATCATGAACAAGCTTTTTGGCCGCAAGAACCTCGTCAAGGTTTCGAGCACACCGGGCAAGACGAGCAACATCAACTTCTTCGAGGCCGACGACGTGCACTTTGTCGACCTGCCGGGCTATGGTTTTGCCCGTCGTTCCAAGGCCGAGCGTGACCGCTGGGCAGAACTTATCGGAGACTTCTTCGACTCCGAGCGCAGCTTTAACTTGGTTGTGTCACTAGTGGACATTCGCCATGACCCCAGTAAGCTCGACCATGACATGATCGACTACCTGCAGGGCAACGAGTTCAACTTTATCGTCTGCCTCACCAAGGCCGACAAGCTCAGCCGCACCCAGCAGGCCCGCCAGGCAGCTGCCATCAAAAAGCAACTCAACGTCCCGGCCGAGAACGTGATCATCACAAGCTCCCAAACCGGCACCGGCATCGACGAACTCAAAAAGCGCATCGCCGAAGCCTGCCTCTAATAAGTGCCCTAATCTAGCAAGAGCCCCTACCAATAAAAGGCCATAATTTTAGCCCGGCGCTTTTACAGAGTGTAGGTCCCTGTAGCCGCCGCCAGCGAAGTTAACGTAGGGAAGGTCAGGGGCTTTGCTCCCAAATCTTTCCGCAGGACGGAAGGACCCCC
>CABRRA010000022.1:0-41648 GCA_902473205.1 uncultured Collinsella sp.
TTAGCCGAGCGGCGGTCGTCTGATTCAACGCGTGCCATTGCTACTCACCGTCCAAGGTCGCAAAGAGCGCCAGGTGCAAGGTGCCCGGATCCTGATAGAGATAGTCGGCGCTATCGGGATCGGTGCCCTCGATGTAGTAATAGATATCCAAACGATAGGTCTGGCCAAGCCCAAGCGTGGCAAGCGCGTTTTGCGGACGCGCGGCCGTCTCGCTCGTGTCCAGCGTAAAGGCGGCTGGGTCCTGCGTTACGTTGGCACCGCAAGCAAGCTGGCCGTTTTGCCAACCCAGAAGCATGCCCTCGGTGTAGCCCGCCAGGCCCGAAGGCGCGGTCGCGGGATGCTCGTCGCGATGGCCGCTATCAGAGCTGTCGAGCTCAAAAATGTTGGTGGCAAGCACCTGGTTGCCGCTCGAAATCTTGATGCCCACGCGGGCTGCGCGCAGCAGCTCGGCATCGGCACCCTGCGGGACCAGCGATTCGGCCAGATACAGGTTGACCTTGCCCCTTACTTTGCTGGCGCCCGTTCCGGTAATGGTGGAGCGCAGGTCGATCCAACCGTGGTAGAAGGCGGAGCCGTTGTCTTTTGCCTGCTCAAACACTGTGGCATCGCCGGCAGAGTTGTTTTGCGCACAGGCAGCAAAGCCGTTGAGATCGAAGGTCGAGACCGGGTAGAGCGTCACGGCGCCGGTCGCGATAGAAGCTAGGGAAACGTCGCCCTGCTGCGACCAGCTGCCGCGGTCGGCATCGCCCAGCTCCAGCACCAGCTTGGACGTGTCACTGTGCACGCTCACCGAATTGGTGTTGACCTTCATGTTGTTGGTAAACCAGGCGTAGGTCGCGGCGCCCAAAGTGGCGGCGGGGGCCACCATAACGAGCGCGATGTAGGCACGCGCGCGGCGAGCGTGGCGGCAGGCGGCGCCCTCGAGGTGCGAGCGCTCGGCAGCTGCGCTGGAGAGGCCCGCGGGGCTCTCACTCTGGGTTTTGGCCTCGCGGCTATCTGCTGGCATGTGCTTCTGATCTTTCATGTCGCTCGCCCCCTTACGCCTTGGCCGCGGCAAAGGCAAGCTGCAGCACCACATCGCGGGCCTGGGCCTCGTCGATGCAATTGGCGTCGCAGCCTTCCATGTACACAACGTAATGAACGCTTGCCACCTCGTTGGCGGCCAGCGTGCAGATGGGCGTGGCGCCGGTGCCGTCCATGCTGCAGGCGCTTATGGCGCGCGCAGGGTCGGCGGTGTAGGTCCAGCCCGAGGCGCCCGCTGCCACGACAACGCCGTCTTGCGCGGTGGTGCGCCTGCTAGTGGCACCCGCGGTGCTGCCCAGGTCGTCGCAGGTAAAGATATGCGTTTGCGTGCCCGACTGGGTCGTAATTACCAGACCCAGGCGCAGCGCGGCCAGCAGCTGCGGGTCGCTCGTCACGCTCATCTGGCCCGGATACAGGTACACGTTGAGCGCGCTGTCGCCGCCCTTAAGGTACAGCGTGCCCGAAAGGGCATAGTCGTCCAGCCGCGCGGTGCAGTCGGCGTAGTCGGTCGTGATGCCCGCGGCGTTTTGGAACGTGCCGCGCCAAAAGCGGGCAAGGTCTGACGTCGAGATGGGATAGAGCGTCTTGTCGGCCGCGGCAAGCGCGGCCGTCGTGTCCCAGGGTCCGTTGGCCGAAAGACCAATCTGCAAGTCGGAGCTCTCGTCGCTTACCGTATGCGCCACGGGCGTCACGTTGGTGTAGCGCGAGTTGCTAAACCAGGCGTAGGTGGCGGCACTCAGGGCGGCTACCAGCACCAACATCCATGCGGCCGCGGCAACCATGCGACGGCGCGAGCCCAGGATATCTTTGGTGTTCGATGCACTCATCCCTAGCCCCCTTACGAACGTTTGCCGGCAAAGCGCAGCGCCAGCGATTGCAGGCTGGTGGCGACTAGGTTGTTGGTGCAGTCGGGGTCGCAGCCTTCCAGCCACACGTACACATCCACGCGCACGGGCGTGCTACGGTCGGCGCCCTTGGCGGCGGCTGGCAGGCTGCAGATCTTGGTCGTGGCCTCCTTGAGGCCCACGATGCCGGTGTCTTCGTTGTAGTCGCAGAAGTTTGCGCTGGTCAGCTGGTCAAAATGGACAGTGGCGCCATCGGAGCGGCTGCTGTCGAGCACCAGGTGGTTCTGCTCGTTTTCGCCGGCGTCCTTGCCATCGAACGTGTTGTAGCGCGCCTGGGGATTGTGCTCGCCCGAGACCTCAAAGACGTACTGGCCCGTAACGGTGTCGCCCTGCCCTGGAGCATAGACGACCAGCCCCACGCGCAGGGCAGTGGAAATGGGGTTTGCCGAGTCCTGCTCGGTAAAGTCGATGCCCGACAGGTACACGTCGGTTGCGGCCGAGTTGGTGCCAGGTACAGGGAGGTCTTGTAATAGTCGGAATGCTCGGCCGCGCCAAACATGCTGGCAAACAGCGAGTCCTGCGTGGTTCCGCCGGTAAAGCCCGTTACCTTTTGAAAGCCGTTGAGCACGTTGTCGGTCGAGACGGGATCGAGCAGGCCCGCAAAGCTCAGACCGGCGTTGGTCTTGTACTCGCCGTCGTATTCGTTGGAGATGAGGAAGGTTACGCCCGTGCCCGCGGCCATCTTGACGTCGGTGATATGGCGGTTGGCATTGTAGATGTACCAGGCATACGTTACGGCTCCGGCAGCAGCAAGGGCCACCAGCAACGTGGCGAGCATGCGATTGAACTGTTTTTGCAGCGAACGCGCGTCCGACATGCCCCTCCCCCAGATGCCGTGTTGTAAACTGCCTGGACACCATTTGCCCATAATGGAGTTATTCTACGCGAATGTGCTGTTCGTCGGGGGTACAAACGCGACTTTCCGCGTGCTGTTCGCGCTACATCGGGGCGGATAGGGTCGCAAATCGCCGCTTTTTAAAAAATAGTTCTTGCCACTGGGCGGGAGCTCCGTTATATTATTTCCTGCGCACTCGCGCACCCTTGATCGGGCGTTTAGCTCAGGGGGAGAGCGCTTCCCTGACACGGAAGAGGTCAGAAGTTCAAATCTTCTAACGCCCACCAAATGTTCGCAGCTCAGAGGCTTCGCCTCTGAGCTGTTTTGTTTTACGCCGCCAAGCCAAAAGGGCGCCGCGGCGCCCAAAGCCGTCTCAACAACGCCAGCAACCACACCAATCGAGCCCAAAGTGGTCTCGACAACACCGGAGGCCACCCCAGCCAAGCCCAAAGTCGCCCAAACAACCCCAGCGAGCGCCCCGATCAGGCCCGAATGGGCCTCGCAGCCATATCCGGGCGACCCCCGCAAATCGAAGGTGAATGGTTTCCCGCGAAGTGAACGAGCCAAAACGAACCCCCGGAGCATCGACACTTTTGGCGGCTCATTTCCTGCGGTTTTGTCGTTAGAATCCTGCGGTTTTGGCGCCAAAAAGTGTGGATGCTTCGGGGGTCCAAAAACGCTCGTTCACTTCGCAGGAAACCATTCACCTTCAATACGGCAGCACCCCTCCGCCGCCAAAGGCCCGCTCTACCAATACTGATGCGCCTCAATAACGGTCTGCCAGAGCTTAAACCGCTTTGTCTCGAGGCGCGCCTGTGCCAAATATCGCGCTTCCTCAGTCATAGGCTTGTAAAATATGGGCCGCTTGCGACGATGCAGCTTGCGTCGGATGCGCTCGCACAGGCGAACGAGCTTTTCGTAGTCGCTCGCCTGGTCAGTCGTCACCGTAAAGTACGCGACCTCATTGAGCATCTGCAGCTCGTTACGGCGCTCGGCATCCTTGTGGATTTTCTCGCTTCCGTCATGGATGGCATCGCTGTCGTAATCGACCAGTGCGGTAAACACCTCGGGCAGCAAGCCAGCCCTTACTTTATCCAAGCCCACCTCTGCTTTCGCCGTAAGCGTTATGTCGGGTGTGCGCTCCAACACGCGCAGTTTGCGGTTGCGCCCATCGTTGTAACCGTCGCGAATGAAGTACTTCTTGTTCAGTTCGGCCTTGCCCAGCGCAAGCCCGCCGTAATACGCAGGTAGCGACATAAACATGCAAAGCCCCGACTCCCTTGGAGACCGTGAGCCCTCTTCCACGCACGGAAGCAACGCCTTCGCCTTGGCGGCGCCCCTCACCTTTGACGCCCGGTCAAGGTACGCCGCAATGAGCTCCTTGGTCGTGAGCCTGCCGTCGCGCATGCCCGCATCCCTGCTTGTTACCCCGCCGGGAGCAAGGTTATCCAGCCGGTAGTCCGATGTCATGGCATAGCCGGCATAGATGGCCGCCGCCGCATCGCCATCGTGCGCTGCCTGCAAAAACGCCAGCTCGGGAGAGCACACGTATGCATCCAGGTCGCCCATCCAGTGGCCCAGCGAGATAAACGAACCTGCCGGGAGCTCGTTGGTGCACAGATGCGTCTTAACGTGCTTGCTCCGCCGACGGTCGGCGCGCGACGGCACCAGCAAATCCAGCGTATCGATTCCCAGGTCATAGCGATCGATAACCTCCTGCGCTTCTTGATCCGAGAGCGCGCAGGCGCCCGCGATCGACACGACCTCTGGTTCCGAATCCCCAAAGCGCGGGTTCGGGATGTGCGCCAAGAGCGCCAGTGCAGCGTTATGTGAAACGATGAAGTAACTCATGGCGCGAAGATAGCATGTGCATCGGAGGCGGCTCGCGACTCCGGCGAGTTTTCGGCAAACGACCAGCGGTTTTTTGCCACGGTGCAACCAAAGTGTTCATTCGTCGACGTCTAAATGCAAATCCGTCAAGATTTTGGCAAGGTTGCCGCTCAACTGGCCAAAAGCTGACCAAGCACTTGCCCATTTGCTTGACGGCACGCCCCCGCCAAAACACCCCGCTACTTCTTGGACGGTCGAAGCATCCATCCAGCGACCGCACGCCAAACCGCAATCGCCTTGTTAAGACAGCAGACGCCATCGGTCACCGGCTCAGACACCGCCGGCCCCAGTCGTGCGCATCGAGCACCCAACGCTGGGGTATCCTTGGAGCACATGCACCGCAAGCCGCACAAAGGAGCCGCCATGCGCACCGAGCTCGATGTTCCCTTTTCGCACAAAGACGAGGCCAAGGCCCTGGGCGCCAAGTGGGACCGGGTCAAGAAGATCTGGTACGTGCCCGATGGCGTCAACCCCGAGCCCTTTGCCGCGTGGCTGCCCGGCGTGGATCGTTCCGACCCCAGCGCGCCCTACATCTATCTGGTGCTTGGCAAGCGCGAATGTTGGAAGTGCCACGAGCAGACGACGGTCGCGGCCTTTGGCATTCCGTATCGGGTGGCCGAGGACTCGGGCAGCAAGGCCGCGCCCGGCGCTGCGCCCGCCACGGACGACGCGGGCCACATCGCGATCGACACCGCCCGCGCCAACGCCATAGCCATCGTTCCCGCGCTGGGCTGCGTGCCGGCCGAGATCCGCGACTACCTGCGCGAGCGCTGCGGCTACAAACCCGTAACGTCGCGCACCACCAAAACCGTATCGCTCGCCAGCACCTGCACCGCCTGTGGCGCGCTGCAAGGCAGCCATTACCTGTTCGAGGAGCCCACGTCGCCGTTTGCACTTACGGCCATCAACAAGCTGCCCGCGCTGGAGTTCGTGCGCGTGGAAGTCGCCGGCGTCTATGGCATCCCTGCCACCAAAGGCGACTTCGACCAGGCGCTCTTCACCTGGGCACGCGACCACCACACCCAGTTCCACAAGAGCCTGTTCGAGGGGATCTACCTGTAGGGCAAAACTCGAAAATCGAGTCCAGATTTCCTCGAAAATCGAGTGTGAAAATCCTCGAAAATCGAGTATGATTATCCTCGAAAATCGAGTATGCGCAGGTAGTGAGGTCTATCAAATCATGATTTCTTATGGTTCGGAACAGCCCAAATCCTACCGTCCTCGCCTTTTGGACGAACGACTGCAAACCCTGCTCCAGATTTTTGGAGCGGTCGAGATTCGGGGCACAAAGTGGTGCGGTAAATCATGGACCGCGCTCGCATTCGGTGAGAGCGTCGTTCATCTTGATGACCCAAACATAAAGTCGCTGGTCGAAGCCGATCCTTCGCTCGCTCTTCAGGGCAATAAGCCGCACGTCATCGATGAGTGGCAGGAGACCCCCGCAACATGGGATGCCACGCGCCGCGCCGTAGATGCATCCGGCGGCAAGAAGGGCCTCTTTATCCTCACCGGGTCGTCAACGCCGGCAAAAGACTCTGTCACTCACAGCGGCGCCGGTCGCATAGCCCGTCTCGACATGAGCACCATGACGCTTTGGGAACGAGGGCTTTCAACGGGATCCGTTTCGCTGCAAAACCTATTCGAAGGATCATTCGAACCTTCGGCCTATACAGGCTCGCTCCCCATGCTGGCCGACGCAATTTGCTGTGGAGGATGGCCGGCGCTTGTCGGGGCGAGCCCTCAGATGGCCGCAGAGGTCGTCAACCAGTATCTCGATGCCATGTACGAAGTCAGCGTTCCGCAAAAAGGAGGTGTGGGGTCTACGGCACGGCACATTGTGTCCTCGCTCGCGCGCAACGTTGCGACCTCTGCCACGCTCAACACCATCGCGGCAGACGCCTCGTTGGGCGACAGCGACGCCCAACCGGCAACTTCGACCGTGGCGTTTTACCTCGACATGTTGGAAAGCATGTATGCGATTGTAAATCTGCCCGGTTGGGATGCACCCGTCCGCGCAAAATCCCGCCTGCGCACCAAGCCAAAGCGCTATTTCGCCGACCCCTCCATTCCCGCAGCCGCGCTTGGAATGAATCCCGAAAGGCTCCTTGCGGACGGCCAGACTTTTGGTCTGCTCTTTGAGTCTCTGTGCATTCACGATCTGAGTGTCTACACCTCATGCCTGCCCGGCTCGCATCCGGGCTCGCTCCACTACTACGGCGACTCCGACGGGCTTGAGGTCGATGCCATCATCGAGCTGAACGATGGCCGCTGGGCAGCGATAGAAATCAAGCTCGGCGAATCCAAGGTTAGCGACGGAATCCGCAACATCGAGCGCCTGCGCCGCAAGGTCGCCCTGAACCCTGCCGCGCGCAACCCCCAGCCGGAGTTCTGCGCCGTCATCACCGCGACCTCGCCCTTCTGCCGCTACGACGCCGAGCACGACGTCTACGTGTTCCCCATTGGAGCGTTGCGGGCGTAGGGCGGTGATTCGGGGCACTGGGTTTGTTTAACGGGCAATTCGATCATCGAAACTATGGCTCCGCATCGTCATAGGTAATGGCGCATCCGCAGGTTGAGCATTGCTGAGGATAGACCGGGAGACGCAAGCCTGTTCGAGCCCGCGGGTCGGTAGCGTGTTTGTCGCGAATGTCGATGAAGCTGATATCTAGGCATGGGAGGTCTGCGCCACAGCCTGGGCACGATAGATGGATTTGACCGCAGCTGACTTCGACGAGCGGGAACAGTCTCCGGTCCATTAACGCTCGTGGCAGGTTTCCGTACACGCCTCGTGCGATATCACTTCGCCATCCCATGGTCTCCCCTTTCCCGTTTTAACTGTTGAGGAAAGGATGGCAGGATCGCGCAGCACGCGATGCGGCGCGGCGCGATCCGATCAATCGACATGATTGGGTTGCGACAGGCTGCAACCGGCTAATACGGAGCAACGGCCTCCGCATGACGCCGCGATTCCGAGAAATCGAACTCGGCACGGTGGGCTTCGAGAAATCGAGCGTTGGGACGCAAGCGGTGTTCGTCCGGCTCGCGCAACACCGAACCCGCAAACGTCGCATAATCCGTATGCTGCAGAAGGTACGACCCGCAAAGTTGATAGTCGCCGCGCACCAGCTCGAACGAAATCAGATGAGCATCGAATAGCGAGTGCAGGTCACGACGCAGTAGAATACCGTTGCTGACAACCTGTGACTTGGGACCCGAGTAGTTCTCGATATGCGCGGCTTCGAGCGCTTCGTCAACGTTGCAGCCCGAGACGGCGCATCGACCAGTGTAGGCCTCAAAGAGCTCGGTGCGAAAACGCTGCTGGCCGATTCGCTCGCGACGAAGTGCGTAGCGAACCTTTTCATCGTCGCTCGCCGGAGTGCCAGAAAACTCAGCCGCGACCGGAGCGTCCTTCATGTAGCTCATATCGGGGGAGAAGCGCGCGTCGGGTCCACCCTTATGGACAGGTCCATGCAGCACAAACCAGCTGTTCTCGGGTTCATAGCGCTCAACGAACGCCAAGCCGAGCACCTTGTAGCCGGCGCCCGTTGCAAAGAACACACCAACGGGAACGCCGCACTCCATGCAGTTGATCATCTTTTGGTTGTAGTCCTGGTCGCGCCAGTTTTCGACCGAAGTGCTCTGCGACGAGTACTTGAGTACCCACGTGCCATCCTCAAGATAGAGCGGCGGAACATCGGGGTAAGCGCCGCGCTTGGAATTGTGCACGGAGAGCGCAAAGGTCTTCTCGCGCGGATGCTTAACGCGCCCGCGACCAGGCCAAAAGATGCCCGAATCGCGCGACACCGGAAAGAGTTCAGAACCAATCGTCAGACGAAAAGGATATTGAGGGCTGTCGGCACTCGTGCGATGCGGAAGCTTGTCCCACAGGCCGCCACGCTGTTCCTCGCGCAAGAACCACTCCCAGGCCTGGACATATTCGGACGGCACAAAGCTGCAAGCGCGGTCGAAACTCGGCCGAGCAATCAGCGGAACACTCGAAGCGATGCCGTCCATAAGGAACCTCCAGGAAGAACAGTTCCTCACATTATCGCCGATCCCGAGCGATATGCGACAAAGCGTTTGTACCAGACAGCCACACATAAATAGGGGTCGCTTCAATCGAAACAACCCCTATCAGGCATATTTAGCCGGCGGCTTAAGTCTGCTTGGAATCAGGCACGATGCCGACCAAGCTGACCGTTACATCAAAGGTCGGGCTTCCTTCGCCAACATCGAGACCAGACATGTTCTGACAATCGTTGTCGGTGCCCTCCATCCAAATGACGACCTTAAAGTTGGTTCCGCTGTAGCCAACGTGGGCGAGCATTTGGGCATAGCCTGTTGGCTTTACGTAGGAGTCGCCGCTTCCGGTTGCTCCCCAGTTTTTGCCATTCTGATCAACCATGTTGTCACCGCACACATGGGCATAAGACGGCGCCATTGTCACCGAAAGGTTGCCAGAATCCACGCAGCTCCAGCCCTCGGTAGCGGAGACATCATTTCCCTTACCAGTCGGGAGGACGGGAGCATAGACGACTTTAAGTTTATCGTCGATCAACAGGCCCACACGAAGGCTACCCTTGATCTTGTCGAACCAGTCTTGCGAAGCGCCTTCCGACGCAGTCACAACAACGGGGCCGTTCGAGCTACTGTTGTCAAGATAGACGTCAGCCTCACCAGTCTGGCTAATCGTGTAGAGCGTATATTCCGCCATGGTGTAGGCGTAATAAGTCTTGGGGTCTCCCTCAAGCGTATACGCACCCTCAAGTTGCTTGGAAATTGTTGCCTTCTGATAACCGCTTACATCTGTACCGTTCCATGACTTTGGAACAAACCAGGCAATGGCATCGTTCGTCGAGGACGGGCTGATTTCATGACCGCGACTTGCAGCGGTCGTCTGATGATCGCTACCGTCATGAATGGCATCTTTGCCGGGCGCAATCTGGAGGACCATTCCGTTTGCCTGGGCGCTAACGGTGCTCGTGGTTCCATCAACTTTTGTGTTGGAGACGAACCAAGCGTACGTCGCGGAACCAAGTGCAACCGCCGCCATAACGACAGACAAGGCTGCGATCGCAAGCTGCTTTTTCATCTGCTTAACGCTCAACGGAAATCCTCCTCTCTAAAGAAAAAGGCGGGGGACACCTCTCCCCCGCCTACTCAATCGCAGCGCTACTTGTTGTCAGCAGTAGCAGTAAAAGTGACCTTGATCTTCTTGGAAGCGTCCTTAAGGCGGCCCAGATTATTGGTGTAGATGGCGGAGTCGTCGCCGTCATAGAACACGTAGACGTCAACTTCGACTTCCTTCTCAGGAGTAACCTCGGTCGCAAGCAGATTAGTATCGCCCGAAGAGCTCTTAATTACTTTGCTTTTATCGCACAGGACCCAATTGTCACCGCACTTCACAAGAATACGAAGCGCATTGTCAAAGTTAACGTTGCTATTATCCCCGCTAACGAGCGAAATGCCATTCTCAGTGGGATCAACGACAAGATTGGTCAGCTTCGTGCCCTTCGTGCCGACTTTAAAAGTGTTCTTGACCGCATACTTATCGAGCACTTCAGCCGAGTCAGGATCTCCAATAGCGTAACGCTTCGTCTCATCAATAGTTGAGGCGGTAGGAGACAAGGCGGTAGCGGACTCGAACTGATAGACACCCGCGCCCGCACTCGCAACCTTGTTGGCATCAAAGTGAGCGGCCCAAGTTGCGGGATAGAGAACTTTATTATCCGTGACATCGGCAGTATCAGAAGTCAGGTCGGTGTTGTTGTTGTCCTTATTATGGATATACATAAACGCGGCGTTCGACTGAGCGGAAATCGTGCTCGTGGTGGCTGTGACCTTGTTGTTCGTCACAAACCATGCAAACGTGGCGGAGCCGAGGGCTACGGCTGCCACGAGGACCATGGCGATGGCGGCGCCCATCTGCTTCTTTAATGCCTTGGTATCCATGCGGACCCCTTTCTTTCCCCATTCATCCCAGATGACCCTCGAGAAGCCCGGAAGGGGAGCCCGCGCTTTCGTGTTGGATGTTGCTTGCCCATCCTTTAGACATGGAATGAAGAATACCATAATTCTTACGATTTCCTTATGAGTTTTCGGCAGTCTACATTCCGGCAGATTCATAGGTCTACCTCGGGTTATATGTGGTGCTATGTGAACATCGTTTACCTTATTTGATCTCTCTCCCGCAAAGCCGTAAGTCCCTCTTAAGCCTTGCGACCGCAGTGCCACGCCATCGCATACATTCACCCTCCGCCGAGCTTCGCCCTAGCCCTTTCCCACTCGCTATACTGATGAAGAACGTGTCATTTTTGCCTGCTAAACAGGTTATTTGTTGGGAGGGCCCATGCCTGCCGCCAATCAACCCAAGGGAAGCGTTTCCACCGGATCGATCAAACCGGTGACGCGCAAAGCCGTCCGCTGTCAGCGCGAAGTCGCCTGGCTGGTCACGCAAGCGGCCGGCAAGCTCGTGGCCACCACCGACGACGTCAATGCGCCCACGCCCAGCTTTGTACTGGCGGCGGCATTGTCGTACGCCCGCAAGCAGGAGCAGGCTGCACGGGACCGTGGCGCCGCGATTGACTACAAGGCCGTCATGGCTCCCGACCTCGCGAGCTTCTGCCAAGCTGCGGGGCTGCCCGCAGCACCCAACGCGCTTTCGGACGCGAGCTACATGTTCACGCTCTCGGGCGTGGACCTCATCCGCGACCTCTATGCCTGCTGTAGTGACCTGGGCGAACGCGTGGGAGACGCGGCGCAGGTCAAACCTGGCTATGCGATCAAGCTCGCGCTGCGGTTGTTCTTGCTGGACGGCGCCGCCGGCAACGGCGCTACCTCCGCAGACAACGCCTCCGCATGACAAAAGCGCCGGGCCGGAAAATCGATTCCGGCCCGGCGCTTGTTCGTTCTACTTGTCCCCGTCCCCTGCGGGCGAGTTCTTTTGGTTGCGGCGGTTACTCCAAGTCACGTTGTGTTCCTTGTAGTAATCGGGCGCCTCGTTGCCACTCGCGCTAATGGGGTCGTTGCCGGTCAGGGTATCGGCAATATCCTGCACGAACTTAACGAACAGGCCCGAATCGTCGGTCTCAGACGAATCGAAATCGAAACCGAACTCCACCGCGCCGCCAATAATCTTGTCCACGCACTCCGGATCGTCGCCGTCCAGCCAAATGACCACGGTGTACTTGTCCACGTCGCCCACGCGGAAGTTTTTGTGGCTAATGGTCGTTACCACGTCTTTGGACGCAAACGGCTCGGTGTTGGGCTCAGGGCTGCCATCGGCCGCAGCCGCCGCATAGGTGGTAGGTTCGCCGTTGCGATACAACCTCACGCGTGCCGCCTTCTCCACGCCCTTGCTGGCGCTGACCACCTTGAGCTTGGCACTGTAGCCCAGATCGGTCTTGCCGGCGTTGCGGATATAGAAGGTGTACGCCACGTAGTTCTTGCCGTTGTGGCTTCCGTCGATGTCGTCCAAGTTGTCGGGCAGGTCCTCGGCGGCGATATTGGTGCCGTTGTCCAAGGCGTCGGCGGCCAGGCGCGCGGTGGCGTTGTTAAAGTCGCCGTTGTCGGCAATGGCCACGCCGCGGCGGAACAGCTCCAGGCGGTTGAGGTTGATGGTGAAGTTGCCCATGTTTTCCTGCATAAACGACAGGGCGAACAGTACGCCAAAGGCAAGCGCCAACACCACGAGGGCCTTTTGCAGCTTGTCCATGCGCAGCAGCGCCGCACCGATGCGCTCCATGCGGCGCTTGGGCATGTACATGGACACGACCGCGTCGGGATCGATGTCGTCGAGGTCTTGGTCGGCCAGTGCCTGCTCCAACTCCTCGATGCGCACCACGCCGCGCAGGTTGCGCTTGGGCTTGGACTTGCGTTTGGGTTTGCCAAAGCGCTTGCGGGAGGTGGGAGCCTGCTCGGGCACGGAGTCCTCGCCGGGCGCGTCCTCGGCATTGGAGCCGGGCGCATCCTGCGACGTGTCCCCGGCCTGGACCTCGGTCAAATCCTCAGCGATGCCCTCAGCCAAATCCTCGGCAGCTTGATCTTTGTTGTTGTTACGCTTGAACAGTGCCATGGCGATCAGAGCTTATATTTGGCGCGGATGTAGCCGACGTATTCTTTGACGAGCTCGCGCTCCATGTCGTCGGCGTAGCGGAACTGCAGGCCGCAGACGTTGCGGTACAGGCTGCCCTTGGGCGCGCGGCGCACCCAGCACACGATGCCCAGCTGCTCGGGCAACTCGTGGCGCTCGCCCTGCAGGCGGATCGTGGGCATTTGCACGGCCAGGGCCTCGCCCACGTCGGGGTAATCGTTGAGGTAGATAGCCAGACCGCCGGCCGAGATGTCGATGGTCATGGCGTCCTCAGGCTCGGGGGTCGGTGCGTTGTCGCGTTGGTAGGTCAGGCGCATGGCGACCTTAAAACGCTCGTCGCGACGCTTGACAAAGCTGCGCTGCTCGGCGACTTTGCGCATTTTCCAGTAGGTGCGGATGCCCTTTTTCTCGACTGCCTCGGGGTAGCCGGCCAGCACGAACGTTTCCTCGCCCACTTTGTATTGCAGCAGGAGCTTTTGGTTTTCGTCCATGATGAGCGGCTTGCCAGCAAGCATGGGCGCACTCATAAGGAAGTACGCCTCGTCCAGGTCCTCTTTGTACGTGGCGAGCATGTTGAAGTCGGTTTTTTGGCCCATGGGCACGTCGAATGCCACCTGAAGCTTGGTCCCCGGCGTTATCTGTTGCTCTGCCATGTATTCTCCCCCAGTCGCGGGCGCCGATTTCGTCGTCGTGCGCGATACGCATTGGGCTATTGTAACTGCTTTGCCGTAGGTTTCGATGTGCGGTGCGTGAAATGGCAGGATGCGAGGGCCAAGCGCACTTTGACTCGGCAGTGGGCGCAGCGGGCACCACGCGAGCGTGGATTATTGGACAGTCGGAAAATCCACGCTCGTGCAGTAGCCGCAGTCGCCGCCATCGACATTCGCTAGCGCAGCTGCCCCGCGCGCTCCGTCAGCCGGTACTTGCGGTTGCGGCTCGTCGCCGCGGCCGTAGGCTCTAGCTTGCCCTGCGCGATAAGCGCATTGACGCGCGTCCTAACCTGGGAGACCGTAAGCCCCGTGTGCTCTGCCAGCTCGCGCGTTCCCAACTCGTCATAGCGCTTTAGGGCCGCCATGATCAGGTCCCCACCATGATCGACCTGCTCAACCTTGGAGCGATAGAGGACAACCTTAAACCGGTCAAAACCAGGGCAAAACAGGGGCTCAACCAGACCGTGCGCACGCATAGCATCGACCATCATCGGAATACCCGAACCGTTACCCTCGGCAGGCGAGCCCGCGCCATCGGGCAACGGGACAAGCGACATGAGCTTCACGAGCGTCGCGTTGCGGCACCGCGAGCTGCCATCAAACAAGTTCTCACGAGTTTTTCCGCCATAAAGACCACCGGGGTTCACCACCTCGATACGATCGTCAAAAACGTCGACGGCGATCGATTGCCCACAGAATCGATCCCCGTATTCCCTGTGGATAACCGCGTTAGCGATTGCCTCGCGCAGGACCTCCTCGGGAATCTCCAGCGAGTCGATACGCGAAATGCCTTGGACGGTCGAGGTGCGGCGCAGGTTTTTGGCGACAGCCGCGACAGCATCCGAAATCATCTCGCCCAGGGTACCCTCGCAGACTGTGCGGTCCATAAACCTTAGCGGTCCCGCAGCGCCCTTTTGAGTTCCCGCATGGACAGCCACATCAATGAAGAGCTTGGGATAAAACTGCTGAGGGTAAACGCCCGCAGCCAGGAGCCCGGCCTTAGTAACATTGCCCTGGGAGTCGAGGAAATTCAGGCGCTCCAGCTTCGTTTTCTTGTCCGGCGCGCCGCGCATTGCCCGGGGTGTCAGCGAGAAAGCACGCTCTATCGTGCGGTCGACCAGGGCCTCGTCAAGATCGCCTGCGACCGCGCCGGGCACCGCATCGCGATCGCTAGGACTCGTCCGCTCGTATGACGACAGCGCCAAAACCTCGGTCGGTGAAAGTGGCACGTCTTTGTCATCGATGCGCTTGTAGCTGCCGCCCTGGGCGCCGCGCTCTATTACATAGCAGGGCTTGCTCGACGGGTCGAGCTCCTCAATCGTGATAACGAGAACCACGGTGCCCCGAAGCTCCACGCGCTCAATAGTGTATTTGGGCGGATTGGCCAGTTTTCCGCGGCCGCCGGCATCACCCATGCCCGCTACGAATTGGTTGAGCACCTTCTCGGTCTCAAAGTTCTCAACTGGGACAAAACCCGCGCGCTCGCTCACTCCGAGCACGATGATGCCGCCGGCAGTGTTTGCGAAAGCGCTGACTGTTTCCCATACGTCGCGGGAAAGCGTCGTAGCGCTCTCTTTCACTTCGACGCTAAGGTCATCCGAGCCCGTGCGCTTTAATGACTCGAGCAGACCGGCCAGCTCGTTTTCGTTCATCTGCACGTCCTTTCGCTCGGCCCGGCGGAGAATGCCGCGAATAGATTTCCTTCGTCTCTCAGTTATCTCTCGTAATTATCTCTCATCTTTCTGCCATCTCTCATATTAGAGATAAGTGAGAGATGAAAGATAAGATATCTGCCATTTGTTTCATTTAAACATGTTTTTGCTGGTAGAACAATCAGTATTGAGACAATACCATGATTGCTTGTCTCTTTGCTGATCAGTTATCTCTCGTATTTATCTCTCGTCTTTCTGTTATCTCTCGTATTAGTGACGAATGAGAGATGAGAGATACGTGAGTGATGGACGAGCGTGGATTATTGGACGGTCGGAAAATCCCTCAAACAAAAAACGGGGCCGGCCTTACGCCGAACCCCGTTTTCAAACGGTCAGTTAGTTATCCAACGCGCGAGCATAGCAGTCAACTTTACGCCGCCGCGAACACTCCCAAGCCCGTTCCGATGATGCAGATCGCGAAGATGCCAATAATAATCCAAATGGTCTTGACACCCTTTTTATAGAGGGCAACGCAAGCGAACGTTGCCAGCAAGGGCAGCAGACCGGGGAAGATCGAATCGAACAGATCCTGCAGGACAATCTCCGAACCACCCACATCAAAGGTCAAAGCCGTGGACAGCGAGACCTGCGCCGCAATCATCGCGCCAATGACGGTCATTCCGAGAACGCCGGCAGCATGCGTCATGCGAGACATAAGGTTGTTCTCTTCGGACTGCTGCAGGAACTTGGTTCCCAGGTCGTATCCCAGATGGGCGGCGACGATACGCGTTGCAAAGTTAATCACGGAGTAGATGAGCGCGTACACGATGGGGCCGAGCGGGTTGCCCGTCGACGCGATGCCAATACCAATGCCGGCGGCGACCACGCGGAACGTACCCCAGTAGAACGAATCACCAATGCCGGAAAGCGGTCCCATGAGGCCGACCTTCATAGCGTTAATCGAGGACGTGTCGAAGTTCTTATCGGCAGCCGCCTGCTCTTCCATCGAAACCGTAAGGCCGGCTACAAACGGAAGCACATGAGGCGTGATGTTAAAGAACTCGGTATGGCGATCGAGCGCCGCATAGTAATCGTCGTCGTTGGGATAGATCTTTCGCAGGGGCTTCTGAATGGTGTACATGAAGCCCATTGCCATCATCTTGTCGTACGACTGCGAGCACTGGCTCGTAAACTGGCGAAGGAACATGCTCCGATACATATCGGGAGTCATAATCGCGTCCTTCTAGGCCTCTTTGAGGTCGGTGTTCTGGGTAGCCATTAGAAGTCCTCCTCTTCATCCTCGGCAACCGCCTGCGGACCGGACGAGCCCTCGCGGAAGGCCAGGAGCAGTGCGACGCAAATGGCAGCTGCGGCGACGCCGATAACGTCCATCTTGAGGTAGATGACCATAATGAATCCCAGGAACAGCCAAGGAAGCAGCTTGTTATCGCCCATGGTCCTGATAAGAAGTGCGAAGCCGATGCAGACCATGACGCCGGATGCAACGTTGAGGCCGTCCATCACAAACTGCGGAATCGCGTTGAGCGCATTGTTGATGAGGTCGGCACCAAAGAACAGCGAGCAAAACACCAGCAGTGCAGACGGAATGCCAATCGACAGCGGCACGACGGTCAGATGGTACAGGTTCGCCTTGGCAAGATCGCGATTTGCCAGAGCGGTCTCAATCTTCTTGCAGGCAAAGGCACCCGGAACGGCGTAGCAGAAGTTGCGCCACACCTGAAGGAAGACGGAGACGGGAAGGGCGAGCGCGACGGCAGTTGCCGTGCCCGTACCCGTAATGACGGCAAACGCGCAGCCAAGCACGCCGGAGGCATAGACCTCGGGAGGAACCGCCGCGCCGACCATGATGGCGCCCATGAACATGGACTCCAAAGCAGCGCCGACGATAACGCCCTGCTGGACATCGCCAAGGATCAAGCCGACAAACAGGCTTGTAAACAGCGGACGACCAAGCATCGTAATGCCAAATAATTGCTCGTCCATGGACGCAATAAATGCGACCAGTGCAACTAGAAGATACTGGACAACCATTTCGATCAACCCCAGAAACAGGTCTGCAGGCGAGGCGTTCTGCGCAGCTCGCCTGCAGACAACCGCAGCAATTTGAGAGGATTAGTAGTTCATCTGGTGATAGTAACGACGCGTGGTGAGCGGGTGGTTACGGACGTGCTCGAGATGGCAGCTCAGACGCTCGGTGATGGTGTAGGTGACCATCGGGGAGACAATCTTGCGGAACTCGGGGTCGCTGAACGGCAGCTCGACCTCGGCGGTGTCGAACTTGTTCACGCGGACATGGACGCCCTTCTCGTCGGCGAGCATGTGGGTGAAGTTGTCCACGCGGTCCATGAGCTTGCGGGTGTCGTCCTCGCCGTAGAGCATGATGAGGCTCGTGCCCTCCTCGCACAGCTCGATGGTGCCGTGGAAGAACTCGGCGGCGTGGATGGACTTGGTCTTGATCCACTGCATCTCCTCGAGGATGCACATAGCGTAGTCGTAGGCCTCACCCCAGAGCATGCCGGAGCCGATCACCATGTGGTAGTCGGTGTCCTTGAAGTCCTCGGCCATGGCGGCGCAGCGCTCGTCCTGAGCGTCCTTGGCCTTGATGAGGTACGGAGCGATGTTGCCGAACTCCTCCATGAAGGTGTCGTACTTGGGGAAGGCGCCGGCGTTCTTGAGGAAGCGGGCGACCAGCGTGATCTGGTAGGTGTAGATGGCCTCGCACAGAACGTCGTCCTCGGCGAAGCTGAAGAACTTGTAATCGGCGTACTCGGTGGCCGGGGTGTTGTCGTTGGAGACATACATCAGCGTGCGGGCGCCCTGCTCCTGGCAGAACTTGGCGGCCTCGATGATCTCGGGGGTGGTGCCGGTACGGGTGGAGAAGACGCAGACCGAGTCCTTGTTGAAGGTCTTGGGCGGGCATGCGAGGAACTCAGCGGCAATCTCGCAGTGGACGTCGACGTCGGCCGTGGTGGTCTCGACCCAATACTTCATCGGGAGCGTGTGGGCCCAGGTGCCGCCGCAGCCGATGAAGAAGATGTTGGAATAACCCTGCTCGCAGACCTTGTCCACGGCAGCCTCAATCTGAGGACGGAGAGCGAGGGCATCGCTCACAACCTTCTCGTAACGAGGCTCATCGAAATTGAACATCCCTTACTCCTAACTCACTTGGATGAACCCTTCATTCATCCCATGACGTTATAATACTTTATATAACTAACTATGCAAGAACTATTTCAGATTTTTTTGATTTTTCTTTAATAAAAAGCCCGCCAATCAAATAATCGACGGGCTTAAGAAAGGAGGACCTGGTTAATAAATGCTAGACAATGGCATATTTCCGGCTAGAAAACGTCCTTGGCAAATACCTTTGAGTCATTGGGGACCTGACGGATTTCGATAACCACGCCATCGTTCACAAGCTCTTGGATATGCTCGGCATCGGTTTCGGTCGCAAAGATCGCGGGGGTCGGATGAAGCGTGGTCTCGGGAGACTTTCGGGTTCCGCCCAAATTGATCTCCTTGATGTCTTTGCAACCCTTAGCAAGGCGATAGGCATCCTCGATCGTCTCGACAATGATAAACAGCGAATACTTGTCGGTGACGCCGCTGTTGAGCGCCTCGATAGCAGCGTTCACGTCTTTTATGACGAGCTTCACGCCGTTGGGACGAGCTAGCCTCAAAGCGGCTTTTCTCATGTCGTCTTTTGCCACGGCGTCGCTGGCACACAGGATGCAATCTACATCCAGCGCATGCGTCCAGGACATGGCGACCTGGCCGTGAATCAATCGGTAATCGACCCTCGTAAGCTTAATCATCAAAATCATCTCCACACGTATAAAGGTAATGACAGGGTTGAATTATTCGTTGAAGCTTGAGCTAGAACTCTTCTTCTTCGACATCGGCAAGCATATCCGCCGCCTCGCAAAGCTGGATAAACGAACGCGATCCCTCGACCGCGGCTTTGGCCTTGTCCGCATCCAGGGAGTCCAGCTGTGTAACCATTTCCACCAGCAGCGGCAAGTTCATTCCGGCGATCAACGTAAACGATCCGGCGGCCTGCCTCTGGATGAACTCGTTGTTTACGGAACCGCCAAAGATGTCAGTTACGACAAACCACGTGTCAGCCGGATCCTTCGACTCCATCCAAGCATCGATAAGCGCTGCGACATCCCTCGTGTCGTCATCGACATAGGCGCACAGACACTCGATTCGGTCGTTGGCGCCCATCAGAATCTCCAGAGAGCTTTTCATACCTTGGGCGAGATAACCATGACTCGCTAGCAATATCTTATTCATAGTTCTCCAATATCAATAAGACGTACTATATTGTCATAACAAAGTATATTAGCAATCTACCCTACGCGGTGTGTCTATTTTCCAAATCCGCGAACGGTAGCAATTGGTCGGTAAATTGACCAATCTATCTCTAATTTACAAATAGAACTTCAGTCGCTCGGTGCAGTACACCTGACGGGAGATGAAAAGCGGCTCGCCGCTTGGAGCATAACGTCTATCGACAAACAGAAGCAGCGGAGAGTCCAGCTCCACGTTAAGGTATGCCGCCTCGAGCTCGCTCGCATAGCAGACCTCGAGCGTACGCGTATTGGGGCCCATCTTGATCCCCTGGCGATCGAGTACCGCCATCAGCGAATCCTCGAGGGATTCATGCTCCAAAAAAGAAAGCGCAGCGGAATAGCTATTGGTTTCCAGCATCGTGGGCTTGTCATCCACAAGGCGTAGACGACGACTACGCAATACCTTTTGGGTATCGTCTACGCCCAGGAACTTCGCGTCTCGCAGGCTTGGGAAGTCCCAGCCCATTGCGAGAACCCTGGTAGACGCCTGTTTTCCCGCAAGCTGGCACGAATGGGTAAAGCTCTCACGGTCGTCCGCGGCATACATCTGTGTGTCCGACGAAACGAATGTGCCCTTGCCGCGGGCCCTCTCAACAAGCCCAGCATCTTCCATTTCTTTAATTGCGGAGCGAACCGTTATTCGGCTCACGCCAAATTGCTCGATGAGCTCCGCCTCGGTCGGAAGCTTATCTCCCGGGCGGTACGTGCCGTTGGCGATCGAATCAGAGAGCGCACGGACAATCTGTTTGTACAGGGGGATAACGCTATTTGCTTCAACCATATCAACCATACCTTTGCAAGGAATCAGCAGCTTATAGATAAATGACTTATATTGTATTAGAACTTTTTAGGAGTCCATATATTTCCTAAATGATTCGGTAAACGGGGTGTTATTTCACTTTAGCGGGGTGCAGCGGCTACCCGCGGCATTCGTTATCAACCTAGCTAGGCTAGTCCACCCACATCGTCTTCAGTTCGTCGCAGAGCCGTGGCCCCATATGGGTATACTCTCGAGGATTCGACTCGATTCGCCCCCGCTGGGGCGTCAAAGGAGACTGCATATGCCCACCACCTCAACCGACCCGCGCACCGCTGCTGCCGCGCTGCTGGTGCCCGGTACCACCTGCCACGGCTTTGTCGTCGAGCGCTGCGAGACCGTGCCCGAGCTCGACTCGGACGCCTACGTGCTGCGCCACACTGCCTCGGGCGCTCGCCTGCTGTACCTGGCGTGCGACGACGAAAACAAGGCTTTTGCCATTGGCTTTAAGACGCCGCCGGCCGATTCCACCGGCGTGTTCCATATTCTTGAGCACTCGGTGCTGTGCGGGTCGGCTAAATTCCCCGTCAAGGAGCCGTTTGTCGACCTGATCAAGAGCTCCATGCAGACGTTCCTCAACGCCATGACCTACCCCGACAAAACCATCTACCCCGTTGCTACCACCAACGAGCAGGATCTGTACAACCTGATGGACGTGTACCTGGACGCAGTGTTCAACCCGGCCATCTATACCAAGCCCACCATTTTTGAGCAGGAGGGCTGGCATTACGAGCTGGACCTGCCGGAGGGCGCCGAGGACGCGGGTAACGGCAGCGCCGCAAGCCTGCGCGAGGGCACGCTGCGTTATAACGGCGTGGTGTTCAACGAGATGAAGGGTGCGTTGTCCGATCCCATGAGCGTGCTGGACGACGCCGTCAACGCCGCGCTCTATCCCGACACCGCCTATGCGCACGAGAGCGGCGGCGACCCGCGCGCGATTCCCGGGCTCACCTACGAGCAGTTCCTGGACACGCACGCGCGCCACTACAATCCTTCCAACTCCTACATCACGCTCTACGGCGACCTGGACGTGGACCGCGCGCTGGCCTTTTTGGACGAGCGCTATCTGTCGCAGCCGAGCGCTGCAAGCCGCCGCATGGACGCTGCCGTCGCCGCCGGCGAGGACCCGTCCACGCTGGCGCCCAATCCGCTGGGCGTGCAGGCGCCCGTGACCTGCGAGTATAAGCGCGTCGAGATGTCCACCACGCCCGAGAACGCCCTGGTGGGCCTGGGTCTTGTGCTGGGCAGCGCGCTCGACCGCAAGCGCACGATCGCGGCGGACATCCTGTTCGAGGCACTGCTGGGCTCCAACGAAGCGCCGGTTAAGAAGGCCATTCTGGCCGCCGGCCTGGGCGGCAACGTGGTGAGCTACACCGCGGCCGAGAGCCTGCAGCCCTACGAACTCATCATGCTGCAAAACGCGCAGCCCGGCGTGGCGCGCGAGCTGCGTCGTGTGTTCCAGGACGCCTGCCGCGACCTGTGCGAGCACGGCGTTCCGCGCGAGCGCCTAGAGGCCATCATCAGCAGCAACGAGTACGACCTGCGCCAGCGCGACTATGGCATCGCCGACGGCGTGGCCATTGCGTGCGACGCGTTGAGCACTTGGCTCTACGATGACGACGCCGCGACGCTGGCACTCAAGTACGGCCCGGTGTACGAGGAGCTGCGTGGCGAGCTGGACGGCAGCTATTTTGAGGACCTGCTGCGCGAGCTCGTGCTGGAAAACGACCACATGGCGTTGGTCGAGCTGGTGCCGGTGGACGCCGCCGAGGGCGCGGAAGGTGCCGAGGCCGCCGAGCTGACAGCCAAGCGCGATGCCATGACCGATGCCGAGCTGGCCGATGTGGTCGAGCGCACGGCCGCGCTGCGTGCCGCGCAGGAGGCCGAGGACACGCCCGAGGCCAAGGCCACGCTGCCGCGCCTGCGCGTGTCCGACATTGGCGAGGCGCGCCCCGAGCCGCCGCTGGTCGTGGACACGACTGCGCCCATCCCCTGCCTGCGCCACGGCATCCCCACCAACCGCCTGGCCTACGCCATGCAGTATTTCGACCTGAGCTGCGTCGCGTTTGAAGACCTGCCCTATGTGACGCTGCTCTGCCGCCTGCTCAAACAGCTGCCCACGAGCGAGCACTCGGCCGAGGAGCTCGACAACTTGCTCGCCGGCAAGCTGGGCTTTTTGAGCTTTACGACCGAGGTCATGACCCAACCCGACGTGGACGGCGTGCGCCCTTATCTGTTGGTGAGCGCCGGCGCCCTGTCCGAGAAGATCGATGCGCTGGCGAGCCTGCCGCGCGAGGTATGGTCGAGCACACTGTTGCTCGATGCCGATGCCGACCGCGTGCGCGACGTGCTCACGCAGATTCGCATTGGGCTTGAGCAGGGCTTTATCAACAACGGTCACTCGGCGGCACTCGGTCGCGCGATGAGCTACAGCTCACCTTCGGCCGTGGTGCGCGAGCAGCTTTCGGGCGTGGACTTCTACCTGTTCCTGCGCGATCTGCTCGAGCACTTTGACGAGCGCTTGGACGACCTGCGCGCCAAGCTTGCCGAGCTGGCAGGCCGCATCTTTGTGGCCGATGGCTGCCTGGCGAGCTTTACCGGCAGCGACGAGGACTTTAACGCGTACTGGGCCGCCGCGGGCGACCTGGGACTGGACACTGACGACGGCGCCGATGCCGGCCGCAACTCGCTCGTGGTGCCGACGCCGTGCGACCGCCACGAGGCCTTTGTCATCCCCAGCGACATCTGCTTTGCGGCAAGCGCGTGCGACCCGCGTCGCTTAGGGCTTGACGTGACGGGCGCCTGGGCGGTTGCCGCCAACGCGCTGTCCTACGACTATCTGTGGAACGAGATCCGCGTGAAGGGCGGTGCGTACGGCTGCGGATTCCGCGCGGCAGGCGAGCGTCAGACGGCGTTCTACACCTACCGCGACCCGGCAATCGACCCCTCGATTGAGCGCGTTGCGCGCGCAGGCGAATGGCTCGGCAGCTTTGAGCCCGACGAGGCCTCCTTTGAGGGCTTTATCGTGAGCTGCGTGAGCGGCATGGACGCGCCAGTGAAGCCGTACGCGCTCACCAAACGCCGCAACACGACCTACCTGGCCGGGCTCGATCCGCATGCACGCGAGGAGCGCCGCGCCCAGATGCTCGCCGCCACGCCCGGTGAGCTTCGCTCGCTCGGCGCCGACGTGACGCGAATCGCAGCCAAGTCGCCAACGTGCGTCTTTGGCGGCCGAGACGTCATCGCCAAGAGCAACGCCGGCTTTAACGTCGTCGACCTGATGGGCTAACGCACAGCAAAGGTAGATTTTTGGGACATGCCTGAAAATCTACCTTTTTCTTTTGCCGCTGCCTGGGTGGGGCAGCTCACCCCGTCCCACCAGTTTGTCTAAATCTGTAACATCTAGGCGGCAATATTGGCTCCAGATGTTACAGATCGAGACGTTTCCGAATGGCGCCGCCCCTTTGTCTCAATCTGTAACAGCTAGGCCCATTTTTGCCGAGTTACTGTTACAGATCGAGACAAACCGCTGTAGACACCCGCCCCCAGCAAACCCCCACGAAGGGGCAGGTGCCTTTGCGTTGGTTCGAACACTTGTTCTATACGTACACATGTTCTATAGCAAGGGTGCTTGCATCGGACTTAAATTGCAACTAAGATATAGTTGCAAAATGTGAGGCGGGATGGCTCGGACCGATAAACTCATCGCCCAACTGCTTAGCTGCCCTTCGACGTATCGGTATACCGATTTTTTAAAAGTCATGGCTTCATATGGCTTTGAAATGGACAACAAAGGCAAGACATCCGGATCGCGCATTCGCTTCTACAGGCCATCAGATGGCAGGATGTTCGTAATGCACGCGCCACATCCATCTGACGAATTGACGGCGGGGACCATTCGAAACATCGTTCGATTTCTGCAAGATGTCGGAGGTAGTCATGAGTAACGTTTTGGCATACAAGGGTTATTTCGCCCCAGTCGAGTTCGATGCCGAACAGCATGTGCTAACAGGTATGGTCACCGGCATTAGGGACGCAATCGTATTTGAAGGCTCCACAACTGAAGAAGTGGAGCAATGCTTCCACGACGCCGTCGACGATTACCTTGAGTTTTGCGCCGAGAAAGGCAAGGAACCCGAGCGGGCTTTTAAGGGCTCGTTCAACGTAAGAACGGGCTCTGAGCTCCACAAGCAAGCGGCGCTGGCAGCGGCAAAGAAGAGTGAGTCACTCAATAAGTTTGTGACTGAAGCAATCGCTGCGGCGTTATAGCATTAACGCATAGGCCCAAACAATCACAAAGGGCGCAGTTCACAGGCATATTTGCGGTGGCTTTACTGCCCATATCGCGCTTGCCCAGATAAAACCTGCCAAAATAAACCTGTCCCTTTTTGGTAGGTTTGCTAGAGGAGGCTGGGATGGACAAGGCTGAGTTGCGGCGGGCGGTGATTGCTCGGCGCGATGCTCTTGATTTGGATGTGCGGGCGGCAAAGTCCGCTGTTGTATGCGCGCGGCTTGTTGAGCTGATGGAGTCCAGCGACACTGCGGGCCAACGCACCGTTGCCGTCTATGCCGCGATGGGTTCCGAAGTCGATCCTGCCGCGTTTGCCGCAGCGGCCGCCAAACGCAGCTGGCGCGTGGCCTATCCGTGCATGTTCTCGGCAACAGACGCCGCAGCTTGTGGCCAGCGCATGTGCATGCGGGCAGTTGCCGCCGGCGATGCGTCCTCGGCTCCGTTTATCGCCCACCCCACGCGGACCTTCGCGGCCGTGGACATCGACAGCGACCGCTTCCCTATCGTGCCTGCCGAAGCTCTCGACATGATCGTCGTGCCGCTCGTAGCCTTCGACCGCACCGGTGCGCGCTTGGGCTACGGCAGCGGCTGCTATGACCGCTACCTGCCCATGCTCTCGCCCGAATGCCAAATCATCGGCATCGCCTTTGACGAGCAGCGTGTCGACCACGTTCCCACCGACGCCCACGACCTGCCGCTGCCCCACATCATCAGCGCCTGATCGCCGCTGTATCGCACCCGCAAGATGAGCGTGGAAAATCTCCCACTTTGAGCCCCCTTACGAGCCAAAAGTGGGAGATTATCCACGCTCAACCATTGCGCGTCCAGATTTCCACGCTCGTCCGTCTGGATTTCCACGCTCGTGCGGCTCAACGTCCTGCAACCGCCTCAACACGCACGCGGCACGCCGGCGACCCTGAGCTTGCGATCGAGCTTTGTCGGATCCCTTAGATCATCCCAGCACAAGCGCACGATTTTGCAGTTATCAAGCAGCGAAAGCCTCGACTCGCGCTGACGCTCATCAAATTGCGCCTTTGCGAGCTTGCCCTCCTCCGCCGCCTTCTCACTTTTAACGAATCCGTCGAACTCACCGATAATCAGCTGGTCGCCCACACGCCACAAGTAGTCAACGCGATACGGCCGTCCCGGCTCAACTGGGTCGAACAGCTCAACTTGCAGCTCCGGCGTCTGCCAGCCGCGCTCGATCATCAGGGCGCGCGCCTTGGACTCGCCGCCGCTTTCTGACAGGCCATCAGCATACCGTGCAACCCTGCGCGCCGTCACAACACCGCGACGATTTAAGCCAAGCTTGTCGACTGCCTCAACGAGATACTCCTTCGACAACAGCTGCTCATGAAGCGCCGAGTCCGCAATGATCAGTCCCTCGACAAACGATGCACCGACCAGGCAATCCGTAATCGTTTGATCGATATCGGTCACGGCAATATCCATCTGGATTGCCCGTGTTTGACGAGCATAACGATGGCGAATCACCTGAGAGCCGGGCGTCGTCGATTGCGCCGGCGCCGCGGCGATATGGATGTGCGTCAAATTGGCATGCGAAACCGAAAGGCCATAGATAACAGCCGCCGTATAGGAGCAAAACGTCCAGTCGGGATGCTTTTGCGCAAGGGCCCGCACCCGATGCAGATAACGCTGCCGAAACTTGAGCTCGGACCAATAATCCGGACGCGCATACAGCCCCGGCATGACCGCCTCTAGACTTCCCGCCGCCACCCGCCGCTCAATCTGCTTTGCCTCCGCCGTCGTGCGTGCGTACACGCAGCTCATCTGCTGTTCGCATGCTTTAATGTGACTTGTAAGCCTTTGATTCGCCGTCATGTTTCCCATGTCGCCTCCCAACTCTTGGAACGGCGCAAACGTACCAGACGGTTTCATGCGAAGTCTGACCAAATGCTGTCCAGGCGCTGACCAAATGCTTGACGGCTTTGGACGTTTTAGACTGATGACTTATATCTGCAGGTAGGGTGGTTGTCGAGAGGTCCCCGTCTCCATAATTTGGCGCCTTGGTCCATCGGATTATCAGAAAGAAAAACCCGTCGAGATTCAAGACCACGCCAAATGCGACTTTGCCTCTGCACGCACCGTCTCTTAGCCGAGCCATCGGCATCTACATGCCTAAAAAATGAGCGTGGATAATCTCCCGTTTTGAGCCTAGTTTCAAGCCAAAAGTGGGAGATTATCCACGCTCGATTTGTAAACGTCCGAAAATCCACGCTCGCGTGTCCGATAATCCACGCTCGTCATGCCGTGAGCACAGCCACAGTCGCAGCCACGGCCGCAGCCTAGTGCTCCTCGCCGGCGCGGGCCAGGTCGTAGGGCGTGGTCTGGTAGACGTAGTAGTTGAGCCAGTTGGTGTAGAACAGCTGAGCCTGACTGCGCCAGACGTTGCGCGGCTCGGCGGTGGGGTCGTCGTTCGGGAAGTAATGCGCCGGCACCTGAGGGTTAAGCCCGCGCTTCACGTCGCGCTCGTACTCCAAACGCAGCGTGTCGGTATCGTACTCGGGATGGCCAAAGACAAAGAAGCGGCGGCTGTCGGTCGACTTGACGATGTACAGGCCCACCTCGTCGGACACGGCCACGACCTCAAGCTGCGGCTCGGCCTCCACGTCCTCGCGGCGCACATCGGTGTTGCGCGAATGCACGGCATAGAAACGGTCGTCAAAGCCGCGAACCAGCGGGCTTTGCGGCTTCACCAGATAATGCTCAAACACGCCACTCGCCTTTGCCGGCAGGTCGTGCTTCTGGATACCGTAATGATGGTACAGGCCGGCCTGCGCGCCCCAACAAATGTGCAGCGTAGAGTGCACGTGCGTGGTGGACCAATCCATGATCTGGCAGAGCTCGGGCCAGTAGTCGACCTCCTCGAACGGCATCTGCTCCACCGGCGCGCCCGTGATGATCAGGCC
Source organism: uncultured Collinsella sp. (assembly GCA_902473205.1). Classification (GTDB taxonomy): domain Bacteria; phylum Actinomycetota; class Coriobacteriia; order Coriobacteriales; family Coriobacteriaceae; genus Collinsella. The sequence continues at coordinate 27,522 of CABRRA010000022.1, forward strand.
GTCGTAGTGGATGTCGCGGATGTCGTCGAACGTGCGGTAGAACGTCTCCAGGTGGCCGGCGCTCACGTGCGTGGCCTCGTGCGTTTTGGTGCGTAGCAGGTCCACCTCCACCTGCAGCGGCGTGTTGGAGAGCTTGCGCATGATCTGCGTCTCGGTGGCGATCTTGGTGGGCATGAGGTTGAGGATGAGCACGCGCAGCGGACGGATGTCCTGGTGCAGCGCGCGGTACTCGGTCATGACAAAGATGTTCTCGCTCTCGAGCTGCGCGGCGGCAGGGAGGGCGTCGGGGATGCGAATGGGCATGGATGCTCCTTACGAGTCAGTTGCAGCTATGGTACAACGACCGGCCCCATCCGCGCGAGTGTATCGCCCCGAGACACCGCCAGTGGTCCAAAACAGCCAAAAGTAGAGATTAAGGCATGCCCAAAAATCTATGGCGCTTTAGCCTAGCAAAGTGACGGCAGGACGCTACAATGGTTCGACGCGAAAAACTCGGCCGGAAGGATACATATATGTACCAGACGCGTAAGATCGGTGTGGTCGGCCAGGGCCACGTAGGAGCACATGTCGCCAACAGCCTGCTCATGCAGGGCATTGCCGATGAGCTGTACCTGTGCGATATCAACGAGGCCAAGGTGACGTCCGAGGTCCAGGACCTGCGCGACTCCCTTTCGTTTGTCCCGTACAACACCAAGATCGTCAACTGCTACGACCACTACGAGGAGCTGGCCTGCTGCGACGTCATCGTCAACGCCGCCGGCAAGGTCGCGCTGGCCGCCGGCAACCGTGACGGCGAGCTGTTCTTTACCACCGATGCCGCCCGCACCTTTGCCAAGCGCATCGTCGACGCCGGCTTTGACGGCATCTTCGTGAGCATCTCCAACCCCTGCGACGTCGTGTGCACCGAGCTGTGGCACCTGACCGGCTACGATCCCAAGAAGATCATCGGCTCGGGCTGCGGCCTGGACTCCGCCCGCCTGCGCACCGAGATTTCCAAGAAGGTCGGTGTGAGCCCCAAGTCCATCGACGCCTACATGATCGGCGAGCATGGCTTTAGCCAACTGGCAGCCTTTAAGGCCGCAACCATCGCCGGCAAGAGCCTTAACGAGCTTCAGGCCGAGAACCCCGACAAGTACGCCTTCGACCACATGGAGGTCGAGGAGCTTGCACGCAAGGGCGGCTATGTGACCTACCAGGGCAAGCAGTGCACCGAGTACGCCGTCGCCAACTCCGCCGCACGCGTCTGCGCCGCCGTTCTGCACAACGAGCACGCCGTGCTTTCGGCCTCTACGCTTATGACCGGCCAGTATGGCGAGGAGGGCATCTTCACCTCCCTGCCGTGCGTGATCGGCGCCGAGGGCGTCGAGGAGGTCTACACGCTCGACCTTTCCGAGTACGAGCTCGAGGGCTTCCACAAGAGCTGCCAGCACATCCGCGACAACATCGCCCAGCTCGACTGGTGGGACGCCGAAGGCGTTGTCGGCAAGTAGGCCGCTGGCTGCCGCAACCTTGCAAATCTAAGCGCGATACTAAGCAGGCCGCACCGGAATAGTACCGGCGCGGCCCGCTTTTTTGCTCATGCAACACGTTTGCGAATCGAAGGTGAATACTTTTCCGCGATGTGAACGAGCAAAATCGGACCCCCGAAGCATCGACATTTTTCAGGCGCTGTTTCCTGTGGTTTCACCGAGTTTTTCCTGCAGTTCTGGCGTCAAAAAGTGTGGATGCTTCGGGGGTCCAAAATAGGTCGTTCACTTCGCGGAAAAGTATTCACCTTCATTTTCGCGCAGACACGAATCCGGCCGCCACAACGCAAAACGGGGCCCGCGCGCAGCGCAGACTCCGTCAAAAAAGATAATTCCCGGTACCTAGTACTGCTCGATACCCATGTAGCGACGAACCTCGGGGCTGTGGTCGAACACCTTGCCGCGGGCGGCGCGCAGCTCGCAGCTCATGTTGTAGAAGAAGATCGGCTCCAGGAACGAACGCACGCTGGCAGGCACGTCGCCCACACCGTACTCGAGCGCATCGAGCACCATGACCGTATCGGTGTGCGTGTTGAGGAATGCAAGTGCACGTTCCTCCATGGGGCGGCACTCGCCCGATCCGAGCTGTACAAAGTAGAACACGCCGGGCTCGGTGGCTTCGAACGGGCCGTGGAAGTACTCGCCGGAGTGGATGTAGCAGCAGTGCTGCCACTGCATCTCCATGAGCGAGCAGATGGCCATAGCGTAGGTCTGGCTAAAGTTGGGGCCGGAACCCAGGATATAGAAGAACTTGTGCTGCTGGCAGAGCTCGGCAAAACGGGCGCCTAGCTCGGCGTTGACCTTCTCGCGGGCAGCGGGCAGCAGCGCATCCATCTGCTTAAGGCCGGCGTACATGTCGGCAAGCGCCTCGTAACCCTCTTGCTGGTCGAGCAGCTCGGCAGCCATCAGGGCGCCGATGCCCTGCGGCACCTCGGCCTGCGGCACGCCTTCGCCCCACGGATAGACCCAGGTGGTCCACTTGCCGTTATCGATCTTGGAGCCCTCGCAGTCGGTGAGGGCGACAACCTCGGCGCCGGCGGCCAGCGCCATCTCGCAGCCGTCGACGACCTCCTGCGTGTTGCCGCTGTGGCTGCAGGCGATGACGAGTGACTTCTCGCCAAGACTCTTGGGAACCATCAGGCAAAACTCGCGTGCCGTGTAGACCGTCGAGGTAAACGTGGTGGCCTCGCGCTTGAGTAGCTCGTTGGCCGGCATCAGGTCGATCATCGAACCGCCGCAGGCGATCCAAAAGACGTTCTCAATCTTGCCCTTGCGCTCGATAATTTCCTGAACCAGATCATGTGCGTTCACGGTGATGTTCCTCCTTGTGTGGCGGCTTTGAACGACGACAGCTCGTACCTGCGGTCGTTCTATGTTGTCCTATTTATAGCACGCACGACGATGCACGTGAAGTCATTTCATCAAATTTGTTCTATGTTGTTCTATCTATGGACGTTAGATGTCGAACACGTAGCGCGAGCCCACGATCTTTTGGCGTCCGAGCAGCAGGGGCCGCCCGTCCGCATCGGTAAAGTATGCCTCCATATAGAAGAGCGGCTCGCCGACCGGCACCTCCAGCAGCGGGGCCGCCTGAGCATCGGCAAGCGCAATCTCCACCGTACAGGGGTCTGACTTGAGCGGCGCACGGCCCGAATGCTCGGCAACGAGCGCAAAGATGGAATTGTCCGTGAGGTCCTTGTCGGCAAGCGTCTGCAGATAGGGATGGTCGGCCAGCACAAAGGCGTTGTTCTCGAGCATGACGGGCACGCCATCTGCCGTGCGCACGCGCTCGACCACGATGAGCTCGCAGCCGGGTTCCACCCCAAAAAACGCCGCGTCCTCGCGCGTCGCCGCAACCACCGTGCGCGACACCAGACGTGCTCCGGCCACCATGTCGTTGGCGGCGCAACCCTCGGAAAAGCTCTGAACGTCACCCTTCTGGACAATCTTGCGTTTGAGCTTGGGCGCACACACAAACGTGCCCCTCCCCTGCTGGCGGTTGAGATACCCCGCGCGCGACAGCTCCTCGACGGCGCGGCGCACGGTGATGCGTCCCACGCCGTAGTACTTCGCGAGCTCCATCTCGGAAGGAATGCGCGAGCCGGATGCGTACACGCCGCGCGCGATCTCGCCCTTTAGGTCGTCCATAACCTGCTGGTACAGCGGCACGGCGGACACCTCAGTGCGCTCGGTTTTATCGTCGGATGCCATCATTACGCTCCATCCCGTGCATGCTCGGACTCAAACTCTTCAATCGCCGCCATAAACTGCTCGCCAAAGGCATCGGCCTTTTTCTCGCCAATACCGTTGACCTGGATAAGCTCGTCGCGTGTCTGAGGTCGTAGGCGGCACAGGCCGCGCAGGGCCTTGTCAGAGAAGACCATGTACGGCGCCATCTCCAGCTCGGTCGAAATCTCCTTGCGCAGGGCACGCAGGCGCTCGAACAGCTCGGCATCGTCACCCACGCGCGGGCGCTGATCTAGCTCGGCCTCCTCACGCAGCAGATCCACCGCGCGGCGGGCACGGGCCGAGGCCTTGTGCTTGGACGCACGACGCTTAACGGTAAAGGCAAACGCCTCATCCTCGACCTCGGTGGCACGCGGGCCCAGCCCCACGACCGGGTACTGCCCCTGCGAGGTAGCCAGATAACCGCGGCCGCACAGCTGGCCGATGATGTCCTTGATACGCCCGACCGATTCGCTCGACAGCTCACCGTAGCCGCGGTCCTCGTCCAGATGCATCTGGCGAATGCGCTCGGTGTTGCCGCCGTGGAGCACGTCGGCGATGAGCGACTTGCCAAAGCGCATGGGTCGCGTGGCCACATAGCGCACAGCGGCGCGGGCCATATCGGTGACGTCCTCGACCTCGAACTGCGTGAGGCAGTTGCTGCAGTTGCCGCAGCCCTCGGCCTCGTCCGTGGCGGTGGCGCCCGCACCAGCCGCGGCAGCATGCTCGGCCGCGGCCTCGTCGCCAAAGTAGCGCAACATATATTCGCGCAGGCAGCCGGTGGTATTGCAGTAGCCCTCCATCTGGCTGAGCAGACGATATCGATTCTGGAGCGCCCACGCGCGCTGCTCGTCGTCGAGCGCCTCATCGGCAGCGTCGCCGCGGTCGATCAGAAAGCGGCGCATGCGAAAATCGTTGCCATTCCACAGCAAATGGCAGCTGGCCGGGTCGCCATCGCGACCGGCGCGACCTGCCTCTTGGTAGTAGGCCTCGATGCTCTCGGGCACATTGTTGTGGATCACGTAGCGCACGTTGGGCTTGTCGATGCCCATGCCAAAGGCGTTGGTGGCAACCATCACCTGAATGTCGTCGTCGATAAAGGCACGCTGGCTCTGGCGGCGGGCGTCGTTGCCCATGCCGGCATGGTAGCGACCCACGCGAATGCCGCTGGGGCCCAGTGCCTCGGCAAGCTCGCCTGCCAGCGCATCGACCGTCTTGCGGGTCGAGCAATACACGATGCCGCTCTCGCCCGAATGCGCGATCACATAGTCGCGCACCCACGCGGCCTTGGCCTTGTCGCCCATCTCCTCGCAGCCAAAGTAGAGGTTCTTGCGATCGAAGCCCGTCACCACCGTCGCGGGGTTTTGCAGGCCGAGCATCTGCTGGATATCCGCGCGCACACGCTCGGTCGCCGTAGCGGTAAAGGCTGCCACGATAGGGCGCTGCGGCAGGGAATCGATGAACTCGCGAATCTGCAGGTAGGCGGGGCGGAAATCCTGGCCCCATTGGCTCACGCAGTGGGCCTCGTCAATGGCCACGAGCGGCACGCCGATGCCGCCTTCGGCCGCAGCTTCCTGCGCAAAGGCCAGAAAGCGCGGCTCGAGCAGGCGCTCGGGCGCCACATACATAAGCTGGTAGCGCCCCTCACGAGCACGCTTGAGCACGGTGTTTTGCTGGGCCGGGGTAAGGCTGGAGTTGAGATAGCTGGGTCGCGCACCCGCCGCGAGCAACGCACGGGTCTGGTCCTCCATAAGCGACAGCAGCGGACTCACCACAAAGGTGATGCCGGGCAGCATGAGCGCGGGCACCTGGTAGCAAATGGACTTGCCGGCGCCCGTGGGCATAACACCCAGCGCATCGCGACCGGCAAGGATCGCATCGACCATGCGGTCCTGTCCCGGGCGAAACGAGGTGTAGCCAAAATAGGCGCCGAGCGTGTCGAGCGCCATCTGCTGCATGCGATCGGTCATGGTTTCCTAACGTCCAAGTCATCTGCCGCCGATTATACGCCGCCACGCGGACCGGTACCGCGCCGCTGTCGACCACGGGCAACGTAATCCAAGGCGAACGAGCGTGGATTTTTGGACACTTTCCGGATGAGCGTGGATAATCTCCCACTTTGAGCCCGTCACCAAGCCAAAAACGGGAGATTTTCCACGCTCATTCTGCAGATTGCCGCTTAGGGGCGTTTACAGCGTCGACCGGTCCGCCGTTCGTCAGAACGGCGGAACCAACCCTACATCACCATAACGTAGCGCGATCCCACGTAGTACTGCTTACCCATCAGGACCGGCTCGCCATTGGGACCGGTAAAGCTGGCACGCAGGTTGAGCAGCGGATCGTGCGGAGCAACGCCCAACTCGGCCGCCTGCTCGGTATTGGCACGAACGGCCTCGACCGTGCGGTAGCCAACCGAGACAATCGGCGTTCCGCCAACACGCTCGACCTCGGCAAAAATCGACTTGTCCTCAAGATCGGCCGTCAACAGCTCACGGTAGGCGTCAAACGGCACAAAGATGTTCTCCTCAAATATGGGCTCGCCGTCGGCCGTACGCACGCGCTTGATATGCAGCAGCAGCGCATCCTTCTGCAGGCCAAAGAACTCCATCTCGTTTTGGCGCGCCGGCACAATCTGGCGATCGACCACATGTGCACCGGCCTTCATGCCGTTGCCGGCACACAGCGCGGTAAACGTCTGCAGCGTCGAGGCGTGAAACTGGCGGTTGATGTGCGGCGTGGAGACAAAGGTGCCACGGCCCTGCTGCTTAACCAGGTAGCCATCGGAGCACAGCTCCTCGACGGCGCGGCGCACCGTAATTCGGCTCACATCGTACTGCTCGGCTAGCTCAAGCTCGGACGGAATACGCTCCTTGGGTGCATAAACACCTTTCTCGATCGCATCCTTGATTTCATCGTAAATCTGCTGGTAAAGCGGTGCATTTGTAGGTGCAGGCATATCTGATCACTCTTATCGAAATATCGAAATAACTAATACGTATATAACGTCTAGGTTCATGTTACCTCATAATGATAAAACGATACACCCTCCCTACCAAAAAGCGACAGCTTCATTTTGGTAGGTTTTATCTGGGCAAACGAAGGCCTCCCGAAAGCAGCGAGGCTTTCGGGAGGCTCAAGCGGACAGGATTGCGCCGTGCCGGCAAAATGCCAATACCCTACTTGCCGTCGTCCTGCTGCAAACTGTCCTGCTCGCTGAGGCGCGCCTGCCTGCTGGCCATGCGCGCGGGCTTGTCGGGATCGGGTACGGCCGTGGGCATGGGCTCGTCGACATGACCGCCCCACCAGCCGCCCACAAAGTTGAGCGTGTGGAACACGTTGATCACGGCGCCGGGATCAACGTCGCACACCAGCTTGATAATGTCCTGACTCTCGTAGGTCGAGACAACGGCGTGCAGCAGGTACATCTTTTCGCGGCTGTATCCGCCGATGACCTCGGCGCAGCTAATGCCGTGCTGAAAATGGTCAACATAGGCGGTCATGACCTCGTCTGCCTTGCGCGTCGTGATCTGCAGCGTCACGCGGTCGTAGCGACGATAGAAACTGTCGATGGTCTTGGTCGAAATAAACTGGAACACGATGGAGTACGCCGCCTTGTCCCAGCCAAACATAAAGCCAAAGATCGCCAGGATAAAGCAGTTGAAACCAAAGATGACGCCCCAGATAGTCTTGCCTGTGTGGTTGGAGACCCACAGCGCGATAAAGTCGGTGCCGCCGGTGGATGCGCCGGACTTGAGCGCGATGGCAGCGCCCAGGCCCGAGACCACGCCGCCAAAAATGATGAGCATAATCTTGTCGCCCAAAAACGGGGCAAAGTGAAAGATGTTGAGGAACAGCGATGAGAGCACGACCTGCATCATCGAGAAGATGACGAAGCGCTTGCTGATGCCGCTCCAACATAGGAGCGCCACGGGGATGTTAAGCGCAAGCATACCGAGCGAGATGTCGATGTGAACGCCGCCGAGCGAGGTAATGCGATCGAGCAGGACCGCGACGCCGGTGAGATCGCTCGGAAGCAGGTCGGCGGGCCGAATGAACGCCTGGATCAGAAATGTCTGGAGAACGGCGGAAATGGTGACCGCCACGGCAGTAATGGCACGGCGAACGATGGTGAGGCGGCCGAGCACAAGCACGCGGTCCGTGAGCTGATCGATGGCGTTCGCCACGTAGGCTCCTTTCGAAGGCAGATGTGGTTGTGGGGCATGCCCGCGATTGTAGCATGGACCACCACGAAGGGGACAGGCACCTTCGTGGTGGTTTTAGCGTCGACTGCCTTCAAAAAACGTCGCCCCAATAAAAACCACCACGAAGGTGCCCCTTTGTGGTGGTTTTGCTGCTAGATGGCAGGTAGGATGTCGGTCAGGTTGTCGATGATGGTGTCGGCGGCGGACTGGTCCAGGTTGACGCCCTCGTGCGGACGCAGCGCCAGGACTCGGGCGCCGGAGCGCTTGCCAGCCTCGATGCCCAAAGGCGAGTCCTCGATAACCAGGCACTCGGCAGGCTCCACCCCCAGCGCCTCCATGGCACGCAGGTAGATCTCGGGGTCGGGCTTAAACGCGCTGCACTCGTGACCGCTGATGGTGTAGTCCAGCACGTCGGCGATACCGGCAATCTCCACCAGCTCGTCGATCAGCTCGCGATAGGACGAGCTCGCGATAGCGCACTTCACGCCACGCTCGTGCAGCTCGCGCATCACCGGCTCCGTCTGCTTGTTGAGCAGCTCGGCATACGGAACGGGATGGTCCGGGCTGTAGACCTGCTTATACTCCACGCGCAGGCGCTCGCGCAGCTCAACATCGTCGGGCACGAGAGACTTCCAAATGGCGGGCTCATTAGACCCCGAAAGATCGGGGATCTCGTCAAAGTGGAAGCCCTTCTCCTCCATAAACGCCACGCGGCGACGGTTGTAGAACCACTCGGTATCGACCAGCACGCCGTCCATGTCAAACAGCACTGCCTTGATCATACGCATCTCCTCCCACCTGCCAAAAAGGGACAGGTTTATTTTGGTAGGTTTTATCTGGGGTTTTATGGGGCGACGAACACGCCCTCCCCAGAGCAAAAAAGGGGACGGGGCGCAAACCCCATCCCCTCTCAATCAACCCGTAAGGTCTACTTACTTGTGATTAGTAGGAAAGCTTCCACATGTAGCGACGCATGGTCAGCGGGTGCTGACGGGCCTCGGCGATCTGGTTGCCGTACTCGCGCATAACGGCGAGGTGCAGCAGCGGGTTGAAGTAGGTGACGACGCTCGCGGGCACGACGTCAGCCAGGCCGTAGTCCTTGGAGTCGATCAGAGCGACCTTGGCGCCCATGCGCTTAAGGAAGGTGAGGGCGCGGGCGTCCATCGGACGGGTAGCGCCATCGGACATGAAGAAGACGTAGGGCTTACCCTCGGTGGAAACCTCGAACGGGCCGTGGAAGTACTCACCGGTGTTGTAGGCAGCGGCGTCGATCCACTGCATCTCGGTGAACAGGAAGGCAGCGTGAGAATAAGCCATCTTCTCGGAGGCACCGGAAGCCATGAAGTAGATCATCTTGTCGTCCTTGAAGTCCTCGGCGAACTTCTTGGCAAGCTTCTTGCAGTGCTGAGCAGCGTTCTCGCAGAGATCGAAGACGTTGGTGAGGCCGGTGATCATGTCCTCGTAGTGGTCATAGCCCTCGGTCTGCTGAAGGATCTCGACAGCAAGAGCGATGGCATAGCCGGGCTTCTCGCACTTGGCAGCGTAGTTGGCGTGGAAGCCGTGAACGATGACATGGTCGGCGTCGACGGTCAGAGCGGAGCCAGCCTTGTTGGTGAGGGAGACGACCGGGCAGTTGTGCTTCTTGGCGGTCTTGTTGGCCTCGACGGTCTCGGGCGTGGAGCCACCGAGGGAGCAGGTGATCACGAAGGTGTGCTCGTTGACCCAGGAAGGCGTGTCGTAGTTGAACTCGTTAGCGGTGAAGATCTGAACGTTCAGCTTGTCCGTGTTGTTGGCCAGGAAGTACTTGGCGGGGTAAAGGTCGGACATGGAAGCGCCGCAGCCGACGAAGGCGACGCTGTGGATCTCGTGGTTGGACAGGACGTCAGCGACGATCTGCTTAGGGAGGTTAAGGTCGATCTCGTACATCTGACACATTCCTTTCGATTTTTGCGGCGCCACATTGCCGGGCGCTCGCAGGGTTACCGTGGTTTGGACCGAGTCGCCGGCCCGTTAAGGATGCGACAAAGGGACTGTCCCATTGTCGCATTTTAGGGATGGAAGCCTGCCTGGGGTATGGGATGCCAGGCAGGCCCCCGGGGGAAAGCGGTTAGACGCTTGGTCGCGACTAGGCCAGGATGCCGGCCGCGGAGAGGGCGATGCCGCCCACGATGGCGATCACGAGAAGCCAACCGGTGTTGACGTTCTTCTTGATGAGCCAGTACATAAGGCCGGTGAGGCCAAGGGAAATCATCTGGGGCATCATGCCGTCCAGGATGTCCTGGATAACGACGGTGCCCTCAGCGAACTGCAGCGGGGTGGTGGCGCCGATCAGCGTAGCGATCATGCCGCCCACGGACATAAGGCCCACGATGCCGCAGACATACATGAGCTTCTCCATGAGGTCGCCGCCCTGAAGCTTGCTCAGGTACTCGTGGCCGCCCTGATAGCCCATCTTGGCTGCGAACCAGGTGATCAGCACAGAGGGGACGATGGAGATGAGGATGGCCAGGATCGGGCCCATGATGGAGCCCTGCTGAGCCAGCTGAACGCCCAGGCCAAAGGCGATAACGCGGATGGTGCCCTGGAAGAAGGAGTCACCGATGCCGGAAAGCGGGCCCATGAGGGAGGTCTTGACCGCGTTGATCGAATCGGGATCGAAGTTCTCGGGATCCTTGGCGTACTCCTCCTCCATGGAGGCAGTGAGACCCAGGATGAAAGCGCTCGTCTGCGGGGTGCAGTTGTAGAACGCCATGTGACGGTGGTAAGCCTCTTTCTTAGCAGCGAGCTGCTTGGGGTCGGACTCATCCGGATAGAGGCGATCGAGCGTGGGAACCATGCCGTAGAGGAAGCCCATGTTCATCTGACGCTCGTAGTTCCAAGAGGCCTGGATGGCCCAGGAGCGCCAGAAGAACTGGCTGACCTTCTTGTTCAGGGACACGTCCTTGGTTGCGGTTGCCATAGTGTGTTCCTCCTTAGTCTTCGTCGTCTTCGAGCGGATCGTAGTCGGAATCGACACCGGCAGCTGCATGGGAACCGTTGAACTTGAAGCCCATGAAGACGACAGCCAGGCACACACCGATCAGAGCGACCGCGATGACGGACAGGTTGAGGTAAGCGGCGAGCAGGAAACCGATGAACAGGAACGGAGTCATACCCTTCTTGATCATCATGGTGAGCAGCAGGGCCAAGCCGTAGGCGGTCATGATCTTGGTCGAAACGTTAAGACCAGTGGACAGCCACTCGGGAACCATGTTGACGATGGCCTGGACCAGGTCGGTGCCAACAAAGACGGCGAGGAAGATCGGCAGGAAGTACATGACGGCGTACAGACCGGAGCCGGCGCAGATGTGCATGCGGTAGGCGGTCTTGAACTTTCCGTTATCGATCGCGCTATCTGCCACATGGGTGAGGGCGGCGATGATGGAACGGAACACGATGCCGAGGAGCTGACCCAGGACGGCGACCGGGATGGCGATCGTCATGGCGGTCTCGGCGGAAGCATCGGTCAGGCACGCAAAGGCAGCGGCCACGATGCCGCCCAGGACCATATCGGGCGGAACGGCGGCGCCGACCTGCACCAGGCCCATGGACACGAGCTCGACGGCGGCACCGACGGCAAGGCCGGTGGGCACATCGCCCAGCAGCAGACCGACGAGCGTAGCGCCAACGAGGGGCTGCTCGAAGTTAAGACGACCGAGCAGGCGGGAGTCCCACATGCAGAACACGCCGACGAGGCCGACGAGCACCGCACTGATGAACGTATTCATACCCTTCTCCTTTCAGTCAGGCAAAAGCCTGGTTGATTACAGCTTGGCGTCGATGTCGACGCTCTGATACGTAGGGGTCTGCTGGACGTAGAGCTTGATGCCCATGTCGAGCAGCTGGTTGACGTCGGCCTTCTGGTTGGCGTCGAGGAAGACGGAGCTGTCCTTGCCGCCGACCTGATCGGCACCGTCGTGGTTGGCGGTGGCGCCCAGGTTGATGGCGTCGAGCTTGTAGCCCTGGCAGAACTGCAGCATCTCGGCCGTGTTGCCAAAGACGAACATGACGCGCTCGCCGAGGGTGTTGAGCTTGTCCATCTTGGCGAGGGCACGCTCGACGGTAAAGACGTTCAGGCGCACGCCCTGGGGCTTGGCCAGCTTAAGAGCGCCCTTCTTGATGTCATCGTTGGCGGCAGCGTTGTCGACGACGATGATGCGCTCGGCCTGAACCTTGGTGGTCCAGGTAAAGACGACCTGGCCGTGCAGCAGACGGTAGTCAAGACGTGCGAGGACGATCTTGGCGGGACCGGAGCTGTGACGGGACGCCTTAGCCTTCTTGGCGGGAGCCGCGGCAGCCTCGACCGATGCGTTGGGGTTGGTCAGACCGGTGCGGGCCTCGTTGATGAGGGCCGCGAGCTCGGCGCCCTTGACGGGGACGGGGCTCATAGCGAGCGTCAGTGCCAGCGGGATGTTGAAACCGCTGACAACCGTGAACTTCGTGCCGTTCTTGGAAAGCTCGACCATGTTGTTGTTGACCGAGCTGCCGAGCATATCGGTCAGCACATAGACGGTGTCGTCCGCGTTGAACGTGGCGATCATGGCGTCCACCTTATTGGTGATGGGCTCCTTGTCGTCACGAGCAAGCGACACGACGTGGACGTTCGACACGTCGCCGAGAACCATCTCGAGCGTGTCTTTGGCGCCTGCGGCCAGGCCGCCATGAGATGCGAGAATGATCTGATTCATCTTGCCTCCTCCTTTTCGTTATGGTCATTATAACGTCTTATACGTTGCGGATATTGCTAATTAGTATAAAGACCGTTCGCGGGTGAAAATCGACCGTTGACGGGTTTAACGTACTTGAAACGTTGGGGCTGGGTAGGCCGGCGCTGGCTGGATAACCCCAGATCAGACGCCTTGCCAATCCCCTATCGCACGAAGTACCAGGGGCTTTCCTGCACGGTGGGCTCCAGCGCAATGCCCGTGCGCTCCTTAAACAGATCCATGTCCTGAGATTTTTCGGTCCACCACGCGTTGGGCTTAAAGGTCATGCTCTCAACAACATGACCGACAAACACACTGTTGCGCAGCTTGGAGAAGTCGGTGTTCATAATCAGGATGGACGCGAGCACCAGCACGATGCCCAGGACTTTGATCACTCCGGCGGGCTCGGCATAGACACCAATGCCCACCAGTACGGTGACGACCGTCTCGAAAGACATTACGACGGGGACTTTCGATGTCTCGAGCCCCATGGACAGACCCTGCATATATAAGATGTAAGCCACGGCTGTGGGGATGAGTCCAAAGCCAAGGAACAGCAGCAGCAGCTGTGGCGACATTGCCGCGGCGACATCCGGCCACGGAGCCGCGATAGCCGCCATAACCGCACCGCCAAAAACAAAGCCCCAAAACGTGACAGCCAGCGGGTGGACCGTCTTGGTTGCTATCCGGCTAAACACCGCGAGCGACGCACCACAAAGGCCTGCAATCACGCCCGACGTGACGCCCCAAACCGAAAAATGAAAACCGGAAAGGTCGCCATTGGTCACCGCAAGCACGCAGCCAACGATGTTAAAGACAATGGCAACGAGCTTGTTGGGGGTCACGTCCTCGCGATAAAGCACGCGGCCGAGTATGACGCCAAACACCGGCGAGGTGTAGAGCAGCACCGAGGCCGTAGACATACCCACCTCGCGCATGCACTCGTAATAGCAGGTGTTGGCGGCGGCTAAACCGACGATACCGACAAGCGCGCAGGGGACGAGCTCTTTGGGGCTTGCCTTGAATAGCGTCAGGGGACCCTGAGCCACGGTAGACCCCTCACCCGGGCGGCAGCCCATAAACATCAGGACCGGCGCCAAGATAAGCGCTCCGACCAACAAGCGAAAGGCCGCCATGCTCTGAGACGAAACGCCCATGGCCGCAATGCCGTTTACAAAGATTCCGATGCTGCCCCACATAAGCGCGGCGATCAGCACCAGCACATAGCCCAGATTGCTTTTCTTCAACGCAGCCTCCTCGGTATTGTTTCCAATATGTTTCATACTACGTTATAGTCGTTATATACATTTTTCAAGACACAAATCGGCGAGCGGAAAAATGATCCGCTGGGGACGGAGGAAAACGGATCACTGAGGGGCTGGTCTGAGTCAGTGATCCGTTTTCCTCCGTCCCCAGCGGATCATTTGG
>CABRRA010000023.1:0-41404 GCA_902473205.1 uncultured Collinsella sp.
AGGAAAGCACTTAATGTGCTTTCCGTCTTGCGCAGGACTGTAGAGCAGCAAACTTAACCGCCCCGCCCGGCAGGCAAGCGGCCAGCAACGACATCCGTCCAATAATTCGTGCGAAACACAATGAAAAACAGTTTGATGTGAGTTAATATAAACAATGTCGTGAATATGGCTCCTGTCGCATGGCTGACAGGGGTTAAACACAAAAAAGGAGTCAATTATGGTTTCTGAGAAGGCTACCCTCGTTAATCCTCAGGGTCTTCACATGCGTCCTGCTGGCCTCTTCGCCTCCACCATGGGCAAGTACGCCTGCGACGTGACGGTCGTCACCCCCGAGAAGGAGGTCAACGGCAAGTCCCCGATGGCCCTCATGGCTGCTGGTATCCCCTGCGGCACCGAGGTCGAGGTCAAGTGCGACGGCGCTGACGAGGCCGAGGCTCTGGCTGCTGCCATCGAGCTCATCAAGAGCGGTCTTGGCGAGTAGAACTCAAACGGGTCGCATGTTGAACAACTAAGTTCATATTTGGGGGCGCAGTGACCTGTTTTAAGGAAGCTGCGCTCTTTTGTCATGGATATGGCAAAACGCTTTATCACATGACACGGAGAGAGGAATGGGAATGTATCAGGGAGTCAACGCTTCCGAGGGCATCGGTATCGGCACCGTCATGGTCGCCGTCGATCCCGACTTGACGTTTGAGCCGCACGAGGTTGCTGATTCGGCAGCAGAGAAGGAGCGCTATCAGTCCGCTCTTTCGGTCTTCTGCGAGAAGACCCAGGCTCAGGCCGATCACATGAAGGAGACGGTGGGCGAGGCCGAGGCCGAGATCATGAGCGGACACATTGTCCTGGCTCAGGACCCGGGCATGACGGACGCCATCAACGCCGCCATTGACGGCGGCACCTGCGCCGAGCAGGCGCTCATGGACACCTCGACCATGTTCGAGAACATGTTCCTGTCCATGGACGACGAGATGTTCCGTCTGCGCGCGGCCGACATCGCCGACATCCGCACCGGTATTCTGGCCGAGCTGCTGGGCAAGGAGGTCGTCGACCTCTCCGTCCTGCCCGAGAACACCGTCGTTGTCGTGCACGACCTTACGCCGTCCATGACCGCCACGATCGATAAGGCCCACGTTGCCGGTATCGTCACCGAGACCGGTGGCCGCACGTCGCACTCCGCGATCATCGCGCGTGCCCTCGAGATCCCGGCTGTCCTTTCGGTTTCCAACAGCTGCACCGCGCTGCGCAACGGCATGACCGTTGTCGTCGACGGTGGCAAGGGCATCGTCGAGGCCGATCCCGACGAGGAGACGCTCGCCGCCTACACCGCCAAGGCCGAGGCCTTCGCTGCCGAGAAGGCAGCCCTCGAGGCCTTCCGCGGCAAGCCGTCCGTGACTGCCGATGGCATCAAGAAGATCATCGCCTGCAACATCGGTAACCCCGATGACGTGCCCAATGCACTCGATCACGACGCCGAGGCTATCGGTCTGTTCCGCTCCGAGTTCCTGTTCATGGACTCCGCTGAGCTTCCTTCCGAGGAGGAGCAGTTCAACGCCTACCGCAAGGTCGCCAGCGCGCTCAAGGGCGCTCCGGTCATCATCCGTACGCTCGATGTGGGTGGCGACAAGGAGATTCCGTATCTGCACATGGTCAAGGAAGATAACCCCTTCATGGGCTTCCGCGCTGTGCGTTACTGCCTGGCCAATCCCGACCAGTACAAGGTCCAGCTCCGCGCCCTGCTGCGCGCCAGCGCCTTCGGCGATGTCAAGATCATGATCCCGCTCGTCACCTGCGTCGAGGAGGTTTTGGCTGTCAAGGAGCTCGTCGAGCAGTGCAAGGCCGAGCTGACCGAAGAGGGTCGCAAGTTCAACGAGAACATCGAGGTCGGCATCATGGTTGAGACGCCTGCCGCCTCTCTGCTCGCTGACCGCCTGGCCAAGGTCGCCGACTTCTTCTCCATCGGCACCAACGACCTGATCGGCTACACCATGTGCGCCGACCGTGGCAACGACACCATCTCCAACCTGTACCAGGTGTACTATCCCGCCGTGCTCCGCTCGCTCAAGAACATTATCGAGAGCGGCGTGAAGGCCGGCATCATGGTCGGTATGTGCGGTGAGGCCGCTGCCGATCCGCTGCTCGAGCCGCTGCTGATCAGCTGGGGCCTGGAGGAGTTCTCGATGAGCGCTCCGTCGATCCTGCGCGCCCGCAAGACCATCAGCCAGTGGACCAAGGCCGAGTGCGACGAGCTCGCCGAGAAGGCGCTCGCCTGCAACACCGCCGCCGAGGTCAAGGCACTGCTCGAGTCCGCAGCTCGCTAATTTGGTATCAGAGGTAACCGCGTGGTTGGAATGGGCCGGCCACGCGGCCCTCACATATACAGGGGGTACTGTAAATGTTCTACACGCTAACCGCTAATCCGGCTGTCGACATGACGGTTTCGAGCTCTCCGCTCGAGCCCGACGAGAACGTCCGCACCGGTTCGGCCAGCTACACGGCTAACGGCAAGGGCCTCGACGTGTCCTTCGCCTTTAAGAAGATGGGTGTCGACACCGTCGCGCTCGGCTTCTTCGCCGGCTTCACGGGCAAGTTCATCGTCGAGGAGGTCATGAACCTGGGCTGCCTGTGCCGCCCGGTCTGGACCGACGGCATCACGCGTATCAACACCTACGTCAACGATGGCCAGCACGAGTACGGCATCCTGAACCCCGGCGCCCCGATTACGCCGGAGCATCAGAAGGAGCTCTACAACATCCTGGACACCGCGGGCGATCTTGAGTGCCTGATTGTCTCCGGCTCCGTGCCTCCCAAAGCTACGCCCGACTTCCTGGCCCAGGTTATGGAGCACGCTCAGGCTCGTGGCGCCGACGTCGTCCTGGACCTGTCCTCCGACAAGCTCAAGGAGCTCGCTCACAAGAAGCCGCTGCTCATCAAGCCGAACCATCACGAGATGAAGGCCATCTTCGGCGTGCCGGTCGACACCGACGACGAGGTCCGCGTTGCCATGAAGCTCGCCCACGACGCCGGCGTTCAGAACGTGCTGCTCACCCGTGGTAGCCGCGGCGACGCCTACTTCTCCAACGGCGAGGACATCTGGTATGCCAAGCGTGAGTTCAACATCAAGCTGGTCTCTTCCGTCTGCGCCGGCGACTGCACCCTCGCTGCGTTCCTGCACAAGTGGTACAGGGATCGCGACAACGTCGAGGAGGCCATGAAGCTCGCTATGGCCACCGGCGCTAACGTCGCCGAGTCCGTCGGCATCGGCGACTTCGGTCACGTCGATGAGTACAGCAAGCGCGTTGCTGTCCGCAAGCTCGATCGCAAGTAAGCGAAACACATTATTTTCGCGTGCATGGCGCCCCGGTTTTGGCTGGGGCGCCATTTTTGTATATTGTGGGCGAGCGACAGGACAAGGACCCTGTTTCTTTTTGTCCGTCATCCCGCCGCCCTGCACGCGTTCTACACCGTTCGCCGAGTTGCTATGGTCTTTTCCCGAAGCGTGGAATATACTTTCATTAACACGTTGCCTTGTGAAAGGAACTTACATGATTTACACGCTCACTGCAAATCCCGCCATTGACTACAACATTGCCTGCGACGGTCTTTCCGCCAACACCGTCACCCGCACGCGCAACGCGGTCTATACCCCCAACGGCAAGGGTCTCAACGTCTCGTTTACGCTCGACCACTACGGCGTTGACACCACGATTCTGGGCTTCTTCGCCGGCTTCTCGGGCGAGTTCATCGTTAAGGGCGCCGAGGCCCTTGGCGTGCCCGTTAAGCCCGTGTGGACTGATGGCATCACGCGCGTCAACGTGTTCCTCAATGCCGGTCCCGACACCGAGTACAACATGGTTAATGCTGGTGCCGCCATTAACGAGGCCAACGAGCAGGAGATGTTTGAGCTTATTGATTCGCTCGACGACATGACCTGCCTGGTCATTAGCGGCTCGCTGCCCCCCAACACCTCCGAGGGTTTCCTGGCCGAGGTCCTGCGTCGCGTGAAGGCCAAGGGCGCCGAGTTCGTGCTCGATATCTCGAGCCATCAGCTGGTCGACCTCGTTGCTATGGAGCCGCTCCTCATTAAGCCCAACGACGACGAGCTGCTCGACATCTTTGGCATTAAGGTGAGCGGTGGCGACGACGAGTCCGTCAAGGCTGCTATGGCCGAGCTCCACGCCAAAGGCGCTAAGAATGTGCTGCTGACCCTCGGTGGCGCTGGCGCGTACTTCTCCAACGGAGAGCACATCTGGTTTGCCAATCGCACCTTTGAGGTCAAGCTGCTGTCGACGGTCTGCGCCGGCGACTCCTCACTTGCCGCCTTCCTGTCCGTGTGGCACGACGCTCCCGAGCGTGTTGAGGATGCCCTGCGCCTCTCGATGGCCACCGGCGCCAACGTGGTGGAGTGCCCCGGTCTGGGCGATTTTGCCAAGGTGGACGAATATAAGAAGCACATCGAGGTTCGCCAGGTCTGCTAGCCGCATCGATATGTCGTTGTCGAACACCCGCTTTGGATCTCCGAGGCGGGTGTTTTTTTGCGTTCTGGCCGCATGTGGCGCTTACTGTCCCGTTCGTTCGAATCGACGATACGATTGCGTGTGCGCGCATGCTCTTTTCTTGCTAGACTTCTTGAGAACCATCGTTTAACGTTTGCAGGCGCAGGAGGCTATAGCTATGTGCAATGTTTCGCTCAACGGTACGCAGCCGACCGATGCCTCCATCCGTGTCCTGCGTGCGCTCGAGGCAGCCGGTCTTGAGGCTTGGTATGTTGGCGGTTGGGTGCGTGATGCCCTGATGGGGCGCCCCAGCCACGATGTTGATATGTGCTGCAGCGGCTTGTGGCAGGAGTCCAAGGCGGCGCTCGAGTCGGCTGACATTGCTGTGGTTGAGTCGGGCATTAAATTTGGCGGCATCACGGCCATTTGCGACGGCGAGCGCATTGAGGTCACGACGTATCGCTTGGACGGTTTTTACACCGATGGCCGCCATCCCCAGAGTGTGGAGCGTGCGGCTTCGCTTGAGGACGATCTGGCGCGCCGTGACTTTACCGTTAATGCCATGGCTTGGCATCCCGATCGTGGTCTTGTCGACCGCTACGATGGCCAAGGCGACCTTGAGCGTAAACTTATCCGTGCCGTCGGAGATCCCAAGCGTCGCTTTAACGAGGACGCGCTTCGCATGCTGCGCGCGGTGCGTTTTGCCTGCCGTCTGGATTTTATGATCGAGCCTAAGACCAAACAGGCGCTTGCCGAGTGCTCGCCGCTGCTCGATGCCGTGGCTCGCGAGCGCGTGGGCATTGAGCTCGAAGGCATTCTTTCGACCGGTCATGGGGGAGACGCGATGCTGCGCTACCCCGAGCTTATTTGCGCCGCCGTGCCCGAGCTTGCTGCGGGAAGGGGCTTTGACCAGTGCAGCGTCTATCATGCCTTTAATGTCTACGAGCATATCGCTCGCGTGTTGACGGTAGCGGGGGAGTTGGCACTGTGTGATGGCGTGGAGCCTTCGCCGAGCTTAATGTGGGCAGCGTTTTTGCACGACGTCTCCAAGCCTGATTGCTTTACGGTCGACCATGCGGGCAGCGGCCATTTCTACGGTCATCCCGAGCTTGGCGCCAAGAAGGCGCGCGCCATTATGGATCGTCTGGCGCTTTCGCACGATTTGATTCGCGACGTGTGCCTGCTAATCAAGTACCATGACAAGCCGCTGCGTCCCGAGCGATCCTGCCTGCTCAATATGATGCGCGCGCTTTCGGGCGAGGGCGTCGACACGCCGCGCCTGATTGACGAGCTCATGGACCTTAAACGTGCCGATACGCTGGGCAAGGCGCCGTCGTGCTTCTATTACGTCGAGACGATCGAGGAGATGCGTTCGCTCGCCCACGACCTGCTTGAGGCGGGGGAGCCCTATACGCTCAAGATGCTTGCCATCAACGGCGGCGCCTTGATCCGCGCTGGCGTCAAGCCCGGGCCGGAGTTGGGGCAGCTGCTCAACGCCGCCCTCGACGCCGTAATCGAGGACAACGTCCCCAACGAGCGCGAAGCCCTTCTGGCCCACCTCAACCTAGGATGATTTTTCTGGGACGGGGCTTAAAAAATCATTTTGAATGAAGTTGTGGTCTTAAAGAATCGCTCAGCAATCTGAAATGATTTTTTAAGCCCCGTCCCAGAAAAATCATAGGCTGTGGCTTTTAACTGCGCTTTCCATAACCTCCCGACAAAATTCGGGCAATTTGGATTTTCTTCTTGCGCTCGCGTTTTATGTCCCGTAATATATGTCCTCGCAGCACGGCAGTGCAGATGTCATGTGGCCCGTTCGTCTAGCGGTTTAGGACGCCGCCCTCTCAAGGCGGAGATCACCAGTTCGAATCTGGTACGGGCTACCACTTCTTTTCTGCTGAGGCTTATGGCCCGTTCGTCTAGCGGTTTAGGACGCCGCCCTCTCAAGGCGGAGATCACCAGTTCGAATCTGGTACGGGCTACCATGTTTTAGATACCCGGCCTTTCGTGAGAAGGTCGGGTTTTTTGTTGCGTGTGGGCTGGTCTGTTAATCCCATTTGCCTCATAGCTTTACGTTTTGCTCATCTCCCATACGGGTACAATAGGCCAGATACTTTGACGGTCAGAAGGAGCCTCATGACGGAGTCCTCTCAGCATAGCCCAAAGCCCCAGGTCGAGGTTTCTGGCGGCGATGACAACAAGAGCGCGCGTCGCGGCGCTATCTTTATCGGCGTTGTGCTGATTGGCTATATCGTCTATCTGGTCGTGACCGGGCAGATGGGGCAGTTTTGGGCCGCTATGTCCAGCGTTCAGATGCCCTGGCTCTTCGCTGCATGCTTTTGCATGTTTTTGTATCTCGTTTTTGGTATCGTGGCGTACGCGATCGCCGTTTGGCTCGACCCCGATTCGCCCGTCGGCATCCGCGACCTCATTTCGGTCGAGGCGAGCGGCATCTTCTTTGGCAACCTGACACCCATGATGATGGGCTCTACGCCTGCCCAGATTTACCGCCTGACCAAAGCCGGCCAAAACGTGGGCGAAGCGGGTGCCACGCAGTTCACCCGCTTTATCGTGTACCAGTTTGGCCTGGTGGCATGGGGTGCCATTCTGCTGCTCGCCCGTATGCCGTTTTTCGCCGAGCGTTATGGCGACATGACGCTACTGTGCGTCTTTAGCTTTGGCGGCCACTGCTGCATCCTGCTCGGCATCTTTGCGGTGGCGTTGATGCCCAAGACCGTCACGCGCGTCGCCCATTGCATCATCAATTGGCTCGAGCGCATGGGCGTCTCCGCTACGAAGATCGAGGGCTGGCGCACCTTTGTCGATGGCGAGATCTACTCGTTTTCCGAGAAATTCAAACTCTCTGCCGGCCATTTTTCTTCCATGCTGCTCACAGTTGTCATCACTATGCTGCAGCTTGCGTTTTTCTACCTGGTTCCGTACTTTTTGATGCTCTCCTTTGGCCACCACGAAGTTGACTTTTTCTCGGTCATGGCCGCGAGCGCCTTTGTCCAGCTGCTGAGCTCCGCCGTTCCGTTGCCCGGCGGTACTGGTGGCGCCGAGGGTGGCTTCGCACTGTTTTTGGGTCACTTTTTTGGCACGGCCTCTACTGCCGGCTATCTACTGTGGCGTCTGATCACCTTTATCGCGCCGACCATTTTGGCTGCCCCACTGCTGGGCCTTAAGAGTGCTCACAACGAGAGTATTCATGCGCGCTGGGACCGTGTGATGCGAAAGTTCGGACGCACGCCTCAGGCGCCCTCTGCGCCCGTTAAGGCACATCCTGCGTCCCAGGTTACCGTGGACCCCAATCAGCGTGCTCAAAAGGCTGCTGTGGCCTCTAAGCCGGCTCGCAAGACCTACGTTCGTCAGACTGGCGACGGCATTCGCGTTTCCCCGGCGGCGCTCAATAAAAAGAAGCGGGCCTAGGACTCAGTGGGCGAGTCGTGCGTTCTTGATGACGGTCGTCATTGCGATGTGAGTTGTAGGATAATCCTCTTACGTTGATTATCTCCCACATGTAGAGGACTTACAGGTGGGCTGTTGACATGAAGGGGACTCGTCTATGGCTACCACCAAACCGCGCCTTGACCGTCGTATCGTCCGTAGTCGCAATGCGATTCTTTCGGCGTTTGAGCGACTGCTTATGGAAAAGCCCCTGGCCGATATTACGGTGAGCGCTATCGCGCGCGAGGCAAATGTCGACCGTAAGACCTTCTACGTGCACTTTGGCACGGTCGACGGCTTGCTCGACGCCATTGCCGTCGATGTGGTCGAGATGATCGTCGATTCAGTCGAGAAGACGCTTTCCTCCATGGGCGGCGACACCAACGAGCGCGCACTTGGCGCTGCGGCGTCCTTTTTCAAGACCGTTAACGAGGCGCTGTGCAACAACCTGGTGCTTAATCGCCAGTTGATCGAAAACATTCCGCTCGACGACTTTATGGCTCGTCTGCGTGTGCCGCTCGAGCACGAGATCGCTGAGCGCGATCTGCTGCCCGAGGGTCTAAAGGATGAGATGTTCGATTACTACCTGGCGTTTTTGCTGTCCGGCATTATCGGCATCTATCGCACGTGGGCGTTGTCGGACGGCTCGGTTCCCATCGAGCGCGTCTCGGCGGTCGCCAACGACCTAACTCTCAACGGCCTATCCAGCCTGGAATCTCGTTTCGAATAGCACTCGCGCCTTATCCTCCCTGAGTTGCGGTGAAATAAGGACTGAATTGGTCTTCTAGCGGCCTAAACAGTCCCTATTTCACCGCAAGTTAGGGTTGAGGTTCTACTGGTAGCGCAGGCACTCCACGGGGTCGAGTTTCGCGGCGCGGCGGGCGGGGTAGAAGCCAAAGACCACGCCGATGCCGACCGATACGGCAAACGCGAGCAGCACGGTCGTAATGGAGAAGCTCGGCGTAATCGTCCCGGTGGCCCCAAAATCGCTCATAATGCTCGAGTTGGCGGCAAAGAACGTGAGCCCCCAGGCCAGCAGATAGCCAATCACGACACCTAAAATGCCGCCGGTGATGCACAGCGCCGAGGATTCGGCCAAAAACTGGGCCGTGATATCGCGTCGGCTTGCGCCCAGAGCGCGGCGAATACCGATCTCGCGAATGCGCTCGGTCACGTTGGTGAGCATCATGTTCATAATGCCGATACCGCCGACTAAAAGTGAGATGCCAGCAACGGCGCCCATGATGAGCGAGAAGGCGCTCATAAAGGAGTTGAGGGCATCGATAGCGCTCTTCATGGAGCTTGCCGACACGCTGTCGTACTCGTCGTCCTCCGAGATGCCCTTCATGCTGCGCACCTTGGACTCGATCGTCTTGCAGAGCTCGTCCATATCGGTGCCCTCGGCGGCGAGTGCCGTCACACTGGGAAACGATGGATTGTCTTCGCCGTAGAGCTCGGCGATCGTTGCTCGGGGCATGTACAGGCTCAGCGAGCCCATGGAGTCGTTGCCGCCGTCGATAACGCCAATGATCTGCACGTCTCCGCTCGAGACCTTGATGGTCTTGCCGATCGCGTCCTGCTCGTTGCCGTACAGCTGCTCGGCGCCGCCGCGGCCGATGAGCGCCACCCGAGCGCCGGATTTGGACTCGATGTCGTTATAGGTGCGACCGGCAACGATCTTGCTGGCGCCCACGGCATCGAGCATGTCACTATCGACGCCCTGTGCCATGACGGTATAGCTTTTATCTCCAACTTTGTACTCGGAATAGGCGCTGTCGACGATGCCGATCTGCTCAATTTGCGGCACCATCTTGCGCAGCTTCTCGACATCCGAATCGGTGAGCTCTTGGGACGAGTAGATCTGCACCATGCGGGCCGCGTTGAGGCCCAAGCTGTTGACCAGGCTGTTTTGGATGCCGCCGATGAGCGAGGTCATGGCTATGACCGAGGCGATGCCAATGACGATGCCCAGGATGGTGAGCAGGCTGCGACCCTTGTTGGCCTCGAGCGAGTGCAGGGCTTCTTGGATAAGATCTCGGGTGCTCATGCCTTCGCTCCTTTCGGCCACGTGGAAGATGTACAAGTCGCGGGTAGGTTGCTGATGGCGCCGCGTAGCGTATTCGGCGCATGTGCGATATATGCGCCGTCATGGATTCGCCCGTCGCGAATGGTCAAGGCTCGGTCGGCCTCGGCGGCAATGCCCGGGTCGTGCGTGATAAGCACGATGGTCTTGCCGCGCTCCTGGAGTTTGTGGAAGGTTTCCATGACGAGCGCCCCGGTTGCCGAGTCCAGGTTTCCCGTGGGCTCGTCGGCCAAAATGATGGGCGGATTGTTGACGAGGGCGCGCGCGATGGCGACGCGCTGCATTTGTCCGCCCGAGAGTTCTGATATGCGGTGGTCCCAATGGTCGACCGGAAGCGTGACAGCTTGCAGCGCGTGTACGGCGCGCATCTCGCGCTGACTTCGCGGCACATTGGTGTAGGACAGCGGCAACATGACGTTTTCGATAACCGACAGGCGCGGCAGCAGGTTGAAGCTCTGAAAGACAAAGCCGATGCTCAACGCGCGCACCTCGGTGAGCTCATCATCGTCGAGTTCGGCGACATTGAGCCCCTGCAGGTAATAGTCGCCCGCCGTCGGTTTGTCCAAGCATCCCAGGATGTTCATGAGCGTCGACTTGCCCGAGCCCGAGGGGCCGGTGATGGCGACGAACTCACCGGGGTCTACCGCCAGGCTCACGTTGTGCAGGATGTGGGCGCAATCGGCTTCGCTCTCAAAGATGCGGTGCACGTTTCGGATGTCGATGACGGGGCGCATTACATGCCCTCGTCGGCGGGCGTGCCGTCGCCGCCGTCTGCCGTCATGCCCGCGCCAGTATCCATAACCATAGTGTCGCCATCGCGCAGCTTGGTAACCGGCACGTCGGGGTTGATCTCGTTGCCCTGGTCGTCGCGCTTGACCTGCGTCTTGCCGACCACGGCGTCGTTGTCGTTTTGCGTCACGATGGTCACCTTAACGCGGCGTGTCTCCTTGCCTTCGTCATCGGTGGCAAGATTGACGTAATAGTGCTCGCCATCCTCGGTCATCAGGGCCATGGTGGGCACCATGACCACGTCGTCGAGCTGTTCGGTCACCACCGAGACCTCGGCGGTCATGCCCGGCTTGAGGCGCGCGTCGGGCGCTTCGATCAAAATGTCGACGTTAAAGGTCACGCTGCCGCCGCCACCGTTGACGGCGTCGGAGTTTGCCACCGACGCGATAGCCGTGACGGTGCCCTGGCTCACGATATCGGGAAACGCGGGATAGGTAACGTTGGCGCTCTGGCCCACGGCGATCTTGGCGATGTCCTTTTCGCCCACCTGAACCGTCACCTTCATCTTGGAGAGGTCGGCGATCTGCATGCACTGCTTGCCGCCGCTCGTGTCGCCTTCGCCCATGACCATGCCTCCGGTCACCGTAGCGCCCACTTTGGCGTTGAGCTCGACGATGCTACCCGAGCTGGGGGCCTTTACGGTGCGTTCGGCCGCCTTGGCATTTGCCTGGTCCAGGGTCGCCTGGGCCGAGGCGAGATTGCGCTGGGCGCTCGAGACGGCGCTGGCGTTGGCGGTTGCATCCGTCGAGGCGGTCGCTCCATCGGCATCCGATGTCGGTGCCGCCTGTGCGGCGGCGAGCGCCGCCTGCGCGTTTTTCAGGTCTTCCTGGGCGGCCGCGACCGCGCGCTGCGCCTCGGCAACGGCGTTATCGAGCTCATCGTTTTTGATGGTCATGAGCACGTCGCCCTCGTTGACGCTCTGACCGGCTTGCACGTTGATCGATGCTACCGTGCCGTCGACAGAAGGGGAGACGACCGAGGCCGAAATAGGCTTGAGCTGTCCTTTTGCCTCGACGGTCGTGGTAAAGGTGCCCTCGGTGACCATGTCGGTCACTGGCTCGCTGGTACCAGCTGGCATTGCGTTGACGACTAAAGTAACAACAACGGCGATGAGCACAATAGCGCCCACGATGCCGGCCGCAATGCCGCGTCGGACGAGCTTTTTGTGTCGCCGTTCGGCACGCTTGGACTTGAGCTTTGCGTAGGCCTCATCGTCGGATATTCCGGCGTTACCTTGCTCGCCGTCGTTTTGCTGCGCCGTGGGGGCGCTGGTGATAAACGGCAGCGTTTCAGTTGCGCCTTCCGACACGCGCCCGGTATCGTCGGGGCCCGGGGTGATGGTGGGGACATTCGACATAGCGTCTCCTTTATAGAACATACCGCGATAAGTATATGCGCCCACCGGTTGGGGCGGGCGCATAGGCGCGTTTCTTTCAGCATCGAAAGGTAGGTGTCGCTGAGCTTTGTTGCGTTGCGCGTGACGTGCTAGGAATGCACGACCACGCACAGACCGACTTTGATGCAGTCGTGGAGCGCCTTGGCATCGGCCAGGCGCAGATTGATGCAGCCGTGGCTACCGCACCATTTATACGATTCGGCACTATCGAAACTCGAATCGTTTTGCCAGGTAGCGTCGTGGAAGCCAACCATGTTGCCCTCAAACGGCATCCAGTAGCTCACCGGGCTCTCGTATTTGGGCTTACCGGTCTTGGGGTCCTTGGCGCCGATAAGCTTGGTGGCGCCGTCGTTGCTGTTGATCTGCCACACGCCCTCGGGGGTGGCGTCTTCGCCCGGTTTGCCGGAAATAAAGTTGGCCTCCCAAACGATATTGCCGCTCTCGTCATAGTAGCGCGCGTGCTGCTCGGACAGGTCGACGTCGATATACGCCTTCCAATCGGGCTCTCCCTTGGCGGTAAAGGTGTCGGCCTTCTGGGAGTAGTTGATCTCAATTTCGCCGGTCTGCTTGTTGTTAATAGCATCCTCGACCTGCTTGGCAAGCGTGCTGCTATCGATAGACCAACCAAAGTCACCGCCTTCGACGGCACATTGTTTGCCATCGGCGCGCGTCCACCAGCGAGTGGAGCCCACGGTATTAAAGCCGTTGGCGAGGTCTGCTGCCCAGTTGCTGATCTGGGAGGTGTCGAGTGTGGGGTTTGCAGGGTCGGCAAAGCTGATCCACTGCAGCACCGAGCTGCCGTCGACCTTGCCGGCATCCTCGCCGTTGAGCTTGAGAGTCACGTTGACGCCCAGGAAGTTGTTGGCGGCATCGCATGCGGCCTGAATCTGATCATCTGTCAGCGTGCCGTTGAGCGGCTCGTAGGCATCGTTGCCGAGCTTCGTAAGATCGACGGTCTCGGCGAGCGACGCGAGCTCGATCTCCGCATACTTAATGACATGCTCGCGGTTGAGCTTTTCGTTGGAGCGGGCCTTCTCGATCGTGAACTTGCCCGCCTTCTCGTCGTAGGAGCTCGATGCCTCAAAGGTACCCGAGCGGCCTTCGTTGAATGCGTCGATGGCGGCACCCAGATCCTCCTCGAACTGCTTTTGGTCAAAGGCGTCCGAGAGCATGGACAGGTCGACGTCCTGTTCCAGGTCGATGGTACCGTTTTTGGTCGCGCTAACGTTCTTGCCGCCGAGCGAGGCAATCAGGCGCGAAGGCCACAGCAGCGGCTCGTTGCTGCCGATAATCTCGTGGGCAGCTGCCTCGCCGTCGACGATGGGCTCGTCGGATTCGGGCTGATATGTCCAGCTAAAGTCATCTCCCGAAACGGTGAGTTTGTAGTGCTTCCAGGCGGAGTCGACCTTGGTAGCGGCGGATGAGGCGTTGGAAAACGAGATATCGACGCCGGCGATGGTGGTGTTGGGGTAGGCAATCTGCGAAAACGCCACGACGCCCACGATATAGACGATGGCGACGAGGCCGAGGACGACGAAGAACGCCGTCTTGCCACCCGTCTTATTGCCCTTTGCGGAGCGGTTGTTGGCGGGGCCGCGGTTGTTGGAAACTCGAGTGTGCGAAGGGCCCTGGTTGTGACCGGCGCCATGTGCGGAACGCTGCTGACGCTGCTGATGCTGGCCCCGATTGGGGCGCGGGGAGGTATTTGCCGCGCCGTGCTGTTGACCTTGGGCTGGCGCGACGGGACGCGGCGATTGGATTCCTCCGGGCTGCCTGCTGGGCTGTTGCGGATCGGGGATCAGTTGGCTGCGGTCGAATTGCGACATCGTGTATATTTCCTTCGAGTTTCGCCTTGCGGCTCATCGTGTTTTAACTGGGCTTGAATTATAGCGATTACGCAGTTGCTTGTGTTACGAAAACAGTGGCGATAAACGATAGGTGGGACATATGTCCCACCTATCGTTCGCTTTTGCTCACTATCCGCATATTCCGCATTTCGCGCACGCCGAAAGCGCTGCCGGAGCCTGTGCGATGCCGCCCTTGGCCGTCTCTCGCAACGTGGCAGGTAGGGCGTGGCCCACCGAGAGCATCACGTGTGCCATCTGGTCAAACGGCACCAGACTCTTTATGCCGGCGAGGGCGAGTTGCGCCGAGCTGAAGGCCGCGGCCACGCCGATGGCGTTGCGGTTTTGGCAGGGCACCTCGACAAGGCCGCCGACGGGGTCGCAAACGAGGCCCAACAGGTTGCTCAGCGCGATGGAGCTGGCGTCGAGCGCTTGCTCGGGCGTGCCGCCCATCATCTGGACCAGCGCGGCGGCGGCCATGGCGGCAGCGCTTCCAACCTCGGCCTGGCATCCGCCCTCGGCGCCGGCGACGCAGGCGCTCGTGGTGAGGTTGAGGCCGATGGCTGCGGCGCAGTAGAGGCCATCCATGACCTGTTCGTCGTCGAGCTGGAGGTGATCGGCGAGCGCCAGCACGCAGCCTGGGACGACGCCTGCGGAGCCGGCCGTGGGGGCGGCAACGATCACGCCCATGGTGGCGGAGCGCTCGAGCACGGCCATCGCGCGGGCCACGGCATCGGTCTGAACGGGGCCCATCAGGCTTGTGCTCAAATCGTTGCGGCAGGTGGCGTCGACGAGCTTGGCCTCGCCGCCGATAAGGCCGCCGAGTGATCGCTGCGGATTGGCGATGGGGGCCGTGGTCTCCTCGCGCATGACATCGAGCACGCGGCGCATGGCTGCGATAGCATGGGCCTCGCCGGTTAGACGCGCCTCGCGCACGGCCATGACGGCGCCGATATTTAGGCCGAGCTCGGCGCACGCATCGAGCAACTGCTCGCCGTCGTCGAAGATTTCCTTGGCCGACACACCGGGGGAGAGCGACGAGGCCGAGCCCGGGAGCTCGATAAACGTGGCGTAATTGACATTGTCGAGCTTCCGCAGCATGGGGATAACGGTGTCGTCGGGAGCGCCATCGGTCTCAAAGACGGAATAGGCCTGGCCGCCTACCTCGGTGCGGTAGGTGCGGCAGAAGGCGATGTTGACGTGGGCGTAGGCAAGCAGGTTCGTGAGCGCGGCGAGCACGCCGGGGACGTCCTGGTGCGCCACGAAGAGCGTGGAATACATGCCCGAGATGTCGACGCCGACGCCGTTGATGCGGCTGATGCGCATCTTGCCGCCGCCAAGGCTCTCGCCGCGGACCTGTGCCGTGGCGCCCGTGTCGTCGACCATGTCGATGTCGACGGTGTTGGGGTGGATGGAGGCGTCGTCGCCCTTGATGTCAAAGTGAAAGTCGAGGCCCTGGTCCCGTGCGAGGTCAAAGGCTTGCTTGATGTTCTCGTCGTCGGTATCGAGCCCCAGGATGCCCGCGACGAGCGCGCGATCGGTGCCGTGGCCGCGGTAGGTGTGGGCAAAGGAGTTCCACAGGCCAAAGGTGACCTTAGTGATGCGGCCTTCCAGAAGGCTGGCGGCAACCTGGGCGCAGCGCAGGGCGCCGGCGGTGTGCGACGAGCTGGGGCCGACCATGACGGGCCCCAAGATCTCGAATGCCGAGGTCGTTGCTAGTGTTTGCGGCTTGCCTGCCATGGCTGCTCCTTCTTTATCTCGTCGTCCCGAGGGGCGGGGCATACTCTGTCCCGCCGTTCCGAGGGCTTTGGTATTTGGTCGCCTGCTCGGACAGTCCTGCTCGCACGGAGGCCACATTAAGTGGCCTCCGGCTCGTGCGGAACTCGCGATCGACCAAATACCAAAGCCCTCGGAACTTAGGATACATGGTTGGAGTCGCTCTGCTGCAAAATTTATCGGTCTGTGACCTATTCCATGTCCCAGGTCGGCTCATCTTCACCACCGTTTAAATAAAAAAGAAGTACCGGTTGGAGCCGGTACTTCTTTTGGTGCGTTTTTATTTGGCTGTGGCTTTTATTGTTAGCTTACAGACCGCAGGCTGCTTTGAGTTCTTCGACTCGGTCGGTTTTCTCCCAGGTGAAGTCGGGGTCTTCGCGGCCAAAGTGACCGTAGGCTGCCGTCTTTTCGTAGATGGGGCGGCGCAGGTCCAGGTCGCGGATGATGGCGCCCGGGCGCAGGTCGAAGGTCTTCTCCACGGCCTCGACGATCTTGTCTTCGGCAACATGTGCGGTGCCAAAGGTGTCGACCATGATCGACAACGGCTTGGACACGCCGATGGCGTAGGCCAGCTCGACTTCGCAGCGGTCGGCAAGGCCGGCGGCGACGACGTTCTTGGCGACCCAGCGAGCGGCGTATGCGGCGGAGCGGTCGACCTTGGTGCAGTCCTTGCCGCTAAAGGCGCCGCCGCCGTGACGGCCGTAGCCGCCATAGGTGTCGACGATGATCTTGCGGCCGGTCAGGCCCGTGTCGCCCATGGGGCCGCCCACGACAAAGCGACCGGTGGGGTTCACGTAGATGTCGGCACCATCCCACGTCATGTTCTCGGCAGCCATGACAGGCGCGATGACATGCTCGATGAGGTCGTCCTTGATCTTGCCCATGTCCTCGATCTCGGCGGCGTGCTGCGTGGAGATGACGATGGTCGTGACCTCGACGGGCTTGCCGTCCTCGTAGCGCACGGTGACCTGGGTCTTGCCGTCGGGGCGCAGATACGCCAGGGTGCCGTCGTGGCGTACGGCGGACAGGCGCTCAGCCAGGCGGCTTGCCAGGTAGTGCGGCATGGGCATGAGGGTCTTGGTCTCGTTGGAGGCGTAGCCGAACATCATGCCCTGGTCGCCGGCACCGATAAGATCGATCGGGTCGGTGGTAGCGCCGGTCTGGGTCTCAAACGACTCGTCGACGCCCTGGGCGATATCGGGGGACTGCTCGTGGATGAGGCTCATAACGCCACAGGTATCGCAGTCAAAACCAAACTTGGCGCGGTTGTAGCCAATGCGGCGGATAACGCCACGGGCAATCTCCTGCACGTCAACGTAAGCCTGGGTGCGGATCTCGCCGGCGACGATGACGGTGCCGGTGGTCACGAGGGTCTCGCAGGCGCAGCGGACGTTTTCCACGTTGGCGGGCACGCCGTTGGGCGCAATATAGCCCTGCTCCTGCAGCTCTATTTCTTTGGCGAGGATTGCGTCGAGGACGGCGTCGCTGATCTGGTCGGCGATCTTATCGGGATGACCTTCGGTCACCGACTCCGACGTAAACACAAAGGACCCGTGTTGGGGTGGGATGGAACGAAGTTCTTCTGACATGATTGTCCTTTCAAAAACGCGTCCCGGCGACCGTTACCATTCCGCCAGGCTCTGTATGCAAGGGCACATCATAGCGCGTAAATCCAACATTCACACCCTTTCCGCACCTACTCATTGGGGACAGACTTAAATGACCAGCCAACTCATTGGGGACAGACTTAAACGAGCAGTCTTAAACGACCAGCCTAGTAACGTCCCTAAGTGCCGACAGGTTGCCCAAAGACTGGTCATTTAAGCCTGTCCCCAATGAGTGGGTCGATGCCCTTTGTGCGGAGGTCGCATTGTTGCTTTATACTGGTGCGGTTAGACATCCATCCTGCAATCGAGGAGATTTCCATGGCATCAGACGTTCGCGTCCGCTTTGCACCCTCACCGACGGGCAAGCTGCACATCGGCGGCGCCCGCACCGCTATCTATAACTGGGCTTTTGCCCGCGCAAACGGCGGCACGTTCATCCTGCGCATCGACGACACCGACCCCACCCGTTCCACCGACGAGAACACGCAGATCATCCTGCGCGCCATGCGTTGGCTGGGTCTGGACTGGGACGAGGGCCCCGAGGTGGGCGGCGACTTTGGCCCCTATGCTCAGACCGAGCGCCTGGACCTGTACAAACAGGCCGCCCAGCAGCTTTGGGATGAGGGCAAGGCCTATCCTTGCTTCTGCACCAAGGAGCAGCTCGAGGCCGATCGCAAGGCCGCTCAGGAGCGCAAGGACCCCTTCCAGGGCTATCAGCGCCGCTGCCGCGATCTGGATCCCGAGGAGGCACGCCGCCGCATCGAGGCCGGCGAGCCCTACGTCCTGCGCATCAAGGTGCCCGAGGACCGCGGCGACGTCGTCATCCACGACGCCGTTCATGGCGAGGTGACCTTCGACGCCAAGGAGCTCGACGACTTTGTCATCTTCCGCTCCGACGGCACGCCCACGTACAACTTCGCGACCGTCGTCGATGACGCCATGATGAAGATCACCCACGTCATCCGCGGCGACGACCACCTTTCCAACACCCCGCGCCAGGTCATGGTCTACGAGGCCCTCGGCGCGCCCGTGCCCACGTTCGCCCACATCTCTATGATCCTGGGTGCCGACGGCAAGAAGCTCTCCAAGCGCCACGGCGCCACCTCGGTGGAGGAGTACCGCGACGCCGGTTACCTGTCCGATGCCTTCGTCAACTACCTGGCGCTGCTCGGCTGGTCACTCGACGGCGAGACCACGATCATCCCGCGCGACGTCCTGGCCAGCAAGTTCTCGCTCGACCGCATCTCCAAGAACCCGGCAACCTTCGACCCCAAGAAGCTCGACTGGGTCAATGCCGAGTACATCAACGGCATGTCCGACGCGCAGTTTGCCGACGAGATCATGGTCCCCGAGCTGCACGAGGCAGGCCTCATCGAGGGTAACGTCGAGTACGGAGAGGACTGGATTGACGCTCTTGCCGCCATCGTCAAGCCGCGCACCAAGATGCCGGCCGACGCCGTGACCGTCGCCGCCCCCATCTTTGCCACGGCCGAGACGCTCGAGTATGACGAGAAATCCGTCAACAAGGGCCTGGCCAAGGAAGGCATGGGTGCCATTCTGGACGCCGCCAAGGCCGCGCTCGAGGGTGTTACCGAGTGGACCGCCGCGAACATCGACGCTGCGCTTGAGCCGCTGCCCGAGCAGATGGACCTCAAGAAGCGCGTGGTGTTCCAGGCCGTGCGCGTCGCCGTTTGCGGCAACATGGTGAGTCCGCCGCTGGGCGAGACCATGGCGCTCGTCGGCCGCGACGACTGCCTGGCGCGCATCGACCGCGCCCGCACGATGGCGCTGTAACAGTCGCGCAAACGCATGTATCCGAGCCCCGCTCACCACGAGTGGGGCTCTTGTTTCTAAAGACGTATGGGATGGGAGGCACAGAGACCATGGCCGAGCAACTGTCGCTGTTTGGTTCGCCCGAACCGGAGCAAGCTCCCATGAAGCATGCCCGCACGGCCGAGCAGGCCAAGCCCGAGCCTGCACCTGAGCCCATTGCCGCCTACGCGAGCGTGGTCCTCGACATTCCCACCCGTGCGCTGTCCGAGCCTTTTGCCTACGGCATTCCGCAGTCCCTTGCCAATGAGGCCCAGATCGGGTCCACGGTCCTAGTCCACTTTGGCAACCGTGCGGCCGCGGGCTATATCGTCGACATTGCATCTGAGCTGGGCGACCTGCAAGGCAACAACGCCCTCGACCCCTCTCGCATCAAGTCCATCGAGGCCATCCTCAGCAAACCGCTCTTTGGCGCCGAGTCCGCCCGCATTGCGCGCTGGATGAGCCTCGAATATGTCGCGACGCTTTCCGAATGCCTGCGCCTGTTCTTACCTCCGGGTGGCAGCCCGCGGGTCGTGAAGGGTGATGACGGGGCGTGGACGGTCGAGCGTCCCGCCGTCAAGCCTATTCAAAACCGCTGGGTCATGCTCACTCCCGAGGGCTTCGACTATACGCCGCCCAAGACCGCCGTTCGTCAGCGCCAGCTCATCGAGGCGCTCCAGTGCGGGCCGGTCACGACGCGCGATCTCAACCTGCTCTACAACAGCATGTCGGCGACTATCAAGGCGCTCGAAAAACGCGGCGTCGTGGTGGTGGAGGAGCGCCGTGCTTGGCGCGGCTGCAGCGAGCAGACTACGCTGTCCTCCGCGAGCGGCAAGGCGCCGGTCGCGCTCACGAACGGCCAGCAGCAGGCGCTCGCGCAGATTGAGCGTGCTCGCCTGGACGCACACGGCGACGTGGTCCTTGTCGACGGCGTCACCGGATCTGGTAAAACCGAGGTCTACCTCTCCGCCATCGAGCGAGTGCTCGCGGCCGGGCGCTCAGCGTGCGTGCTTGTGCCCGAGATCTCGCTGACGGCTCAAACCGTCGGCCGCTTCCGTTCGCGCTTTGGCGAGACGGTCGCGGTCTTCCATTCCCGTCTTTCGGCCGGTGAGCGCCTGGACCAGTGGGATATGGTTGCGAGCGGTGCCGCGCGCGTGGTCGTGGGCGCCCGCTCGGCACTCTTTTGCCCGCTCAGCGACTTGGGCCTTATCATCATCGACGAGGAGCACGAGACCAGCTACAAGCAGGGTTCCAGCCCACGCTACCATGCGCGTGAGGTGGCGGCTGAGATGGCTCGCCGCTATCGCTGCCCGCTTGTGTTGGGCTCGGCCACGCCTTCTGCCGAGGCCCTCGACCGCTGCCGTCGCGGCATGTACAACGGCGCCACCTGGACGCGCGTCGAGATGCCCGAGCGCCCGGGACACGCCGTGCTACCCACGGTCCGCATTGCTGACCTGCGCCGCGAGTTTTCGCACGGTAGCCGTTCAATGTTCTCAAAACCGCTGATGGAAGGCTTGGAACGCGTGGTCGAGCGCCGCGAGAAGGCTGTGCTGCTGCATAACCGCCGCGGCTTTGCGCCGTTTTTGATGTGCCGCGAGTGCGGTTGCGTCCCCACCTGCAACCACTGCTCTACGGCGCTTACGTACCACGAGCGCACCCATACGCTGCAGTGCCACACCTGTGGATCGTCCTGGCGCGTGCAGCCCTATCCGGCACCCACGAGTCGTTGCCCCAAATGCGGCAGCCGCTACCTGGCAAAAATGGGTCTGGGCACGCAGCAGATCGAGGACGCGCTGCACCAGATGCTGCCCGAGGATGTAGCCATCATTCGCATGGATGCCGATTCCACGCGTGGCAAGGACGCGCATAAAAAGTTGCTCGAGCAGTTCGATGCCGCCGATTGCGCGGTGCTGCTGGGCACCCAGATGATCGCCAAGGGCCTCGACTTTCCCGAGGTCACGCTCGTGGGCGTGGTCAATGCCGACTTTGCTTTAAAGCTACCCGATTTTCGCGCGGGGGAGCGTGCCTACGATCTGCTGGAGCAGGTTGCGGGCCGTGCCGGACGCGGCGATCGCCCTGGCGAGGTCATCATCCAGACCTATCTGCCCGAGGACCCGGTCATTCGCGCCGTCGCCGAGCACGACCGCTCGATCTTTACCGACCACGACCTGGACCAACGTCGCGACGCACTGTATCCGCCCTTCGTGCGCCTGGTCAACATTTTGGTTTGGTCGGCAAGCCGCGATGATGCACGGGATTATATCGGGCACATCGCAAAGCTCCTCAAGCGTCGCTGGCATGCCGCCGCGCCCGACTTTTTGCGGGCGGGCAGCGCCGTGCCGCAGGTGCTGGGTCCGGCTTCGTGTGTAATCGAGAGAGCCAAGGACCGTTACCGCTTCCATCTGCTTGTTAAGTCGCCGGTAGGGTACCATGTCTCTGATGATATCGACGCCTGCCTCAAAGAGGTGGGCTCCGTGCGCGGCGTGAGCGTGAGCGTTGACGTCGACGCCTATGATTTGATGTAACAACCCGAAAGGATGGCCATGGAAGCCAACGGAATCGTACTGTCGCCCGACCCTCGTCTGCGCCAGGAGTGCGCCGTCATCGAGGAGATCACCCCGGCGATCGAGGCGCTTGCCGAGAAGATGAAGAAGATCATGTTCGAGAACGGCGGCTGCGGCTTGGCTGCCCCGCAAATCGGCGAGCTCATCCAACTCGTTACCATCGACTGCGATTACAGCGACAAGAACGACTACGACCCGTACGTGCTCATCAACCCTGTCATTGTTGAGCAGAGCGACCACCTGGTTCCTTTTAGCGAGGGCTGCCTTTCCATTCCGGGCATTAGCTGCGAGATCGAGCGTCCCGATCACGTTGTCGTCGAGGCGTATGACCTGGATGCCAACCTGATTCGCTATGAGGCCACGGGCGACCTGTTCTGCGTGTGCCTGCAGCACGAGATCGATCACCTGCACGGAAATACCATGTTCGAGCGACTCAAGCCGATGCAGAGGCTCAAGGCCGTCAAGGAGTACCAGGACGCCCTGGCCCGCGGCGCTCGACCGGGCGAGACGGAGTAGGTCCCACCGTCCCCGGTGCTGAGCGCCCACATATCATCCCGTGCTCAAACATTCTCGCTTTGCTGCGAAACTGCGCGCGGGACGATATGTGGGCGCTCAGCACCGGGGACTGCGTTGTTCTGGCTCGGTTCGCCCGGGTGCCATCGGGCCGGGGAGGGGCGTCTTCGCTGATAATTGCTTTGTTGGGAGGGCTGCTTTTATTGCGGCTCTTTCTTTGGTTTTGGGTATATTTGTTCTTGTTGAATTGTTATTGCGGATGGGCTGGGTACTTGGCTTTCCGCTGTTGTTTGTAGCCGTCTCGGCTTTGGTTGAGGGGAGACGTCCTTTATGCGTATTGTGTTTATGGGTACGCCTGATTTTGCTGTGCCTTCGCTGACTTCGCTTGTTGAGGCTGGGAACGAGATTGTGCTTGTCATTACTCGTCCTGATGCTGTTCGTGGGCGTGGTAAGAAGCTTGAGCCGTCTCCTGTTAAGGCCAAGGCGCTTGAGCTGGGGTTGCCGGTTGTTGAGGCCAATCGTATGACGCCTGAGGTTGTTGAGGCGCTTCAGGCTGCCCAGGCTGACATTTTCTGCGTGGCCGCCTATGGCTGCATTTTGCCCGATGAGGTGCTGCATATGGCGCCGCTCGGTATTGTGAATGTTCATGCTTCGCTGCTGCCGCGTTGGCGAGGGGCTGCTCCCATTCAGCGTGCGATTCTTGCTGGTGATGAGGTTGCCGGCGTTTCCATTATGCGCATTGGGCATGGCGTGGATACTGGCGCTTATTGCGCGCAGACCTCGACCTCGGTTGCCGGTAAGCATGCCGAGGCACTGACGATGGAGCTTGGCGAGCTGGGCGGTAGGCTGCTGGCCGATATGCTGCCCTCGCTTGCCGATGACACGGCCGTGTGGACCGAGCAGGATGAGTCTCTCGTCACGCATGCTGCCAAGATTTCCAAGCGGGAGATGCGTCTGGATCCGCAGATGGCGGCGCTCGATTGCGTGCGTCATGTGCTCGCTTCGTCCGATACCGCGCCTGCTCGTTGCGTGATTGCCGGCAAGACCGTGCGCGTGCTCGATGCCGCGCCGGCAGATGTGTCGCTTGGCGAGGGCACTGTTGCCGTCAAGAGCAAGCGTGTTTACCTGGGGCTTTCCGATGGTGCGGTTGAACTGCTCGAGGTTAAGCCCGACGGCAAGCGTGCCATGGCTGCTTCTGCCTGGGCTGCCGGCCTGCAGGATGCCGATCTGACGTGGGGTGTTTTGTCATGAGTAAGCTGTCCCCCGCGCGTAAGCTCGCGCTCGATGTGCTGATGGAGGCCGACCGTCGCGGCATGTATGCGCGCGACGTGCTCTCTGCCCGCGCTACGGCCAAGGCCATCGACCAGCGCGATTCCGCGTTTGCCGCTCGCCTGGCGCTGGGCGTTGCCGCGACGCAGGGCATATTGGACGAACTGCTTGACCAGTTTCTCGATAAGCCCAAAAAGGTTGCGCCGCGTGTTCGCATGGCGCTTCGCATCTCGGCTTTCGAGATGCTCTACCTGCATACCCCAGGTCGCGTTGCCGTGAGTCAGGGCGTTGAACTGGTTCGCAGCGGCGCTAAGTCGGCCGCCGGTCTGGCGAACGCCGTGCTGCATAAGGTTGCGGACAACGTCGAGGCCTTTGCCACTGCGGCGGATGCCGATGAGTCGGAGCGTCGTTTGGTTCGCCTGTCTCGTCTGATGGGCATGCCGCGCTGGCTGTGTGCCCGCATTATGGCGTCGTTCGATACGCCCGAGGGTGCGCTTAACTTTGCCGGTAACTTGGCACCTGCGCCGCTCGCTCTGCACGAGAACGCCTTTGCAACCAAACCAGATCCGTACCTATCGCAGCTTGTTGCGCCGGTGTTCCCGGGTTGCCATGCGCCGGTCGATGCACAGGCCACGGTTGCGTCGGGTGTCTTTGAGCGCGCGGCTGCCGTGGCCTCGGACCTTAACGCCCAGCTCATCGCTACCGCGGCGACACGTCCCGGTCGTTGCCTAGAGATCGGCGCCGGTCGTGGCACCAAGACCTATGTGATGATGTGTCAGGCCAAGCGTGCCGGCTACGACCGCCAGCACACTGCACTCGATTTGCACGACCGCAAGTGCGACCAGAATCTCGCGCGTCTGCATAAGGCGGGTATTACGGGTGTTCGCACGGTTTCGGGCGATGCCTGCGAGCTCGATGCGGTCCTCACCTCGTTCGATGCGATGCTTGGCAAGCCCGTTCTCTTCGATACGGTGTTTATCGATGCTCCGTGCTCGGGCACCGGCACCATGCGTCGTCATCCCGAGATTCCCTGGCGCCTGACCGAAAAGGACGTGACGGTTGAGCTTCCTAAACTGCAGCTGACGATGCTCAAGGAAGCCGCCGCGCGCGTGGCTGCCGGCGGTGAGCTTATCTATGCCACCTGCTCGGTTTTTGCTGAGGAGAACACTCAGGTCGTGGATGCCTTCCTGGCTTCTCCCGAGGGTGCCGGCTTTAGCGTGGCGCCGCTTTCCGAAGCACAGATTCTGCAACTCCCCGAGTTCGATCAGGCCAAGAAGCTCGTTTCCGTACGCCAGAACGATCGAGGCCTCTTCCAAAGCGTTCCCGTAAACGCCGACTCCTACGACGGCCACTTCTGCGCCCGCCTGGTCCATAAGTAACAACTAAGTTGCGGTGAAATAGGGATTGAATAGCGGCTTCTACCCACCAAACAGTCCCTATTTCACCGCAACTCATAAGGAAGATTTTTCTGGAACTGGGATTAATAAATCGGGTATGAAAGTAAGCGGTTGGGTTTGGTAAGTTTCTGGATGCATGAACCGCTCGCAGATTTAATATTGAGGGGTTAAAATGATCGATCTTAATAGTGACAAGATTGACAATCCTGAAGATAATACTCAGGAAAATGAAGAGGTTGAGAATTCTTCGATTAAAAAGCGGGTAATTATTGGTGCCGGTATTGTTGCTCTGCTCATTGCTGGTTGTGTCGGTGGTTATGCTGGTTACAATTACAAACAAGCATGTAGTGAACATAATCAGCAGGTTGAAGTTTTGTATTCAAAGGCTAGCGATAGTTTTGCTGCCTTTAAGGCTGATCCTGGGTTACTAACTTTTGAGCAACGTCTTGATATCATTAAAAATGCTCAAAATAATAAAGAGATTTTGAATAAAGAAATCTCTAATGACAGTTTTAAGTATGCGGATGGCACTTCCCCTGATTGGACGAAGTTGCTCAATAAATACGATTCCATTATTAAAGACTGTCGTAATGCTCAAAATGATGAGTGGAATACTTCTCTAGTTGATCATGCTAATTTTGATGTGAATTCTACTGAAGATACTGACTCTCTCCAGCAGCATATTAATAGCCTCAATGGTCTTCTTAATGATATTTCTAACAAAGATAATCAGAAGCTGATTTTTGAAGATGCCAAAAAGGATTCTAAGAAGTTCATTGATCAAATCAATGAACAGATTAGTCGTTATCAAACTCGTATTGATGATGTAAATAAGGCAAAAGCAGAAGCTGAGGCGAAGACTCAAGAGGAAGTGGTGCAGACTCAGCAGCAGGCTTCTCAGCAAAACAATTATTCCGACAATTCTTATAGCGGTAATAATTATTCTGGTGGAAGCGGCTATTCGGGAGGCTCCTCTAACGGCGGCGGCAAAGTAGTCATTAAAACTATGGATGTTTATGACGAAAATGGCAATTATGTGGGGTCTACTCATTGGTATAGCGATGGTACCTGTGACGATCCCTACTCTGCCGGTATGGGCGGATTTTAAAATATGCTAATTAGTAAAAATTAATTAGCTACCCATAGCGCAAAGAAGCGGCCCCGCGATCGTAGTTGATCGCGGGGCCACGTTGTCACTAGTGGTTATGCGGGCAGTTGGCGCAGCAGCCACTGGTGGCGCTGGTGCTGGAGCCGCCACTGCGCTGGTCGGTGTTGTAGAAACCGCTGCCGTCGAACTTAATGCCGCTGGCCGAAAACGTCTTGGATGCCGGGGCACCGCAGCTAGGGCATACGACCTCGGGCGTCTCGGACATGGGGTGCTCAACCTCAAACACGTTGCCGCAGCTCGTGCACTTGTAATCGTAGCGCGCCATAATACTTCCTTTTCAGCACAAAGCGGGCAGATCGCTCTGCCCGCAAAAATTCAAACAGCTGTAACTGTACCCTATATCGAGGGTTTTATCACGCTTCGCCCCAGAATCTATGGGTGCTGCGCAGGAGCTTCGCAGTTTTCTCCTCGGCTGCCGCAACGTCGGCCTCGTCAGCCTGCCAAGTCCAGTTGCCCGTGGCCACGCCCGGTACGTTCATACGCGCGTCGTCGCCCAGCCCCAGCACGTCCTGCAGCGGCATCATCACGAGCGGAGCATCGCTGGCTAGGGCGTTGCCCATGAGCTCGCTTGCCAATGCAATGCCGCTCGGCTCGTCGCCACCTGCAAAGGAGCGCGTGCACCAGCCGGCAAGCGTCGAGGTGTCGTGCGTCGAGGTATACAGGATCTTGCCCGGTGTGGGATGAATTCCGCAGCGAACGTCGTAGTCGCTAAACTCCAGCACATCCATGCCGGGGAAGCCGCAGGTCGAAGCCATCGCGCGTACGCCAGGTGTTAGATAGCCCAGATCCTCGGCAATAAAGTTGAGCGGACCCAGCTCGTCGTAGGCGGTCTGGAACAGGTCCTTGCCCGGTCCCGCAAGCCAGCGGCCGTCGGCACAGGCCTTGCCGGCAGGGATGCTAAAGTAGCTGTGGAAGCCCAGGAAGTGGTCCAGGCGCACACGGTCGTAGAGCGCGAACGCACGACGCAAGCGATCCATCCACCAGCTATAGCCGTTTCCCTTCATGTGATCCCAGCGGAAGGTGGGGTTTCCCCACACTTGCCCCTCGGGCGCAAAGTTGTCGGGCGGCGCGCCCGAAATCTCAATCGCCTTACCGGTATCGGACAGCCAGAAGTTTTCGGGCTCGCTCCACGCATCGGCCGAATCGTCCGAGACATACATCGGGATATCGCCGATGACCTCGATGCCCTTCTTGTGTGCATAGTTCATGAGCTCGCACCAGGCAAGGTCAAAGCGATACTGCATGTACGCCTGCAGCTCTGCCTCGTCGTGGAAGCGCTCGTCATCGATCAGGTGCTCGTTGTAGCGCGCGACATCCGCCGGCCAATCGTGGCGCGACAGTCCCTCAAAGTGCTTCTTTACCGCCATGTAGACGCAGTACTTCTCGAGCCAGTCGGCATTGCGATGTTTAAACGCGGTGTAGAGCGGGTCGGCATCCTCGCCGCCGCGGGCCTTCCAGGTGACGAAGTCGGCAGCCAGCTCCTCGTGGCTCTCGGGCAGCAGGTCGATATTGCCTGCAAAGGCCGAAGGACCGGCGTAGGGGGAGCGGAAGAAGTCCGTGGGATTGACGGGCAGGACCTGCCAGTAGCGCATGCCCATGGCAGCCAGGTGGTCGATAAAACGACGCGTGGGCGCACCGATCGTGCCAGGCTTGCCGTCATCAGTCGGCACCGAGGTGATGTGGCACACGACGCCCGCGCCATGATCGAGCGGCTCCTGCAGGCGCTTCTCGGCATGGTGATAGATGATCGAAGAGCCCAGCGGGTACAGGTCGAGCGTGACTGTGCCGTTGTGGATTTCGCACTCGTGTCCGCTGATCACGTCGCTAGCACATTCGCCGAGCGCCGGAATCGTCACGCAGTGCGAATTGCGCAGGCTGCGGTTGATGATAACCGTCGCGGCCTCGCCGTCTTTGCCCGTGCGGGTGTAGGCCAAGACGTCGTCGTTGAGCGCAAAGGCCTTGATCTCGCCATCGACCATAAACGGTAACGCGCGGCGAATGGCAGATGCGTTCTTAACGATGGCTAGCGTATCGAAGTCGTGGAGTTGGTCCTTGGTCGGCAGGGTGCGGCGGTTGCCCGGATCGGTGAGGCCCTCCAAGCCGTACTCGTCGCCATAATAGATCGAGGGCACGCCTGGGAAGGTCATCTGCATGAGCGTCGCCAACCAAAAGCGGCTCTTGGCCAGGCCCATGGAGTTCTCGTCCAGGCGCCACTTGCTGCGCTCGCTCTCGGGCAGCTGCGACTCGTCGGGACCGCCGCCGAGCACCGAGATAATGCGCGGACGGTCGTGGCTCGAAATCAGATTGAGCGCGCAGGCCAGTGCCTCGCGCGGGTAGTTCTCGCGCAGCGTCTCGATGTCCTCTGCAGCCTGATAGGCGTTCTTGTAGCCCATCAAAAAACCGATGACCATGTCGCGGAAGGGGTAGTCCATAGCGGAGTCGAGCTCAGAGCCCTGCAGATAGCGGCGCAGGTGGCCATAGCTGATCTTGTTGGAGGCGTCTTCCCAGACCTCGCCGAGCAGCAGCGCGTCGGGCTTCTCGGCGAGCACGGCCTTTTTGATTTCGGCCAGGAAGTCGTCGGAAAGCTCGTCGGCCACGTCCAGGCGCCAACCATGGGCACCGGCGCGCAGCCATTTGCGGATCACGCCGTCCTTGCCCAGGAGCCGCTCGCGCACCAGTTCGGAGCTCTCGTTGATGGCGGGCATGTTGCCCACGCCCCACCAGCAGTCATACGAACCGTCCTCGTGGAAGTAAAACGCATCGCGCCACGGCGAGTCCTCGCTCTGCCAAGCACCGACGCCGGGATAATTGCCGTAGCGGTTAAAGTAGATCGAATCGTCGCCCGTGTGGTTGAAGACGCCGTCCAGGATGATGGAAATGCCGAGCTTCTCGGCCGCCTCGCACAGCTCGGTAAAGTCCTGCTCGGTGCCCAGAATCGGGTCGATCTTGGTGTAATCTGCCGTGTCGTAGCGGTGGTTGCTCGCGGCCTCAAAAATCGGGTTGAGGTAGATGGCCGTAAAGCCCAGCTCGGCAATGCGGGGCAGGTCATTCTGGATACCCTTGAGCGAGCCGCCGTAAAAATCCCAGGTCTTGATGGAGCCGTCTTCGGCACGCTCGTACTCGGGCGGTTCGTTCCAGTCCTCGACCATGCGGCGCTGGATTCCTTTGCGCGGTTTTTCAACTTCGGCAAGCGTACGTTCGCGCCAGTTTTCGTCGCGGGCATAGCGGTCGGGGAAAATCTGATAGACCATACCGCGCTCGTACCAAGTGGGACGGTTCTCGCGGTGCTTGTAGACGGTAATCTGGAAGGACGGAACCTCGGCGTAGTTGTAGGTCACACCCTCGCCACCGGTGCGACCCTGCGGTGCACCCAGGCGTACCTCGGGCTGGCCCTCGATGTTGCAGATAAAGCTGTACCAGATAAGACAGGGCTCAGTGCACTCAAGCTCTACGGTAAATATGCCGTCGCCCTCGTGCGTCATGGGATACAGAGACTCACCGATC
This sequence comes from uncultured Collinsella sp., assembly GCA_902473205.1. Lineage (GTDB taxonomy): Bacteria > Actinomycetota > Coriobacteriia > Coriobacteriales > Coriobacteriaceae > Collinsella. The sequence continues at coordinate 29,663 of CABRRA010000023.1, forward strand.
TCATCGACCCAGGTGCGCAGGGTGAGCGTTGCCTGGTTGGGGTCGGCATCCTCCAAAATCACCGAGAGCGAAACAGAAGTTCCAGCGGTCACGGCGCCAAAAGGAGTGCGAAACTGCGGTAGACGGCTGTTGTGAATCAATCTCATAATACGGTCCAGTTCAATAGAATCACGGCCTGCGGGCCATGGGCTTTACGCACAGGATGTAAGTATATCTGTTGTACACAGGCTGTATAAACAACATCCGTTTACCATCGGCGAACGGTTGTCCTAGAAAATCGTTTTACCATCCAAATTTTCGCGGTATTCGAAAACGCCCAGACGGATACTATTTGTAGTCAAACAAAAGTACTTCGGTTTACTACGACGATTTGAATGATCTCAACCACAGTCATTTTAGTGATACTAAAACCGCAGGTAGAAGCGTTGCCAATTTCGTAGATTGCACGCCGTGGTCGGCCAGAGCTATTTTGTCGTAGTAAACCGGCCCTCTTTTTAATACAGAAGTTCAACCAAGATGAGGGCGCCTGGTAGGGGCGCCCTCATCTTGCGTTGGATTAAGTTTTAATCGTCCGGATTAGTGGCGCTTGCGGGTGGCCGTTGCCTTACGGACGGAGGTCTTCTTGGTCGGGGCCTTTTCCTCGGCCGGAACAGCGGGGGAGATCGGGGCCTCCTTGGCGGGCTCGGCCTTAGCCTCTGCCTTGGGGGCAGCAGCCTTGGTCGTGGCCTTTTTGACCGTCGTCGTAGCGCGCTTGCGCGTGGTGGTTTTGGCGGCCGGCTTTGCCTCGACAGCTACCTTGGCCTTGGGCTCGGAGGGCGCCCCCTCGACCTTGGCGGCGGGCTTTGCAGCAGCCTTCGGGGTCGTCTTCGCGGCGGCTTTCGTCGTAGCAGCCTTGGTCGTCGTCGACTTCGCAGCCGTGGCCTTCTTAGCGGTCGTGGTCTTGGTCGCGGTCGTCTTCTTGGCAGCAGGCTTCGCGTCGGGCTTAACTTCGGCCTTGGCCGCCGGCTTCTCCTCGGCCTTGGGCTCCTCAGCGGCAGCGGGCTCCTTAACGGTCGCCGCAGGCTCGGCCTCAGCGGCAGCGGGCTCATCGACAGCTGCAACATCAGTCACACCCGCCGGCCTCTCAATCTCCGGGTGCATAAAGAAGTACAGGTCCAGATACTTATCGGCCGAACGCGTCCAGCTAAAGTCCTGGCTCATGGCCTGCGTGACCAGCTGGTTCCAAGCCTCACGGTTATCCCAGAAGAGGCGCGCCGCGCGGAAGACCGCGTCGCCCATCTCGTCGCCGTTAAAGTTACTAAACGAGAAGCCCGTGCCCTCGCCGGTGAACTCGTTATACGGGATCACGGTGTCCTTCAAGCCACCGGTCTCGCGCACGATGGGTAGGGTGCCGTAGCGCATGGCGATGATCTGCGACAGACCGCAAGGCTCAAACTTCGAAGGCATCAGGAACATATCGGCGGCGGCGTACATGCGCTGCGACAGCGCCGGGTCAAATTCGATGCGTGCGGCCATGGTGCCGGGGTACTTGTCCTGGAAGTAGCGCAGGCCGTCCTCGTAGTCGCGGTCGCCGGTGCCCAGCACCGCCACCTGCACGCCGCCGGACAGGATGCGGTCGAGCGCGTACATGACCAGGTCCATGCCCTTCTGGCGCGTCAGGCGCGTGACCATAACCATAAGCGGGCGGTCGTCGCGAACCTCGAGGCCTAGCTCTTCCTGCAGCTTGGCCTTGCACACGGCCTTGCCGGAACGATCGTCAATCGTGTAGTTGGCGGCAATGCGCTTGTCGGTCGCCGGGTCAAAACCCGCAACGTCAATGCCGTTGAGGATGCCCTGCAGCGCATAGGAGCGCTCGCGCAGAACGCCGTCCAGGCCCTCGCCAAACTCGGGCGTCTGGATCTCGCCCGCATAGGTGGGGCTCACCGTTGTGATGGCGTCGGCATAGTGCAGCGCGCCCAGCATGTAGTTGATGCTGCAGGCGTCGCAGCGCAGCTGCGAGGCGGCCGCCGGAATATGCGCCACACCCAGGATGTCTTCCATCACGGTGTCGCTAAACTGGCCCTGGAACGCCACGTTGTGGATCGAGAACACGGTCTTGACGCGGTCGTACAGCGGCAGGCCCTGGTAGAACTCGCGTAAGAACACTGGTGCCAGTGCCGTCTGCCAGTCGTTGCAATGCAGGATGTCGCACTCAAAGCCGGCCGGCAGGTGCTGCAGGCTCTCGGTGATGGCCTTGGAGAAGAACGCAAAACGCTCGCCGTCGTCAAAGAAGCCGTACGGATAGTCGCGCGCAAAGTAGCGCTCGTTGTCGATGAACATATAGGTGACGCCGTCGTGCTCGAGCTTCTCCAGCCCGCAGTACTCATTGCGCCAGCCCAGGCTCACGTAAAAGTCGGCAAAGTGCTCCATCTGCGCCTTGTACTCGTCCTTTATGGTGGCGTACTTGGGCACCATCACGATAACCTCGGCGCCGGCGCGCACGAGTGCCGCAGGCAGCGAGCCCGCCACGTCACCCAGGCCACCGGTCTTAACAAACGGTGCGCACTCGGCCGAGGCAAACACGATCTGCATCTTTTTGCTGGAATCAGCCATATTGTCTCCCATGTTGTTATTCGAGAATAGCCGCCAGGCGCGAACCGGGCGGCTATTCTACATGTTACGAGCGATGTTGCGGTGCCAACGTTAACGTACGATGGTGGTGTCGGAAGTTAACGGAGCCTTGCCCAGCACCAGGATGTTCTCGGGCGTGCCGCGAAGCTCGGTGTTGGTGGGAACCACGTTGTTCTTGTCCAGGATGGCGTTTTCGACGCGTGCGCCGCTCTTGATGATGCAGCTCTGGTTGATGATCGAGTTGGTCACCGAAGCGCCTTCCTCGACCACGACGCCGCGCGACAGGATCGAGTTGCGCACGGTGCCTTTGATGATGCAGCCGGCCGAGATGATCGAGTTGCACGCGTGGCTGCCGGTCGCATAGCGCGAAGGCGGCACGTCGTGAGCCTTGGTCAGGATCGGGCGCTCGGGGTCAAAGAGCTGATCGGCCACGGTCTGGTCGAGCAGGTCCATGCTGCGGCGGTACAGCGACTTCTCGCTAAACACGCCCACGACCTCGCCCTTGTACTCGTAGCTGCACACGTCGATGTTGCCAAAGTCGCCCTGGAGTGCCTCGAGCAGGTCCAGATAGTCGGCGGCCTGGTAGTGGTCGATAATCTCGAGCAGCGTCTCGCGGTTGACGATGCAGCAGTCCATAGAGGCGTTGTCGCCGTACACGACGCCGGCGCTCACGCCCGTCAGGCGGCCGTTCTCGTTAATCTCGAGTTTGGTCTCGTCATCGACGTTGCGCGTGGCCTTGCAGTACACCACGGTCATCTGGGCGCCGGAGTTCTCGTGTGCGTCGATGATGGTGTTGAGGTCCATGTTAAAGATGATGTTGGTGCCCATCATCACGACATAGGGCTTGTCCGAGCGCTGGAACAGCGTCTTGTTGGAGATGATGTCGCGCAGCAGGAAGCGCATGCCGCCCTTGGTGGTGCCATACGCGTTGCCGGGCACCATGAACAGGCCGCCCTTCTTGCGGTCCAGGCCCCAGTCCTTACCCGAGCCCACGTGGTCGATCAGCGAGCGGTAGTTTCCCGGCATAACGACGCCGACGGTCTTGATGCCGGCATTCATCATGTTGGACAGCGGGAAGTCGATCAGGCGGTAGCGGCCCAAAAAGGGAACGGACGCGATGGGACGGTCCTTGAGCAGCACGCTGCCGTAGGTCGAAGAGTAGTTAGCGGTGATATAACCGATGGCCTTGCGATTGATCATCGGATCATTCCCCCTTCCCGATAACGACGTCATTTCCAACGACGGCCGTATCCTTGGTGGTATCGACTGAGCCGAGCTTCACGCCCTCTTCGACCGTGGAGTTCTCGCCCAAAATAGCGCGGCAGATGTGCGCGCCGCTCTTAACGTGCGCACCCGGCAGCAGCACGGAGTCCTCGACCACGGCGCGCTCCTCGATGATGACATCGGTCGAAATGATCGAGTGACGAGCGGTGCCGTAGATTTTGCAGCCGTTGGAGACCAGGCAATCGTCCAGGCGGCCGTCCGGGCCAATGTAGTGCGGCGGACGCGTGGTGATGTTGGACATGATGGGGAAGTGCTTGTCAAACAGATCGAACTCGGGGTTGTTGCCCAGCAGGTCCATCGAGGTCTCGTGGAAGCTGGCGATGGTGCCGACGTCCTTCCAAAAGCCGTGGAACTCGTAGCTGTACAGGCGCTTGCCCTCGCCGAGCAGCTTGGGGATGATGTCCTTGCCAAAATCGTGGCTCGAGCGCTGGTCCAGAGCGTCCTCTTCGAGCGCCTCGATCAGCACGTCGGCCGAGAAGATGTAGATGCCCATGGACGCGAGGTTCGAATCGGGCTTCTCGGGCTTCTCGGTGAACTTGGTGATACGGCCGTCCTCGGGGTCGGTGGTCAGGATGCCAAAGCGGCTGGCCTCCTCCCACGGCACGGGCATAACGCTCACCGTGAGGTCGGCGTTGTTCTCAATGTGCGTCTTGAGCATCTTGCGGTAGTCCATGCGATACAGGTGATCGCCCGAAAGTATCAGGACGTACTTGGGGTCGTTGGCCTTGATGTAGTCGAGGTTCTGCGTAATGGCGTCGGCCGTGCCCGCATACCAGGCGCCACCGGTCTGCGTCTCGTACGGCGGCAGGATCGACACGCCGCCGTCGCGGCTGTCCAGATCCCAAGCCTCGCCGGAGCCCACGTAGGCATGCAGCAGGTAGGGGCGATACTGCGTCAGAACGCCCACCGTGTCGATGCCCGAGTTGGAGCAGTTGGAGAGCGAAAAGTCGATAATGCGGAACTTGCCACCAAAGCTAACCGCCGGCTTAGCGATCTTTTGGGTGAGTGCCCCCAATCGGCTGCCCTGTCCTCCTGCGAGGAGCATCGCGATGCATTCTTTCTTACTCATCGATTTCTCCTTCTGTCATCGATGTTCCTAAACCCATTAGCGACGGGCGCGGCGCTCGGTCGCGCCCGTCGAGTAATGCCGTGCTGGCATAGGGGAGCTCGCGCGCCTTTACGCGTGCCAGATCTCGTCGCGGTACTCGCGAATGGTGCGGTCGCTCGAGAACCAGCCGCTCGAGGCGGTGTTGAGCAGGGCCTTGCGGTTCCAAGTCTCCTGGTCGCCGTAGCTGCCGGTGAGCTTCTCCCACGCATCCACGTAGCTGCGGAAGTCTGCCATGACCAGGTCGGGGTCGTTGTTGTTCATGAGCTCGTTGTAGATGCTCTCGAAGTTGCCCGAAAGCCCGGCAAACGTGTTGTCCTTGAGTTCGTCCATCACGCGGCCCAGGCGCTCACGGTCGCCGTTGAGGGTATCCCACGCAAAGTAGCTGTTGGATGCCCAGAGCTGCTCGACCTCGGGGGCGGTCAGGCCAAAGATGGCCTCGTTCTCGCGACCGGCCAGGTCTGCGATCTCGATGTTGGCGCCGTCGAGGGTGCCCAGCGTAATGGCGCCGTTCATCATGAGCTTCATGTTGGACGTGCCCGAGGCCTCCTTGCCGGCCGTGGAGATCTGCTCCGAGATCTCGGCGGCGGGGTAGATGAGCTGGGCGTTGCTCACGCGGAAGTTGGGGATAAAGCAGACCTTCATGACCTCGTTGACGCGGGCATCGTTGTTGATGACCTCGGCCACCGAGTTGATCAGGCGGATGGTCTCCTTGGCAAAGGTGTAGCTCGAGGCAGCCTTGCCACTAAAGATGAAGGTCGTCGGCGTCACGTGGAAGTTGGGATTCGCGATGCGACGGTTGTAGATGTCCATTACCTTCATGATGTTCATGAGCTGGCGCTTGTAGGCGTGGAAGCGCTTAACCTGAACATCGAAGACGGTGTTGGGGTCGATGACCAGTCCGGTCTCGGCCTTGACGTAGGCGGCCAGGCGCTCCTTGTTGGCGCGCTTGGAGGCACCCACGGCCTTCAGGAACTCGGTGTCGTTCTGGAACTCCTTGAGCTTCTCCAGCTCAAAGGCGTCCTTGAGCCAGCCGTCGCCAATGGCCTCGGTGACGAGCTTGGCGTAGGTGGGGTTGGACTCGGCAAAGAAGCGACGGTGCGAGATGCCGTTGGTCTTGTTGTTGAACTTCTCGGGCGTCAGGGCATAGAAGTCCTTGAGCACGATGTTCTTGATGATGTCGGAGTGGATCTTGGCCACGCCGTTGACGCTGTGGCTGCAGATCACGGACAGGTTGGCCATGCGAATCTCGCCGTCCCACAGGATGGCGGTCTGGCGCAGACGCTCCTGCCAGCCTTCCTGCGTGGTGTCGAACGACTCGTGCCAACGACGGCTGATCTCGTCGATGATCTGATACACGCGGGGGAGGAGCTTGGAGAACGTGCCGATGGGCCACTTCTCCAGAGCCTCGGGCAGGATGGTGTGGTTGGTGTAGCTCACGACCTGCGTCACGATGTTCCAGGCGTCATCCCACTCGAGCTTCTTCTCGTCGATGAGGATACGCATGAGCTCGGGGCCGCACATGGCGGGGTGGGTGTCGTTGGTATGGATGGCAACAAACTGCGGCAGCAGCTCCCAGTTCTCTCCATGCTCCTTCTCAAAGGTGTCGAGCAGGCTGTAGATGCCGGCCGATACAAACAGGTACTCCTGCTTTAGGCGTAGCAGACGGCCGTGCTCGCCGGCGTCGTTGGGGTAGAGGATGGCGCTGATGGCCTCGGCCTCGGCGCGCTCGGCATCGGCCAGGGCATAATCGCCGCGGTTGAAGGCCTCAAGGTCAAAGTGCTCCTCGACCGGCTCGGCAGCCCAGACGCGCAGCTTGTTGACGGTCTCGCCGGCATAGCCCACGACGGGGATGTCATAAGGGACGGCCAAGATATCCTGCGTGTCCACCGTGCGGTAGAACGTGCGGCCGTTCTCCTCAAAGCCCTCCACGTGGCCACCAAACTTAATGGTCACGGCCTTGTCCTGACGACGGACCTCCCAGGGATAGCCGTGGGTGAGCCACTCGTCGGTGGCCTCGACCTGGCTGCCGTTGACAATCTCCTGCTTAAACAGGCCGTAGCGGTAGCGCATGCCGTTGCCGTAGCCGGCAATGCCCTCGGCTGCCATGGAATCCAGGAAGCATGCGGCCAGACGGCCCAGGCCGCCGTTGCCCAGGGCCGGATCGGGCTCCTGGTTCTCGATGACGGAAAGGTCGAAGCCCATGTCGTCGAGTGCCTCGGCGACCATGTCGCGCACGCCAAAGTTGAGCAGGTAGTTGTCGAGCAGGCGGCCGATCAAAAACTCGATCGAGAAGTAGTACACGCGCTTCTTGCCCTCGGCGGTGACGCGGGCGTCACTCTTGGTGGCAACGGTGCGTGCCTTCTCGGCCACGAGCTTGGCCAGGGCGTTAAAGCGGTCCAGGTCGCTGGCGGCCTCGACGCTCTTGCCGCTGATGCTCATGACGGCATCGCGATAGAGCTCGGTAAACTCCTGCTTGTTGTCGAAGATCTTATTCATACGTTCCTTTCCCCCGGGGATGTTTCTCCCGGAACGGTTTTGACTTGTATCCTACGCCCCCGCGGGGCGGGTGATTACAGCTGTAACGGCTTCGTTACGCATCCTTGCCAGATGCTTTAACAGCGCCTGCCTTAGCCTTGGGAGCAGCCTTTTTATTGGTTGCCTTCTTGGCCTTGGGCTTAGCCGTAGCCTTGGCAGCGGGCTTGGCGGTCTTCGCCTTAACCGGAGCCTTCTTAGCAGCCGCGGCCTTGGGCTTCACCGAGGACGTGCGCTTACGCGTCGCCTTTTTGGGCTCCTCGACCACGGGCGGCTTATAGCTGCTGGGACCGCGGCGCTTAAGCACCACGCCTGCCAGGCCGGGTACCTTAATCTCGATGGAGTCCATCTGCCCGTTCCAGGGATAGGGCTCGCTCGAGCAGGTGTAGGGCTCCTCGCCAGCGTAGCCGCTGCCGCCAAACTCGGGACGGTCGGAATCGAAGATGACCTCCCAGTCGCCCTCGCGCGGCACGCCCACGCGGAAGCTCTCGTAGCTCGCCGGGTCAAAGTTGATCAGGATCACCAGGTCGTCATCGACGTCCTCGCCCTGGCGCACAAAGCTCACGATAGACTGCTTGGAGTTATCCGCGTCGATCCAGGTAAAGCCGTCGTCGGTGTAGCCGCGCTCGTACAGGGCAGGCTCGGCGGTGTACAGGTGGTTGAGCGCCTTGATAAACGCCTGATGATGACGGTGGGTCTCGTACTCCTCGGTCAGGAACCACTGAATTGACTCGTAGTAGCGCCACTCAATAAACTGGCCGATCTCGTTGCCCATAAAGTTGAGTTTGGCACCGGGGTGCGTCATCTGGTAGAAGGCCAGCGTGCGCAGGCCGGCAAACTGGCGCCACCAGTCGCCCGGCATGCGACCGATCAGCGAGCACTTGCCGTGCACGACCTCGTCGTGGCTCAGCGGACAGATAAAGTTCTCGGTAAAGGCGTACATGATGGAGAACGTGAGCAGCCCGTGGTTGCCGGGGCGCCACGGAAAATCGGTCTGCATGTAGTGCAGGGTGTCGTTCATCCAGCCCATGTCCCATTTGTAGTGGAAGCCCAGGCCGCCGTCCTGCGGCGGATAGGTCACGAGCGGCCATGCGGTGGACTCCTCGGCCATCATCATCACGTCGGGGTAGTGCGCCTCCACGGCGCAGTTGACCTGACGGATAAACGCGCTGGCGTCCAGGTCCTCCTCGGTACCGTACTTGTTGAACTTCTTTTGGCCGGGATCGTCAATGCCAAAGTTGAGGTACAACATGCTGGACACGCCGTCCATTCGAATGCCGTCCACGTGGAAGTTCTCGAGCCAGTACAGCACGTTGGAGACCAGGAAGGAGCGGACCTCGCCACGGGCGAAGTCGAACTTGTGCGTGCCCCAGTTGGGATGAATCTCGTGCTCAAACAGCATGTGGCCGTTAAAGGTGGCAAGGCCGTGGGAGTCGGCGCAAAAACCGCCAGGCACCCAGTCCATGATCACGCCAATGCCGGCCTCGTGGCATGCATCGATAAAGTGCATGAGCTGCTGCGGGTTGCCGTAGCGCGACGTGGCGGCATAGTAGCCGGTCGTCTGGTAGCCCCAGGAGCCATCGAAGGGATGCTCCATAAGCGGCATGACCTCGATATGCGTGTAGCCCATGTCGCGGACGTAGTCCACGAGCTCCACCGACAGGTCATCGTAGGTGTAGAACTCGCCGCGCTGCGCGGGGAAGGGGTCCATGGGGCCGGGGTAGTTGCCGTACTCGTCGGGCTCGCCCTGCGGAGCGTCGCCGTGGCGCTTCCACGAGCCAATATGCACCTCGTAGATGTTAAGCGGCTGCGACATGTGGTTATGGCTTGCGCGGCGCTTGAGCCAAGCCGCGTCGTTCCACTTGTAGCCATCGAGGGTCCACAGCACGCTCGCCGTCCCCGGAGGGCACTCGGCCTTAAAGGCGTACGGATCGGCCTTGTAGAGCTTTTCGCCCTCGTTGGTCTCGATGAGATACTTATAGAGCTGGCCCTGCTCGGCGCCAGGAATAAAACCTTCCCAAATAGCGCTCGTATGCATGGGCACCAGCGGGTTGGCTTGCTCATCCCAGTCGTTAAATTCGCCAATGACGTGAACGCTCTTTACATCGGGCGCCCAAACGCAAAAACGCCAGCCGCGCGTACGGTTCTGCGTGTCGGGGTGCGCGCCCATCTTTTCCCAGCTGCGCTCCCACGTGCCGATGCCAAACAGATAGACATCGTCTTTGGTGAGCTCCGGCGCGTGCGGGGCGGCTTTACGGGTAGCAGGCTTTTTGGTTGCTGGCTTTAGCTTTGTATCGCTCACGTTTGATCCCATCATGACGCGGCAGCGTGTTGCCTTGGTGACTAGATGCGAAAGGTCCAAGGCTGCACGAATCGAAGGGACGGCGATAGTTCTATGATTCGTTCCACCTCACGTGCTCGGTGGAACTTTCGGCAGAAACTACGATAACACCTGTACGTTACTTTTATGAACGAAAGAGGATTTGTGGGCGCGTTTAATCGGTAAGCGCCATGTTTATACCACTTGCAGAATTGCCGTGGTAAAACTCTTGACAGTTTTACCAATTAGGGTTTCTAGATAGTTAGGTTGACGTTTGGTAAAACGTTTTTAGCAGGTTGTTTACCATTTGACATCGAAAGGCTCGTTTATGGACCATATCGCTGCCCCAAGTGTTGCTTTTATTTTCGATTGCGACGGCACACTGGTTAATAGCACCCCCGTTTGGGCCTATGCCCAGCCCGAGTTATTGCACCGCCACGGAGTTGACGTGACGGTCGACGATTTTGCCCAGTTTGAGCATTTGTCGCTCGAGGACGAGTGCCAGGCCTACCACGACACCTGGGGCATTGGCGCAAATGGCGAGGAGCTCTACCGCGAGCTGAGCGACATTCTGATCGATGGCTACTCCAAGGTGCCGCCGCGTGAGGGCCTGCTTGCATTTTTGAAGCAGGCGCAGGAGGCCGGTGTTGCCATGTGCGTTGCCACGTCCACGCCGGCCGAGCTGGTTACGTCTGCGCTTGCGGGCGCCGGGCTCGATGCCTATATGGAGTTTATTACCACCACGGGCGAGGCCGGGCGCTCTAAGCAGTTCCCCGATGTGTACGAGCTGGCGCTGCGGCGCCTGGAGGAGCGCCACGAGCACCAGTTTGATCGCGCATGGGTGTTTGAGGACGCCGTCTTTGGCCTTAAGAGCTCTGACACCGCCGGCTTTAAGCGCGTGGGCATTTATGACCCATACGGCCGTATGGAGCGCGACGAGGTTCGCGACAACTGCGAGATCTTTATCGATAGCTATAAGGACCTGGATTTGGCCCGCGTGCTTTCGTTTGAGGGATAGGCGAGAGCTGTGGCTTGCAAGGTATTGGTGGTCTGCGGCTCGCCCGTTGTGGCGAGCGCGGATCTGCTACGTCAACTGGCGGGGGAGTGCGACTACGTTGTCGCCGTGGACCGCGGGCTCGATGCGCTTCTGGGCGCGGGACTGGGCTGCGACGTATATGTGGGGGATGCCGACACGGTGAGTGACGCTGGTCGCGCGCTGGTCGATGCTGCCACCGACTTTGAAGTTGAGCGTCACGACCCCTACAAGGACTATACCGATCTGGCGCTGGCGCTCGATTCGGTCCGCCGTCGCTGGGCGGGTGCCGAAGTGGTTGCGACCTGCGCCACCGGCGGCCGTCCGGATATGGCACTTTCCGTGCTGGGGTTGCTCGCAGGCTACGAGGATGCCCCCGTCTGGTTCGCTGAGGACAAGGTGGTCGCCCGCATCCTTCACGCAGGTGAGTCGTGGACCATCGAGGGTGCCGAGGGCAAGACGTTTTCCATCATCGCCATAGCCCCCAACACCGAGGTAAGCGAACACGGTCTAGAGTGGGAACTAGATCACGCTTCGTTAGGTCTACTAGCCGACACGGGCATCAGCAACGTCGTCAGGTCAACAGCCAAGATCCAAGTCCACTCCGGCACCGCCATCGCTTACCTCTACAAGTAAGGGCCACCGTCCCAGGAAAACCCGTAAGGCGGAATATCAATCCAAAATTCCCTCTTGCATCCCCGAAGATCTTCCCCTATAGTATCTCCTCGTCACGGGGGCGTAGCTCAGCTGGGAGAGCGCTTGACTGGCAGTCAAGAGGTCAGGGGTTCGATTCCCCTCGTCTCCACCATTGGATTATTAGGCGAACCCTTTTCGGGGTTCGTCTTTTTTTGTTTA
>CABRRA010000024.1:0-39314 GCA_902473205.1 uncultured Collinsella sp.
CGTGTCGTAGATCGCGGAATCGCCGTGCTCATGGGCGTGCTCGTGGTCGTGGCCATGGCAGTCGCAGGTGGCCTCGCCGGTCTGTGCGAGCCTGCCGGCAATGAGGGCCTCGACGCAGGCGTCGCAGCTGCCCTGGGCGCCCGCATAGACCGTGATGCCGGCTTGGGTGAGCGCGTTGATGGCACCGCCGCCGATGCCGCCGCAGATGAGCGTGTCGACGCCACCGTTGGCGAGCAGGCCCGCCAGGGCGCCGTGGCCGGTGCCGCCGGTGCCCACGACCTGCTCGTTGAGCACCTTGCCATCCTGGATGTCGTAGATCTTGAACTGTTCGCTGCGGCCAAAGTGCATAAAGATGTTGCCGTTGTCGTACGTCGTTGCCACCCTCATGGTGCCGACCTCCTTTGCTGGCCATGCGGCCGTCGTTGTGGCGATGGGGGAGTATGCGATATTGCCGCCCTCGATACTGAGCGCCCGCCCGTTGACCAGCGCGTTTGCCACCTTGCGATGGGCGCGGCTACAGATAGACGCCACGGTGGCACGAGCGATGCCCATTTGCTGGGCGACGGCCTCCTGATTGAGGCCTTCCAGGTCGCACAGCCGCAGGACTTCGAGCTCGTCGACCGTCATGTCGATGGCGTCTCCGCTGGCAAGGCCGTCGGGGGTAAAGCCGCGATATTCGGGGATGATCCCAACGCGGCGCAATTTTTCGCGTCTTCCTGCCATACACTCTCCAAATCTGACATATGTCAACAATAAGATAGCGCGCGAGCGGAACCGTGCAAGGCATTTTTGGCATATGTCCGAAAATGAGGGCTTATGTTTGGGCTGTGGGGTCGCGTGCGCCTGGGCTACAATGAATTTCGCTTTTAGGCGACTGACAGGAGGGTCAATGAGCAAGGCTGATCAACAGTTTGTAACCATGTGCCGCGATATCTTGGACCATGGCACCACCACCGAGGGCCAAAAGGTCCGACCGGTGTGGGAGGACGGCACCCCCGCCTATACCATTAAGAACTTTGGCGTTACGGCTCGCTACGACCTGCGTGAGGAGTTTCCCGCGCTCACACTGCGTCGCACGGCGCTTAAGTCTGCCATGGACGAGATTCTGTGGATCTATCAAAAGAAGTCAAATAACGTCCACGACCTCAACAGCCATATTTGGGATGAGTGGGCCGACGAGACTGGCTCCATCGGCAAGGCCTACGGGTACCAGATTGGGCAGAAAAGCCATTATGCCGAGGGTGACTTTGACCAGATGGACCGCGTGCTGTACGACCTTAAGAACACGCCGTACAGCCGCCGCATCATGACCAACACCTACGTGTTTAGCGACCTGTCCGAGATGCACCTGTATCCGTGCGCCTACAGCGTGACCTATAACGTGACGCAGCGCCCGCAGGACGATAAACCCACACTCAACATGATTCTCAACCAGCGCAGCCAAGACATTTTGGCCGCCAACAACTGGAATGTGTGCCAGTACGCCATTTTGCTGATGATGGTCGCGCAGTCGGTCGATATGATTCCCGGCGAGCTGCTGCACGTGATCGCCGATGCCCATATTTATGACCGTCATGTCGATATCGTCCGTGAGCTTATCGAGCGTCCACAGTTTGCGGCCCCCAAGGTAACGCTTAACCCCGATGTGCACGATTTCTATGCGTTTACGACCGATGACCTTATCGTGGAGGGCTACGAGCACGGCCCGCAGGTCAAGAACATTCCCATTGCGGTGTAGGTGGCGCTTATGACGTGTAAGCTTTCTGCCATCGTCGCCGTGTGCGACGATTGGGGCATTGGGTGCGAGGGCGACATGGTGGTGTCCAATCGCGCCGACATGCGCCATTTTGTGGCCTGCACCAAGGGTTGCCCAGTCATTATGGGGCGCAAGACGCTACTGAGTTTTCCCGGTTGGCGTCCGCTTAAGAACCGTCGCAATATCGTACTAACCTGCGACGAGAGCTTTGCTGCCGAGGGCGTCGACGTGGTGTATAGCGTTGACGAGGCCTTGGCCGCCGTGGCCGATGAGCCCGTTGCGTGGGTGATTGGCGGCGGCGAGGTGTATCGGCAATTTTTGCCGTATTGCACCGAGGCCGAGGTCACGCACAACCATTGCATCCATGACGTGGATACGTACTTTCCCGATTTGGATGCCGATCCCGCGTGGGAGATTGCGCGGCGTTGCGGTGTTGCCACGATTGCCGCGGGCGAGGGTGACGAAGGTCTCGATTATGAGTTCGTGACGTATCGTCGCGTTGAGGCGTAAATCGTCTGGCGTGAACGGTATCATCGGGTTATTTGATTGCATGGGGCGGCGCTTAGCGTCGCCTCGTTTGGTATAGATGTGCTGTAAAGAAAGGTGCGGGCTGGCTGCTATGACTGATGCCGTTGAGGTGCTGCGAATCGATTCGCTCGAGGACGAGCGGCTCGATGCCTACGTGCGACTGACCGAGCGCGAGCTGCGCTGCGTGCTGGAGCCGCAAAAGGGCATCTTTATCGCCGAGAGTGCCAAGGTTATCGAGCGCGCGGTGCGCGCCGGATACGAGCCGGTGAGCTTTCTTTTGGGCGAACGCTGGCTCGACCAGATGATGCCGCTGTTTGAGCGCCTGGCGGTACGCGAAGGTGCGGGCCCGGTTCCCGTGTTCGTGGCCTCGATGGAGCTTATGGAGCGGCTAACGGGCTTTAACGTGACGCGCGGTGCGCTCGCGGCGTTCCGTCGCCCGCGTCAGATTCCGGTTGATGAGTTCTTGGGCGGCGTCGTCGAGGCGGCGGGAGAGCGCCCGGTGCGCGTGTGCGTGCTCGAGGGTATTGTCGACCACACCAACGTCGGCGCGATTTTCCGCTCGGCGGCTGCGCTGAACGTTGATGGCATTTTGGTGAGCCCTACGTGCTGCGATCCGCTGTACCGTCGCTCGGCCCGCGTGAGCATGGGCACGGTGTTCCAGGTGCCCTGGACACGCATTGGCAGCGAGGCGCGCGTATGGCCGCATGATGGGCTGGCGGCGCTGCACGATGCCGGCTTTTCGTGTGCCGCGATGGCGTTGACGGATGATTCGGTGTCGTTGGACGATCCCGCGCTGCAGGAGATTGACCGCCTGGCAATCTTTATGGGCACCGAGGGTGCTGGCTTAGGCGCCAAGACCATTGCTGGCTGCGACCGAGCCGTGCGCATTCCGATGGCGCACGGGGTCGATTCGCTTAACGTGGCCGCGGCAAGTGCTGTCGCCTTTTGGCAGCTGTGCCCGCATGTGAGCAACGAGTACCACTACCAGCCGGGGCTGTATCACTAGCGGGGTGCTCTCGAACTTTGCCGCCAGAGGTGTTTCGACTGCCTTCGGTCGGTGTTAAGCTGATAGCGGCTTTGCCGTACTATTGATGTGTTGTTTGGCGTACGCTAGCGGGGAGGGCGTGTGGCTAAGAAATCTACGGCTATCGATGTAACGCAGGGTGTCATTTGGCAGCAGCTGCTGTCGCTGTGCGTTCCCATCTTCTTTAGTTCGTTTTTTCAGCAGGCATACACGCTTATCGGTACCTATATCGTCGGTCAGTTTGGCGGCAAGCTCGCGCTGGGTGGCATTCAGGCCACGATGGTGCTTACGGAGCTCTGCATTGGCTTTTGTGTCGGCGTCGGTGCCGGCTGCGCGGTCATTACGGGCCAGTTTTTTGGCCAGCACGATGACGAGCGCCTGA
This sequence comes from uncultured Collinsella sp., assembly GCA_902473205.1. GTDB lineage: Bacteria > Actinomycetota > Coriobacteriia > Coriobacteriales > Coriobacteriaceae > Collinsella. The sequence goes on from CABRRA010000024.1 coordinate 3,691, forward strand.
GCCGATCGGTCCATACGGCCATGACGCTCGCGCTGGTGGGCGGTATCGTTTTCTCGATTCTTGGCATAGTGTTCGTTGAGCCCATGCTGGTGCTTATGAACACGCCGCATGAACTATTGGCCGAGGGCGTGGCCTATGCCCGTTGCTATTTTGCCGCCATGGTTGCAGCGCTGCTGCTCAATATGGGAACGGCATTGCTGCGCGCCGTGGGCGACACGCGCGGGCCCGCTGTGATCATCGCTTCCGGCTGCCTTGTTAATGCGGTGCTGGATGTCATCTTCGTTGCCGTGCTTCATATGGAGGCTCTGGGCTGCGGCATCGCGGTGGCGCTGACCATTTGCTCCAATGCCACGATGATCGTGATTCGTATGATGCGCGCACCGGGTGCGTGGCGGCTTTCACTGTCCAAACTCGGCATTGATCCTGGCATTTGTAAGAGCATGATCTCGTGTGGTCTGCCGCTTGGCTTTCAGTCTGCTGCGTATTCGATTTCCAACGTTTTGATTCAGGTGTCGGTCAACTCGTTTGGTGCCGATGTCACCACGGCTTGGGGTCTTTCGGGCCGCCTGGATGGCATTGTCTGGATGGTTACCGAGGCGCTTGGCGTGTCGATCACCACGTTCTCGGCACAGAACTTTGGCGCGCGCAACTACGAGCGCATGCGCAAGGGCTACCATACGTCGCTCGTGCTGTCGTTTATGCTCATTGGTGGCCTGTCTGCCGTGCTGCTGGTGTTTTCGGGTCCGTTGTCGCGTCTGTTTGTCGATGATGCTTCGATTTCGGCGTACACCACGACGATTCTTCACTTTATCGCACCGTTCTACGCGATTTTCTCGATTATCGAGAATGCGTCGGGCTCCATTCGTGGTGCCGGCGTGAGCTTGCAGCCCATGATGCTCACGATTTTTGGCACCGTCGTGCTCAGGGTGATTTGGGTGTTTGCGATTATGCCGTTCGATCCGTCGCTTGAGCACCTGCTGCTGGTTTACCCCGTAACCTGGCTCATCACGGCCACGATGTTCACCATCTACCACCACAGCGGCAACTGGCTCGGCCGCGCCACTGCCTAATGATCCATAGGGGACGGAGGAAAACGGATCATTGGCCCGGCGATAAGGCGAAATGATCCGTTTTCCTCCGTCCCCTTCGGATCAATTAGTATTCGATGCCTTGGCGGGCTAGGAGGCCTTCGTCGAAGTAGTGTTTGACGGGGCGCATTTCGGTTACTAGGTCGGCAAGGTCGGCGAGGGGCAGCAAGCCACGGCCGGTGAGTACGAGCTCCGTGGTGGCGGGCTTTATCGCAATCAGCGCTTCGACATCCTCGCGCGTCACGAATCCGCGGCGCATCGCTTCGCCGAGTTCGTCCAGAATGAGAACGTCGACCTGTGATATTTGCTCGCGTGTGAGCTCCATGATCTGCTCGGCGCAAGCCTCGGGTGTGTCGCGATCGGCCTGTATAATGCGCAGTCCCAGGCGCGGCGCGGCATCGTGTTCGGCGCAGTGCAGCTTCTTGGCAAACTGCAGCATGAGTACGTCGAGCCCATAACCTTTGGCGCGCATCGCCAATCCCAGCGCAGCCGTGGTTTTGCCCTTGCCGTCGCCCGTATAGATTTGAACCTTGCCGACTTCCAGTGATGCCATCTCTATCCTTTCGTGCCCGGCGTCGGTTTATCGCCGGCCGGGTTGGGTATTCTAGTTAGCATTATCAACCCCAGTAGATGGAGTTCAAGCAGATGGAGATGGATGACAACAAGCGTAGACGGAATATGATCCTCTACGTGCTCATCGCCTTCGTCGTCTACCTCGTGCTCTCGACCGTTCTGTTCCCTAACATCGGTCACACGCAGCAGATTACGAAGACCGATTATTCGACGTTTGTCAAAGCGCTCGATAAGAAGAGTGTCGACAAAGTCGAGTACAACACGGACGATTACTCGATTTATTACACCAAGAAGGGCGAGGACGAGAACATCGCCTATAAGACGACCGGTGTGCCGAATGACGCGGGCTTTACCGATCGCGTGCTTGAATCTGGCGCCTCGCTTGAGTCGGTTGTTCCCGATAAGAACTCGGGTCTGATGACCTACTACCTGCTCACCCTCATTCTTCCCATGGCGATTTTCTTCCTCATCGGTTGGTGGCTCAACCGCCGCATGAAGAAGGCTATGGGCGATGACGGCCCGTCGATGAACTTTGGCGGCGGCGGTTTTGGCGGCGGCGGACTGGGCAAGTCCGGCGCTCGCGTGATTGCCTCCAAGGATGTTGGCGTGACCTTTAAGGACGTCGCCGGCCAGGAAGAGGCCAAGGAGTCCCTCAAGGAGGTCGTCGACTTTCTGGAGAATCCGCAGCGCTACGAGGAGATCGGCGCCAAGCTTCCGCGCGGTGCTCTCCTTGTCGGTCCTCCGGGTACCGGTAAGACCCTGCTTGCCAAGGCTGTTGCCGGCGAGGCGGGCGTGCCGTTCTTTAGCATTTCGGGTTCTGAGTTCGTCGAGATGTTCGTCGGCCGCGGTGCCGCCAAGGTTCGTGACCTGTTTAAGCAGGCCAAGGAAAAGGCCCCGTGTATCGTCTTTATCGATGAGATCGATACCATCGGCAAGAAGCGCGATGGCGGCGGCTTTAGTGGCAACGACGAGCGTGAGCAGACGCTCAACCAGCTGCTGACCGAGATGGACGGCTTCGATAACCACAAGGGCATCGTCGTCCTCGCTGCGACCAACCGTCCCGACAGCCTCGATCCCGCCCTGCTGCGCCCCGGTCGTTTTGACCGCCGCATTCCCGTTGAGCTGCCCGACCTGACTGGCCGCAAGAACATCCTCGAGCTGCATGCCAAGAGCGTGAAGACGCAGCCGCCGATCGACCTGACCGCTATTGCCCGCGCCACGCCCGGTGCCTCGGGCGCCGACCTTGCCAATATCATCAACGAGGGTGCCCTGCGCGCTGTTCGCGAAGGCCGCAAGCGCGCGACCCAGGACGACTTCGAGGAGTCGGTGGAGGTCGTCATTGCCGGCCAGCAGCGTAAGTCCACGGTGCTTTCCGACCACGAGAAGCAGGTCGTTTCCTACCACGAGATCGGTCATGCCATCGTCGCTGCCCGCCAAAAGGGTTCCGCGCCGGTTACCAAGATCACCATCGTGCCGCGCACGAGCGGCGCTCTGGGCTACACCATGCAGGTCGAGGAGGACGAGCGCTTCCTGACCACGCGCCAGGAGGTCCTGGACAAGCTCGCCGTCTACTGCGGTGGCCGCGCGGCCGAGGAGCTCATCTTTGGCGAGATGACGACCGGCGCCGCCAACGATATCGAGCAGGCCACCAAACTCGCCCGTAACATGGTGACGCGCTTTGGTATGTCCGATGAGTTTGGCATGATGGCGCTCGGTACCGTCCAGAACGCGTACCTCAACCAGGACACGTCGCTCACCTGCGCCCCCGGTACGGCCGAGCGCGTGGACGCGATTGTCGCCAAGCTGATCGAGGACGCGCATGATCGCGCCCTGCAGATCCTGAAGGAGAACAAGTTCAAGCTCCATGAGCTGGCTCGTTATCTGTACAAGAAGGAGACGATCACGGGCGAGGAGTTCATGAACCTCCTCACACGCGAAAATCCGCTGATGCCAAAGCAACAGTAACGTTGCGTTCGGGACAGTAAATATCGACGCCCCATTTGAGTGCCTATCTCAAATGGGGCGTTTTGCTTAGGAGGGATGCACATGAAGATCGTGGTGAGCGCCTGCTTGATGGGCGAGAGCTGCAAGTATAACGGTCTCGATAATTACCATCGCGAGCTGGTCGAGGCCTGCGAACGCACAGGGACCGAGGTACTCCTCGTATGTCCTGAGGTTTTTGGCGGTCTGCCCACGCCACGCGATCCGTCCGAGATTGTGAACGGCGAAGTCCGTACCTGCGAGGGCGTGTCCGTTGACCGGGAATTCCGCCTGGGCGCTCAACGTGCGCTCGACATGTGCGAGCAGGCGGGCGGCCCTTCCGAGATTGCTGCGTGCATCTTGCAGGACCGCAGCCCCTCGTGCGGCGCGGGTCGCATCTACGACGGCACCTTTAGCGGTACGCTCACCGCGGGCAACGGCGTTTTCGTCGATCTGTTGCTGCGTCACGGCTACCGCGTCATTCCGGCTAGCGAGTTCGACCCCAAAATACTTGAGCAATAAAAAACCACCACAAAGGTGCCTGTCCCCTTTGTGGTGGTTTTGGGCCAGTCCTAGAGCGCATGGCCGTAGGCGTCGGCGGCCTTGATAGCGGCGGCGAATTTCTCGTCGGTGAAGGGCTCCGGGTTACCCTGTTTCCACTCGTTGGTGGCGTGTGCGAACTCGCACAGGGCAGGGATATCGGCCTCGGAAAGGCCGACCTGCTCTAGCGTCACGGGCAGGCCCATCTGCTTGTTAAAGGCGGCATAGTGCTTAAGGTTCTCGGTGTCGCCCGTGTAGGCGAACAACACGAGCACGCCCAGGCTCACGACCTCGCCGTGTAGGTAGGAGCCCTCGCGCGGAATGCTGCAGGTGGCGTTGTAGAACGCGTGCGCCACGCTCGAGTTGTAGTAGTAATCGTTCTGGTTGGTCAGGTTGGAGACGTAGCCCGTGTTGACCACGATGTCGAGCGCGATCTGCTTGACGGCCTCGCTCGACAGGTCCTGGCGCACGTCCTCAAGACCCTGGACGCCGTAGGTAAACAGCGGCTCGGAGCAGGTGTGGGCGAGTGCCAGGCCAAGACCGGCGGTGTGCTCCAAATTACCGGCGCTCGTGGCGTACTCGACCTCGGGCTGCTTAGACAGGGCATCGCCCACGCCGGCCCAGAAGTATTCCGCCGGTGCCTCGGCGATGATCTTGGGGTTGATGAAGATGTGCGCCGGTCGGTTGGGGTACGAATAGCCCTCAAGCGAGCCGTCGTCGTTGTAGACAACGGCAATGGCGGTCGCGGCCGAGCAGTTGGAGCAAATCGTCGGTACCGTAAAGACGATCTTCTTGAGCTCGATGGCCGCCGTCTTGACGGTATCGAGTGCCTTGCCGCCGCCGCAGGCGATGAGCACGTCGGCTTCCTGGCAGGCGGGGGAGTTTACGACCTTGGCGATATTGGCGCGCGTACTGTTGGTACCGTAGACGCGCGTCTCCAGAATCTCGACGTCGGTACCCGCCAGCGCAGCTTCGATACCGGGAAGTGCTGCGGCCAGTGCCCGCTTGCCACCGATGATCGCGACCTTGGCCGCTCCGTACTCCGCCAGTGCGGCGGGCAGCTCGTCAAAGCAGTCCTCGCCGACGGTATAATCACTCATTCCAATTGTGCGCATAGCAGCCTTCTTTCGTTAGTTAAAGTGCTTTCAGGTATTTTGCTCCTAGTGAAGGCTTGTAATAGCGAGAAATTTGTTAAGTATGAAACCAGTGTTGAGGGTTTTTCGCTGGCGGTGACCGTGCTACTATACAGCGCATAAGCGTTGATGGGGACGAGTAGTCGGCCGTTCGCATGCTACAGAGAGCGGGGGGCGCTGAGAACCCGTGCATGCGACCGATGAAAATCACCCCGGAGCTGCGGTCCCAACGGACGTGCCACACAGGCACGTCTTAGTAGATATCGCCGAGATGGTCGTCGATACAGGCCAGCCGAGTAACGGATGCGAGCGCGCGAATACGCGGGCGAGGGCATCTAAGCTGGGTGGTTAAGCGAAGAGCTTTTGCGGGCGTACAGCCCGTTTTGTGGCGCTTCGTCCCAGCTTGTAGGGACGGGCGCTTTTTTGGTGCCCAACGGGCGTGCGCGCCCACGACATGAAAGGGGTACCGTGGCAAACGAGTACAAGCAGACGATGAATCTGCCCAAGACCGGTTTTCCCATGCGTGCCGGTCTTTCCAAGTCCGAGCCCAAGCGACTCAAGGACTGGCAGGACAACAAGGTCTACGAGCAGGTTCTGAAGAAGAACGAGGGTCACAAGAAGTTCGTGCTGCACGACGGTCCTCCGTACGCCAACGGCCCGATCCACATCGGCCACGCCATGAACAAGATCTCCAAGGACATGATCAACCGCTACTGGATGATGCAGGGCTATGAGGTTCCCTATGTCCCCGGTTGGGACTGCCACGGCCAGCCGATCGAGCACAAGGTCGAGGAGAAACTCGGCACCGAGAAGTTCAACCAGACCCCCACGGCCAAGATTCGTGAACTCTGCAACGAGTTCGCTGTCGAGAACATCGAGCTGCAGAAGGCCGGCTTCCGTCGTCTGGGCGTGCTCGGCGACTGGGACAACCCCTATCTGACGCTCTATCACCAGCATGATGCTGCCGATATCGAGGTCTTCAAGGCCATGTTCGATAAGGGCATGATCTATCGCGGCCACAAGCCGGTTCACTGGTGCAAGCACTGCCACACCGCACTCGCCGAGGCCGAGATCGAGTACTCCGACGAGACGAGCCCGTCCATCTTCGTGCGCTTTGAGATGACTTCCAAGCCTGCCGGCCTCGAGAACTTCGACGGCCCGGTCGACTTTATCATCTGGACGACCACGCCGTGGACCATCCCCTCCGACCAGGCCGTTTCCCTCAAGCCCGGCGCCGCCTATGTCGCCGTTGAGCACGAAGGTCGTGCCGAGGTCATGCTCGAGGACCTGGCTCCCAAGTGCTGCGAGGAGTTTGGCTGGGAGTACACCCCGGTTATGGTCGACGGCAAGCCCTACGTGGTTCCCGCCGAGACCTTCCACCACATCCACTACAAGCAGCCGATCTTTGACGGCGTTGAGGGCGTGGCGCTGCTGGCCGATTACGTCGGCGTCGATGACGGTACCGGTATCGTCCACAACTCGCCCGGCCACGGCGTCGACGACTACTTTGCCTGCCTCAAGGAGGGCATCACCGACATCTGCATGCCGGTCGATGACGACGGCAAGTTCTACACCGGTGAGGAGTTTGGCACCGGTGGCCCCTTCAGCGGTATGGATACCGATGAGGCCAACCCGCACATCATCGAGTTCCTGCGCGAGCGCGGCACCCTGGTCCTCGAGAAGAAGATCACGCACAGCTATCCGCACTGCTGGCGCTGCAAGCACCCGGTGCTCTTCCGTGCTACCGACCAGTGGTTTGTCTCGATGGACAAGACGGGTCTGCGCGAGCAGGCTGGCAAAGAGGTTCGCGAGAACGTCAAGTGGTATCCGGCCCACGCGGCCAACCGCATCGGTGCCATGGTCGAGCAGCGTCCCGACTGGTGCATCAGCCGTCAGCGCAACTGGGGCGTGCCTATCCCGAGTTACACCTGCGCCGACTGCGGCGAGAAGGTCATGAACGACGCCACGCTCGACGCCGTCATTAAGCTCTTCCACGAGAAGGGCTCCGACGCCTGGTTCACCGACGCTCCCGAGAGCTACCTGGGCGAGGCTTGCGTCTGCCCCAAGTGCGGCGGCCATCACCTCAAGGCCGATAAGGACATCCTCGACGTGTGGTGGGACTCCGGCGTGTCCTGGAAGGCCGTCTGCGAGTATCGCCCCGAGCTTGAGTACCCGGCGGACGTGTATCTCGAGGGCTCCGACCAGCACCGCGGTTGGTTCCAGAGCTCGCTGCTCACCTCGGTGGGCGCCAACGGCCATGCTCCCTACAAGGCGGTCGTCTCGCAGGGCTTCACGCTCGACGGCCAGGGCCGCAAGATGTCCAAGTCGCTCGGCAACGTCATCGACCCCAACAAGGTCTGTGACGAGATGGGCGCCGACATCATCCGCCTGTGGGTCGCCTCCGTCGACACCAGCTCCGACGTTTCCATCGATCACGAGATTCTCGCTCGTACGTCCGATGCCTACCGTCGTTTCCGCAACACGCTGCGCTTCCTGCTTTCCGAGCTTGAGGGCCAGTTTGAGCCCGAGACCGACGGCGTCGCTTTTGCCGACCTGCTGCCGCTCGACAAACTCATGGTTGCCCGCCTGACTCAGGTTCAGGCCGAGGTCGACGACGCTTACTCTTGCTACGAGTTCCCGCGCGCCTACCGTGCGCTCTACGACTTCGTGGTTACCGAGCTTTCCAATGTGTACCTCGACGCCCTGAAGGATCGTCTGTACTGCGAGAAGCCCGGCTCGCTTGAGCGCCGCAGCGCCCAGACCGTGCTCGCCGAGCTTTTCTCGATGCTCATGCGCGACCTGCAGCCGATCTTGTCCTACACCGTCGACGAGGCCATGGCCTATGCGCCCGCCGGCTGCGTCGATCATCAGAAGTACGCCGCGCTTCTCGATTGGTACAAGTCGCCCATCACGGTTGACGAGGCCAATGAGTTTGAGGGCGTGCTCGAGGCTTCGCTCGAGCTCCGTAGCGCCGTGACCAAGGCCCTTGAGGATGCCCGTTCTGCCGGCACCTTCACTAAGAGCCAGCAGGTTCGCGTCAAGGCGGTCGTTCCCGCCGAGATGTATGCGCTGCTGACCGGCGACAAGGCCGTCGACCTCGCCGAGTTCTACATCGTTTCTGATGTTGAGCTTACCCAGGGCGAGGAGCTTTCTGTTGCCATCGAGGCTGCCGAGGGCGAGTGCTGCGACCGTTGCTGGAACTATCGCACCACCGTCGGCGAGTACAACGGCCACGCGCATATCTGTAAGCGCTGCGCGGATGCGCTGAACTAGTCGTTGGGGACGTTCTTAAACGACTAGTCAAACAATAACGTCCTCAATGACTACCTGTGTCACATTCAAGCGGCATTCTGTTTTTCGGAATGCCGCTTTCGTTTTTAGCTGGTTATTTCGCTAGCGTTGGTGAATATGCTGCGCGTTTGGCGTTTGTCACTATAAGATGATTACTTGCATTAAACGTAATTCGATGATCTTGAGGGTAGGGGATTGATTTGGGTCGTGCTGGGGATATGACGCCGCCTTTGCGTTGGCGGTTGGGTGTTGCCGGTGGTGTGGCGTTGGCCGTGCTGCTTGTTGACCAGCTGACCAAGCTTGTGGTTCGTGCCGTGGGCGATGCTCTGCATATGACTGTTATCCCCGGTGTGATCGACTTCCTTTTCGTGCGTAACATCGGTGCTGCCTTTAGCATGGGCGAGGGCCATGGCATAGCGTTTGCCGTACTGGCGCTTGCGGTTATTATCGCCATTGCCGTGTACCTGGTTCGCGCGCCTCAACTCGCTCGCCTGGAGGTCGTGGGCATGGCTATGGTTGCGGGCGGCGCCATCGGCAACGCGATCGATCGCCTAGCCATGGGTTTTGTGACTGATTTTATTGCCACTACCTTCATTGATTTCCCCGTCTTTAACGTTGCGGACATCGGTATTACTGTGGGTGTCGTGCTCGCCCTCGTTGGTTACATGTTTTTGAGCCCTGCCGCTCGCGAGGTCGATGCGACCGCCGAGCTCAACGCCCGTGACGAGGCCCGCGCTAAGCGCAAGGCCCAGCAGCGTGGGGAGCGTGCCCGCAAGATTCGCGAAAGGAATGAGCGCTAATGGCCGACATCCATATTCTCGTTGCCGACGATTCCGCTGGTCAGCGCCTTGATGCCTATCTGGGCGCCAACGACGGCTGTCCCACGCGCTCTGCCTGCGCGCATCTGATCGAGGGAGGTGCTGTTGCCGTCAATGGCGAGACCTGCCTGTCCAAAAAGTACGCCGTGCGCGCCGGCGATCGCATTTCGGTCGACCTGCCCGAGCCGCACGACCCGACCGATGTGATTCCCGAGGCCATCCCGCTCGACATTCGCTACGAGGATGACTACCTCATCGTGCTCTCCAAGCAGCGCGGTCTCGTGTGCCATCCTGCTCACGGCCACGAGAGCGGTACGCTTGCGAACGCCCTGGTCTACCACTGCGGCATCGACCATCTGGGCACCGTGCAGGGCGAGGACCGTCCCGGTATCGTGCACCGTCTGGATCGCGATACCTCGGGCCTTATGCTCGCGGCAAAAGATGACGACACCCAGCGCGCGCTCCAAAATCTCATCCGCACGCGCACGCTTGACCGCCGCTATATCACGCTGGTTCACGGTCACATTGCCATGGACGAGGGAACCATTAACACCGGTATCGCCCGCTCCACGCGCGATCGCGTCAAGATGGCGGTGTCCGACGATCCCTTTGCGCGTCAAGCCATCACGACCTTTAAGGTGCTTGAGCGCTTTGATTCCACGCGCTTTGACGACGGTTATACGCTGGTGGAATGCCACTTGTTTACGGGTCGCACGCATCAGATTCGCGTGCACATGCGTCATATCAACCACGCTTGCGTGGGCGATCCGCTGTACGGCAAATGCGATGCGCGCGCCGACCAGGGTCTGACCAGGCAATTCCTGCATTCCTGGCGCGTGGCGTTCGATCACCCGGTAACGGGGGAGCGCATCGAGTGCCGTGACGAACTGCCCTGGGATCTTGCTGCGGTTCTTGACGACCTGGCCCCGCGCTCGCTTGGCCGCACTGCCGCCGGTGACGAGATTGTTCCTCAGCTCGGTCTTCTCGAAGCCTAGTCAGTTTTAGGTGGTTTCTTGAACTTGGTAAGCCTGCGGTAAGATATACAGTTGTTTACGTTACACGTTCCCGGGAGCCTGTATGCTCGCCTTTTTACAAACCAACACGCCCATCGTGATCTTCAATCAGATCGTGGTTACGTTGCTTACGGTCTGCTTTCTGTATCAGGTGGTCTTCTTTGTCATTGGTGCCCTTCGTGGCGAGGTCGCACCTCCTAAGGCCAAAAAGCTTCATCGTTACGCTTTCTTTATCGCGGCCCATAACGAGGAGGCCGTAATCGCCAACCTCGTGCGCTCCATTAAAGACCAAGATTATCCGTCCGAGCTTATCGAAGTCTTTGTGGTCGCCGATGCCTGCACCGATAACACGGCGCAGCTTGCGCGCGAGGCCGGCGCCATTGTCTACGAGCGTAATGACCTCGCTCGTAAGGGCAAGAGCTGGGTTATGGACTTTGGCTTCGACCGCATTCTCAACGAGTATCCCGACACGTTTGAGGGTTACTTTATCTTCGATGCCGACAACGTTATCTCCCGCGATTACGTGTCTAAGATGAACGATGCCTTTGACCAGGGCTTCCATGTGGTCACCAGCTACCGCAACTCTAAGAACTTTGGCAGTTCGTGGATCTCTGCTGCCAACGCCACCTGGTATCTGCGTGAGGCCCGCTTCCTCAACAACGCGCGTAATATCTGCAAGACGTCCTGCGCTGTCTCGGGTTCGGGCTATCTCATCTCCGCCAGCGTTATCGAGGGCATGCACGGCTGGCAGTTCCATACGCTGACCGAGGATATCCAGTTCACCACGTTCTGCGCCATTCACGGCATTCGCATTGGCTATGCGCCGGCGGAGTTCTTTGACGAACAGCCCGTGACGTTTAAGGCGTCCTGGAAACAGCGCATGCGTTGGACCAAGGGCTTCTACCAGGTGTTCTTTACCTACGGTAAGCACCTGGTCAAGTCGACCTTCCGCTACCATCGCTTTGCTGCCTACGACATGTTTATGACCATCGCTCCGGGCATGCTGCTGTCCCTGATCTCCATGCTCGCCAACGCGACCTTCCTCATCGTGGGCGGACTTTCGCATGGCTTCTTGGCCACCGAGGTCGAGATGCAGGCTTGTGCCGCCTCGCTCATTATGACCTTCGCGATGATGTACCAGACCTTCTTTATCCTGGCGCTACTCACCACCATCTTCGAGTACAAGCATATTCACTGCGCGCAAAAGTGGCGTCTGGTGACCAACCTGTTTACCTTCCCGATCTTTATGTTCAGCTATATCCCCATTACGGTGGCTGCGCTGTTCCTTAAGGTCGACTGGGTTCCGACGCAGCACGCCGTAAGCGTCACCCTCGACGAAGTTATGCAGGGTGCCAAATAACCACCACCAAAAACCACCACAAAGGGACAGGCACCTTTGCGGTGGTTTTTGCGTTTGAGCCCTAGGTTGAGGGGGTTTCGTTGTTCTATATCCCGTTTTGGCTGTGCGCCTTTGCCGGTGCGCTCATTGATGCCCGTGAGCGGCGGTTTCCCAATGAGCTTGCCGGTGCGTGTGCGGTCGCGGCGTTTGCGGGCGTTTGGCTCGGCAGAGGCGTTTACACGGCGCTTGAACACGCCGGTCTTGCGGTCATCGTGTACCTCGTCCTGGTGCTTACTGAGTCGCTCTGGCGGCGCCTTCGCCATACCCCAGGTATCGGCATGGGAGATGCCAAGGCGCTCTTTGCCCTTTGCACCCTCGACCCTCTGGGTGGCATCGTTGCGTTTGCTACCTCGCTCCTTGCCCTTGCTGTCGCCTGCCTCATCACAAAATCGCGCTCCTTGCCATTGCTGCCGTTTTTAGTGCCGATATTTGCCATAATCGAGGTCGTGGGCTGCACACTGTAACCGATTGCGCGTCCTTTCTAAGGAGCATGCCATGGCAATTAATCAAGAGACAGCCGCCATCAAGGCGCGCATGGATCGCATTCCCGCGGCGTTGTCGGCCGAGCTGATCGAACGTATCGCCGCCGACCGCGCCTCGGGTGTCGTTAACCCTTATCGATGCAACGATGGCCAGGTCATCCGTCGTGTTGATCGAGCCGCAGATCAAGGCACGCTTATGCGTCCGGCCTTTATGCGCGATGCCGAAAAGATTCTCCATCTGCCCGCGTACGCCCGATACGCCGGCAAAACTCAGGTTTTCAGCTTCCGCAGCAACGATGATCTGTCGCGTCGCGGCCTGCACGTGCAGCTTGTTTCGCGCATCGCGCGTGATATCGGACGTGCTCTGGGGCTCAACTGCGATCTGATCGAGGCGATTGGCTTAGGTCACGACCTGGGCCACACGCCCTTTGGTCATGCCGGTGAGCGATTCCTCAACGATATCTATCATGAGCGTACGGGTCGCTTCTTTTTCCATAACGTGCAGTCGGTCCGCGTCCTCGATGCGCTGTACGGTCGCAACGTGTCGCTTCAGACGCTCGATGGCGTGCTTTGCCACAACGGCGAGTACGAGCAGCGTGTGTTTGAGCTCTCGGACATGAGTTCCTTTGACCAGTTCGACCGAACCGTCGAAGATTGCATTGCCACAGGCTATAGCGCAATTGAGCACCTGCGCCCCATGACGCTTGAGGGCTGCGTGGTTCGCATCTCGGATATTCTTGCCTACGTGGGGCGTGATCGCCAGGATGCCGTTGCGGCAGGTCTGCTGTCACCCGATGGTTTTGACGATGGCCTGGGCGGTGCGTACAACAGTTGGATCCTTACACACGCCTCCATCGATATCGTTGAGCACAGTTACGGCAAGCCGCGCATCGAGATGAGCGAGGACTTGTTTGAGGAAATCCGCCGCGCTAAGCGCGAGAACTACGAGAGGATCTATAGCAAGGGCGGCATCGAAGGCGACTCCGAAGCGGAGCTGCGCGAGGCGTTCGAAAAGCTCTATGACCGTTGCCTGCAGGATATAAACGAAGGCGACGAGTCTTCCTACATCTTTAAACACCACATTTCGCGCATTAAGCAGCAGCTTTCCTATTACGACCGTACCTATGCATGGCAGGACGATAAAGATCAGACCGTAGTGGATTACATTGCGAGCATGACGGATGGCTATTTCTGCGAGCTCACAAGCAAGCTGTTCCCTGGTCTGAAGTTTCCGCACCGTACTTATATTAACGAACGGTAGTTCGTATTTATTCGGTATACTGTTCGTGGAAAACGTTTTTGATTGATGCACGGGATGGCTATGGACGACCTTTTTTCTGCTTCGACGCGCGAGCGTTCTTTTATGAATGCGCCGCTTGCGGTGCGCATGCGTCCCAATACGCTCGACGAGTATGTGGGCCAGCAAAAGGCCGTCGGTAAGGGCTCGTGGTTGCGTGCCGCGATTGAGCATGACGTACTGTCGAGTGTGATTCTGTACGGGCCGGCCGGTACGGGCAAGACGACGCTGGCCCACATTATCGCCAACCATACCAAGAGCGAGTTTGTCGAGGTCAGCGCCGTGACGGGCACCGTAAAGGACTTGCGCCGCGTGATTGACGAGGCCAAGACACGCCTGAATACGTACGACCGCCGCACCATTCTTTTCATCGATGAGATTCACCGCTTCTCCAAGTCGCAGCAGGACGCCCTGCTGCATGCGGTTGAGAACCGTACCGTCATTATGATTGGCGCCACGACGGAGAATCCGTACTTTGAGGTCAACTCGGCATTGTTGTCGCGCGGCCGCGTCGTGGAACTTGAGCACCTTAAAGACGAGGACATCGCCACGCTGATCGAGCGTGCGCTCGAGGCGCCACAGGGTTTGAACGGCAAGTTCTCGGCCGATGAGGATACGGTTAAGACCATCTGCACGCTGGCTGCGGGCGACGCTCGTTCGGCACTCACGACGCTCGAGCTGGCGAGTGAGATCGCCGTCACGCGTCCCGATACCGAGGGAACGCCAGCGCCGGCGGCGGGGGAGCGTTATCCCATCACCGTCGATGACGTGAAGATTGCCAATCCGCGCCGCGGATTTTCGTATGACAAAAACGGTGATATGCACTACGACATCATCAGTGCGTTCATCAAGTCCATGCGCGGTAGCGACCCCGATGCCACGATCTATTGGCTCGCGCGCATGATCGACGCGGGGGAGGATCCCAAGTTTATTGCTCGTCGCATTATGATTCAGGCATCTGAGGACGTTGGCAACGCCGACCCGCAGGCGCTTTTGGTGGCGCATGCCGCTTTTAAGTCTGCTGAGGTCATTGGCTATCCCGAATGCCGCATTAACCTGGCTCAGGCCGCACTCTATGTGTGCTTGGCGCCTAAATCCAATGCGTGTGAGGCTTCGATCGATGCAGCTTTGGCCGATATCCATAGCAGTGGATTGCGCGAGGTGCCCAGCTATCTTCGCGATCGTCACCGTCCCGGCAGCGACGAGTACGGTGTATACAAATACCCGCACGATTATCCAGAAGGTTGGGTCGATCAGCGCTATTTGCCCGAGGGGTTGGAGCGTGGCGCGTTCTGGCAGCCTGCGGGCCGCGGCTGGGAAGAGTGGCGTGTGGAGCAAAGTGAACGCGACCGGAGCGGTAACGCGCCCAAGTAGGTCATTGGCACCGCGCACATTCCCTTTGGGTATCTTTCCCCTTCTTTGGGGTACCATGAACACCGTCTGTATTTCGATTTTTCCGGGAGGCTTGTATGAGTCCCATTCAAATCGCCCTGCTGGTGCTTGCCGTTGCCGGCGTGTGGGCCATCGTTGAGCTCGCGCTTACCCTGCGCAAGACCCGCAACGTTGTCGACTCGCTCGACAAGACGGTGAGCGACCTTAACAACACCATCGCCGAGGCGCAGCCGGTGGTGGCAAAGCTCGATGGCGCTGTCGATGAGCTCACCCCCGCGCTGGCTCAGGTTGAGCCGCTCCTCAAGTCGAGCAAGGCCGCCGTCGACGCCCTTACCTCCAATCTCGTAGAAGTTGAGGCCGTGGTTCGCGACATTTCCGAGGTCACCGGCAGCATGGCTGAGGCCAGCAATGCTGTGTCGAGCGTGACCGATTCTGCGGCAGGCGCCGTGCAAAAGCTCTTTAATAAGGTGAAAGGCCCCGCAGCCGACGCCGAGCGCAAGCTTTCTGCTGCTGCCGAAGCCGAGCAGCCGACCGAGCGCGTCCTGATTGGCGAAGCCGGTGACGACGACGTTATCGGTGACGATGATGGCCAGAAGCCTGCTGCTAAAGCGGCCCAGTATTACACCTATACGCCCGCCGAGACCTCCGAGGAGTCCTGCGATGAGTAGCGAAGCAACCTGCCCCATTACGCTGACCGTTGCCGGTGACCCACGTCTGGCGCGCCTGGTGCGTATGACGGCCGCCAACGTTGGTGCGCTGTGCTCTATGTCCGTCGATCGCATCGAGGACATCCGTATGGCTGCCGAGGAAGCCTTCATCTTTGGCTGCACGGCGGTTGATTCCGATGACATTACGATCAGGTTCGATGTCGACGAGTCTCACGTTGGCATGACCTTTACCTTTGGTGATCAGGCCACTGTCGACGAAGATGACCAGGCTGCCGTGTATGCCGAGCTCATTTTGGCGAGCGTGTGCGATTCCTACGTAAAGACTTCGGCGCCCCTGACGCTTTCCCTCGACCTCAAGGCGGATGTCTAATATGACCGAACGTTCCCGGAGCGGTAAGACCGCTTGGGACAAGGAGAAAACCCGCGAGCTGTTTCGTCGCTACAAAGAGACCGGTGATCCGGATGCTCGCGAGCAGCTCGTCATGTCCCATATGAACCTGGTAAGGTTTCTTGCCAACAAATTTAAGAATCGCGGTGAGCCGCTCGACGACCTGATGCAGGTTGGCTATCTGGGCCTGCTCAAGGCGATTGATCGTTTTGACCCCGAGCGTGGCCTCGAGTTCACCACGTTTGCCACGCCCACCATTCTGGGCGAGATTAAGCGCCACTTCCGTGATAAGGGCTGGAGCGTGCGCGTGCCGCGCCGTTTGCAGGAGCTTTCTGCCAAGGTTAACCAAGCTACCGACAAGCTCACTAACGAGCTGCAGCGCTCGCCTAAGGTTGAAGAAATCGCTGAGTACCTGGGTGTGACCGTCGACGAGGTGCTGGAGGCCATGGAATCGTCTTCGGCCTATACCTCGGTGCCCATCGAGGCTCCTGGCGCGTCCGATTCCGATGATGCCCCCTCGATTCTCGACCGCTATGCCGATGACGACAACGAGCTCGATTTTACCGATGACCGCCTGGTGATCGAGGAAGCCATCCGCGATTTCTCGCCGCGTGAGCGTGAGGTTATCGAGCTGCGCTTTGTGAAGGGCATGACCCAGATCGAGATCGCTAAGAAGTTGGGTATCTCGCAGGTGCAGGTTTCGCGCCTGCTGCGCCGTACCCTTAAGAAGATACAGGACAAGATCGACCCCGACGGAGTGATGGTTCGTTCATGATTGAGCACCCCCAACAAACCGACCGCACGCTGCGCGATACTCGTATTCTGACGCTTCGCATTTGGGCTGTCGTCGGCTGCATTGTCATCGCCGCCGTCATCTTTAACCTTATGGGTATCTTGGCGCCGGTTATCGAGTTTCTCGCTGTCGGTTCCATCATCGCTTTTGTGATGTCGCCGATCACTAACTGGCTCGAGCATCACGGCGTCGGTCGTGGCATCGGTTCGCTCATCGCGCTGATCGTGGTTGTGGCAGTGCTCGTCGGCGTCGTCTGCATCCTGTCCCCTATTTTGCTCGGTCAGATTATGGAAGTCCTGAGCCGTCTGCCTGAGCAGCTTCGCGTTGCGGGCGGTGATCTCAACGAGATGATTTCGCACGCTAAGACGCTCAACAACACGCCGCTCAAGGAGTACTTGGACGATAATCTGTCCTCGCTGGTTACTGTGGCGTCCAAGTACGTATCGCAAATCGCCGCTGAGCTCGGTCGCGGCGTGTTCCCGCTGATCACCAACACGGCCTCGCAGCTGTTCGTAATCTTCCTGGGTTTGGTGCTTGCCTACTGGCTTGCCTGCGATTATCCCCGTATGCACCACGAGGTCTGTACCATCATCGGACAGGAAAAAGAGACCTCGTACCGCTTTATGGTCGCGATTCTTTCGCGCTCGGTCGGCGGTTGTATGCGCGGCATGGTCGTGACGTCCATCTGCGGTGGCATCCTCGCCTTTATCGGCTTTACGCTCATTGGCCATCCCTACGCGGCACTCATGGCCATCTTTACCGGCATCATGCACTTGGTCCCGGTTGTCGGTCCCTGGGTAAGCGCGGCGATCGCCACGGTGCTCGGCTTTATGTTCAGTCCCATGCTGGCGTTGTGGACGCTCGTTGTGACCATGGTGGCTCAAAACGTCACCGATAACGTCATTTCCCCCAAGGTCATGCAGAGTTCGGTGCAGGTGCATCCCATCATGAGCCTGACGGCCCTCGTTATTGGTTCGGCACTTATGGGTCCCATCGGCATGGTCATCGCCATTCCGCTGTGCGCGGCCCTCAAGGGCATTTTCGTCTACTACTTTGAGAATGAGACCGGTCGCCAGCTCGTGGCATACGACGGCGCTGTATTTAAGGGCACGCCATATCGCGATGCCGAGGGCAACCCGGTCGCCGCCTACGATGCGCTTGGAGACGATACGTTCATTTACGAGTCCGAGCTCATCGGCAACGAGACCGCGCCCGAGGCCCAGGCGATGCCCAAGCCCGAGCTCGAGAATCCCTGGATCAAGCTCTCGGGCCTGCAGCCCGATGCGACGAGCTTTTTCAAGAATCCCTTCGCCAAGGACGATGACTCCAACTCGGACGACGATACCAAAACCGGCATCGACGGCTCCATGGACGATTCGGATTCCAAATAGGCACCGCTAGCGTTTCTTGAAGTTGTAAATGACAAGAAACGCGAGCAAAGCGATTGATAAGGGGCCGGCTACATAGAAAAAGAGAACGTCAATTGCGCGTAAAGTGTAATAGGCTTTATCGCCGGACATTACTGCATACAATACGTAGCCAAATGCTGGTTGGTTTGCGTACCAGCAGGAGAAAGCCAAAAGCGCTAAAAGTGCTACAACCAGAAGTGCATTCAGGACAAATCGTTTGCTTTTCATCGATCGCTCCTTCCGGGTGAATCTTATATGTAATTATACAGTAGCCTTTTTCAAAGCATCGCATACTCCTAAATAACGTGCACTTTCGCTGTAGGGTCGGCTTTATGTCGGCCCTCTTTTTTGCACTTGCGCGGCGGGATGGTAATATCGTTACGTTTGAACTGTTTCGATGTGAAACCGAGGAGATTCCCTCTATGAGTGCTGACTACCCGTCAATGACTACGGCCGAGATCCGCTCCAAGTTCCTCAACTTCTTTGAGGAGCGCGGTCTTAAGCTCTATCCTTCTTCGTCCCTTGTTCCCGACGACCCCTCGCTGCTGCTTGCCAACGCCGGCATGAACCAGTTTAAGGAGTACTACCAGGGCAAGAAGGCCATGAAGGAGATCGGCGCGATCTCCTGCCAGAAGTGTGTCCGCACCAACGACATCGACTGCATCGGCGAGGACGGCCGTCACCTCTCGTTCTTTGAGATGCTCGGCGACTTCTCCTTTGGCGGCGTCTCCAAGCAGCAGGCTTGCGCTTGGGCCTTCGAGCTTATCACCAAGGAGTTCAAGCTGCCGCTCGACCGCCTGTACTTCACCGTCTTTACCGAGGACGACGAGACCCACGACGTGTGGCGCTCCCTGGGCGTTGCCGAGGATCACATCTCGCGCCTTGGCGAGGACGACAACTTCTGGGCCGCTGGCCCCACCGGTCCCTGCGGTCCGTGCTCCGAGATCTACTTTGACATGGGCGAGGAGGTCGGCTGCGGTAGCCCCGACTGCAAGCCCGGCTGCGACTGTGACCGCTTCCTTGAGTTCTGGAACCTCGTGTTTACCCAGTACGACCGCCAGGAGGACGGCTCCATGCCGGAGCTGCCGCACCGCAACCTCGATACGGGCATGGGCCTGGAGCGCATGGCCGCCATCATGCAGCACAAGACCGCCAACTACGACGGCGATTTGATGCAGCACCTCATCAAGCTGGGCGAGGAGATCAGCGGCAAGACCTATGACCCCGACGATTACTCCGGTGCCAGCCGCTCCCTGCGCATCATCGCCGACCACTCCCGTGCCGTCGACTTTATGATCTCGGACGGCATCCTGCCCGGTAACGAGGGTCGCGAGTACGTCCTTCGCCGTCTGCTCCGCCGTGCCGTGTTCCACGGTTGCCTGCTGGGCATCGAGGGCGCCTTCCTGACCAAGTTCATCGACCAGGTCAACGCTCAGATGGGCGAGGCCTACCCCGAGCTGCTCAAGAACGTCGCGCTCGTTAAGGGTATCGTCGCCTCCGAGGAGGAGCGCTTCTCCACGACGCTCGACAACGGCCGCGTCTACCTGGACGAGGCCTTGGCCGCGCTCGCCGAGGGCGCCGTACTTCCGGGCGATGTCGCCTTTAAGCTGCACGATACCTTTGGTTTCCCCATCGACCTGACCGTCGAGATTGCCGGCACCGCCGGCCACGACGTTGACATGGACGGCTTTACCGCTTGCATGGAGGACCAGAAGGCCCGTGCTCGCGCCAATGCCAAGGGCGACGCCTGGGGCAGCTTCAACGACGTGTGGGTCGAGCTTTCGGACAAGGTCGCTGCGACCGAGTTCGACGGCTATGACAACGATGTGATCGAGGGCGCCAAGGTTGTCGCCATCGTGCGCAACGGCGAGTCCGTCGAGTCCGCTGCCGCGGGCGAGGATGTCGAGGTCGTGCTCAACCGCACCCCGTTCTATGCCGAGATGGGTGGCCAGCAGGGTGACGCCGGCGAGCTTTCCTCCGAGGGCGTTTCGCTGACCGTTTCCGATACCAAGAACCACAACGGCCTGTATGCCCACGTCGCGCTCGTCGCCGAGGGTACGCTGACCGTCGGTGCTACCGTGACCGCCGCGCTCGACGCCGAGCGCCGTGGCTTCCTGCGCCGCAACCACACCGCCACCCACCTGCTTGACGCCGCGCTTAAGCACGTCCTGGGCGAGCATGTCTCTCAGGCCGGCTCGCTGGTGACGCCCGAGCACCTGCGCTTTGACTTCACGCACTTTGAGGCCCTGTCCTCCGAGCAGCTCAAGGCTGTTGAGGACCTGGTCAACCAGCAGATCTTTGCATCTAAGCCGGTCGTGACCCGCGTCATGGGCATCGACGAGGCCAAGGCCGCCGGCGCCGTCGCCCTGTTTGGCGAGAAGTATGGCGACGTCGTCCGCGTCGTTTCCGTGGGCGCCGAGGACCAGCCGTTCTCCCGCGAGCTCTGCGGTGGTACGCATGCTGCCAACACTGCCGAGATCGGCCTATTCAAGATTATCTCCGAGTCCTCCACGGGCTCGAACATCCGCCGTATCGAGGCCGTTACCTCTAAGGGCGCCCTCGACTACATGGCCGACCGCCTGGCACTCGTTGACGCCGCTGCCGCTGCGCTCAAGTGCCGCGTTGACGAGGTTCCCGCTCGTGTGGAGAACCTGCAGGCCGAGCTGCGCGAGACGTCTAACAAGCTCAAGAAGGCGCTGACCGGTGGCTCCTCCGACGCTATCTCCAGCGCCATCGAGGGTGCCGTCGAGCTCGACGGCTATAAGCTCGTCGTCGCTGAGCTCCAGGGCCTTGAGGCTGCTGACCTGCGCAACGTCTGGGATACCGTGCACCAGAAGGTCGCCGGCCCTGTCGCCTGCGTCGTTGCCAGCGTGACCGAGAAGGGCACGCCTGCGTTGCTCGCTGCTGGCTCCGACGACGCCGTGAAGGCCGGTTTCCACGCCGGCAACGTGATTAAGCAGATTGCGGGCCTGGTCGACGGTCGCGGTGGCGGCCGTCCCAACATGGCCCAGGCCGGTGGCAAGAACGCCGCCGGTATCGCCGATGCCCTCGCGGCCGCCAAGACCGCGCTCGGCGCCTAAGTAGTCGCTGTGGTCGCGCTCGCGCTGGACATAGGGGAGACCAGGATCGGCATCGCCGTCTCGAGCCGTGATGGCAAGATGGCGATGCCCGTCAAGGTGCTCCCGGCCGCCGAGGTTACCGGTATGGCCAAGACGTTCCGTTACCTGGTCGAGGACTATGAGCCCGACATCTTGGTGAGCGGGCGTCCCCTGACCATGGCCGGCGAGCCTGGCCCCCAGGCCGAGCGCGTTGTCGCCGTAGCGCAAAAGATCGCCGACGAGCTCGATCTTCCGCTGGAGTTTGAGGACGAGCGCCTGTCCTCGCAAGAGGCCAAGCGTATCCTGCGCGAGCAGGGACTCAACGAAAAGCAGATGAGGGGCAAGATCGACATGATCGCCGCCAGCCTGTTCTTGCAGACGTGGCTCGATCGCAAAAACGAGGAGGTTTCGCATGTCTAGCGCTTTCGATCCGCGCCAGCCGAATCGTACACGACAGCCTGCGCCACGCCCTGTATCGTCCGGTCAGCGTCCGATGCAACCGACTCAGCGCGCGGCCCAACCCGCCGCACGTTCGGCGCAGCCCTCTTCTTGCCCCACTCAGCCCACTCAGCGTCCAGGCCAGCAGCCTGTTCGTCGTCCTGCTCAGCAGTCTGCTGCCCATACAGCCCAGCCCGCGGGCGGTTCCCGCTTTAAGCAGCAGGCTCCTGCCCAGCGTACGCAGGGACAGGCACCGCAATCACGCTCCCACGCACATCATGCTCATGGCTCGCACGGCGTTGCTCCGGCCACGCGCTCGAGCTATAACACGCGCGCTCGCCGTGGTGCCCAAAAGAAAAGCTCCCCGGTGCCTATGATTATCGGTGCTGTGGTTGCGGCGATCGTTCTTGCTGCCATCGCCTTCTTCGCCGTACCGGCTGTCAAGGGCTTTTTTGCCGGTGAGGATGCGAAAGTCACTGCTGGCCAGCAGGTTACTATCACTATTCCCGATGGTGCCTCGGGTGACAGCATCGCTTCGATTCTCTCCGAGAACCATATCGTCGAAAATCCCAAGGACTATTACGCGGCGGTCAAAAAGCTCAACGCCGACATGTCGCTCAAGCCCGGCACCTACTCGTTCACCACGCTCATGGACGCGACCGAGGTCGTTCAGCAGCTCATGGAGGGCCCCAATGCGGGCTCCGATGCACTGACTATCCCAGAGGGCCTGACGGTTGATCAGATCGCCGATCGCGTGGCCAAGGCATACGACAGTATCTCCAAGGAAGACTTCCTCAATCAGGCAAAGGCCTCCAACTATGTGAAGGACTATAGCTTCCTTGAGGGCGCTGCAAACGATTCGCTCGAGGGCTTCCTATTCCCCAAGACCTATTCGTTGGGTAAGAAACCGAGCGCCGATGATGTGATTCGCGCCATGCTCGATCAATTCAACACCGAGTACAAGTCGCTCGATTTTGCCGGCTGCGAGGCCAAAATCAAGGAGCGCTACGGCGTGGGGATGTCCGATTACGACATCATCAATCTCGCTTCCATCGTTGAGCGCGAAGGCCTCAACGCCGAGCAGCGCGCGCATGTCGCCTCGGTGTTCTACAACCGTCTTGCCGGCAAGCTCGATGGTCTGTGCTACCTCAATAGCGATGCGACCATGATGTATGTCACCGGCGGCGAGGTTACCGCCGACGACCTGCAGAGCGATAGCCCGTATAACACCTATAAGCACGAGGGCCTGCCGCCCACGCCCATCTGCTCTCCGTCACTCGAGGCGCTCAAGGCAACCCTTGAGCCCACCGACTCCGATGACCTGTATTTCTACATTACGCAGGACGAGGAGTATTTCTCTCAGACCTACGAAGAGCACCAACAGTCTTGGAATTAAACATGAGGATTTTCAGCCCCAAACGATATGTTGCCTCGGTCGACCGCATCGACCTTGATACCCTGTGGGCCGACGGCAAGCGCGCCATTTTGCTCGACCGCGATAACACCCTGGTGCCGCGTGATACCGAGCAGGTTCCCGCTGCCGTCTCGGCCTGGCTCGACGCCGCTCGTGCCAAGGGCTTTAAGCTGTGCATGGTGTCGAACAACTGGCATCGCGACCAGGTCATGAGCTCAGCACGCGAGCTGGGGCTCGAGGCCATCAGCCATGCCATGAAGCCTGCACCGTTTGCTCTCAAGGCCGGTCTTAAGCGCTTGGGCGCCACGGCCGATGAGGCCGTGCTGATCGGTGACCAGCTGTACACGGACGTGTGGAGCGGTAACTTTGCCGGCGTCGACACGGTCTTGGTAAAGCCACAGGCAACTCAGGACCTGTGGTATACGCAGATCTTCCGTATCTTTGAGCGCCGGGCCCTGCGCGACCTTCCCTGCGAGGAATAGGTTTCGTCATGTCCCAGCACACCAAGCACGGCTGCGACCATATCTTCTTTATCGGGTTTTTGGGTGCGGGCAAATCGACGCTCGCACGCAACGTGGGCACGATGTTCAAGCGTCGGTTTATTGATACCGACCGCCTTGTCGTGCGCCGTTGCGGCAAATCGGTAACCGAGATTTTTGAAACCGAGGGCGAGGAGCGCTTTCGCGAGCTCGAAACCTCGGCGCTCCGTTCGCTCCAAAGCGAGCGCAGCCTGCTGGTTTCGTGCGGTGGTGGCATTGTCGAGACGCCGGTCAATATCGAGCTCATGCACCAGATGGGTACCTGCGTGTACCTCGAGGGCGATTTTGAGGATTCGATGCGCCAGATCCGCCGCTCCGACACGCGTCCCGATTTCCGCTCGCCCGAGCACGCGGCGCTGCTCTTTGAGCATCGCCGTCCGTTGTATCGTCAAGCTGCCGATCTTACCCTTGATATTCGCAACAAGTCCTTCGAGGACGTTTCCTACCTTTGTGCCGAGATGCTTTTGGAGCGTGGACTGCTATGATTCGCCGTCAACTTATCAATTTCCAAAACCGCAGTGTCGATGTCCGCGTTGGATTGGGCGCGTTCGAGGAGCTGTCGCGCATGTTTGCCTCGGCTGTGGGCAAACCCAAGCGGGCGATGGTGGTTTGGAACAGCGCCACATCCGAGCGTTTTGGCGAGGTTGTCGAGCATGCGCTGGTCGACGCCGGTTTTGCCGTGTCGCCGCTTGTCCTCGAGGTTTCGCCTGCCGGTGCTACGCTGGCCGATGCCGATACCGTTTTTGGCGCCCTGTCGGCTAACGGCATTACCTGCGACGATCTCGTTGTCGCTGTCGGCGACACGGCGACCTGCTCGGTCGTTTGCTGGTGTGCCAATCAGTGGTGCGGTCGCACCGAGTGCGCCTTGCTGCCGACGACGTTCGACGCCATGCTCACGGTCGCGACGACGATGGAGCCGCTCGTCGCTTCGGGCGATCACACGCTGCCCGCCATCGCGGTTCGCTCCGAGCCCGGTCTGGTCGTGTGCAATCTGGACCTTGTTCGCGAGGCCAGCGCCGAGGACCTTAAGCTTGGCTATGCGGTGCTCGTGGGTACCATGCTTTCCAGCAGTAAATCGCGCTGGAATCAGTTTACCGAGACTGTCCCCGAGATTCTTTCCAGCGAGGAAGTCGCGCTCGTCAATGCCGTGCAGTGGTCCCAGACCGCGCGCAAAGACGTGATCATGGCCACGAACCCCAGTGCTCGCCATGCGCTCGATTTTGGCAAGACGGGGGAGCGCACCCTTCGCGCCTGCTTGGGCGATGCTGCGGCACACGTCCCCGCATACCAGCTGCTTTCCGAGGGCGTGCGCTTTGAGGCGCGCCTAGCACATGATGCTTGCGACTTCGGTATCGACTATGTGTTTGAGGTCGATGACTGCCTGGAGGACTTTGGCATTGAGGAGCTTGCCTTCGACCTGGAGCCCGCCGCGTTTATCGAGGAGTTCCGCAAGCAGCAGTTCGCTCGCTCAAACCGCAGCATGCTGCCGCTTCCTGCGGCGCTGGGCGCTATCCGCCTGACAAATGTCGAGGACGAGATTCTCGAACGCCATGCGCAGGCGTATTTGGCTTCTCGCAAGGAACTTCTCTAACTTTATTGACATCCATCGTCTTTCGTATCATTTTGAGGGACGGGTTTTCAATCTGTTGCGAATCGCTTGTGATTCCGCTAATCGTTTGAAGCCCGTCCCACTTTTTTGAGGACAACAAGAAAGGAATCTGCATGTCTGAGTTTGCTGCCGGTCCTGCCGGTCGTATCGAGCGTGTCCGTGCCCTGATGGCCGAGCGCGGCTACGACGCCATCGTCGTGCGCGACGAGGCCAACCTCCGTTGGCTTACAGGCGTGAAGGGCGTCTTCGACTACACCTTCGAGTTCCCGCACGCCGCGTTTATTACGGCCGATCAGTGCCTGGTCCACACCGACTCGCGCTATCTCAACAGCTTTGAGGAGAACACGCCCGCCGGCAGCCCCTGGGTCTACGACATGGACGAGGGCACCATTCCCGGCTGGGTCGCCGGCAAGATTGCGGCCAACAAGTGCCGCGTCTGCGCCGTCGAGGATGACATGCAGATTAACTTCTACCAGGGTATTCAGCGTGGTCTGGAGGACCGCTCCGTCGCCTGCATGCTGCCGCTGATGCACGACGACATCCGCAAGATGCGTGCCATCAAGGATGCCGAGGAGATCGAGCTCATGCGCCACGCGCAGTCGATCACCGATGCCGCCTTCCAGCACATGCTCGGCTTTATTAAGCCCGGTATGACCGAGAAGCAGGTCCGCAACGAGCTTGAGAACTTTATGTTCGCCAACGGCGCCGACAGCCTGGCCTTTGGCTCCATCGTGGCGAGCGGTCCCAACACCGCCAACCCGCATGCCGTCCCGAGCGACCGCGTGATCGAGAAGGGCGACTTTGTCCTGATGGACTACGGTGCGGGCTACTGCGACTACCGCTCCGACATGACGCGTACCGTCGTGATGGGCGAGCCCACCCAGGAGCAGCTTGACCTGTACGCGCTCGTGCGCCGCACGCACGAGGAGTGCGTCGCCGCCATCCATCCGGGCGTCGAGGGCAACGATATCTTTAGGCTTTCCAAGAAGATCATCGGCGATGCCGGCTATGGCGATTACTACAACCATGGTCTGGGCCACGGCGTGGGCATCGACATCCACGAGCTGCCCAACTTCAACCGCAGCAAGAACATCATCGAGGTCGGCTCGGTTATCACCATGGAGCCCGGCGTGTACCTGCCCGGCGTGGGCGGCGTGCGCCTGGAGGACTACGGCGTCGTCACCGAGAACGGCTACGAGCCCTTCACCAAGACGCCGCATGACCTGCATATTATCGATTGCTAAACCATCCATTTGGGTTTTTGGAGGCGGGGCGTCCGGATCGATTCGGGCGTCCCGCGTTCTCTTTTTATGCGCTCGCCGCAACCGCCGTCTGCAAGTGTATAATTTCGCTCGTATGTAATTTGGACGTTTGTGCGTCTAGCCAATAACAAGAAAGGTCGCTATGCCTACTATCTCTACCGCCGACTTCAAGAACGGCCTCGGTCTCCGCATTAAGGACAAGGTCTACACCATCGTCGAGTTCCAGCACGTCAAGCCGGGCAAGGGCGGCGCTTTCGTGCGCTACAAGACCCGCGACATCAAGAGCGGCCGCGTCGTCGAGAACACCTGCAACGCCGGCACCAAGTTCGAGAGCGTCATGCTCACCACCCGTGAGTTCCAGTACCTCTACAACGACGGCGCCGACTACATCTTCATGGATAACGAGTCCTACGAGCAGGTTCCCGTTCCCGAGGATATGGTGGGCGAGAACGCCAAGTGGCTGCGCGAGAATGACACTTGCCAGCTGCTCTTCGCCGACGACGAGCTCATGGGCGTGACCCCGCCGATGTTCATCGAGACCACCATCGTCCAGACCGACCCGGGCTTTAAGGGCGATACCGTCCAGGGTTCCACCAAGCCGGCCACCATCGACACCGGCGCTGTCATCCAGGTCCCCATGTACCTCAACGAGGGCGAGGTCATCAAGGTTGACACCCGCGACGGCAAGTTCGTCTCCCGCGTCTAGCAACCAACTCTTCTAGGAGGACTCATGCCCCAGGAAATCAAGATTGACGGCATCGGCATTTCGCCCGATGTTCTGACCGCCATCGTCTCGCGCGCCGTCACGGATGTCGAGGGCATCGCCTCCGTGGGCGTCAAGGACCTTGCCACCAACCTTGTCTCCATGATGCTTTCGTCCAAGGCCCCGGCTTCCGAGCCGGCGGTCGAGGCCGAGGTCATCGGCGACAAGCTCGCGCTTACCGTGCGCGTCGTGGTGTTCTTTGGCTATCCGTTCAAGAAACTCGCCGAGGCCGTTCGCGCCGCCGTGGTCGCCGCCATCGATGCCCAGGTGGGCGTCGAGGTCGAGCGCGTTGACGTTTGCATCGACGGCCTCGTTTTCCCCAAGGAGTAACCTTTGAGCCTTAAGGTTTATCGCGGGCGTACGCTTGCCCGCAGTCAGGCGCTGCAGCTTCTGTTCCAGGCCGAGGCCACGGACAGCCCGCTCGAGCGCGTCCTCGAGGGCGATTTCCTGATCTCGAAGGGTCCCCTCGACCCCTATGCGCTGGAGCTGTGCCGCGGTACCTACGAGCATATCGACCGCATCGACTGCGCCCTTCGCTCCGTCGCCAAGAACTGGGATCTTATGCGTATGCCCGGTGCCGACCGCAATTTGCTGCGCATCGCCGTCTATGAGATGCGCTTCCTCACCGACGAGGAGGTTTCGGACGCCATCGTAATCAACGAGGCCGTCGAGCTTGCCAAGGCCTATGGCACCGACCAGTCTGCGTCGTTTGTCAACGGCGTGCTGGGCAAGATCGCTCGTAGCGAGGAGCTGCCGGGCGAGGATCTGTATCAGGAGCTGCTGGCCGAGGACCGTGCCCGCGAGGAGGCCCAGGCCGCCGAGGCTGCCGCCAAGGTTGCAGCCGCTCAGGCTGCGGCCGGCGTTCTTGATGAGGACGCCGAGGTCGCCGAGGCCGAGACCGGTACCGTCGAGGAGTAGCCATGCCAGAGGGTTCCGTCCGCAACTTCGACGAGATCTCGGACCGCTTAGACCAGATCATCGCGACCGTTCGCTCCAAGGATACTTCCTTGGAGCGTTCGCTCGATCTGTTTGACGAGGCGATTGAGCTCGGCTCCCGTGCGGTCGACATGGTCGACAAGTTTGAGCTGACGCCTCGCGAGGCGGATAAGCTCGAGCAGGAATACGATGAGGATGCGGCAAACGAATCCAAGGATAGCCAGGCCGCGTCTCCGGATACGAATGGTTGATGGCATTCATGAAACGCGTGCGTCTTGATGACGAACTGATTTCACAGGGCATCTGCGCCGATCGCGCGGATGCCCTTCGCACTCTTATGGCCGGCTTGGTCTCGAGCGGCGGCGAGCGTTTGACCTCGCCGGGCCTTAAAGTGACGCCCGGCTTGCACCTGCACGTGAAGGGTCGTATTCCCTACGTGGGACGCGGCGGGCTCAAGCTCGAGGGTGCACTCGATGCGTTTGGGATTGATCCGACGGACCTTGCTTGCCTCGATGTGGGCTGCTCCACGGGCGGCTTTACCGATTGCCTGCTCAAGCGCGGTGCCGCTACGGTCGTTTCGGTCGATGTAGGTCGCGCCCAGTTTGATTGGTCGCTGCGCCAAGACGAGCGCGTGACGCTCCATGAGCGCACCAACGTGACGCAGTTGCCCGAGCTTGGCTACGGCGGCGCCATCGACTTGGCCGTGTGCGATGTATCGTTTACGAGTATCGCGAATATCATCGACGCCGTGCTGGCGTGCCTGAAGCCTTCGGGTTCGTTCTGCACGCTCGTAAAGCCGCAGTTTGAGGCGCCGGCTGCGCTGGTGGGCGAGGGCGGCATCGTGACCGACCCCGCCGTCCGTCGCGATACGCTCGTGGCGGCGATTGAACTCTTCGCCGCCAAGGGCCTGTTCCCGCTCGATGTGTGCGTGTCGCCCATCCATGGCGCCAAGGGCAACGTTGAGTTTTTCCTGTACGGCACGAGGTTTGCCCCCAGCGAACGCACCGACGATGAGCTGCAATCCCAGGTATCGGTTTTGAGCGAGAAAGCTGCAACGCTATGAAGGTCTTTCTGGTTCCCAATTTCTACAAGCAAGAGGCGGTCGAGAGCGGCCTGATGCTCGAGCTTTGGCTTTCGCGTCAGGGTTACGAGGTCGCATGGGCTGCCGACCAGCGCTCCAAGATCCAGAGCGCGCCTGATGTTGACGATGCCGACCTGGTCATTACGCTCGGCGGCGACGGCACGCTGCTGCGCGCCGCCCGCATCCTTAACTACCGCGAGATTCCCATTTTGGGTCTTTCCTATGGTCATTTGGGCTTTTTGACGGCTGCGAGTCCCGAGGAGCGCGACATTTTGCAGGTCGTGAGCGATGCCCTGTCCGGCGAGCTCCATGTGAGCCGCCGCGCCACCATCGCCGCGGATATCGTCTCGGTGCGCGAAGACGGTACGAAGGATGTCGTGCGCACGTTTGCCCTCAACGATATGGCGCTTACACGCGGGCCCCTGTCCGACATGGTCGAATTCGACATCACGGTTTCCGGCCATCATATCGACCGTCTGCGCGGTGACGGCGTGGTTGTATCGACGGCGACTGGTTCCACCGGCTACGCGCTTTCCGCCGGCGGCCCTATCGTCAGCCCCGATTACACGGGCATGGTATGCGTGCCCATCGCTCCGCATACCATTCAGGCTCGCGCCTTTTTGACCTCGCCGAGTGATGTCGTCGAGATCTTTATGTCCGATGATCGCCCGAGCGTGCCGGCGATTGCCATCGACGGACAGTTTATTACCTGCGATGGTACGGTCGAGAGCGTGGCTGTGCGTCGCGGTCCCGGCGATGTGCTGCTGCTGGATTACGGCCCCGAGAGCTTCTATAATTCGGTGAGTCGCGTGTTCTACGGAGTGCGTCATGATCGATGAGCTGCAGGTTTCCAACATTGCGCTCATTCGTGAGGCGACGTTGGTTCCGAGCGCGGGTCTAACGGTTCTGACCGGAGAAACCGGCGCCGGTAAGACCGCGCTGCTCTCGGCGCTCAAGCTCATTTTGGGCGAGCGCGCGGATTCGTCGACGGTGCGTGAGGGCGAGGCACTTGCCAGCGTAGAGGCGCGTCTGTTTGACGGGCCGCACGACACGGAGGGCTTCACCGTGCAACGCAGCCTTTCTGCCGAGGGCCGCAGCCGCGTAAAAATTGACGGTCGCATCGCCAGCGTTCGCGAACTTTCGGAGCGCGTCGGCGTGATGATGGATCTATGCGGCCAGCACGAACACCAGCGCCTCCTCGACCCGGCACATCATGTTGCCATGGTCGATGCCTGGGCAGGGCGCCCGGCGCTCGAGGCGCTCGAGCACTACCGTGCCTGCTTTAAGGCTTCGCGCGCGGCTGCCAAGGAGGTCCGTCGCGTCGAGGAGGCCTCGCGTGTGCAAGGGAGTCGCGTTGAGGAGGCACGCTTCGCTCTGGATCGCATTGCCGAGGTCGACCCCAAACCGGGCGAGTACGAGGAGCTCGAGGAGCTGCTGCCGCGCTCCGAGCATGCCGAGGTGTTGGTGGCCACGGCCAACGATGCCCATGCGTCGCTTGCTGCCGAAGGGGGAGCGCTCGATGCCGTGAACAGTGCCGTGGCGGAGCTTTCCCGCATGGCTGCCGTCGATCGCAAGCTGGGCGACATTGCCGATGCGCTTTCGGATGCCTGCATCTCGCTCGAGGATTGCGCCAACGAGTTGCGCGCCTATCGCGATGGAGTCGCCTTTGATCCGCGCGAGCTGGCTCGTATGCGCGAGCGCTATTCTGATCTTAAGGGCCTGCTGCGTCAGTGGGGGCCCACCATGGACGATGTCTTTGCCATGCGCGATCGTTCCCAAGAGCTGCTGTCGCTGGTAGACGATGGTGATGAGCAGGTCAAGAAGTCTCGCGAAGTGCTTGGCGCGGCGGAGCGTGAACTGTTCGCCGCCGCCAAGGCGCTTAAGCGTGCGCGGAATATGGCAGCTCCTCGTTTTTGTCATGAGGTTGGCCGTCAGATGGCGCGCCTGGAGATGGGCGACGCCGAGCTCGTTTGGGAGTCGCGCGATCTTCCGCGTGCCGAATGGACGCTGGCGGGGCCTTCGAGCTATGAGCTTTTGTATCGCAGTGGTGCCGGATTGACGCCGCGCCCCCTGCGCCGCATTGCGTCGGGCGGCGAGCTGAGCCGCGTCATGCTGGCGAGCAAGGTCGTTCTCGGTAACGCGGACGGCGTGGATACGCTGGTGTTCGACGAGGTCGATGCCGGTGTCGGCGGCTCTACAGCACGTGCCCTCGCGAGCGTGCTGGCAGATCTCGCCGCTACGCATCAGGTGATTGTCGTAACCCACCTGGCGCAGGTCGCTGTCATGGCCGACAAACACTACGTGGTGAGCAAAGAGCCCGGCGACGTTCCCCAGACGCATCTGGATGAGGTGGCCGGGGACGCCCGCATCGCAGAGATCGCCCGTATGCTGAGTGGCGATCAATCTGAGGCAAGCCTGGCACATGCCAAGCAGATGTTGGAAGAGGCTCGAGGTTAGAACGAGCTGACAGTGTTGGCGGGGACAAAATATCAGCAATTGTTGCACCGCCACTTGCTTGTCTGGCCCGACCGTCAAAAACTATGCCGGTTTACTACGATGAATCGGCGTAGCTCGAGCACAGCTAAAATTGTAAAAAGAAAACCGCAGGTAGAACCCCTGCGGTTTTCTTTTAAAACACGATGTGGTCGCATATTCCGATTTCATCGTAGTAAACCGGCATAGTTTTATCGGAACGGTACATAACGACCCCTGATAAAACCTACTCCACGACCTTATCCGGCTGGATGAGCTCCTCGTAGTAGCTGATATGCTCGCGGGCGTCTTCAATCTCGGGCAGCAGGAAGTTGTAGATAACCTCGATTATCATCGTGGCACTCATCTTGGAGAACGCAAAGTCGCCCGTGGTGAGCAGTGCCTCGTGGTTCACAGTATTAAAGGTGTAGTCGGCCAGGCGAGCAAGCGGGGACTTGCTGTCGCTGCTGATGACGACTACGGTGGCACCGCAGTCGCGAGCTGCTTTTGCCATGCGATTCAGTCGGCGCGACTTGCCGGAGTTCGAGATCAGCACGATGACATCTCCAGGGCTCAACGTGAGCGCGAAACCAATCGAGGTCTCGCTGATGGTGCTTGCCATGCAGCGAAGGCCCAGCTGCGAAAACTTAAATGTCGCGTCGAGCGCGACGGCGTTGGTGTTGCCTACGGCTGCAAACTCGATAGCCCCTGCGTTCTTAAACGCGTGCACGACGGCTGTCAGCGTGTCGTGATCAATGCCATCGATAGTCGCATTGAGTTCGCTGACCTTGGCAGCGAGAATATTCTTGAGGCTCTGCTCCATATTGTCGAGCGAGACCTCGTCGGTGAGGCCTTCATTGCGCTGGCTTTCCAGATCGCGCGCTAGTGAAAACTGGAAACTGCGAAAACTGCCAAAACCCAGTTTGCGGCAGAAGCGCGAGACGGTTGCCTCGGAGGTTGCAGCGGCGCGCGAAAGCTGGGCGGCTGTCAGACGCGGGGCCTCGGACTGGTGCTCTAAGATATAGTCGACAATGCGCTGCTCGGACTCGCTGTACCCCCTGTGCATACTAATAAGGGAGAGTGCGCTCTTGCTGCTATCGGACATGGGATGGCTCCTGGCTGGCATGAAAATCGGACTTGTTTTGTAATGTCGTAGTATACGGGCATTTTCAATTACAAGATACACCTTGCCGTTTCAATAGTTGATGGTAAACTTTCATCGACCGTTTACGGTAATGAAAGAACCTTTCACCGGAGAAATGAGCTGTATTGCTTCTCATATAAGCGGTGGGTTGGTATCTTTCAGGTGTGGAAAAACGCGCATGGAAGCGCGTGTAGGGGAGCGCCCGCGGGCGCTGTACTCAAGAAGGAGGGACACATGGCTAAGTTTGACATCATCGCAGCCACCGGTTGCCCGACCGGCATCGCGCACACCTTCATGGCGAAGGAGGCGCTGGAGAAGGCAGCTGCCGAGCGCGGTCTGACCATTAAGGTCGAGACCCATGGCCAGGTCGGTGTCGAGAACGAGCTCACCAAGAGTGAGATCGCTGGTGCCAAGGCCGTCGTCGTCGCAGCTGATAAGGATGTCCAGGCGGAGCGTTTCGCCGGTAAACCCATGGTTTCCGTTGGTGTTTCCAAGGCCCTGTCCGTCGAGGCTGCCGGCAAGCTGATCGATCGTGCCCTTGCCGCCAAGGGCGACGACACGGTTGCGGCTGCTGCCGATGTCGAGGATGAGGTCGAGGAGAAGGAGTCCATCGGCCACATCATCTATAAGCACCTCATGAACGGCGTCAGCCACATGCTGGTCTTCGTCGTTGCCGGTGGTGTCCTGACCGCTGTTTCGTTCCTGTGGGGCATCACGTCCTTCGATTCGACGGCTGCCGACTACAACAGCTTCGCCGCTATGCTCAAGATCATCGGCGGCATTGCCATGAACCTCATGGTTCCCGTGCTTTCCGCCTACATCGCCGAGTCCATCGGCAAGCGCCCGGCACTCGTCCCCGGCTTTGTTGCCGGTATGATCGCCATCCAGGGCCTGCCCGTTAACGCCGATACACACATGATCGATGCTGGCGGCACCGGTGTGGGCTTCGGCTTCTTGGGCGGCATTGTCGGCGGCTTCCTCGCCGGCTATGTCATCCTTCTGCTCGAGAAGGTTTTTGCTGGTCTGCCCAAGAACCTGGACGGCCTCAAGGCTATCTTCCTGTACCCGCTGTTCTCGACCGCCATCGTCGGTCTGGTCATGCTCGGCATCTCCGGCCCCATGGCTGCCATCAACACCGCCATGATGGACTTCCTCAAGGGTCTGTCTGCCTCCGGTGCTGTTGTCCTGGGTCTTGCTATCGGCTGCATGTGCGCCTTTGACATGGGCGGCCCGGTCAACAAGGCTGCTTACGTCACCGGTACCGCCATGCTTACCGAGGCTCTGGCTGCCGGTGTCGGCACCGACACCTACAACTTCGGCACCAACTTCATGGCTGCCGTCTCTGCCGCCTGCATCGTTCCGCCGCTGATCACCACCTTCGCCGTCATCGTCGGCAAGAAGTACTTCAGCCAGGAGGATCATGACGCCGGTGTCGTCAACCTCATCCTTGGTTGCACCCACATCACCGAGGGCGCCATTCCGTTCATGACCAAGAACATCTGGCCCGTCATGCCCATCATGATGCTCGGTTCCTCCATCGCCTCGATCCTGACCATTATGTTCAACGTTCACGATCCGGCGCCCCACGGTGGCTTCCTGGTCCTGCCCGTTGTCGAGAACGGTCCGCTGTGGGTCCTCGCGATCCTCATCGGCGCTGTGGTCGGTGGCATCCTGTTCGTCGCTTTCAAGAAGTATGACTTCGAGAAGAGCCAGAAGGCCGCTCCTGCCGCTCCCGCTAAGCCGGTCGAGGCCCCCAAGGCCGCTGCCGTCGAGGCTCCCAAGGCCGAGGCTGCCGATTTCGTGAAGGTCGAGAACGTTTTTGTCGCCGAGAACTTCGCTTCTCGTGACGAGGCCCTGAGCTTTGTCTCCAACCAGGCTGTCAAGGCCGGTGTCGCTGACGACGCCGATGCCGTGATGAATGCCTTCCTGGCCCGCGAGGCCGAGGGCTCCACGGGCATGATGGAGGGCTTCGCTATTCCGCATGCCAAGTCTGATGCCATTACCGATGCCGCCGTCATTGTCGTCAAGGACGACTCTGGCGTGACCGGTTGGGACACCATGGATGGCGCTCCCGTCAACGTGGCTATCGCCCTGCTCATCCCTGGTGCCCAGGCCGGCACCACGCACCTCAAGATCCTGTCCAAGGTCGCCGAGGCGCTTATGGACGAGGGCTTCCGTGCCACCGTCAAGGGTTCCACCGACGCCGCCGAGATCGCCAAGACGATCAACGCCCGCCTGGTCTAATCCCGCAACGCGCGAATAACATCGCCCCTTGTATATAAGGCGGAGACTCCACTGGGAGTCCCCGCCTTTTTTCATGCCCCTACTTCTAATTTGCGGTGAAATAAGGACTGTTTAAACGATTCAACTCCAAATGCAGTCCCTATTTCACCGCAACTTAGAAGAAGGGGATAGCGCGGCCTGTCTATCGGGTCGTCCGTGCGGATAAATATTCAGCCAGAATTCCGTTCTCACGATATTACTCTGGACCGACCAAGTTTCCGCAGCTTGCCTGCCGGGCGGCGCGTAATTAAGTTTATCGCGAGTTCCGCACGCAAAGGAAAGCACTTAATGTGCTTTCCGTCTTGCGCAGGACTGTAGAGC
>CABRRA010000025.1:0-37160 GCA_902473205.1 uncultured Collinsella sp.
AATCAGAACCACCCTTAAAAAGGGTGGTTTGCTCTTAGGGTATAACCCACGGGCCCCGGGCTCGCGTCTAAAGGCGCGGGCCCGGACTTCGTCCAGGCCTAGTGCATCTTGACCCGTGGCGCGCCGGTCGAACCGGCGGGATCACCCCCTCTTGAAGGGGTCCTCGTACTCCTTCACGCTCAGCTTGTCCAGCGCGATGTCGTGGGACTCCTGCTCCCTGATGTACCTGGCGATCGTCGCCTCGTTCAGGCCGACGGTGGACACGTAGTAGCCCTCCGCCCAGAACTTCCTGTTGCCGAACTTGTACTTGAGGTTGGCGTGCCTGTCGAATATCATCAGCGAGCTCTTCCCCTTCAGGTAGCCCATGACGCTCGCGACGCTGTACTTCGGCGGGATCGCCAGCAGCACGTGCACGTGGTCGGGCATCAGGTGCCCCTCGATTATCTCGATCCCCTTGTACTCGCACAGCTTCCTGAGGATCTCCCCTATGTCGCTCCTGATTTGGTTGTAGATCACTTTGCGCCTATACTTCGGCGTGAACACGATGTGGTACTTGCACATCCACTTCGTGTGGGAAAGGCTGTAGGCCTTCTGGGCCATGGCGACCACCCCTTCGACTCGAATTCTTGACGGCCTGAACAATCGTCAATATCGGTCGGAGGGGTGGCTTTGTAAAGCCGTTTGTCTCCACCCGCGTAGCGGGTGGTTTAAAGCTGGCCGCTACGCGGCCAGCGGACTAAAGTCTTGAAGAAAAGAGGGGCTGTCCCGCATTGGTGGGACAGCCCCTCTGGCTTCGATATGTGCAAAACGACCCGCTAGTAGCCCTGGCCCTGCTGGCCTAGCAGCTCCTCCAGGTACTGGCGCAGCTGCTCGTCGGTAATACCGCCGTTGCCGGTGTCGGTCGAACTGTCGTCTTGCTGCTGATTCTGCAGCTCCTCATCGGAGCCCAGCTCGACGGTGACCTTCTTCTCGTCCTTGCCGCGCATGAGCGTGATCTCGACCTTCTCGCCCACCTCGTGGCTGCGCAGCGCGATGATCAGGCCATCGGCGCTCGTAATCTCGTCGTCGCCCAGCTTGGTGATGACGTCGCCCTCCTGAATGCCGGCCTTGGCGGCGGGACCGTCCTCGACGACGCTTGCCACGTACGCGCCGCTATCGGTGCTCAGCTTGTTGGTGCGGGCGTTGAGCGCATTGACGCTCGAAAGTGTGGCGCCCATGTACGGATGTACCGGCGTCTTGCCGTCGATAATCTGGTCGGCAATGTTCTTGGCGTAGTTAACCGGAATGGCAAAGCCCACGCCCGAGCTGGAGCCCGAATAGCTCTCGATAAGCGAATTAATGCCCACGAGTTCACCATTGTCGTTAACAAGCGCGCCGCCGGAGTTGCCCGGGTTGATGGCGGCATCGGTCTGGATCATGTTGGCATAGATGGTGTTACCGCTGGTAGAGCTCATGGCCGTGGAGCGATACAGCGCCGACACGATTCCCGTAGAGACAGACTGCTCGTTGCCGAACGGCGAACCGATGGCCATAACCCACTCGCCCACGTTGAGCTTGGAAGAATCACCAATCTCAATCGGCGTGAGCTTGGAGGCGTCAGCATCCTTGAGCTTAATGACGGCGAGGTCGCTCGAGGCATCGTTGCCCACGAACTCGGCCTCATAGGTGGTGCCGTCATCCATGGTCACCACGTACTGGTCATAGCCATCGACCACGTGGTTGTTGGTGAGGATGTGGCCCTCGGTATCGAGCACGACGCCCGAACCGACGCTGCCCGAGCTATCCGACTCATCAGCAGACTGCGAAAGCGAGCCATTCTGGCTGCCGCTCGAAGTGGCGGTAATGGAAACCACGGAGGGCAATGCCTTGGCAGAAACGGCCTCGGCCAGCGTGGTGTCCTCGGAGTCGATCGTAATCTTTTGCGTCGACGAACCCGAAGCACCCGCCGTCACGGCATTCTTGCCGCCACCGATATTGAGCGTGCCGCTCATAATGAGCGCAATGACCAGCAGGGCTCCGCAGGCACAGCCGGCAAGCGCCGTAATAAAGATCGGTAGCTTTTTGGTCTTGGTCTTGACCACCGTGTGCTTGTTCACGACCTGCTGACCGACGAGCGGCTTGCCGGTCTGCGTGTCGTAGGCCTGCACGTAGGGAATGTTGCCGTCGGCAGGCGTCGACTCAACCTGTACGCGCGGTTGCTGCTGAGTCTCGCCGGCGTGGCCCGCATCCTGGGGATGCTGGGAATCGTACTCGCTCATAGCTGCGATCCTTTCGTCAAATAACCAAAGGCCCGCCAAACATGTGGCGGGCCATCATTGTTCACGTTGAGTTGTACCCCAATATGCGGGCGAACGTGTATGAGAACGCAATCTTTTAGGAAGGCTTAAGTTCTGCTGCAGACCCGAAAGGAACCCGCACCTGCGGCAAAACCACCACAAAGGTGCCTGTCCCCTTTGTGGTGAAAAGCTAGTCCTTAAACAGATAGCCTACGCCGCGGACGGTGGTGATGTGTGCCGCGATCTGCGGGCCCACCTTGGAGCGGATGCGTCGGATGTGCACGTCGACGGTGCGCGTGCCGCCGCAGTACTCAAAGCCCCACACGCGGTGCAGCAACACCTCGCGGCTGTAGGCACGGTTGGGGTGCGTCGCCAAAAAGCTCAGCAGCGAGTACTCCATCAGCGTCAGGTCAATGGGCTCGCTATCAAGCGTCACCTGGTAGGTTGCCAGGTTAATCTCGAGGTTATCGATATTGAGCACATCGTCGGCGGTAACGGTCTCCTCCTCGCCCATCAAGCGCTGCGCGCGAGCCTTGAGCTCGTTGGGCGTCGCCGTGGGGCACACAAAGTCGGCATGCGCGTGATTGGGCAGGCGCAGGGTGCCGAGCGCCTCATCGTCGACGATCACCAACATGGGGACGCCGCCACGATCGTCAAGCCACTTGGCAATCTGATCGATGCGGTCGCTGCGGATGCCATCGGAATCGAGAATCAGCAGGTCAAAGTCGTGCGCCGCAGTCGGCGAATCGGGGGTTGCCAGGCTCACCTCGACACCCAGGGTGGTCGTCAAGCTGCGGGCAAACTCGTGGAAGCGCGTCGTGCGCGCCATGAACAGGGCACTCTTTTCGGACATATCGGCCTCCAAAGAAATGAGCTCAATCGTACTGGAACAAGTCAGCGCGATTAGGAGTTCGCCAGGTAGTGCTTGATCTCCCACTCGGTGATCGTAGACTCAAACTTATGCCACTCGTCGCGCTTCTTTTTGAGGAAGAAGCTGTGGATGTGCTCGCCGAGGGCATCCTTCATAAACTGCGAGCCCTCAAACACGTCGAGCGCCTCTTTGAGCGAACGCGGCAGCGGCGTGTAGCCGGCCTCGACCATCTGACGGTCGGTGAGCTTGAGCGTCTCGGCCGTTGCCTCGGGCGGGAGCTCCAGCTTGCGCTCGATGCCGTCCAGACCGGCCGCCAGCGTGACGGCGTTGACCAGGTACGGGTTGGCCATGGGGTCGGGGCTGCGCAGCTCGATGCGCGTGGACAGCTGCTTGCCGGGCTTGTAGACCGGGATGCGGACCATGCTCGCGCGGTTGCGCAGGCCCCACGTGGCGTACTGCGGCACGGAGTCGCCACCCGTGGTGATGCGCTTGTACGAGTTAACCGTGGGGTTGGTGATGGCGCTAATCTCGCGCGCGTGTGCCAGAATGCCGGCCATGTAGTGTTTGGCGATGTCGGAAAGATGGTACTTCTCGTCGTCCTCGCCCCAAAAGACGTTGTTGCCGTCGTGATCGAATAGCGACTGGCACAGGAACATAGCGCTGCCGTCCTCGCCCGCCAACGGCTTGGGCATAAAGGAGGCGTGGCACCCGCTCTCGTAGGCTTGCTGCTTAATGATGAGCTTGGCCGTAGTGATGGCGTCGGACATGCTCAGGGCCTCGGCGTGGCGCAGGCTCATGCCGTGCTGCGAGCGGCCGGCGGCGTGGAAGGTGTACTCCACGGGCACGGACATCTTCTCGAGCGTGAGGACCGTGTTGCGGCGCAGGTCGCGAGCGGCATCGCTCACCGAAAGATCGAAGTAGCCCACGTTGTCGAGCGGCTCGGGGGTGTGCTCGTCGGGGAAGTAGTAATACTCCAGCTCGGCACCCACGTTGAGCAGATAACCAGCCTTCTCGGCCTTGCGGAACATGCGGCGCAGGGCATCGCGCGGGTCGCCGGCAAACGGCTTGCGATCGGGAGTGCACACGTCGCAGAACACGCGGGCGACGCCGTTATGGCTCGGGCGCCACGGCAGAATCTGGAAGGTCGAAGCATCGGGGAACGCCAGCATGTCGGCTTCCTCGGGCGTGGCAAAGCCCTCGATGGCAGAGCCGTCAAAGCCAATACCCTCCTCAAAAGCGACCTCGAGGTCCTCGGGGCTAATGGCAAAGTTCTTGAGGCGGCCGAGAATATCGACAAACCACAGACGCACAAAGCGGATGTCACGCTGCTCTACGGAACGGAGTACGTAATCGATGTTCTGCTGGTTCATGTCGCTCCCCTTTCTTTCGGGCGGGTTTCGACTGGTCTATATCGCAGATACTATCGCAGAAAAATGTTTCCGCAGGGTTAAAGCGTATCAAGCGCTCAAAAAACGTGCGCGAACAGGCCGTTGCGAACGAGCGGCTAGCGCGAAGTCGAAGCGCGGTGTTCAATGTGACCAGGAACCTCGATGCGCTTGGGGGCGAGCTTTGCGGCTTCGCCCACGGTGGTGGTAACAACGTCGATGCGCTCGGACAGACGCTCGACTACGCGCTCGGCAATGGTGAGGGTGTCCTGCGCGGCCGTGGTCACACCGCCAAAGAGCACATAGTTCCAGGGGTAATCGTCGAACGTCGCAATCTTAAGACCAGCCGGTAACGAGGGACCAAGCTGCGCCAGAGCCTCGGTCAGGCGCAGGAAGACCAGGCCGTTGACGGCAATGAGGCCGAGCTTTTTACCGGCATAGTCACGCATGGTCTCGTCCAAGCGGCCGATGCCCGTGGCGCCACCGTCGGCCAGGGTGACAACCTCGCCCGCAAGTCCGCGGCGCGACAGCTCGTCGGTAAAGGCCTCGGCGCGCTCTCGACGCACGGGGCTGTCGTCGCTTGCCTCGGTGAGCAGGCACAGGCGCTCGCTGCCAGCGGCGGCGAGCTCGTCTACCAAGCCAGCGACCAGCTCACGGTTGTTAGATGTCACCAGATCGACACCGCCGTCGGCAACGTCGCGGTCGAGCAGCACAACAGGCAGACGTCCCGCTGCCGCAGCGATCGCCTCGTCATTGCCTCCGCAGGTGTTGACGACCAGGCCGTCCACGCCGGCATCGATAAGCCTGGTAAGCGACTCCGCTTCCTTAGCGGGGTCGTTGCCGCTAATGGCCGTCATGAGCGAGCAGCCGCGCGCGGCGGCGCTGACGGAAAGCCCTTCGAGCATGGCGCTGGAGAACGGGTTGGCGATGTCGGCCAGGATCACGCCGATGAGGTCGGTGCGCGAGCTGCGTAGATTGCGCGCGGCGGCACGCGGGCGATAGCCGGTGCGCTCGATAACCGCCGCGATGCGAGCACGGGTTTCCTCGGTCATTTGCCCGGGGCGGTTGTTGAGATAGCGCGAGACCGTGGCCGGGCTCACGCCCGCCTCGGCGGCAATGTCCTTGATTCTCATCTGCGCCATAACGCACCCCGTTTCCCCATTGTCGGCAGCCTGAGCCATTTTAGGCATTTTTTTAAAAATCTCGGTTGCAAAACGCTGTAGGTGAGTATACTACAACTCGAAACGAAACCGATTTCGTAAACCGATTTCGGTGAGCGTTGGCACGCAGGTGCAAAGACGCACCCTACCGTCTTGGCACCTGCGTGCCAACGCCATATCAAAGGTGTACGCACGAGCAAGAAGGAGCTACGCGACCATGGGTAAAACGGTTCTTACCTTCGGCGAGATCATGATGAGGCTCTCGCCCAAAGACCACCTGCGCATTGAGCAGGCGACCGAGTTTGATGTCCGCTACGGCGGCGCCGAGGCAAACACCGCGCTTTCCCTGGCCTACCAGGGCGACAAGGCCGCTTACGTCTCCGTTGTCCCGGCCAACCGTCTGGGCGAGTGCGCCCTGCGTTCGCTGAAGGCCTACGGCGTCGACACCACGCGCGTCGTGCGTCAGGGCGACCGCCTTGGCTCCTATGTGTTTGAGGTCGGTGCCTCGCAGCGCGGCAACGGCTGCGTCTACGACCGCAAGTTCTCTGCCATCAACATGGCCAAGCGCGATGTTTTTGACTGGGACGAGATCCTCAAGGGCATCGATGTCTTCTACTTCTCCGGCGTGACCCCCGCCGTCTCTGACGAGATGGCCGCCGCCTGCAAGGAGGCGCTCGCCGTCTGCCGCGCCAAGGGCATCACCACCGTGTGCGACGTGAACTATCGCGGCAAGAT
The DNA here is from genome assembly GCA_902473205.1 of uncultured Collinsella sp. GTDB lineage: Bacteria > Actinomycetota > Coriobacteriia > Coriobacteriales > Coriobacteriaceae > Collinsella. The sequence goes on from CABRRA010000025.1 coordinate 6,428, forward strand.
GTGGTCGCCCGAGAAGTCGCAGGCCACCATGAAGGAACTCCTGCCGCTCGTCGACATCTGCATCGCCAACGACGAGGATGCGCCTGCCGGCCTTGGCATGACCTGCGTCTCCGGCTCCCTTGCCCACGGCATCGAGGAGCGTGACACCTACGTCGAGATGGCCCGTCAGATCTGCGCCGAGCACGGTTGCAAGAAGGTCGCCTCGGTCGTCCGCAACATCTCCTGCGTCGAGCGCTCCATCTGGATGGGCATGCTCTTTGACGCCGAGAGCGGCGAGCACTGGTTCTCCCCTGCTCACGACGTGCACGTGCTCGAGGGCGTTGCCGCCGGCGACGCTTTCAACGCCGGCCTCGTCCATGCCCTCATCAACGACTTTGACCCGCAGGATGCCGTCAACTACGCGATTGCGGCCTCGATCCTCAAGCTCACCATCAAGGGCGATTCCAACTTGGTGACCGCAGACGAGATCGCAGCCGTGGCATCCGCCGCCGACGGTGGCACCCGCGTCGCGCGCTAGTCCGTCTCCATTCCGCGGGCCGCGGCTTTCCAATCCCATACCTCTGCGGCCCGCTCCCCGATTCCTCCGGCCGGGCAAAACCACCAGTCCCATTCCGGTTTTGCCTGGCATTCCCTACATGACTGGTCGAGCAGCCGGTTTTGGAATTGCTTGAACCCCAAGCAGTGCCTCCGATAACCAATCCAAAATCGGCTCCTGACCAGCACATTTGGCAATTACGCGCACCCGCGCGCCTCACATCGAAAGGAACATCATGTTCGATCAGTTCTACACCACGCTTGAGTCCCTGGGCATCGTGCCGGTCGTCGTGCTCGATGAGGTCGAGGACGCCGCACCGCTCGCCCACGCCCTTATGGCAGCCGGCATGAAGTCCGCCGAGGTCACCTTCCGCACCGCCTGCGCCGCCGAGTGCATCGCCGCCATGGCCGAGGCCGAGCCCGAGATGTGCGTTGGTGCCGGCACCGTCCTGACCGTCGAGCAGGTTGAGCAGGCCCGCGCCGCCGGTGCCGAGTTCATCGTCTCCCCGGGTTACAACGAGGACGTCGTGAAGCACTGCATCGGCATCGACCTGCCCGTCCTTCCCGGCACCGTGACCCCCTCCGAGGTTACCGCCGCCGAGAACCTGGGCCTCAAGGTCACCAAGTTCTTCCCCGCGTCCCAGTATGGCGGTCTGAACACCATCAAGGCCCTTGCCGCTCCGTTTGTCGGTCACCGCTTTATGCCTACCGGCGGTGTGAGCACCGACAACGTCGAGGAGTACCTGAGTTCCTCTGCCATCATCGCCTGCGGTGGCACCTGGATGGTTAAGCCGGCCCTGTTTGCCGACGGCGACTTCTCCAAGGTCGAGCAGATTGCCCGTGATGCCATGGACGTCGTCAAAAAGGTCCGCGGCTAGGTTTAGCTCTCTATCGTGAAAGGGGGCGTGCCCTAGACCTCGCCCCCTTTCTTTTAAAACGGCTCGGAAGCGCGCCGTTTCCGTCACGAGCAAGAACCAAAACCGTCTTGTATGCTGATAGAACGTGACGGAAGCGACACGCCCCCGAGCCGCTTTGCCTACTCGGCTGGCAGTCGCACTCAACTAAGACACTTCGACAAAAGCCGAACCATCAAAACAGCTGCGGCACCGTCTGGAGGAATGGACCCTTGCTTCCGGTCTTTTCCTCCAAGCGGCGCCGCAGCGTTTTCGTGCCCCGATGTGCCCCGGCACTTGCGGTGGAATACGGACTGCTTACACCATCAGAGCCGCAAAACAATCCCTATTTCACCGCAACTAATGAAGGGAACGAGTTAGATGGCCGAGTCTTTGGACAGCTCAAAATAGTCAGGATGTAAGGCGATAACCGGGCCCTGCTCCTCGGGCATCAGGTGCAGGTGTGTCTCGGCCAGATAGCTCGCCGTGTCGGTATCGCCCTTTTTAATGGCCTCGAGAATCCGGCGATGCTGCCGACGAATCGGCTCCCAATCCAGATCCTGCGAGACCATACGCAACCAGTTGTATCGCTCAAAATGCGTATTGACGCTCTTCATCCAATCCCACAACATGTGGCGGCCGGCAATCTCGAAACACGTCTCATGGAACAGGTTGTCCAGATCGAAAAAGCGACGCGTTTCGCTATGGTCGAGCGACTCGGACTCGGCAAGAATCTGCTCGAGCCGATGCTTTTGCTCGGGCGTGGCGGCCGAACAGCATTTAATAAGCACGCTTCTCTCGAGCTTCTCACGCAAGAAGCAGGCGTTTTCGGCGTGTTCCATGCTGATCTTAGAAACGTAGGTGCCGCTTTTGGGACGTGTTTCGACCAGCTCCTGCTCGCGCAGGCGCACAAAGGATTCGCGAATGGGCGTACGCCCGATTCCTGTCTCTTTTTCCAGACCAATCGCCGAAAGGCGCGTGCCGGGCTTGAGCTCGGCATAGATGATCTTGGAGCGCAATGCGTTATATGCCTGATCTTGCAAGCTCTGATAATGCTGGTGTTGTTCCATAAAGCCCTCGGATGAAGCCCACGGTTTGTCGAATTTCACCACGTAATACTATCGCATCCCCCATCCCCTCAGTTGCGGTGAAATAGGGGGCGCTGGCGTCACCCGCGCTGTCAAACAATCCCCAATTCAGTGCAACTTCCAACCAGTCTTTTTGGGACGGGGCTTTTTTAGCCAAGGTTGAACAAAAAGGCCCCGAGCTCAGTGCAAGCTCGGGGCCCTTCGTGCCGCACATCTATGAGAGGAGATATTTGATGCGCATGGGCGCTACTCCATGTAGCCACCCTGAATGGCGGAAACTGCATGCTCGGTAAAGAACTTGAGCGTGCCGGAGGTATAGCGATTAGCCTTGGGCTTCCAAGCGGCTCGGCGCTCGGCCAGGACGGCATCGATCTCGGCCGGCTCCATCTCCTTGCCGGCGATGCCCACAATAGACAGCGAGCGCTCGGGGATGTTGATCTGGATAAGGTCGCCCTCCTCGATCAGGGCAATCGGGCCGCCCACGGCAGCCTCGGGCGAAACGTGACCGATAGCCGGGCCCTTGGAGGCGCCGGAGAAGCGGCCATCGGTGATAAGGGCAATGCTCGCACCCAGCTCGGGATCGCTGGCGATAGCCTCGGTGGTGTAGAACATCTCGGGCATGCCGGAGCCCTTGGGGCCCTCGTAGCGAATGATGACGGCGTCGCCGGGCTTGACCTCGTGCGTCAGGACGGCGTGGATAGCGTCCTCCTCGCAATCGAACGGACGTGCCTTAAGCGTGGCCTGGAACATCTCGCGCGGAACAACCGTGTGCTTGACGACGGCGCCCTCGGGGGCAAGATTGCCGTGGAGGATGGCGATGGAACCGTCGGTGCCGAAGGCCTGGTCAAACGGGCGAATGATGTCCTCGCGCTTGAGGTTCCACTTCTCCAAGTAGCGGCCGCACTTCTCGTAGTAGCCGTTGTTCTTAAGGTCCTCGAGGTTTTCGCCGAGGGTCTTGCCGGTGACGGTCATGACATCGAGGTGGAGCATCGACTTGATCTCCTCCATGATGCGCGGCACGCCACCTGCATAGTAGAAGAACTGCGCCGGCCACTCGCCTGCGGGGCGAACGTTGAGCAGGTAGTGGGCGCCACGGTGCAGGCGGTCGAAGTCGTCGGCGGACATCTCGATGCCAAACTCGCGGGCGATAGCAGGAATATGCAGCAGCGAGTTGGTGGAACCCGAAATGGCGCCGTGGACCATGATGAGGTTCTCGAAAGACTCCTTGGTCACGATGTCGCGGGGGCACAGGTTGTGCTCGGAGAGCCACACGGACTGGCGGCCGGCCTCGCGCGCAAACTCACGCAGGTCGGAGCTGGTGGCGGGCAGCAGGGCCGTGCCAGGGAGCATAAGGCCCAGGGCCTCGGCGGTAACCTGCATGGTCGACGCGGTGCCCATAAAGGAGCAGGCGCCGCAGCTGGGGCATGCGTTGTGCTTGGCAAACTCAAGTTCCTCGCGGGAGATCTCGCCGCGCTCGTAGCGGGCAGAAATCGCGCCGAGCTGCTCCAGGGTCAACAGATCGGGGCCGGCATCCATGACGCCGCCGGTAACGACGATGGAGGGGATGTTGATGCGGCCCATGGCCATGAGGTTCGCAGGCAGGCCCTTATCGCAGCTGGCGACAAAGACGCCGGCGTCGAACGGGGTGGCCTTGGCATGAATCTCGATCATGTTGGCGATCATGTCGCGGCTGGGCAGCGAGTAGTTAATGCCGTCGTGGCCCTGGGCCTCGCCGTCACAGATATCGGTGCAGAAGTAACGGGCACCGTGACCGCCAGCCTCGGCAACGCCGGCACGGACCTCCTCGACCAACTCAAACAGACCGGCAGAACCCGGGTGCGAGTCGCCGAACGTCGACTCGATAATGACCTGCGGCTTGTCCAGATCTTCGATGGACCAGCCAGAGCCCAGACGCAGCGGGTCCATCTCGGGGCTGATGGTGCGAAACTTGCCGGAACGCGGCTGCAGCTTGGCAACCAAGTCGGCTGCCTCCTGCTGAATCTGTGCCTTGGTCTTCTCGTCCATAATGCTCTCCTCTTTTGGTTTGAACGGTTGTACCAATCGTTGGTTAATGAATCAGGTGAAATGGGTACCGAGCGATGCACTCGGCGGAAGATGCTTAGCTACGCGAACTAGGCGAAGAACGAAATCACCAGGGCGCAGGCAAGACCCGAAAGGCCGATGAGCGTCTCCATAACGGTCCATGACTTGAGGGTGGTCTTCTCGTCAATCTCCAGGAACGAGGAGCACATCCAAAAACCGGCATCGTTGACGTGCGAGAGGGCCGTGGCACCGCCGCAGATAGCACGCATGGCGGCCGAGCACGCAACCAACGACCAGGTCGTCTGTATCAAAGAGCTCTGCGACGAATCCGAGCGCCTGGCCGAGGCCGGTGAGGATTACTCCGCCGCCGACACCGCGTTCCACAATGCCATTGCCGAGAGCTCCGGAAACCTCGTCGTTCCCCGCCTAATGGGCGTGTTCAAGGCATCCGTCCCCCTCTTTATCGACGTGACCGGCAAAAAGCTCGTCGAGGAAACTATCCGCATGCACCGCGATGTGGCCGACGCCATCGCCGCGCGCAATCCCACCGCCGCGCACGACGCGATGTATTTGCATCTGGTGTACAACCGCAACATGATTGCGGAGGGAGCAGAAGCAAAGGGCATTTAGGGCCCGACAATAATCTTTCTTTGGCAAAACGCAGGCAGCGGCTGCCCAACACACAGGGCAGCCGCCGCTTTTTGCAATCGATTGGTGCAAAGGGGTTGACTAGAGCTCGCAGGCAACCTTGTAGCCATCGCCGATGGCGTCGCGGATGTTGCCGCACTTGTTGGCATCGCCCAACACGTGGGTGGTAACGCCGGCTGCAGCCAGGTCGTCGGCCAGCTTGGTATTGGGACGATAGCCCATGGCAAGCACCAGCGTATCGGCACCGGCGATGGTGTGGACCTCGCCGTCCTTCTCGTAGCTGATAGTGTCCTCGGTGATCTCGATCACCTTGGCCTCGGTCAGCACGTGGACGCCCTTGGAGAGCATGCGCGTGATGAGCACCGCGCGACCGGCACCGCCCTCGTTGGCGGCGAGCGTCTTGGTCATCTCGATGACGGTGACATCGCGATTGGCCGGCGAGAGGTCATTGACCAACGGGGCCAGGTAATCGGCCGTCTCGCAGCCGACGGTGCCGCCGCCGACGATGACGATCTTCTTGCCCGGGAAAGCCTTGCCGCCCAGCAGGTCGTCGGCCGTCATAACCTGCTTAAAGCCCTGCATGAAGGCCGGAGCGATGGGCTCGGCGCCATAAGCCAGGACAACCTCGTAGCCGGCGTAGTCACGCTGAATGTCCTCGGCAGTAAGCTCGGTGCCAAATACGCACTTCACGCCCGCCTCAGCAAGACGGCGATACTGATATTTGATCACGCGGGTGAGTTCCTGCTTTGCCGGCGGAACGGCCGCGATGCGCATCTCGCCACCCGGCTCATCCTGCTTGTCAACGAGCACCACGTTGTGTCCGCGCTTGGCGGCAATGTAGGCAGCCTCCATACCCGCAGGACCAGCGCCCACAACGAGCACGTTCTTAGCCTCGGCGGCAGGCTCGTAGCCAGCCTCGTCGCGCTCCACGTCCGGGTTGACGGTGCAGGAGATGCGCTTGCCGAACATGATGCCGTTCAGGCAGCGCAGGCAGCCGATGCAGGGGCGGATGTCGTCGGCGTTGCCGGCAGCGGCCTTGTTGCAGAACTCGGCATCGCACAGATTGGCGCGGCCCATCATGCAGATGTCGGCGGCACCGTCCTCGATCAGTTCCTCGGCGATCCAGGCCTCGTTGATGCGGCCGACGGTGGCGACGGGAATGTTGACGTGCTTTTTAATCTCGCGCGAGCAGGCGGCGTGCGAGGCCTGCTGGGTACCGGCAGCGGGAATCGCGGAGCCGCGCTTGATGGTGGTACCGCCCGACACATGAATCATGTCGACACCGGCCTTCTCCAGGCGACGCGAGACGTAGATCATGTCGTTGAGGGTCAGGCCGCCATCGGTGTACTCATCGCCCGAGATGCGGACGTCGATGATAAAGTCCTTGCCGCAGCGCTCGCGAATCTCGGCGATGACCTCGAGCAGGAAGCGCATGCGGGCGTCGAGCGAGCCGCCGTACTCGTCGGTACGCTTGTTGTAGAGCGGAGTCAAAAAGCCGCCGAGCATGCCGTGGGCGTGTGCCGCATGGACTTCAACGCCATCGACGCCAGCCTTCTGCATACGCACGGCAGCGTCGCCAAACTGATGCGTGAGCTCGTGAATCTCGTCGACCGTGATGGGACGCGGTGCCTCGCGGGCGTAAGACGGGCCCACAAAGGACGGAGCGATCAGGCGCGGCGTGCCCGGAATGTTAAAGGCCATGTAGGCGGGATGGAAGAGCTGCGGCATGATCTTGCAGCCATACTCGTGGACGGCCGCGGCGAGCTTTTCCCAGCCGGGGATAAACGTGTCGTCGTAGCAGCACATGTCACCCGGCAGATAGGTATAGGTGGGCTCGACCGTCACGACCTCGGTAATGATCAGGCCCACGCCGCCCTTGGCGCGGGCACGGTAATGATCGACCAAGTCGTCGGTCACATAGCCATGATCGGCCAGGTTGGTGGACACCGGCGGCATAAAGACGCGGTTCTTGACCTCGGTCGTACCGACCTTGATCGGGCTAAAGAGCATCGGGTAGGCGGAGGACTCCATACAGGCTTCCTTTCGTTTGAGCCGCTCGGCGGCAGTTGCTGACGTACCTATCGTACCAGCAACTGCCGCATCCGCAGTCAAACATACCCAAACGCCGGTCGGCTAATGAATACCGCGGCTCAAGTCTTCGGCCACTTTGTCTACGCCCTTAAGCGCGGCACAGGTCTTTTTGTTGGAGCAATGCCCGGTGCAAACGCCACCCTGAGCGCAGTCGGCGCAGGTGCCCTTGCGGTAGATGCGCACGCACACGGCGACAAACGCAATACCGATTACAGCCAGTACAACAATATCGATAGGTGCCATAGCAAGCCTCCTCTAGTTAACCACAACTTACTTTACCCCATCCTCCACCTACCAATAAGGGACAGATTTATATTGGTCGGTTTTATCTGCGGAAACGTCACATCTCCCCCACCAAAAAGCCCGAGTGTCGCTGGGACACCCGGGCTCGTGAAAGGGGTTAATCCTTATTTGGACTTAAGCGGAAACTGCGGCGGAAGCAGTGTTGGTCTCGTCCTCGTCGGTCCATGCATGCTTGGGCATGGGACGGAAGATCTGGAAGAGCATCGCAACCAGCAGCACGATGGCCACAATCGTCCAGATACCAAACTGCCCAAGAACAAGCAGGTTGTAGAACTGGTTGATGAACAGGCCGATCACCCAGGCAAAGGCGCACTCGTAGCCGATGGCGATCGCAGTCCACTTGCCGGAATCCATCTGGTTGCGGATGGTGCCAATGGCGGCAAAGCACGGAGCGCACAGCAGGTTGAAGGCGCCGAAGGCAACGCAAGCGCCCATGGTGGGGAACATGCCGGCAAACGCGGTCCACAGGCTCGGGTCGGTCTCGCCCGCGTCGGCGACGGACAGCAGCGAGCCGGCGGTGGCGACGACGTTCTCCTTGGCGACGAGGCCAGAGACAGTCAGCGCGGTGGCCTGCCAGGTGCTAAAGCCGAGCGGGGCGAAGATCCAAGCGACCAGGTTGCCCAGCATGGCAAGCACGGAGTAGTCCATAAACTCCTCGGGGATGCCGTCCATCGCAGGCAGGAAGCCAAAGGAACCGTTATAGCTACCAAAGTTGGAGAGGAACCAAACGACGACGGTGGACGCAAAGATGACCGTGCCGGCCTTCTTGATAAAGGCCCAGCAGCGCTCCCACACGTGCAGCGCCCAGGAACGGATCGCCGGGAAGTGGTAGGCAGGAAGCTCCATGACAAACGGGGTCGGACGGCCGGCGAAGAGCTTGGTCTTCTTGAGCATGAGGCCCGAGGCGATGACGGCAAAGACGCCCAGGAAGTAGAAAAGCGGGCTGATCCATGCGGCCGTGGTGGAAGAATCGCCAATGATGGAGCCCATGAGCAGGGCGATGATCGGCAGCTTGGCGCCGCAGGGGATGAACGTGGTGGTCATGACCGTCATGCGGCGGTCCTTCTCGTTCTCGATGGTCTTGGTGGCCATGACGCCGGGGACGCCGCAGCCTGAGGACACGAGCATGGGGATGAACGACTTACCGGACAGGCCAAAGCGGCGGAACACGCGGTCCATGATAAAGGCGACGCGGGCCATGTAGCCGCAGTCCTCCAGGAAGGACAGCATCACGAACAGCAGGAACATCTGCGGCACAAAGCCGAAGATGGCGCCCAGGCCGCCAACGATACCGTCGCAGACCAGCGAATCGACCAGGCCACCGTCCTCGGTGCCACCCGCCACGAGGGCGTCGTGCACCATGGTGGTGATACCCGGGACATAGGGGCCGTACTGTGCCGGGTCGACCGAGTCGGCGTCGTCACCCGCGGCCTCGACAGCCTCATCGTAAGCATCGCGGCCCTGACCGAGCACATACCAACCGTCGGTGCCAAAGAGCTGATCGTTGGTGAAGTCGGTCACCGTTCCGCCCAGGGTGGAAACGGCGATGTAGTACACGCAGAACATGATGACCACAAAGATCGGCAAGCCCAGGATACGGTTGGTAACCACGCGGTCGATCTTCTCGGAGGTGCTCATCTTGGCCGGAGCCTTGGTGAGGCACTCGTCGATGATGTGCGCGATGACGCCATAGCGCTCGCCGGTGATGATGGACTCGGCATCGTCGTCGCAGTCCTGCTCGCACTGGGCGACCAGCTCCTCCACGCGAGCAGCCTTCTCCTTGGTGAGGTTGATGAGCTTGCAGGCGTCCGCGTCGCGCTCAAACAGTTTGACCGCGTAGTAGCGACGCTTGTTGGCGGGAACGCTCGCAGGCAGGTTATTCTCGATGTGGTCCAGAACGTCCTCGATGGAGGAATCGAACTTGTGCTCCGGCACCTGGCCCTTAGAAGCAGCGGACTTCTTGACCTGCTCGAAGAGTTCCTTGATGCCCTTGTTCTTAAGAGCCGAGATCATCATGACCGGGCAACCGAGCTTCTTGGAAAGCTTGTCCGTGTCGATCTTATCGCCGTTCTTCTCGACCAGGTCGGCCATGTTGAGGGCAACGACCACGGGCAGGCCGGTCTCGATAACCTGAAGCGCCAGGTACAGGTTACGCTCGAGGTTGGTGGCATCGACGACCTGAACGACAACATCGGGCTCGCCGCTCATGAGGTAATCGCGCGAGCACTGCTCCTCGGGGCTGTAGGGGGAAAGCGAGTAGATGCCAGGGAGGTCTGTGATGGTAACGTTCTTGTCGCTTAGGAGCTTGGCTTCCTTTTTCTCAACCGTGACGCCGGGCCAGTTGCCAACGTAGCCGTTGGCGCCGGTGATCAGGTTGAAAAGCGTGGTCTTGCCGCAGTTGGGGTTACCCGCCAGTGCGACATGGATCTGAGAATCCGCCATTCAATCCTTCTTCCTTGTGTGCCCGCGCTGCTTTCTCCGCACGGGCTGGATAATGTGCTTCAAAGTTGCTGCATTAAGTTAGAAATACCTAACTTTATCTGCAGAAATATACGCCGCGAGCCCTTACTGGACCTCGACGACGGCCGCCTCCTCCTTGCGGATGGAAAGCTCATAGCCGCGCACGTTGATCTCGACCGGATCACCGAGCGGTGCGACCTTCACGACCTTGAACGAAGTGCCCTTGATGAGCCCCAGGTCCATAAGGTGGCGGCGAAGCGCACCCTCACCGTGAAGCTTGACGATGGTGGAGCTCTCGCCCACCTTAACGTCACCCAACGTCTTCATCCTCTTGTCCCCCTTTCGGTTTTTATGAAATGCTGCAGACTAACCGACGGTCATGATGTGCATGGCCACCTTGGAATCGATGCCAAAGCGCGCGCCCAGCACCGTGACGATGATATTGGCGCCACTCGAGCTCACCACGTGGATTTCGTTGCCCTCGACAAAGCCGAGGTCCTTGAGGTGGTGTTTCATGTCCTCATTGCCCTTTACACGAGACACGCGCACGGTTTCGCCCGCTTTTACCATCGAAAGCGGCATGGCCGGCATCTGCGGTCCGCAAGACATGAGTTGCTCCTAACGTCAGTTCGTCCTCAACATCGACGTGATAAAAGTTAACCACGTCTATGTTCGCTATAGTAAACTAGCACGTGGTTAACTTTTTGGAAAGGGTCCCCATTCAGATTTCGAAAAAGTTTCCTATACGAAACAAAAAGGCGCGGCAAAGGACCATCCTTTACCGCGCCCTATCATGCTTAGAGCGAGAGGTTTCTGATCGACGTGACGCACGAGGCCTCATCCACGCCCGAAACGCGGAAGATAATGTCCTCGCCACACTCGCCGTAGAGAGCCATGAGGCCCATAACGTCGCGACCGTCGGTATGGCGATCACCGATGCTGACCGACACGTCACTACGATGCTTGGCGATAATGTCATAGAGCAACGCAACCGGGCGGGCATGTAGTCCCAACGGATCTTTAATCGTCTTTGTAAACTCGACCATGTCCCCTCCCACGACATCGCACATTCGGCCGGCAAAACCCAGCCACGTGGTAGTTATTGTAGCGTTAGATGCTTGTCGAGAGCCCCTCCGGATACCCCGTGGTCAAAAAGTGGCAAATATGAGTACTGTCACCAATTTAGTAGCAGCAAAATCGAGAGCAAATTGCCTACTTTGAGCGATTCGAAGAGGTTGAAAGCCGTCAAACGCCATTTAAAGGGGGTTAGATAAATTGATTTTGAGTCCATTTTTGCTCAAAACCGGCCGATAGATATGACACCTCTTTTGCAACAGTACTCATATTTGGCATTTTTTGACCACAAGGTCCAAAACCATGCCCCAAAACACAAAAGGAGGGGCCTCGTAAGGCCCCTCCTTAGGAAAGGGAATCGATTTATTCCACAGCCGTAGATTAATCCTAGCCGCTACTCCATCATGTCGAGGACGGAGGGGCGCAGCTCGCTCTCGGCGGCTTCGGGATCGGTCTCGCGCAGGCGGTTGATATAGCGGTTGTACCACATCACGGCAAGGCCCAGGAAGACAACCACACCGCCAACGTTGTAGACCAGCGTCAGCCACAGCGGCTGATCGAGCGGAATGGTGCCGCAGATAAGCACGAAGCAGAAGACCACAAGCAGGAATGCGGCAACGACCAGGCCAAAGCTGCGCGAGCCCATGCGGAAGTCACGGGGAGCGGCGTCGAAGTTCTTGCGCAACATAAAGTAGGCAAGCAGGATCAGCAGCGGCGGGAGCAGAGCAGTGGCAGCCGTCATGTTAGTGACGATCATGAGCAGGTCGTCGAGGTTGCCGGAGCCCAGGGCCGGGATGATCAGGATGGGGACGACGATAGCGAACTGCAGCCAAGCAGCGCGGGCGGGAATGCCATGCTCGTTAAGCTCGACGATCTTGCTACCAAAAACGCCCTTGGGGATCTCGGTGAAGAACACCTTGATGGGAGCCGAGGTCCACATCATGAGGGAGCCCAGCGTGGCAGCGAGAAGGATCAAGCCGATGACGCGCGTGGACACTTCCATGGGAATGCCAAAGTGGGCAAAGACAGCGCCGAATACGTCGAAGATGCCGGTGGAGATGGCAACGCTGCCCTCGGGAATGAACAGGTTAACCAGCAGCGAAGCGCCTGCATACAGAAGGCCGATGGTCAGGCCGGCGATAACGACGGTGCGCACGAAGGCCTTGACGCCGCCCTTGAGGTCGTTGAGGAACACGCCGACAGACTCAGCGCCGCCAACGCCCTGGATGATCCAGGCAAGCGTACCGAAGAAGCCCCACGCAGTTGCGAAGTTGCTCATGTCGGGAGCCATGTTAGCGGGAGTAGGAGCCGTAGCGAACTCAACGCCGCCAAAGGCAGCAGCCAGGGACAGCAGGATGAACACGGCGGTCAGGCCGAGAGCCGCGGTCGAACCGAAGGAGGAAATGGAGCCGATCCACTTAGCGCCCTTGGTCGAAACCCACGTGGCGATAGCAAAGACGACGATCTCGATAATGGTGATCCACAGCTGCGAAAGCTCGGCGTTGGCACCAAAGAACACGTAGCTCGCGTAGATGATGACGTTGGGCAGGACGGACGCAAAGAAGAACAGGTTAACGAACCAGTAGCTAAATGCCGTCAGGAACGCCCAGCGACCACCCATCGAGGTCTTAACCCATGCGTACACGCCAGACTCGGAGTCCTTGTTGAGGCCGACGAACTCGGCGGTAACCAGGGTATAGGGGACAAAGTACAAAAGCGTGGCGAAGAAGAACGACGGCGCAGCCGCCAAGCCGATGGCCGCGTTGTTGTTGATGATGTTCTTGATACCGAACACGGCGGCGACCGTCATGCCCAGCAGAGCGAACGAACCAATCGTTCCTCGTTTTTCAGAGCTCATAAGCCCTCCCAATCATCTGTTAAATGTCATCTAAAACCGTCCGGGCTGCAAGTGCAAACACGGACGGCGCACCTGCTAAGGGGAATGGGGAAAAGGGAGTCAACAAAGCCATCCCCCTTAACGGCGCGAAGCAAACGTCCAGGCGGACGAATACTACTTGTTGGGGAAGGAATAACCTTCGACTGTCACGTGCAGTACCACGACGCGGGGATCCGCGGCATCGGCCACGACACGGTAGGCCTCGTCAATTTCGACGACGGCAACGCCGCCGGTGGGAATCGTCACGGTCTCCCCCGTACCCTCAAAGCGCTCGCGATCATCGATATCGCTGTAGGCGCGCGTACAGGTAAGATCGGCCTTGGAAGCCACCTCAACGGTCAGATTGCCGTCGAGCGGGGCGAGCACGGTATGGTAGCGACGGTGACCGACCAGATCGGCAGTAGCCGCCTCGTGGGCGTTCACCCACCAATACACCAGCGAGTCGCCGATAGAGTACGCCACATCGTGCTGCAGTTCAGAAACGCCGTCGAGTGCCTGACCGGTACGCATCCACTTCTTGACGGACTTCATCTGGGCGTCGAAATCGGCACGCGAGTTAAAGATATGCATGACTTATGCCTCCTTAATGGGTGCCAGCGCCTGAGCCAGATCGGCAGACGTCAGCGGTCGCAGGGACACCTCAAAGCTGAAGCTCTCAAAACGGGTGCGATAGGAATCGAGCACCTCGGAACCCCAAGAGTTCGAACCAAGGCCGAGCAGCTGGTCGTTGATGTTGACCGTAACCGTGTCGCCCTTGACAAGGTCGTAGACGTGCTTGGCGTTATCGATGGCCTCGCAGCTATAGGGCCATGCCGAGAACGAGAACGGGTTGGAAGCGGCGTCGGCCGGACGCGTCACCAGCACGCCGTCACCGTGGCTAGAGCGCAGGGCAACCCAGCGGGTACCCTCGCGGTTGGCACAATCCTGGGGCATGACATACGGCGTGAACATGTCGTCGACCGTAGTGCGGTAATGGCCGACCGGGTTGGCGCGCAGCGAGTCCGGATAGTTCTCGCCCGGGCCGTGACCGTACCACTCAACGGCACGATCGCAACCGGGAACCTCGAAGGAGATGCCGATGCGCGGGATGATATCCGAGTAATCGCCGTAGGGCTCGCCGGAAACCTTGAGGTCGACGCGACCGCTCGGAAGCACGGTGTAGACGAGCTCGACGCACATGCCGAACGCGCGAACGGGAGGAGCAATACGTTGGCTCACGGTAACGACGACCGCATTGCCGTCCTGCTTCCAAGAAACCTTGCGGGTAGACGTCTGCATTACATCAATGAAGTTGTCCTTCCACAGGGAGTCGTACTCCTGGGCGTGGTTGTCGACGAGCGGATGCCAAAAACCAACCTGGGGACCGGAGGCCATGACGTCACGGCCGGATGCCTTCCACTTGCTCACGGTGCCGTTTACCTTGTTGAAGGTCAGCTCGCCGTTGAGGGAGTGAATGCGAATCTCCTGCTCGGTCTCCTCGACCGTAAGCTCAGGACGAGTGGGAGCCGCGATGGCCGGCGCCGGATGGTTTGCGATGGCAAACTGGCTTGCGCCCAGTTGGAACATCGGCTCGCACCAGACGTGAGCGGCCATGGTGTAGGCGCGCACGGTCAGCAGGGTCTCGCCCACTGCGGCCTCGCGAATCACCAGTGGCAGTTGGACGGACTCGCCGGGGGCAACCGCACCGGGCATGAGCGTCTTGCGGCAGACCACGTCGCCGTCCACCAGGGTCTCGGCCGACAGGCAGACATCCTCGAGGGTGGTAAACCAACGCTTGTTGGTGACAGTCAGCTCGCCCGCCTCGGCATCATAAGCCATGCGAACCGGGCAGATGACCTGGCCATACTCAGTGAGGCCCGGGCTCGGCTGCTGCCAAGGGAACACCATGCCATCGATGCAGAAGTTGCTGTTGTTGGGGTAATCGCCGTTGTCGCCACCATACATATCGTAGGCAACGCCGTCCTCGGTCACAGCAGCCAAACCGTGGTCACACCATTCCCAAATGAACTGGCCCTGGATGCAATCCCAGCGATCGAAGACCTCCTGGTACTCGGACAGGCCTCCGGGACCATTACCCATGGAGTGGCCGTACTCGCAGTTGATGCGCGGCTTGGGGAACGGATGCTCACCAAAGTCGTTCATCTGCGACACACGGGAGTACATTGTAGAGATGACGTCGACGGTGTCGGCGTTGCGGTCCTCCTCGTAATGGACCGGACGACCGTCGAGCTCGTGAGCCTTGGCGTACATCGCGCGGATGTTGCAGCCATAGCCGCTCTCGTTGCCCATCGACCACATGATGATGCACGCATGGTTGCGCTCCTGCATCACCAGGCGCTCAACACGGTCGACGTAGGCCGGCTCCCATGCCGGGTCGTCGGTGACCAGGGCGATATTGCCGATATTCTCGAAGCCGTGGCTCTCCATATCGGTCTCGGCGACCAGCATGATGCCGTACTCGTCGCACAGCTCGTAGAAGCGCGGGTCGTTGGCGTAGTGGGACGTGCGCACCGCGTTGATGTTGTGCCGCTTCATGAGCTCCAGGTCGCGGCGCATGCGATCGAGGCCCACGGCGCGGCCCTTGTGATCGTCGTGATCGTGGCGGTTGACGCCATGCATCTTAAAGTAAGTGCCGTTGAGGTAGATATGATTGCCCTCGACCGTCACCTCGGCAAGACCCTGGCGATGCGGGACGTACTCGCTCACCTTGTCACCGTCGTAGACCCCAAACGTAAGGTCATAGAGGAAGGGGTCCTCGGGATTCCAGAAGTGGGCATCGGTCACGCTGCACTCGGCATGGCCGTCGACGCACTCGCCCGTAGCCACCACGTTCTCGCCATCGCTGAGCGTATACACGACGCGGCTTGCGCCCTCGGCCACCGTATCGAGCGTGATCAGAGCGGTATCGCCCTCGCGGTGCGTGCGGAACCTAAAGTCGACCAGGTGCGCGGCGGGACGCTGCATAAGGTACACATCGCGGAAGATGCCCGAGGCCCACCACATATCCTGGTCCTCGATATAGCTGCCATCGCTGTACTGCAGGACCTTGACCGCAAACAGGTTGTCGCCCTCGACGAGCGCGTCGGTCACGTCGAACTCGGCAGACAGGCGCGAACCCTTGGTCATGCCGATATACTGACCGTTGACGTACAGCTCGCCATAGCTCTCGATGCCGTCGAAGCGAATGATCTCGCGAGCGCCGGCAGGAACGGCGGGAAGGTTGACGATGCGCTGGTAGACGCCCGTGGGGTCGTCGGAGGGAACGAACGGCTGGTCCACCGGGAACGGGAAACCCTCGTCGGTATAGGCAAGGTTGCCATAGCCGTCCACCTGCCACAGGTGCGGAACCTCCACGTGATCCCACTCGGGCTCGTACGTGGAAAGCTCCTCGTTAGAGACGGCAGCAGGCCCCTCAAAGAGGCGGAACTGCCACGAGCCGGACAGCTGGACAAACCCGCGCGACAGCTCACGGCTGTACGTTGCAGCGAGATCGGCGGTCTCGTAGCCCATAAAGTACGCATGGGGTGCCAGGCGGTTCCTGTGGGTGAGCGCTTGGTTTTCCCAATCGTTAATGGCGTCCATGGTGATGCTCCTTCGTCATCGTAGTGATTCTTGTGCAACCGGTTGTCCTTATCTTACGGGCGATGCAAAAAGCTGTGCAACCGGTTGTCCGCTGAACGGTCGATTTGACCGGGTTAACGGTGCAACCGGTTGTACAACCGCGACACTTATGTCACCCTGAGTATCGAAACACAGCACAAGACATCGTTCTTAAGCTCGTAGGCAACCGCCACGCCCGCAGATATCTCCCCCCATACGAGGTGTATTCGATTGCGGCTTGGTTGCAAAACGACGCCGGTCACCGGATATCATGAACGCTGTTCAGACGCACTATAGTAAGCTGTATCCGCACCAGCCCGTATCAGTGACAACATCGACCGCATTTTCCAGGAGACGCCATGACCCAACCAGTTCGCACCGCACCTACGCTTGCCGAGGTTGCCGCAGCTGCCGGCGTGTCGCGCTCCACGGCATCGCGCGCTCTCAACGATTCGCCCCGCATTAGCGAGGAAACCAAAAAGCGCGTCCGCGCGGCGGCCAAGGAAGTCAATTTTGTCCCCAACGCTCGTGGCCGAGCGCTCGCTGTCGGGCGCACGGAAATCATCGCCGTGCTCGTGACCGAGCCCCTGAGTGAACTCTTCAGCGACCCCACCTATAGCGAGTTTTTGAGCGGCATTACCGAGGAACTGTCGGAGTCGTCCTATCTGCCCGTTATCTTGCAGGCGTCTTCTACGCATGAGCGCAACCGCGCACGCGAGCACTTTGAGCGCCGCTCGTTCGACGCCGTGATCGACGTCTCCCCCTACAAGGGCAGCGAGCTGCTCGAGGTACTGTGCGAGCTGGGCGTACCCACCGTGTTGTGCGGCCAGCTCGAGGGCCACCCCTATCGCGATGTGTTCTCGACGGTCTACTCTGACGACGAAGAGGGCGGACGCTTTGCAGCGCTCGCTATGAAGGAGCGAGGGCGCAAAGATATCGTCGCCGTGTTGGGACCGCAAGACAACCCCGCCGTTGTCGACCGCCTGCGCGGCTACCGCGCCGTCTTGGGCGAAGACCTCCCAGACGCAAACGTTATCTATACCGGCTGGAACAACGGAGACGGCTATCAGGCCATGCACCAGATCCTCGCGCGCGAGATTGCTTTCGATGGCGTGCTCTGCGGATCGGACCGTATCGCGGCTGGCGTCATCACCGCACTCAACGAGGCAGGCCTATCCGTTCCGGCGGACATTTCTGTCGTCGGCTTCGACGATCACGAGATTGCGACGCGCTGCGTCCCCGCGCTCACGACCGTCCGCCAGCCCCTGCGCGAAGAAGGCCACATGGCCGCCAACATTGCGCTCGACATGATCAAGGGTGCCGAGCCCACCACCTCCGTGATGCACATGCAGCTGATCCAGAGAGACTCGCTATAAGAAATTGGGGCAGGCTTTCCGCCAGACAGTTGTTACAGAAAGCCTGCCCCGTTTTGAGTGCTCATTCTGGGGCACAGTTTCCGTTAGACAGCTCAACCGGAAACTGTGCCCCATTATTTTGCCGAATTCTGGGTCGCGCTTTCCCAGAGGACCCCCTTTGGGAAAGCGCGACCCGTTCTGGACCCAGATTCCGGGACGCACTTTCCGCGACGCCCGGTCACCCTATATCCCCTCACAATCTCGGCGCATAAAAAACGAGGGAAGGCACACGTCCTTCCCTCGTTGCAAGCAATATGTAGCCGCTTGCCTACATC
The DNA here is from genome assembly GCA_902473205.1 of uncultured Collinsella sp. Lineage (GTDB taxonomy): Bacteria > Actinomycetota > Coriobacteriia > Coriobacteriales > Coriobacteriaceae > Collinsella. Next base: position 24,749 of record CABRRA010000025.1, read on the forward strand.
AGGCGCAGGCTGACGTCCTTGAGCTGGGCGCCGGAAACGGCACTCGGAGCACCCGACATAAGGTCGGAGCCACTGGCCGTCTTGGGGAACGCCATGACGTCGCGGATGGAGTCGGAACCGGTGAGCAGCATGCACACGCGGTCCAGACCCAGAGCGAAACCGCCCATCGGGGGCGCACCAAACTTGAGGGCCTCCATGAGGAAGCCAAACTGAGACTCGGCGCGCTCCTCGGTAAAGCCCAGGAGCTTGAGCATGGACATCTGCATCTCGGCGTTGTGGATACGCATACCGCCGCCGCCGGCCTCAAAGCCGTCCATGACAAAGTCGTAGGTGCACGAACCGGCTGCCAGCGGATCGGCCTCGATCTTGGCGATGTCGGTCTCGGTCGGCAGGGTAAAGGGCTGATGCTCGGCAGCATAGGCCTTGCGATCCTCGTCCCAATGGAACAGCGGGAAGTTGACGACCCACAGGAAGTCGTGACCCTCGCGCTTGATCTCGAGCGCATTGGCCATGTGCGAACGCATGCCGCCCAGGATCTCGTCGGAGAGCAGGCGCGGGCCGGCGGCGAACATCACAAGGTCGCCGGGCTCGACGTCCATGCGCTCGCGCAGAGCCGCCATCTCCTCGTCCGAGAAGAACTTGACGATGGGGCTGTTGATGGAACCGTCCTCGCGGAAGGCGATCCAGGCCAGGCCCTTGGCGCCAAACGTGGAGGCCACGCCGGCGAGCTTATCGATCTTGGCACGCGCCCAGGCACCGGCGCCCTTGGCGTTGATGGCCTTGACGACAGAGCCCTCCTCGTTCGCAGCGGTCGCGAAGACCTTGAACTTGGAGTTGGCAAAGATGTCGGTCAGGTCGACCAGGTGCATGCCGTAGCGGGTATCGGGCTTGTCGGAGCCATAGGTGTCCATGGCCTCCCAGTAGTTCATGCGACGCAGCGGCGTGGGCATCTCGACACCCATGCGACCGAAGGCATCGGCAAGAACCTCCTCGAGCGCACTCATGACATCGTTCTGGTCCACGAAGGACATCTCGATATCGACCTGGGTGAACTCGGGCTGACGGTCGGCGCGCAGGTCCTCGTCGCGGAAGCACTTGGCAACCTGGTAGTAGCGCTCGACGCCACCGACCATGAGCAGCTGCTTCAGGAGCTGCGGGGACTGCGGCAGGGCGTAGAAGTTGCCCGGCTGGATGCGGCTGGGGACGATGAAGTCGCGGGCGCCCTCGGGCGTAGACTTGAACAGGGAGGGCGTCTCGACCTCCATGAACTCACGGTTGTGCAGCGCCTCGCGAATGGCAAAGGTGAAGTCGGAGCGCAGCTTGAGGTTGGCCATCATCTCGGGACGGCGGAGGTCCAGATAGCGATAGCGCAGGCGAGTGTCCTCGCTGGTCTCGATGCCGTCCTCGATCTGGAACGGCGGGGTGACGGACGTGTTGAGCACCTCGGCGTGGTCGGTCAGGACCTCGATCTCGCCGGTCGCGAGCTTGGTGTTGGTGGTCTCCTCGCCACGGGCGCGCACGACGCCGTGAATCTTGATGGGCCACTCGGGACGCATGGTCTCGGCGATCTTAAAGGCATCGCCATCGGAGTGCTCGGGGTCGAAGGTGAGCTGCGTAATGCCCTCGCGGTCGCGAAGGTCGCAGAAGATAAGGCCGCCGTGGTCGCGGCGACGGCTCACCCAACCGGTGAGGGTGACCTCTTCGCCCACGTTCTCGAAGCGAAGCTCGCCGCAGGTACGGGTGTGCATGGAATGCTCATCGATGGGACGGGTCTGGCTCATACCAGTGATCCTCCTTTATGGATCTGTGCCGCCCCGTGTCGTTCCGGGCGGCGTCGTACAGATTTGCCCAGCCTGCGTAAACCGCGCAGCCGGACATGGCGTTCTATCTTATCGCACCTGTGTCGATGTACCGCGAAAAAGTAACTCTTGCCCAAAGACTTGACGGAGACGAAACAATTGACGCGGCCTGGCCGTCGCCCAGGCGCGCCGCGTGCGACAATGTGCCCCAATACAACTGCACTCGGAAAGGCCCACCATGACTGCACGCCTCATCGTTATGGATATCGACTCCACGCTCATCAACCAGGAGGTCATCGACCTGTTGGGCGAGGAGGCCGGCGTGGGCGAGCAAGTTGCACAGATCACCGAGCGCGCTATGCGCGGCGAGCTGGACTTTAAGCAAGCGCTCGAGGAGCGCGTGGGGCTGCTCGCCGGCCTGGACGAGAGCGTGTTCGAGCGCACCTTTGAGCGCGTGACATTTACCCCCGGCGCGTTGGAACTTGTACGCTCGGCACACAGCAAGGGCTGGAAGGTCGGCGTGGTGAGCGGCGGCTTCCACGAGGTCGCTGACAAGATCGTAGCCGCCGCGGGCATCGATTTTTGCCTGGCCAACCGCCTAGAGGTCGTGGACGGCAAGCTTACCGGTAAGTTGGCTGCCGACATTGTGACCAAGGAGTCCAAGCTCATCCAGCTGCTGGACTGGGCAGTTGAGTGCGGCGCCGATATGGCACACACGGTCGCTATTGGCGACGGGGCAAACGACATCCCCATGATCCAGGCCGCGGGCACTGGCATCGCGTTTTGCGCCAAGCCCAAGACGCGCGAGGCAGCCCCGTTTACCATCGACGAGCGCAACCTGATGCTCGCCATGGATATCATCCTGCGCGACTAGCCGATCTGTCTAACAATTGAATCAGTCCGTCCTATAGTTTCCGAACAATTTTGTCTTAGTGTTCGGAAACATACCCTTTGAGTGCTAGACTTTGCGCCGTCGAAGGGAACATATATGGATAAGCGAGATCTTGAGCAGCTGCTGAGCGATGTTGCCGGCGGATCAGTCACCCCTGCCGATGCCCTTACGCGCATCCAGACGGCTCCGATCGCCGATTTGGGCTTTGCGCAGCTTGATCTTTCGCGCGGAGTGCGCCAGGGAGCCGGCGAGGTTGTCTACGGTGCCGGTAAAACCGCCGAGCAAATTGCCGCCATTATCAAAGCATTACTCGATGCAGACCAGGAGCGCATCCTGGTCACGCGCTTAGATGCCGAAAAAGCCGCGCACACCGCTGAGCTTCTCGGCAACGACATCGACCTGGGATATGTCCCGGACGCACAGCTCGCCCTGGTGGGCGGCAAGCCCTCCCCCACCGGCAACGGACGCATCGTCGTCGCCTGCGCCGGCACGAGCGACCTGCCCGTCGCCGAAGAGGCGGCACTGACGGCCGAGTTCTACGGCAACGAGGTCGATCGCCTCTACGACGTGGGTGTCGCCGGCCTGCACCGCCTGCTCGCTCATGCCGAGGAACTCGCCCAGGCGCAGGTGGTCATCGCCATCGCCGGCATGGAGGGCGCTCTGGCGAGCGTTGTCGGCGGTCTGGTGAGCTGTCCGGTCATCGCCGTCCCCACCAGCGTGGGGTACGGCGCGAGCTTTGGTGGCGTAGCCGCGCTGCTCGCCATGCTCAACTCCTGCGCCAGCGGCGTTTCGGTCGTCAACATCGACAATGGCTTCGGCGCCGCCTACCAGGCAAGTCTTATCAATCATCTGAGCGCCGGCACACCCCGCGCCCGTTAAGGAGCATTCCGTGTCCAACCATCAGCACACGCTTATCATCGACGGCACCTCGGGCATCAGCGGCGACATGACCGTCGCGGCCCTGCTCGACCTGGGCGCCAGCGAGGAGCATCTGCGCGAGCAGCTCGCCACGCTTCCGGTCGGCGGCTTTGAGATTGCCGTTACACGCGTAAACAAGCATGGCATCGACGCCTGCGACTTTGACGTTCAGCTGGCAGAGGAGCTCGAGAACCATGACCACGACATGGCCTGGCTCTACGGCAACGAAGCGGGCACCGAGCACACACATGAGCATGAGCACCACCATCATGACCATGGCGAACACGAATACGAGCACTGCCACGAGCATGACCATGAGGGCCACGGTCATGGCCACGAGGACCATCACCACACCCACCACCATCATCACCGCTCGCTAGCCGACGTCACGGAAATTATCGAGAATTCGCAGCTATGCGATGGCGCCAAACGACGCGCGATCGCCATCTTTACCGCGCTCGCCGCCGCCGAGGCCAAGGCACACGGCAAAACTCCCGAGACCGTCATGTTCCACGAGGTAGGCGCCATCGATTCCATCGTCGACGTCTGCTCTGTCGCCATCTGCCTCGACGACCTGGGCATTGAGGATATCGTGGTCGAGTCGCTCTCCGAGGGCCACGGAACCATCCGCTGCGCCCACGGCCTCATGCCCATTCCCGTCCCCGCTGTCGTCAACCTGTGCCAGGCGGGCAATATCGCCCTCACGCCCGCACCGGTCGCCGGCGAGCTCGTGACGCCCACGGGCGCCGCCATCGTCACCGCGCTGCGCACGTCCGAGCACCTGCCGGCACGCTACCACATCGAAGCTGTCGGCTACGGCGCCGGCAAGCGCCCCTACGAGGGTTGCTCCGGTACGCTCCGCTGCCTGCTCGTTCACGCGGACGCATAGCCATGGATGCCCGCAAGGCAAAAAGCCGCGCTGCCATCGTTGCGGCGTTCTCCGAGCTGCTGCGCGAAGAGGATTACGGCAAGATCACCGTCGGCGACATCATCGCGCGTGCTCACGTAGGCCGCGCGACATTCTACGGCCTCTTTAAGAGCAAAGATGACCTACTGTCCGAGCTCGTGAACGACATCTGCACCCACGCCCTCGACGACGATGGCATACCGCTCGACGACCCACTCGTGCAGGTCGAGCATATCCTCAACAACCTCTGGGAGCGCCGCCAGGGCGTTCGAGCCCTCGTAGCCGGCGCCGGCTCACGCGTCTTCGCCGACAGCCTCCGCAAGACCATCATGTCGCGCGCAGCCGAAACGGTCCCCGTCGACCCCGCAGGCCCAGCAGCCACCATGGACCGCAGTTTCTTACTACACCACATAGCCTCAAGCTTCGTAGCCACCGTCCAATGGTGGGCCTGGCACAATTTCCAAGCAGATAAAGCCGACATAGCCAAAGACTACCTCTCAGCCATAAAGCCCCTCTTCACCTAAGTAAGAAGCTCATCCCAAATCATCGACCCAACCCAGGGCTCCGCGCACCCCAAAGTGTCACTCGCGCCTCAACGCCCCCACCAGCAACAAGCCCCTCCCATCCAAATTCAGAAATATATGTTGGGTTGCTTGTTCCAACGCGACCAAGATCCCGCAGCTGGCCGCATGGGGTAACTTCCCAGCGCATTCCACAGGACGCAAAAAGGCTCGCCGCACGAAGTGCGCAGCGAGCCTTTTTGCATGTCCGAGGACGCGCTGGGAAGTTACCCCATGCGGCCAGCGGACAACTATGTAGCCTTGGACTAGAACATACCCAAGAAACCGTGCACAAACAGCGCAGCCAGAGCAGCGCCGACAAACGGAGCGATGCCAGGAACGAGCAGGCCGTACTTCCAGTTGTTGTCAGCCTTGTTCTTAATCGGCAGCACCTGATAGGCCATGCGAGGACCAAGGTCACGTGCCTGGTTCATGGCGAAGCCGGTGATGCCGCCCATGCCCATGCCAACAGCCCAAACGATCAGGCCGACGCAGATGGCGAGCATCAGAACGTTCTCGCCAGCGCGGCTAGCGGCAGCAAGGATGGCGCTGATGAACACAAAGGTGCAGATAGCCTCGCAGAAGAAGTTACGAGCATAGTTCGTGCCCTCGGTGGTGGGGTTGGTCGAGAAGATATTGCGCTGGGCAATGGGGTCGACGACGCCTTCGGAAGCCTTGAACTCATCGGCATACATAAGCCAAGCGATTACGGCGCCCACAAAGCCGCCGAGCATATCGGCAATCATGAAGGGGATGCAGCTGCTCCACGGCACCAGGCCGACGATGCACTGGGCAAGCACCATAGCCGGGTTCATGCACACGGCACCGCCAAAGACAAACAGGCAGACCGAGATGCCAAAAGACCAAGTGGTGATGGCAAACATATGGCCGGAGCCCTGATACTTGGTGCCCTTGAGCACGGTATCGCAGTGCACGCCCACGCCAAAGATGATCATGAGGGCCGTTGCGCCGAATTCACAGAGGAGTTTGGTAAGCATAAAACCTTATCTTTCTTGTCGGTTATAAACGATTCGTTTAGGCCGCGCACTAGTGCTGCGCGACGACAACGCCCAGGCCATCGGGAATGACGGCCACCTTGGCATCGGCACCCTTCATCTCAAAGGCGAGCTTGAGCGCCTCCTCGATAGTGTTGACCGGCGTCATGTGCATATCCTTGAGCATCTGGTGATCGCACAGGTCGGTGACCATGATCACAGGGTGATGCGCCAGGATGCGGGCAAAGATCTGGCTCGTCCACTGATCGGGCAGGGTCTCGTCCTTAGGACGGTCGATGCAGGCGCGCTCAAACTCCGCCGGCTCGTTGTCGGCGATGTTGTGATAGAAGCCCTCGCCGCCGTGACCGTCGGCACAACCGGCGACATCAATGATCACGCCGCCCTCGGGAAGCGTGGCCTCGGCAGCGCACATGCCCTTCACGGCCTGATAGATGTTCTGGTCGAGCGGGTAACCGCCGTTGGTGGTGATGGCAATCTCGCACTCGACGGGCTCAACACCGGCAAGGCTCTTCACGAACTCGCAGCCAGCCTCGTGCGCCTTGTGGATATCGCCGGCAAAGGAGCCAATGACCTCGTGCTTGCCGTTGAGCACCACGTTAAGCACAAAGGCAAGGTGAGCCATCTCGGCAGCGGCAAACATGTCCTCGCTCACGTGGTTGTGGCACAGGTTGCCGGCACGCGAGTGGGAATCATTCACAAACTGACCGTTGTGGTTGTACATGATGGTCTTGTAGCTGGCGATGCCGGGCAGCACGGACTTGCGGCTGCCGGAGAAACCGGCAAAGAAGTGCGGCTCAATAAAGCCCTCGGCAAGCAGCAGATCGCAATCGGCGGCAATCTTGTTGATGATGCACTCGCCGCCAGAAGGCAGGGTGCCGGTCTTTTTCATCATGCTGTCGTCAGTCGCGACGTGCATAACGATTTCCTCGTTGGCAACGATCTCCTCGCCGTACTTGTTGACGAGCTCCTCGTGCGTCGACGGACGATGCATACCCGTAGCAACCAGAATGCGAACGCGCGCCTCAGGCGCAGCGGAGTGGATGTGATGCAGCAGAATAGGCATCGTCACACGCGAGGGAACGGGGCGCGTATGGTCGGAGCTAATGATGACGATATCCTTCTTGCCAGCACAAAGCTCCTCGAGCGAAGGCGAGCCATAAGGGTTGGCAAGCGACTCCTCTACCAGCTCTTCCTGCGATTTCGTGGTCTTAAACTCGTTTTGATGACCCTCCATCACACCCGCGAAGTTCTTATCCTCGAGCTCTAGATGCAACGTCTTGTGGTCAAACGGTAGTTCACATTCAAACAATGATGAGCGCCCTCTTCCTTTCAACTGACACACTAGATAAACCGTTGGAAGGATACGCCGCTCACCGAAAAACACCACCGTCCACCGACTCATTAACACAACGTTCATATTTGACCCACAACAAAACGGCCGCGACCCCAAACGGGACCGCAGCCGCTACAGTCGTAAGGCGAGAAGCGCCAAATGCGCCACCGGGATAGACCCCATCCAAAACGCGCGAAGCGCGCCAGCTTTTCCCAGCCAGTAATCCGCCGAAGACCGAACATCGCAGGGCCCGCCATTAGTTTACTTTTAGGCACATTCCGCAGGACGCAAGAAGCCCTCGCCGCACGAAGTGCGCAGCGAGGGCTTCTTGCATGTCCGAGGACGTGCCTAAAAGTAAACTAATGGCGGGCCCGGACGACCACAGGGCTATCGATTACCCCGTGTTCTGCAATCCTGCCGAGACGCCGGTCACAGTCGAAAGAATCAGGCTCATGTACTCGGCCTTCTTCTCCTCGGCCATCTCGTCCTGATTCATGCGCACCTCGCGAAGGGCGCGGACCTGGGCGATGGACAGGGCGTCGACGTAGGGGTTGCGCACGCGGACGGCGCAGCCGAGCACGCGGCGGCGCTGCAGCGGCCACTCGTCACCGACGATGGCAAGGACCCACTTACGCGTGAGCTGCATCTCGGTAAAGACCTTCTTGGACAGGTCATCGCGGTCGCCCAGGTGCAGATACATCTTGGCGATGCGCTGGTCGGTCTTGGCGATCGACATCTCGATGTTGTCGATAAAGGTGCGGAAGAACGGCCACTCCTGGTAGGCAGCCTTAAGCTGGTCCAGATCGCCAAACTGCTCGCAGGCGGTGCCCAGGCCGTACCAAGCGGCCAGATTGATGCGCGCCTGGCTCCAGCTGAAGATCCACGGAATGGTACGCAGGTCGTCGAGCGACTTGGCGCCCAGGCCGCGCTTGGCGGGACGCGAGCCGATCGGCAGCAAGCCGACCTCGGTCAGCGGCGTCACGGTCGAGAACCACGGTGTAAAGTCCTCGGTGTTCAGCAGGTCCAGATAGCGCTCGTGGCTTGCGGCGTTGAGCTTCTCGGCCATATCCCAGAACTTCTGCGTGGTCTCGGTGTTGGTCTTCTCGACACTCGGGGCCGACTGCAAAAGCGTTGCAGCGGCAACGGACTCAACATGGCGCTGAGCCAGCGTGCGGTTGCCGTAACGGGCAAAGATGACCTCGCCCTGCTCGGTGAGCTTAAAGAAGCAGTTGACCGAACCCTTGGGCTGCGCCAGCACGGCCTTGTTGGCCGGTCCGCCGCCACGGCCCACGGCACCGCCGCGACCGTGCATGAGCACCAGATCGATATCGTTCTTCTCGGCCCACTTGGCAATGCGCTCCTGTGCGGAGTGCAGCGCGAGCATGGCCGTGGTAGGACCGGCGTCCTTGGAGGAGTCGGAGTAGCCCAGCATGACCTCCATGCGACGGTTGGTCTGGGCAAGGCGCTTCTGTACCACGGGCAGCGTGAGCATCTGGTCGAGCACGTCAACGCAGCCCTCGAGGTCCTCGAGCTGCTCGAACAGCGGGATCACGTCGAGCTCGGGGACATCCTCCTCGTGTGCAAAGGACAGGTGGGCAAGCTCAAAGACGTCGGCCACATGCTGGGCGCTCTTGGTGAACGAGATGATGTAGCGGTGCGCCATCTTCTTGCCGTAGCGCTTTTGGATGGAACCGATGGCGCGGAAGGTATCGATGACCTCGCGCGTCATGGGCTGCAGGTCGCCATGGATACCGTTCTCGTGGATATCCTTGAGGGCGCGGGCATGCACCACGGAGTGCTGACGGAACTCCATCTCGACCATATGGAAGCCGAAGGACTCGACCTGCCAGATGATGGTTTGGACCGGGCCGTAGGCAGCACGGACGGCACCGCAGGCAGCCAGCGAACGCTGGACGACGCGCAAGTCCTCCAGGAACTCATCGGCGCTGTGGTACATGGTGTCGGTGATACGACGGACGGTGGCGTTCAGGCGGTCGGCCATGACGAGCATGACGGCGCGATGCGGCTCGTGCTCGGAGATCAGCTCGGCGCGGGCCGTGTACCGAGGGCTCATCTCGACCTGATGGTTCCACAGGTTAATGAGCTCGGCCGACGGCTTGCTGTAGGTAGCCTCGAGCGTGAGGTTGCGGCCGATGTGGCGGCACTTGTCCTCGAGCTTGAGCACCATGTGCGTAAAGTACTTGGCGGCGACCTCACGGCTCACCTTGGAGGTGACGTTGGGGTTACCGTCGCGGTCGGAACCGATCCAGCTGCCGGGATGGAAGAACGCCGGGCACAGCGGCGGCACAGTACCGGCCTTGTCGCCCAGCACCCAATCGTCAAAACGACGATAGATAACGGGGATAACGTCGAACAGCGTGTTATCGAAGATGTCGATGATGGTATCGGCTTCCTCGACCGGCGTGGGCTTCTTGAGCGCGATGGGGCTCGTACGCACCAGGGCGTCGATCTCCTGCAGCATATGGCGCTCGTTCTCCACCAGGTCGGAGCCGCCCAGACGCGGACGCTCCTCCAGCAGGTTGGAGATACGGCGGATCTTGCCCTCGACGGCCTTACGACGGGCCTCGGTGGGATGTGCGGTAAAGACAGGGTGGAACTCGAGCTTGTCGAGCAGCTCGTTGGCACCCTCGACACCCAGCTCATTCACCAGCTGGTGATAGGCAACGGTAAGCTCGTTGGCAGGATCGACCTCGGTATCGGTCGACGCACCGGCCTCGCGCTCGCGCAGCTGCGCCACACGGTAGTTCTCCTCCGACAAGTTTGCCAGATGGAAAAAGCTCGTAAAGGCGCGGACAATGACCTGCTGCTTATCGAGCGGCAGGCTGTCGATCAAATCGACGACCTCACGAAATGCCACGGCAGTGGGCTCGTCGGCGGTGGGCACGCCCTGCTCGTCGACGGCTTCGTCGGCAGCGCAGGTACCGGGGTTGCCGGCATTGACCACAATCTCGGCTGTCAAAATCTTGTCGAACAGGTCCGCGATCTCGGGATCATACTCGCTAAGCACACGGCGCTCCAGGCGCAAGAACAGCGCCAGATTGTCGCGCAGCTCCTCGGGGATCTCGATCTCGGCGAGACGCTCCCTGGACTCGGCATTCGAGCCGATTCGGTTAACGAGGCGGTTGACCACGGCAGCGACGCGCGCCGCGGCTTCGGGTACAGACTGGTTGCTTAGGTTCTCAGCCACGTTTCCTCCCATTCCTCCTTCTATGCACGTAACATGCGGTATTCATTATAGGCGCTTGAGAAATACTTTCGACACTGATTGCGCTTTACCACACAAAAGTATTTTCTGCATTGCAAAGGTTTTTGCCCTAAATGGTCGTATTTCTCGGTGGGCGGCATACGTAAACGGGGGCATTCCGCATAAAAGCGAAACACCCCCGTAACAATCGCCCGCAATGAGCTGAACTTTTTAGTGAGTCCACAGCTCAAAAATCATGCGCTACAGGCGCTCGCGAACCGCCTCGACCACGTTGGCCAGATCGACGAGGACCTCGTCATGGCTCTGCATGTCGCGTACCTTGACCTTGCCGGCGGCGAGCTCGTCGCCGCCCAGGACTAGGATGAGCTTAGCGCCCACCTTGTCGGCCTGCTTAAACTGAGCCTTGAGCGAACGACCCTGGTAGTCGGCCTCGGTCACGATACCTGCAGCGCGAAGCTCCTGCGTAATGGCAAAAACGTTCTGGCGCAACTCCTTGCCGGCGTTGGCGACGTAGACACACGGGGTCTCATCGGCGCCCAGGTCACTGCCAAAAGCCTGCAGGGCCAGCAGGGCGCGCTCAAAGCCGACAGCAAAGCCGACGCCGGCCGTAGGCTTGCCACCCTCGAGCTCGACCAGGCCGTCGTAGCGACCGCCGCCACCGATGGAGCCGACACCGGCGCCGGGGGCCTCGACCTCAAAAACGGTGCGGGTGTAGTAGTCCAGGCCGCGCACCAAGGTGGGATCCTCGACATACTCGATGCCGGCGGCATCCAGATAACGCTTGACCTGCTCGTAGTGCTCGCGGCACTCGTCGCACAGGTTGTCGCCCATCAGCGGGGCCTCGGCCATGATCTCGCGGCAGTGGTCGTTCTTGCAGTCGAAGGCGCGCAGCGGGTTAAGTTCGGCGCGCTCGCGGCACTCGTCGCACATCTCGTCGGCGTGATCGAGAATGAACTGCTTGACCTGCTCGCGATAGGCCGGACGGCACTGGGCATCGCCCATCGAGTTAATGAGCAGACGAAGCTTGGAAAGATCGAAGCCCAGGCGCTTGTAGAACTCCATGAGCATAATGATGCACTCGGCGTCTGCCGCCGGATCGGGAGCACCGAGCCACTCGATGCCCACCTGGTGGAACTGACGCAGACGACCCTTCTGGGGACGCTCGCCGCGGAACATGGCCTCGGCATAGTAGGCCTTAAACGGCGTGGAGCCCTGAGGCACCAGGTTGTTCTCCACGACGGCGCGCACCACACCGGCCGTGCCCTCGGGGCGAAGCGCCAGGCGCTGCTTGGGCTTGAGCTTGGTATCGGTACCCTCGGTAAAGACGCGCTCAAGGTTGGCGCCGCTAAACACGCGGAACATCTCCTTGCGAACGACGTCGGTCGACTGGCCGATACCGTGGACAAACACGTCCACTTGCTCGATCGCGGGCGTCTCGATGGGCTTAAAGCCAAACGGCTCGAATACGCCGGCAGCGATCTGCTGCATCTTTTGCCAGGCGCGCATCTCGGCGCCGATAAGGTCGCGGGTTCCCTCCGCCTTCTGTGCCTGCATGGGCAAACACCTTTCTTTTGTATCGCGTCATAGGTAGTGGTCATTATACGGCACAAACACAAACCGCGGCGGCGCATCTGACCGAACGAGGGTATGGGGGCTCGTTCGGCCAGATGCGCCGCCGCGGCAGCTGATTCGCTTTCCTCCGTCCCCTTCGAATCACATGATCCGTTGGGGACGGAGGAAAACGGATCATTTCGTGGGCCC
>CABRRA010000026.1:0-35040 GCA_902473205.1 uncultured Collinsella sp.
CCCGCCAATGTCGACGGCTTGGTGGGCGTGATGCGCGATCTGGTGGATGACGGCAACACCGTGGTTGTTGTCGACCACGACACGCGCGTGCTGGCCGAGGCTGATTATCTGGTTGAGATGGGCCCCGTTGCCGGAGCAGGTGGCGGCAACGTGATCGCCGCCGGTACGGTAGGCGAGGTCGAACAATCGCGGGGCAGCCGGATCGCGCCGTTTTTGCGCGCCGAGCCCAAGCGCTTGCGCCCGCAAGTGGCTGACGACGAAATGTTCGACCAGGGTCATATCCGTATGGCGACCGATACCATCCATACCGTCAAGCCGCTCGAGGTCGATATCCCGCGCGGCCGTCTCGTTGTGGTGACGGGCGTTTCGGGTTCGGGTAAGACGACGTTGGTGCTTGAGACGCTCATCCCGGCGCTTAAGGCGCAGGCAGCCGGCGAGCGCCTGCCGGGGCACGTGCGCTGGGTCGATGCCGAAGGCATTGCCCGCGCCAATCTGATTGACGCCACGCCCATCGGCGCCAACGTTCGCTCGACGGTAGCGACCTATGCCGACATCCATGATGAATTGCGCCGCGCCTTCGCCCGTACGTCCGAGGCCAAGGCAGCCGGCTACAAGGCAGGTGCCTTTAGCTACAACACCGGTGCCTTGCGCTGCCCCACGTGCGATGGCACGGGTTCGATATCGCTCGACGTGCAGTTTTTGCCCGATGTCGAGATCGTTTGCCCGGCATGTCGCGGCTCACGTTATGCAGACGCGGCTTCGCATATCCATCGCGAGGGCAAGGACGGGAGCCTGCTTACGTTGCCGCAGCTCATGGACATGAGTGTGGACGAGGCTATCGACGCCACGCTGGGACTCAAGAAAGTTCAGACGCGCTTGCAGACCTTGCACGACCTGGGATTGGGCTATCTCACGCTTGGTGAGCCCACGCCGGCGCTTTCGGGCGGCGAGGCACAGCGTCTTAAGCTTGCGAGCGAGATGGGCCGCGTGCAGGATGATGCCGTATTCGTGTTCGACGAGCCCACGATTGGACTACATCCGCTCGATGTTCAGGTGCTGCTGAACGTGTTTGACGGTCTCGTTGCCAAGGGCGCCACGGTTATCGTGATCGAGCACGATCTCGACCTTATCCGTAACGCCGATTACGTGATCGACATGGGCCCGGGCGGTGGTGGCGCCGGCGGGCAAATCGTCTGCGCCGGTACGCCAGGCGACATCGCGGCCTGCTCCAAGAGCATTACCGGTCGCTACCTATAGACAATGAGGCAAAGGGACAGCCCCTTTGCCTCATTGATGCCTATTTCACGCACTGAGCGGCGAGATAGTCGCGGAAGAATGGCAATTCAAAAGCGACGATTCCGCGCCCGCGTTCTCCAATGATGCCGGCATCTATCATGCGGCGTCGGTAGCGGGAGACCTGCTGCGGCGAACGCTTAAGGCGCTCGACAAGGTCAGCGGTGGTGGACTCTTCCTCGTCATCGAGCATGGCGATGAGGAATCGCTTGTCCTCTGCAGTGAGTTCCCGATAGGTTGCCGCAAGGATTCGGTCGTCCATCTCGTCACGCGCGATTTTGATTCCCAGGTCAAAGTCGCGTGACGAGATTTCCTTCGAATCGCTTGTGAGATCCCAGGCACGGTAGCCTACGAGTTGCAATAGGAAGGGAAAACCAGAGATCGAGCGAACGGCTCTATCGATTCCCTCAGCATCTGCCAGGCGATCGTTTTCCTGAATTGTGCGAATCAAGGCCTCGCGTACGTCATAGTCGGCAATGCGACCCAGATGATATTGTTGGGCGCGGCGAAGGAACGAGACCGTCTTGTGGTTCAGCAACCTCGAGACGTTGTTGGGAAGTCCCGCCATGAGCAGGGCGACGCGTTTCCCATCGGTCACAAAGTGCTGATACGTCGCTGCAAGCTGAATCATCTCGTCGAGTGTCGGGTCCACCTCGTCAACCGTGACGAGCAGACCGGTGCCCGCCTCGTTGAGCTGGTCGATGATGTCGCTCATGCGATAACGCCAGGTTGAGGCATCGTGAACGCGATTGACCTCGATGCTGCCGAGCGGTGCAATTCCGAGGCCGGTGACTTCGAAGTGGGTGGACGAGTCGATGAGATGGGCTGCGGCACGTTTCGTCCCGAGCTCGATTTCCTCAAGCATTCCCGGGAGCGCGGTCGTCTTTACGGCTATCCAGCCGTGGGATTCCGCCCTTGTCGCGAGCGACGACATGAGAGCGGTTTTACCGGTTCCACGCGCGCCCGAGAAGATCGAGGTCAATTCTGGGCGCCTGCGCTGGCTCAAGAAGGCACGGTCCAAATCCCGAATAATCTGTTGTCTGCCAGCGAGATGGGCAGGAACCTCACCAAAACTAGGGGTAAACGGGTTTTCGAGGTATTTCACAAGGCTCTCCTTTCACACCGCCGTTTAACTTCATTTTACTTTAGTTAATTCTGATTAAAAATGAGGGCTCTTTATCTAGAGCATCAATTAGGCGTGCGTGCCATCGGCGTGGCGCTTGAATGTAACAAAGGGAAAGTTCCTTTGTCACATTCCCGGAAAGCCTGTTTGGCGCAGAGCCTCGTAGAGGACGATGGCGGCGCTGTTGGAGAGGTTGAGTGCGCTGATGCGGTAGTCGTTCGGATTGACGAAGTTGCCGCAGATGTCCTGTTGAAGGATGGCCTCGTGGCTGTCCTCGGTATGCCCCAGCGATTCCTCGTGGGTTTCCCAGGCCTCGGCGTTGTCAAGCGAATCGCAATCGCGCAGCATCGGGATGCGCTCGCAGCACGTGGGCGCTGCAGCGAGTAGCTCCTCGGGAATGCCCGAGCTCTCGCTGCCAAAGACCAAGTAGTCGCCATCGCGGTAGGTACTCTGCGCATAGGTGCGGCGTGCCTTTTTGGTCAGCAGATGCAGGCGTTCGTCGGCAGGGGAGAGGTCATTGCGCGCAAGGAAGTCCTCCCAGCCGGCATAGGTCGTCACGTCCAAGTTTTGCCAGTAGCCCAGGCCGGCGCGACGTACCGTCTTGTCGTCGAGCGAAAACCCCAGCGGCTCCACCAGATGCAGGCGGGTGCCGGTAACCACGCAGGTGCGGCCGATATTGCCCGTATTGGCCGGAATCTCGGGCGCATACAGCACAATGTTGAACATGAATCTCCTTGGCTCAGAACGAAAAACCACCACGAAGGGCACCTTCGTGGTGGTTTGGCAGTTACATAGGCGGAAAAATGCCCGCTTGGATAAACCTAGGCGCGGTGCCAGTCGGTCAGGCAGGCATCGAGGGAGGCGATGAGCGCGTCCTTGTCCATGTGACGGCCGATGATGCACAGGCTCGTCATGCGGTCGCCCGTCTCGTCGTCCCAAATTTGCATGATCTCGGGGTTCTCGTCGATGATCTTCTGCTTCTCGCCCTCGGGCGCGGAGTCAACGAACAGGCCGTTCTCCATCAGGCGCATCTGGTGGCCGGCCTGCTCAAACATGTAGCACATGTCCGGATCACCGGTCTGCCACAGCGGACCCTTGACGCGGATGACCTCGTCGGGCCACTCCTGCTCAACAAAATCAGTGAACTTCTGCAGGTCAAACGGCTTGCGGCGCGAGTACACAAAGGTCTCGATGTCGTACTCGAGCACTTCGGGGTCGTCGTGCTCCTCGGGATGCTCCATGGCCTCGATCCAGGCGGCGGAGTTGTAGGCGCGCATAAAGTCGAAGCGGTCGGTATCGAGCAGCTCCTCCATGGGGACCTCGCCGTTTTGGGCCTCGACGATCACGGCGTCCTTCTGCAGGCTGCGCACGATGGCCTTGAGCTCGGCGATCTGCTCGGGCGTCACGGTATCGGTCTTGTTAAGGATCAGCGTGGAGCAGAACTCGATTTGCTGGATGAGCAGGCTTTCGATGTCGTCCTCGTCGATATCCTCAGCCAGCAGGTCGCGACCGCCGTTGAACTCGTCGTACATGCGGGCGCAGTCGACCACGGCCACGATGTTGTCGAGCGCGAGCTTGGGCTCGCCGCCCACCTTGGCCTCGTCGCAGAAGCTCGAGATGGTGTAGGCGATGGGGATAGGCTCGCAAATACCCGATGCCTCGATGATGATGTAGTCGAACTTGCCCGAATCGGCAATGCCCTGCAGCTGGTTGGCCAGGTCGTCCGAAAGCGTGCAGCAGATGCAGCCGTTGGTGAGCGGGATGAGGTCGTCGGTCTCGGAAAGGCCGCCGTCGGCGATAAGACTGGCGTCGACATTGATCTCGCCGATATCGTTGACGATCACGGCGGCGCGGATGCCGCCGTCGTTAGCGAGGATGTGGTTGAGCAGCGTGGTCTTGCCGGCACCGAGGTATCCGGTAAGCATGATGATCTTCACGGGTTTGTTGGGCATGTGCCCTCCTTTGTTAGACATGGCTTACAGTTGAATCTTATGCCAAACGCCTGCTCTTATACCCACGCGCCGGCAAATAACACAGGCTACTCCCAGGCTCCCCATACATCGGGGCAATAACCGACGGTGGCCTTTTTGCCGTTGCGCACGATGGGTTCGGCTAGAACCTGCTGGTTTTCGAGCAGTTTGTCGAAGCGCTGGCTAGGGGTAAGGTGCTGGATGAGCGCGAGCGTCTCCTCGTCCTTGGCCTTGGGGTTGAGCAGCTTGTCGATGCCGCCGACCGCCTGCATCACGCTCGTGAGCTCGCCCTTGCTCATCTCCTTTTCCCTAAGGTCAATAAACTGCACCTTAATGCGGCGCTCCTTAAAATAGCGCTGGGCCTTCTTGGTATCGAAAGACTTTTTGGTTCCAAAAATCTGGATATTCATGCTCCGCCGCTCTATCGAATGAAGTTGGTCGTTGCTCGATCTGCCTCGGGTGCGTTGATACCGGCGGCCTGTCCTGCCTCGATACAGCGCAGGAGCCAGGCCATGTTTTTGCCGATGTTTCGCATGGTGGCCAGGCCCTCGGCGTCCTGGGTGGCCTCGCCCGGCATGGCACCAAAGACGTTGTTCCAGTACGTGGAGGCCACCACGGGCATCTGGTTGATAGTGAAGTACTTGTTGAGTACATCGAAGGTGGTCGACGTGCCGCCACGGCGGGCGACGGCGACCGCGGCACCCGGCTTGTGCGCAAAGGCCTTGCTGCCAGCATAGAATGCGCGGTCGAGAGCCGAGAGGATGCGTCCGCTGGGATGCGCATAGTAGACGGGGGAGCCAAAGACAAAGCCATCTGCCTGCTCGGCGGCAGCGATCAGCTCGTTCACCACGTCGTCGTCAAAGGTGCAGCGGCAATCGAGCTTGCCGCACTGGCCACAGCCAATGCAGTCGCGAATGGGCTTGGCGCCCAGCTGGAACACCTCGGTATCGATACCCTCGGCGTTGAGTTGCTCGGCGACTTCGGCGAGTGCGCGGGCGGTGTTGCCGTTTGCCTTGGGACTGCCATTGACCAAAAGAACCTTCATCACAAACTCCCTCTGCTGTTGGTGACTTCTGCAGAGGATTATCGCACGATGGGGGAGGCGGTGCGGGCGCGGTGCTAATCCAGTTTGGTACCTGGAACCTGCACGGCTTTACCGAGCAACGCTTTGAGCTCGTTCAAAATGGAAACGGGCTGTCGGTCAACGCTGTTCAGATGGAGCGTGGCCACGCGAATGGGCGGCTGATATTCAAGCGAGCCGATGAGCACGGGAGAACCCAGGAATCGTTCGATTTCGTTTGCGAGCTCGTCGATTGCCTCGGGGCCGAGCTCATCGAAAAGCGCCACGAACATTGGTCCCGTCGAGCGGAACAGGCGACCCTTGCCGCGCGAACAATCCATGAGGCAGGCGGCACTTTCGGCGAGCACGCGGTCGCCTGCATCGAATCCAAAGCGGGCATTGACTTCGGCGATATCGTCGACCTTAATGGCAATAAAGCCTGCCTCGCGCGCCACGCGGCGCATCTCTCCAATAGCGTTGACCAGCGCGTGGACATCGCCCAGGCCCGTTACCGAGTCGGTCGTATCTGCCAAGCTTCGGTTGATGATAGTGCCCACATACATGCTGGGCTCGGTATCGGTGCCGTCCAAGCGGTAACCTGTGCAGTCGCAAAGCACGTATTTTCCGGTGGCATCCATTACGCGATACTGCATGTAGTGGAAGTGCCACGTGCCGTTTATCACCATGTCGAGCTCGGCGCGTACGTTGTCGCGGTCCTCGGGATGAACGCGGGCGAGCCACATGTCGAGTGAGTTAAAAGGGTGCTGGGAGGGCAGGTCAAAATCGCGCACGGCGTTAACCGACCATTGCGATTCTCCCGTATCGAGGTTAAGGATGAACGGATAGCGCGTCTCGGAGCTCATGGAGATCGCTTGGAACACCCGGTCGTTGCAGGGAAGCTGATCGACGATTGGGCGTTGCGGCGCGTCATTGTCTTTCGGTTGCTGCACACGATGCATAAGCTTATAGCGATACATCTTGCGATCGGCATCCATCGTCATCTGGCGACGCGTGTCGCCGGCAAGTGGATCGACGCGCGAGCAGCCAAAGCTAAAGCTGGCGATCATGGGCGCCTTGCCACTTGAGCTCGCCTCGATCAGCCCGGCACGTACCCGCTCCAAGCGCTGCTCGAGTTCGGTCTCGTTTGCGGAGAGCGAGATGAGCACAAACTCGTCTCCACCGATGCGGAACAGCATCTCATCGTGCTCCATGGTTTCGGAGAGCGTGCGGCAGATGCTCAGAATATAGCGATTGCCTTCGGCGTGGCCAAACCTATCATTGCAATGTTTGAGATGGTCGATGTCAATATAGGCGCAGGTGAAGGGGTCACCTTTGTGCCAGAGTTGCTCGACGTGACGGTCGAGTCCGCCGCGGTTGCCCAAGTTGGTGAGCGGGTCGATATAGGCGTTGCTCTCAAGCAGCCGGCGCTCTTGTTGCAGGATGGCATGCGTCTTTTGCAGTTGCTCGCCAACGGCGCGCAGCTCAGCAGGCAGCGCGGCAACATCGAGTTCGGCGGTCGAGATGCCATTCGCAAGTCGCTGAAGATAGGCAATAATCGATTGCTCACCCAGGCGATATGACTCGTTCATGATGGATAACCTCCTTGGGCGGAACAACGGTTTGTATCATATCCCCAATTCGGTTTGAATTGGGGTAATAAGTTAGCTAATGGAGACAAATGCCCCCTTCGACGGTGGCGTTTTGCGCGCGAGCGTATCAGTTGTTATTGCCACCATCGAGCAATGCCTCAAAATCCTTCGCCGGCATGGGGCGGTAGTAGAGGAAGCCCTGAGCGTAGCGGGCACCCATGTGGCGTAGCATGTTCGCCTGCTCATCTGTCTCGACGCCTTCGATTACAATGGGCAGATGGAGCGACTGCGCCATCTCGAGCATCGATGACACGATCTGCGCGCTGCGGCCTTGATCGCGGTCGGTGGGCACAAAGGTGCGGTCGAGCTTGATGACGTCGACGTTGACGTTCTTGAGCATCGCGAGCGTGGACTGACCGGTGCCAAAATCGTCCATATAGGTCGAGAAGCCGCGGGTGTGCAAGTCGGCTGTCAGTTTGTCCACGGCTTCGGACTCTCCCGTATAAGCCGTCTCGGTGATCTCGATACGCATGAGCTCGGGCGGTAGGTTGTATTGGGCGGCAAGCGCCCCCATATGCTCGGCAACGTCGCAGGCAAGGATATCCACGCGCGACACATTAAGCGAGACCGGAACCACACGAAGGCCGCGATCGAGACGCACGCGCAGCCACGAGGCGACACCCTGCCAAATGTACTTGTCGAGCGTCACCACAAAGCCGCTTTCCTCGAGTGCGGGGATAAACGTTGCGGGTGAAATGAGAGAGCCGTCCTTGTCAATCCAGCGGGTGAGTGCCTCGGCGCCAATGATCTCGCCGGTTTCCATATCGACCTGCGGCTGCAGGTAGTACGTGATGCGGCCGTTTGAGAGCGCGTACTGGAACTCGGTCAGCGTGCGGTGGAACGCAATCTCGTGTTCATATTCTTCGGGGCGGAAAATAGCAATGCGCTCCTTGAAGTCGTTTTTGGCGCGTCGATTGGTAAACATGGCCTTTGCCTGCGCATCGATGGTGATCTCCTCATTGGAGTCGATGGGGTAAATGCCCATGGACGGCCAAAAACCTACGCCGTCATCATGCCTGGCTACTGCCTCGCGAACGCGGTTGTAGATTTGATGGACGGTGATGTGCTTAAAGGGGATGAGTGCGCAAAAGTCATCTTGGCCCCAGTACCCTGCGACGCCCATATCGGCATTCTCGACGTCCTTGAGGACCGTGCCCACATCGGCGAGTACGCGGTCGCCCTCGGCCTGGCCGTGCCATTCATTAAACAGGCGCATGTGACCCATGTCGACGGTGGCGATGCACCAGGTGTCGTCGCGCCTTGCCTCGAGAAATGCGTTGGCGCGCCGCATAAACTCGCTGGGTCGATAGAGGCCCGTGAGCGAGTCGATACGTTCGGCGATGGCGCTTTTGCGCTCCGCCTCGGGTATGGGGAGGCTGTCGTTGGGAACAAGCCCGCCGGCCGTGCGAAGGCGACGGTCGAGTTCGCCTAAAACGGCGGTCGCTTGATGGGTTAACTGCTCGTAAAAGGCCGGGACGACAAGGCAGACGGGAGTAATGGTGTCGCCCGCGATTTGAACAGGAGCGAAAACAGCCTCTTTAAGGTGGCGGGTCAGTTGCTCGAATGCCTCATGGTCCAAATCGTTGCTGAGCACGACGAACTGGACGCTTCGTGAACGGAAGACCCGGCTTCTGCCGCGGGTGATCGACAGCATGCGGCCTGCGTATTCGGCAAGCATGTTGTCGACAGCCTCGGCCCCGTAGAGCTCGTTGAGATTCGCCGTGCCACGAATGCGCACCGCTATAAGCCCCGTCTCGCAGCGGTCGCGACGGCAGGCATCGATAGCGTTGACCAGCATGCGCTGCGTTCCGAGGCCTGTGGCGGCGTCGACGGTTTCGGCAAGCGAGTGGTTGACGAGTTCGCCGACATAGAGCGAGGGGACATTTCCGTCGCCGTCGATGCGAAACCCGCGAGCACGGCAGAGAACGTAGTCACCCGCGGCATTGCGCATGCGGTACTGCATGACGCGGCGGTGTTTGGAGCCGTTAAAGATCTGGTTGATGTCGTTGGCGTAGGCCTCGAGGTCATCGGGATGGACGCGCGTCTTCCAGAAATCGCGGCAGCTGTCTATGTGCTCCGAAGGAAGACCGAGATCGCGCAAGGCACCTTGCGACCAAAGGGTGCGGTCCTTGTCCAAGTTCTCGATAAAGAAATAACGGCCCTCGTTGAGCATCGAAAAGGCGTCAAAAATGCGATCGCTTATTTCGAAGTCGTCGGCGTGGACTTGCGTGATATTGCGCCGATCGAGGTGCATAGCATGACGTAGCTTGTAGTCGTACATGCGATGGTCGGCATCGAGTGTCATGCGATTGGAGGCTTCGCCCAGGGCGGGGTCGGCGTGTGCCACTCCGTAGCTAAACGAGTGGGGCATCTCGGAATCGTTGTTTTTGAGCAGGATCGTTCGGCAGTGTTCCAGACGTTCGGCGAGGTCGTCCTCGGTCGCAATCGTAGATAGGATGGCAAACTCGTCGCCGCCTATGCGAAACGCCGCCTCGTCCACTTTCATATACAGTTTGAGATAGAGGCTTACCTGCAAGATATAGCGGTTGCCCTCGTCATGCCCAAAGACGTCGTTGCAGTGCTTGAGATTGTCGATATCGATGAACGCCATGGTAACGGGGGTGTCCTGCTCCCAGAGCTCCTCGAGGGAACGGGCAAAGCCGCCACGGTTGCCAAGCCCGGTAAGCTGGTCGGTAAAGGCGGTCCTGATCAGATCCTCCTGACGCTCGAGAAGGTCACGGACGGTCTTTTCGAGCGTTTCGGTGTAATTGCTGACAGTATCCATGTTCTAAGCGGCTTTCTGAAGTCGGGGCGGATTGCGTCGGGCGAGCTCGTCGTGTACACGCGTCGTTGCTCAGCGTTTTGCGTGTATCCAGGCCCCCGCCTTGCTGCGTTGTTGGGTTACTTTGCCGGCTAATGTTCGCTGTTGATAACTGCTGAGTAGTATAAACAACAGTAATAAACAACAGTACAAAATTATATAGGGGTGCACATGCTGTGGGTGGCTATTATTCGACAAACGGCAGCGCGATGATGCGATGTTCGATAAAAATGCGACTGGGGCGGTATATGTTGACGGGTATACTTGTTCCGTTTGAATTTGTGGGGATGGAGATGGTCGCATGGCACAGCCAACTATGACGCGCACGGTGGGGCTCGCGCTCGAGGGAGGCGGCTACCGCGGTATGTATACGGCGGGCGTGCTCGACGTTTGGATGGAGCACGGTTTGACCTGCGACCATATGGTGGGTGTCTCGGCGGGCGCGGCGTTTGGCTACAACTTTAAATCGCGGCAGATCGGGCGCGCCATACGCTACAACAAGGCCTATTGCGCCGACAAGCGCTATGCGAGCGTGACGAGCTGGTTGCGAACCGGCGACATGTTCAATGCCGATTTTGCCTATCACGAGGTGCCCATTGAGCGCGATCCCATCGACCTGGAGACATATCGTACCTGCCCCATGCGGTTTACGTGCGTGTGTACCGATATCGAGACGGGCAAGGCCGTCTACCACGACCTGCCCTATGGCGACGAGAGGGATATCGAGTGGATCCGGGCATCGTCGGCGATTCCTGTGGCGACGCGTCCTGTTGCCATTGAGGGCCGTAAGTACCTGGATGGCGGCGTGGCTGATTCCATTCCCAGCGCTTGGTTGTTTGCGCAGGGGTATGACCGCAATATCGTGGTGCTCACACAGCCGGCGGGCTTTGTGAAGCAGCCCAACAGTGTGATGCCCATGCTGCGGCGCGTGTTCCGTCACTACCCGGAGTTTGTCGCAGCGCTTGAGCATCGGCATGAGGTCTACAACGCCACGCTCGATGACCTGGCGCGTCGCGAGGCTGCCGGCGAAATCTTTGTGGTACGGCCGAGCGAATCGGTGAAGGTGCCGTCGCTGTGCCGCGAACCGGATGAGCTCGAGCGCATCTACCAGGTCGGCCGCCACGATGCGGAGGCGACTTTGCCGGCGTTGGAAGCGTATCTGGCGGGGTAGGGCAAACTGCCGTGGACTCGGCGGAAAGCGCATCCCGGAATGGAGGTCCAAACTGGGATGCGCTTTCCATTGCTGAAGATATGAGGCTGCGGATCAGCTGCTCGGCTTATGTCTATGCCTGCTGCCAGGTGTCGACAAGCTCCTTGGCCGCGGCGCAGGGGTCGTCGGCACTGCAGACGGCGCTCACCACAAAGAAGCCGTCGACGCCGGTGGCCTTAAGCTGTGGCAGGTCGGCCGTCTTGACGCCGCCGCCCACCACGATGGGCACGGGGCTTGCCGCGTGGAGTGCGGCCAGATCCTCAAAACTTTTGGTGATGATGGAGCCATCGGCTGCGCGTCCGCAGTCGCGCTTGGTCTCGGTCTCGTGGAGCGGGCCGATGCCCAGGTAGTCGACCAGGCTCATGTCGGCGGTCTTGACGTACTCAAGCATCTCCTCGCAGCGGGCCGAAAGGCCCACGATGGCATCGGGGCCCAAAAGTTTGCGGCAGACCTCGACGGGAATATCGCTCTGGCCCACGTGTACGCCGTCGACAGCAATACCCTGCTCGCGCGCGGCGAGTACGCAGTCCAGGCGGTCGTCGATCAGCAGGGCGACCTGACCGGTCTTGCCAGCCTGTGCGATTGCCTGCGCGGCGTCGCCGGTCAGCGCGATGATCTCGCGGGCGCTTGCCACCTTGGAGCGCACCTGGATGCAGGTAAAGCCTGCGTCGAGTGCCTGGGCCACTACATCGCCCACGGGACGCCCCAGCGTGTTTTCGGGGCCGAGCACCAGATAGGCCGAGATATCAAGGTTGTCGCGGATGCTCATCGTGCTTCCTCCTGCTTTTTGATCTGTGCTTCCATGCGCTCGAGCTTGCCGGTCATGGTGTCAGTAAATCCGGGCCGAATATCGGCTTTGAGCACGACTTCGGTGCGGATGCCTTTGTTCGCCAACACAAAGGTTGCGTCGCGCACGACCTGCATGACCTCGTCCCAGTCGCCCTCGATCTCGGTGAACATCGAGGTGGTGCGGTTGGGAAGGCCGCTCTCGCGAATAACACGCACGACCTCGGCGACCTCGGCGGACAGCTCATCGCCGGTGCCGCACGGGGCGATGGCCACAGCGACGAGCGTGTTCATGCCGGTATTGGTTGCAAGCTCGGACATGGCTTATGCCTCCTCGAGCTCGAGTTGGTTATCGGCAATGTCTTGGGCGGTTGCGCGGTAGAGCTCGTCGATAAAGGCGACCTTAAAGCTTGCCGGGGCATCGGCGACGGCGGCGGCACGCGTGCCGGCAACGTTGTAGACGGCGGTACCGCAGACGGCGGCCGTAAACGGGTCGGCCGCGCAGGCGTACACGGCCAGCACGCCGCCCTGCGAGCAGCCGCAGCCGGTGATCTTTGACATGAGCGGGCTGCCGCCGTGGGACTTGGCCACCGTCGTGCCGTCGGTGATCAGGTCGACTTCGCCCGAGACCACTACGGCGCCGCCGGTGTAGCGGGCGAGCGCCACGGCGGCATCGCGGGCGGCGTCGACCGTGTCGGTGGTATCGACACCGCGCACGCGGCTCAGATCAGCCGCCTCGCCCTCAAGACCCCACAGGCCGGCGAGCGCGATGATCTCGGAGGCGTTGCCGCGCACGATGGCGGGCTTGTACTGCTTGAGCTCGTTTACCAACTGGGTGCGCAGGCTGCCGATGCCCAGGCCCACCGGATCGAGCACCCAGGGCTTGCCGGCGTCGTGTGCCGCCTTGGCCGCGCGGGGAATCGTCTGCTCGTAGATGGGGAAGAGCGTGCCCATGTTGAGATAGATGGCGCCGCCGCCGGCAACGAGCGCCTCGCCCTCGTCGGGCAGATAGACCATGGCGGCCGAACCGCCCACGGCGAGCTGCGCATTGGCGACAAAGTCGATCGTCACCGTGTTGGTGATGGAGCCGGCCATCGGATTGGTGGCGCGAATCTCCTCCGCGGCCTTGACCATATGTTGCTTAAGCTGTTTCGAATCAATCACTGCACATGCCTCCTTGGCATAGAAAAGGGGCGCTGTGCATAGACAGCGCCCCTGTAAAGGCGGCATGCTCCCTACGCCAGCATTAACTGACAGGTTCAAAGGATTGGGCCCCATGCCCTCTCAGCCTTGTGGTTTGCACCGCCGGCACTCCCGCATCGAATCTGTTGTTCCCTATACTAGCGCACCTGCCAAAAAGGGACAGGTTTATTTTGGCAGGTCGTTACAATAGGTAGGACCGATACGAATGGGGGTCTTATGATTAAACTTGTGCTGACCGATATGGACGATACGCTGATTCCAGCCGGGCATGACGGAGCCAGCGACTGCGCCATCGAGGGTATTCATGCCATGCAGGCGGCGGGTCTGCACTTTGGTCCGGTTTCGGGTCGTCAGCCGTCCGCGATGGGCTGGATGTTCAAAAGTTGTTCCGAGTGTTTTTCGACTGGCGCATTCTGTAACGGCCAGGTAATGTTTGTCGACGGTCAGGTGGTCGCTTCGCGCGCGACCGACAACGGTGCCCTGACGCGTCTGGCCGATTACCTCGAGCAAGAGACCGACGATACCTATCTAAAGGTCTACAGCCTGGGTGACGACTTTTGGGATAACGATGCCTATTGCGTGACGGGCGACCCCGAGCGCGTGCGCCGCGCCATGGAGTCGGGCGGCAACGCGTGGCTCAAGGGCGAAGAGGCCCCGTGCCGTCCTGTTGTCGATGATGCCCCGGTATACAAGGCGAATATCTGGAGCGCCCGTTCACGTGAGGAGCTCGCGGAGCTACGCGAGCGCGTTACCGCTGAGGTGCCGGAGCTCTCGCTTGTGTTTCCCAACAACCGCGTGCGCCTGTTTGACATCCTTCCGGCTGGTTGGGACAAGGGCTGCGCTGCGCTGGAGCTGGCACGCGCTTTGGGTCTGACGCCTGATGAGGTGGCCGTATTTGGCGATTCCGATAACGATCTGCCCATGATCGATGCCGTCCCCAACTCCGTTGCTGTCGCCAATGCCAACGAGGCCGTCACGGCTGCCGCACGCTGGCATATCGGCGCCGCGGCAGATGATGCGGTCGCCGGGGCTCTGCATCAGATTGCCGCCTGTGCCGCGACGGGGGAGATGCCGCCGTTTATGTGTCAGATGGATGCGATGGGTTTCGACGTCACGAACGTCTAGGGAGAAAGCTATGAAGCTTCAGCAGCTCAGGTACGTCGTCAAAGTTGCCGAATGCGGCAGCATCACCGAGGCCTCGCGCCGGCTCTTTGTGTCGCAGCCTTCGATTACCGCATCGATTCGCGATCTCGAAAACGAGATGGGTGTCCACATCTTTGAGCGCACCAACAAGGGTGTTATTGTGTCCGAAGAGGGCGAGACCTTCTTAGGCTACGCGCGCCAGGTACTCGACCAGGCCGACCTGCTCGAGGGCAAGTACAAGGGCGCATCCGAGCAGGTGCCGCATTTTAGCGTGAGCTGCCAGCATTATTCCTTTGCCGTTAATGCGTTTGTCGATGTGATTCGTAAGTTTGATGCCGCGCGTTACGACTTTACCCTGCGCGAGGAACAGACCCACGAGATTATCGAGGACGTCGCGCATATGAAAAGCGAGCTCGGCATCCTGTACCTGTCCGAGCACAATCGCGAGGTCATCGAGCGCATGCTCGCCGCCAACGAACTCGTATTCGAGGGGCTCTTCTGCGCCACGCCGCATGTCTTTGTATGCGCCGACCATCCTTTGGCAGACCGCTCGAGCGTGACGCTCGAGGACTTGGAAGACTACCCGTTCTTGTCCTATGAGCAGGGCAGCTATAACTCGTTCTACTATTCCGAGGAACTGACCTCGACGTTTGAGCGCCGCAAGAACATCCGCGTGCGCGACCGCGCGACGCTGTTCAACCTGGCCATGGGCCTTAACGGCTACACGGTATGCTCAGGCGTGATCAGTCACGAGCTCAACGGCCCCGGTATCATCTCCATTCCGCTCGATGTGGACGAGTACATGGAGATCGGCATCATTACGCGCAAAAATACGACGCTCACGCGCTACGGCCAAGCTTATATCGACGCGATCCGTCAGCATATCTAGACTGCTGCGTCCTGTACAGGTCAAATCTCTTCATGGCAGTCCCAACTGATATAGGAAGCATCTATATCAAACTGTTATAAACGTATATTTTACGATGGCTATATGAGCGCTCATACTTTGTCCCAGTAAAGCAACCAATGCAAAGGGAGATATCTATGAGTGCTTTAACCACGCTGAACGCGCCGTTTCGCGCCGATATCGTCGGCAGCTTTCTTCGTCCACAGGCCGTAAAGGACGCCCGTGCCGCCTATGCTGCGGGCACACTCGACGCCGCCGGCCTTAAGGCCGTCGAGGATGAGGCCATTCGCGACCTGGTGGACAAGCAAAAGTCCGCTGGCCTGCAGGTGATTACCGATGGCGAGTTTCGCCGCAGTTACTGGCACCTCGACTTTATGTGGGGGCTCAACGGCATTGAACGCCGTACCTCGCGTACGGGCTATATGTTCCACGACGAGGAGACCACAGCCGACACCGCCGTGGTAACCGGCCCCATTAGCGGCGAGAACCATCCGTTCGTCGAGCACTTTAAATTTGTCAAGGCGCTCGAGGGGGAGGGCCAGGTCGCGCGGCAAACCATTCCGGCGCCGATCCAGACGTTCTCCGAAGTCACGCTCGACCGCTGCGACGGCCAGCAGGAGAGCCTGCGCGCTGTCTATAAGACCGATGAGGAACTTGCCGACGCCATCGCAGCCGCTTATCGCACGGTGATCGCCGACCTGTACGCAGCAGGCTGCCGCAACATCCAGTTTGATGACTGCACCTGGGGCATCTACTGCGACACCGATTTTGTCGCCAAAACCGGCATGAGCCCGGTCGACCTGCAAAAGGTAAGCGAGCTGGGCGTGGCGCTCAACAATGCCGCCATCGCGGACAAGCCCGACGATCTGGTCATCAACACGCATGTGTGCCGCGGCAACTACCACTCCACCTATGCCTTCGAGGGCGGCTATGACCCCATCGCGCCGTACCTGTTCGCAAACGAGGATGTCGATGCATTTTACCTGGAGTTCGATACGCCGCGCGCCGGCGGTTTTGAGCCGCTCAAGTACGTTGCCCCGGGCAAGAAGGTCGTGCTGGGCTTGGTAACCACCAAGGCGGCAGAGCTCGAGAACGAGGATGTTATCGTCGAGCGCATCCGTGAAGCCGCAAAGTACGTGCCGCTCGAGAACCTGTATCTGTCGCCTCAGTGCGGCTTTGCCAGCTGCGAGATTGGCAACAAGCTGACCGAGGATGAGCAATGGGCAAAGATCGCGCTGGTCAAGCGCATTGCCGAGCGCGTTTGGAAATAGCGCTAGTGTTTGCAGGTGGCGGCGCGTGCGAGGCATAGTGTATCGCGTACAATGGTTCGGATCGTATCGTTCGGGCAGGTTATCCGATATGCCTGATCGCCCTTCCATTCGAAAGGACATCCATGTCCCAGTCCTCGACGCCCGCCGTCAGCGATGCCATCTACGACGCATCGTCGCTCGGCCGCCCGCGCATGTTCCTGCTCGGCCTACAGCACCTGTTTGCCATGTTTGGCGCCACCGTGCTGGTGCCCGTGCTCACCGGCCTCTCGGTATCGGCAACGCTTTTGTTTGCCGGCTTGGGCACGCTGCTGTTCCACTTCCTGTCGCGCGGTAAGGTGCCGGCATTTTTGGGCTCATCGTTTGCCTTTATTGCCGGTTATGCCGCAATCGCGCCCAACGGCGAGACCGAGCTTTTGCCCTACGCCTGCCTGGGCGTAGCTTGTGCCGGTCTGCTCTATCCGGTGCTGGCGGCGCTCTTCCGCGCGTTTGGCGCCAAGCGTGTCATGCGTTTCTTTCCGCCGGTGGTGACTGGCCCTATCGTCATTTCGATCGGTCTGATCCTGGCAAGCTCCGCCATTGCCAACTGCCAGACCAATTGGCTTGTCGCCGTTATCGCTGTTGCAGTGATCGTCATCTGCAACATCTGGGGCCGCGGCATGGTCAAAATCGTGCCGATCCTGCTGGGCGTCGTGGTGAGCTATGCCGTTGCGGCCGCGTTGGGTGAGGTCGATTTCTCTGGTGTCGCAGCCGCGCCGTGGGTCGGTCTTCCCATCGTGTGGAACAACACCGTGTTTGCGCTCTTTGGTCCGCAGTTTGATAGCGGCCTCGCCACGACGGCCATCATCACCATCATGCCGCTGGCCTTTGCAACTATGATCGAGCATATCGGTGATATTTCCGCTATTGGCTCCACCTGCGAGCGCAACTACATTGCCGATCCCGGTCTGCACCGCACGCTGCTCGGTGATGGTCTTGCCACGATTCTGGCTTCGCTCTTTGGCGCTCCGGCCAACACCACGTATGGTGAGAACACCGGCGTGCTTGCCCTGACGCGCGTGTTCGATCCGCGCGTAATTCGAATTGCCGCGTGTTGCGCCATCGTGCTTTCGTTCTGCCCCAAGTTCGCGGCTGTCATTGCGGCCATGCCGGCGTGTGTGATCGGCGGTGTGTCGCTCGTGCTCTACGGCATGATCAGCGCTGTGGGCGTCCGCAACCTCATCGAGAACCAGGTCGATTTCCAGAACAACCGCAACGTGCTGGTTGCCGCGCTGGTGCTCGTGCTTTCGCTCGGCATCGCGTACAGCACCGCCGGCGCCATCGTGTTGGAGCTCGGCGGCGTGACGATTTCGCTGTCCGGCATTGCCGTGGGCTCACTGGTGGGCATTGTGCTCAACGCCATCCTGCCGGGTAACGACTTTGAGTTTGATGTCTCCGAGCTTGAGGAGGCTGCTGAGTAGCAGCTGCGTTCAGCTAAAACAAGATATGGTGCCCATGCGTATATGCGTGTGGGCACCATTTTTAATGTGTCAGTATCCAGTGGATGCCGCGGGCCATGCGTAAGTCGGTTTGGGCAAAGTGATTGCCGGGGTTGAGCTCCAGCGTTGTTGGAATGCCGCGCTCGACGAGCAACGCTTCCATCGCGCGTGTGTCGTCGAGTACATGCCGCATCATGCGGTTGGGCGTCTTGGTTTCCTTTTTGCCGAGTGACAGGTAGACGGCTTGCGGGCTGCCGGCAAAAGGGGCCGTGCTGGCACGGTCGACAAAGTCGGGAAACCATAGCGACCCCGATGCGCTCGCGGCGCGGTCAAAGGCGTCGGTTTGCCAGAGGGACCAGAGTGCGAAGAGGCCCGCGAGCGAGTAACCGGCAATGCCGCGCCGGGTGGGCGGCTGAGGAAGCGACGACTCGACCTGGGGGATTATCTGATTCAGCAGCTCATCAAGAAAATCGGCAGCTTGGCCGCCGAAAGGCTCGGCATCGCGTACGGTCCCGTCGCATGCCCAGGGGCTCAGCTCGCGATTCCAATCGAGCCCGCCAATGGTGACGAGGGCGAATGGCGGACAGTCGAGCTCTCGGCAACACTTATAAACCTCGCTGCCGTCGCCCACGACCACAGGAAGGTAGATGACGGGCGCGCCTTCCACACACTCTGAATAAACGGTTATCTGCTTTTGATGCGCTTCCATGACGGGCTTCTCTCAGTGTTGTGATATCGGCAGCCCCAATTGTCGCACGCCAGCGTATGCCGGTTGGGCTAGACCAAAGACAATCTCGTGCATCCCCTGCGGACGCATATGGAAAACGCCACCGCCGGAGGGGAGCTCGGCGGTGGCGTTGTTAAACGGTGCTGGGGCTCGGGGCCTTCGCGGGAGCTGCCATGTGCGCAGAGGCGTCTAAGAACGCTTACGGCTCGCCATGGTGCCTGCGGCGATAGCGGCTGTTCCCGCAAGGACGGTTGCCACGATGGCCGCACCCGAGGTGTCGCCGGTTGCCGCGAGCACGCCGGTAGTCTTGGCTTTCGTGGTTGAAGCCGCAACGGCCTTGGTCGGCTTTGAGCCCCCAGGCTTGGGGTTCTGCTTGGACTCCGCGGGCTTGCTTTCTGCGGGCTTGGTCTCGTCGGGCTTGGGGTCTTCCGGCTTGGCTACCTCGGGAGGTGCGATGGTCGTACTTTTGGCGACTGCTTTGATATAGAGGGAGTCGACCGTGGCGTCGCCCGTGCCGATGGCTTGGCCTGCCTCGTAGATGCCGTCACGGAGCTTGCGATAGTCAATGACCTTGCCGCCTTCGGGCGTCTGGATGGCGGCGTTCTCAATCTTGATGGTGCCGATTGTCTTGCCGTCAGCGCTCATGGCACGGGCAAAGATTGCCGCTGTATCTCCTTCGGCCGTTACCTTGCTGCGGATGATCGAGATGACTGCGGGTGTGACGCCCTCGCTGGTCTGGGCGATGATGCCGATGTTCTCGCCTTGGGGTTCGCGCCTCGTCTCGCCATCTTGGTTTTCGCTGTAGGGGATGGGGCCGTCGCCGTTCTCGACATAGCGGGCTATGGCCTTGACAACGGAGTCGCTGATGTAGATGTGGCCGCCCTTCTCGTTGGGTCGATCGTTTCTGGTGGAGAATGCAGCCGAAACCTCGCCTTCCGCAAACGCGTCCACGGTGGAGCCGTTCTTGACGACGATGTCGTCCTGGTAGGTGAAGAGGGCGTTGGCGCCACCGTATCTGCCTTTACTTGCACGGACCGTCACGTTTGCATGATCGAGGGTGATGCCCTTGTGGGCATAGACGCCATATTCAACACCGTTTACGTTGAGGGAGGCGTTTGTGGCTGCGAGGCTGCCCTTGGCCTCGACGGCAGCGTCTTTCTCGGAGCTTGCCTTGACCTGGCTGCCGTCCGAGATGTTGATATTGCCGCCGCTCCAAAGGGCCTCACCATCGGCTGAGCTTGCCTCGACCGTCCCGCCACCCTTGATGGTGAGGTTCTTGTCGGCTCCAATACCCTTGTCCTTGGTAGCCCTGGCGGTGACGGCTCCGCTGTCGTCAATCGTGATATTGCCGTTTGCCCTGATGCCATCCGATGCACCCGTGGCGTTGACGTTGCCCGAACCTTTGATAGCGAGATCACCTCCGGCATTGATGGCATCAAACCCAGTGCTCGTGGCGTTGACGGATCCGGCTCCGTCGATGTTGATATTACCCGTGGTGAGGATAGCGTCCTCAGTAGATGTCACGCTGAGCGTGCCGCCCTCGTCGCCTTGGATATTGAGCTCGGCATTCTCGTTAGTGCCATGAGAAACGTTGATGCTTTCGATCCATTCGGCAGTGACGATGTTGGTTCCCGAGTAATTCACGTTGAGCTTGCCTGCGGCCTGGATCTCGCCGCCGTTATAGTTGTTGAGCTTCAAGTCGTCGGCGCCGTCCCACGACCAGGTACCGGCCTCGTCGCTCGCCGCGGTGTTGTACTTGTTGCCGCCGACCTTGACCCATTCCGCTGCGAGCGAGACGCTCGGCATGAGCAGCGAGCTCACCGTGAGCGCGCACACGGCGCCCACGACGATGCGGCGCGTCACGCGGCGCCAGCTGCCGTGCGCGAGTCCTATGCGATGGCGAACGTCGGGTTCGGCAACATGGGTTCCGGCGGTAGTGTCATTGCGTTTGGGGGTCGTGAACAAGGCTGCCATGGTTGCTCCCGTTCTCATAGGGCCTATACGACTAGATTCAGCGTATCTGCTGGATGTTGCCGGCGGTAGTGCCGTTTGGAGGGCAAAATGGCCAAAATGGGGGAGAAATAGGCCGCACGCCGGCGCAGGGACCGGCGCTAAAAGAAAAGCGCGGGGCCGCATGGCGACTCCGCGCTTTATTGTTCAGCTTTTGCAGCCTTGCCCTTACGCTACGAAGAAGTAGACGAGGAAGGCAAGGGCCGCGATCCACCCGTCCCGTGCGAAAAAGTGTTTACGAGCGCTTGCGGCTCACCACGGCGCCCGCGGCGATGGCGGCTGTTCCCGCAAGGGCGGCTGCCACGATGGCTGCGCTCGAGGCGTCGCCGGTTGCCGCGAGCTTGCCGGCGATCTTGGCTCCCGTGGCTGCAACTGCAACGGTCTTGGTCGTCTTCGTGCCCTCGGACTTGGAACCCTCGGGCTTGGTCTCGCCTGGCTTCTCCTCGGGTTTGATCTCCTCGGGAGGCGCGATGACCGTGCTCTTGGCGACGGCTTCGTTATAGGGGGAGTCGATCACAGCGTCGCCCGTGCCGATGGTTTGACCCACCACGTAGAAGATGCCGTCATCGAGTTCTTCCTTGTTGCGATAGCCAATGATCTTGCCGCCTGTGGGCGTCTGGATGGGAGCGCCTTCGATCTCGATGGTGCCGATTGTCTCGCCGTCCGCGCTCACGGCAAGGGCGAAGATTGCCGCCGTGTCTCCCTCAGCTGTGACCTTACTGCGGACAATCGAGATGGTCGCGGGCGTGATGCCCTCCTTGGTCCGGGCAAAGATGCCGATGTTCACGCCCCTATGCTCGGGAATGACCGCGCCGCTTTGGTCGTTGCTGTAGTGATCGGGGCCGTCGCTACCGGACTCGACATAGCGGGCTATAGCCTTGACAACGGAGTCACTAATGTAGATGTGACCACCCGCTTCGTTGGGGTAGTAGTTTCTGGTGGAGATTGCGGTCGAGAACTGGCCTTCTGCGAACGCATCCACGATCGAGCCGTTCTTGATGACGATGTCGTCCTCGTCGGTGAAGAGGGCGCTGGCTTCATCGTTCCCTGCGCTTGCACGGACCGTTACGGTTGCGCCATCGAACGTGATGCCCTTGTAGACATAGGTGCCATACCCAACGCCACTTGCGTTGAGGGAAGCGTTCGTGACCGTGAGGCTGTTTTTACCGTCGATGGCGGCGTCTTCCTCGGAGCTTGCCTTGACCTGGCTGCCACCCGAGATCTCGATGTTGCCGTCGGCCCAAATCGCATTGTCTTTGATGGAGCTTGCCTCTACCTTGCCGCCGCCCTTTATGATGAGGTTCTCGTTAGCATCGATACCCTGATCCTCGGTGGCCTTGGCGGTGACGGTTCCGCTGTTGTCGATCGTGATGTTGCCGTCGGCCCTGATGCCATCCGAATCGCCCGTGGCGTTAACGTTTCCCGAGCCCTTGATGGTGACATCGCCCCCGGCATCGATGGCATCGTGCTCGGTGCTCGTGGCGTTGACAGTGCCAGCGCCGTCGATGTTGATGCTGCCGACGGAAGTGATGGCGTCACGAGAAGATGTCACGTTGAGCGTGCTGGACGCGTCGCCCTGAATATTAAGCTCGGCGTTCTCGTTCGCGCCATCCTTAACCTTGATGCCGCGGCCATCGCCGTTAGTGACGATGTTGTCGCCCTCGTAGCTCACGTTGAGCTTGCCCGCTGCCTCGATCGCGCCGGCGTTATAGCCGTTGAGCTTCATGTCGTCGGCGCCGTCCCAGGCCCAGGTGCCGGCCTCGTCGCCTGCTGCAGTGTTGTACTGAGTGCCGCCGACGTTGACCCACTCGGCCGCGAGCGAGACGCTCGGCATAAGCAGCGAGCTCACCGTAAGCGCGCAGGCCAGGCCGCAGACGATGCGGCGCGTCACGCGGCGCCAGCTGCCGTGTGCGAGCAGCGTGCGACGGCGCACGTCGGGCTCGACAAAATGGGCTCCAGAGGTTTTGTCATTGCGCTTGGGGGTCGTGAACAAGGCGGCCATGGTTACTCCCATCCTCATAGGGCCTATGCGATTACGCCCAGCATATCTGCAGGATGAAGCCGGCGGTAGTGCCGTTTGGAGGGCAAAATGTCCAAAACTTGGGAAGCAATACATCGCGCGTCCGTGCGTTGCCTGGCTTTAAAAGAAAAGCGCGGAGCCGCTCGATGCAACTCCGTGCTTTGGTGTTCTGCTTTGGCAGCTTTGCCGTTACGCTACAAAGAAGTAGACGAGGAAGGCAAGGGCTGCGATCCACATGAGCGGCTTGATCTTGGAGGCCTCGCCCTTAAAGAGCGCGACGATCACGTAGGCGATAAAGCCCAGGCCGATTCCGGCAGAGATGGAGTAGGTGAAGGGCACGCCGGCGACAATCATGAACGCCGGGAAACCCTGCGACACGTCGGACCAGTCGATCTCGGAGGCCTCGCTCATCATGAGGTAGCCGACGTAGACCAGAGCACCGCAGGTGGCGGCACTGGAAACGATGGTGACGATGGGGGAGAAGAACGCGGCGAGAATGAACAGCACGCCGGTGGTGACGGAGGTGAGGCCCGTGCGGCCACCGTCGGCAGCGCCAGAGGTGGACTCGACGAAGGTGGTGATGGAGGAGACGCCCATAAAGCCACCGGCAGCAGCGGCCACGGAGTCGACGACCAGGATGGGGCGGATGTCCTCGACATTGCCGTCCTCGGTCAAGAACTCGCCCTGCTTGGCGACGGCCATCGCGGTGCCCATGGTGTCGAAGAAGTCGCTCATGAGCAGCGAGAAGGCAACGACGAGCAGCATCGGGTCGGTCAGAACCTTCACGATGGCCATGTTGCCATCAGCGGTGCTGGCAAACGGGGCGCCAAAGGTCGAGAAGTCGAGCGGTGCGATGAGACCCTCGGGCGCATGGGTGACGCCCAGCGGGATACCGGCGATAACGGCGACGATGATGCCGATGAGCAGCGAACCCGGCACGTTGCGGGAAGCCAGGGCAACCGTCACGACGATGGAGATGATGCCGACGATAAAGGTGGGGGAGGCGATGTCGCCCAGGCCGACGAGCGTACCGGCGCCAGCGGTGATGATGCCGGCGTCGCACAGGCCGATCATGGCGATGAACAGACCCAAGCCAACCGAGATGGCGTGGCGCAGGACCACAGGGATGGCATCCATGATGGCCTCGCGCAGGCCGCAAAGGACGAGCAGCAAGATGACGATACCCTCGAGGAAGATAACGCTCATGGCCACGTGCCAGTCACCGCCGCACATGGTGGTGGCGATGCCCGCGATCATGGCGTTGATGCCCAGGCCCGACGCGCAGGCGAGCGGGCGGTTGGCGAAGACGCCCATGCAGATGGTCATGATGCCAGCGCCCAGGCAGGTGGCGCAGGCGAGTGCTCCCGCATCGATGCCGGCGCCCGAGAGCACTGCGGGGTTGACGGCGATGATGTAGGCCATCGCCAGGAATGTTGTCAGTCCAGCGCGAAGTTCGGTCCCGATTGTGGACTTGCGCTCGCTGACGTGAAATAGTTCGTCCATGCATACCCTTTCCTTGTTCGGCCCCGAGTTTAGGCCGATTGACACGAACTCACTCACTATATCGCCTTTACAACCTTGCTGTTTCTCACATGTTGATGTTCGGCGCTTTGTAGCGGACGGGCGGTATTTTCCGTATGAAAATGTGTGGGTACCGTATACTTAAGCAGTTACAACGACCCCTATGGAGGAACGTATGATTAAAGAGCTCTGCCACGACGAGGCTATTCTGTCCCAGCGTTGCGAGGTCGCGACCGTCGAGGACGAGTCGGTGGCACAGGACCTGATCGATACCATCAAGTCGCTCGACGATGCCGGCTGCCTTGCCGCCAACCAGATTGGCGTCACCAAGAAGGTCTGCGTCTACCTGGACGATGCCGGCGAGCCCCATGTGCTCTACAACCCCCGTCTGGTGTTTGGTCTGGGCGCCAGCAAGATGGAGGAGAGCTGCCTGACGCACGAGGAAATCACCAAGTCCACGCGCTACATCAAGTGCAAGGTTGCCTTTGACCAGATCGTCGACGGCAAGATGCGCGAGCGCAAGCAGGACTTTGTGGGCTTCGAGGCGCAGATGATTCAACACATGATTGACCACTGTCTAGGAAAGTTGGTCTAAGGGGACCAAAGCACCGCACCTTGCCGCCCAATCGTCGCTCGCGTACTTTAAGTACGCTTCGCTCCTCTTTCGTGGCAATCTGCGGCACTTTGACCCCTTAGACGACCTGCGGGGTTAACTTGGTTGAGTTTATCCTGCTTGAATAGTCCGGGCGTGACATTGTTGTCATGTCCGGGCTTTTGTGTTTAGCGCCTCTTTGTTTGGTGACAATAACCTTAGCAAGAACGTAAAGCTGGGAGGCGCTATGTGTACGAGCATTCGATTTACCGATAATTCTGGTCACATGTATCTGGGCCGCAACCTCGACTGGAGCTTTGACTACGGCCAACAGGTTCGCGTGATGCCGCGCGGGTTCCACATTCCGTATTCGTTTATCGACGACGCGACAGCGGCACACGCGGTGATCGGTATGTGCATCGATTACAAGAACTATCCCATGTTTTTCGATTGCGGTAACGATGCGGGTCTGGCTGTGGCGGGGCTCAACTTTCCCGGCTATGCCGAGTATGCCGAGGGCCCTGTCGACGGCAAGACCAATATCGCGGCCTACGAGTTTCCCCTCTGGGTGGCAGCGACGTTCTCGACGGTCGATGAGGTCGAGGCCGCGCTGCGCGACACGGTGATTGTCGCCAAATCTGCCGGAGAGGGGCTGGGCGTGTCGCTGCTCCATTGGATTATCGGCGACAGCCAGCGTAGCATCGTGGTCGAGATGATGGCTGACGGCCTGCATGTATACGACGATCCGGTCGACACCCTTGCCAATCAGCCCACCTTCCCGTGGCACATGGAAAACCTGCGCACCTATATCACGGCCACAAGCGATTTTCCGCAGACGGCGACATGGCGTGGCGCCGAGCTCAAGCCCTATGGTGCGGGTGCCGGCATGCGCGGTATTCCGGGTGACTGCTATTCGCCGAGCCGTTTTGTAAAGGCGGCGTACCTCAATGCCAATTACCCGCAAAAGGAGAGCGAGACCGAAAACGTCGTCCGCATGTTCCGTTCACTCGAGGGCGTGGTGATGATTGAGGGGGCGTCCAGGATGGGCGATGGCAAGTTCGAGAAGACTATCTATACCGGATGCTTTAGCGCGCGCACGGGCAATTATTACTACGCGATGTATGGGGATCCGTCGATTCGCTACGTGAGCCTGACGGATGCCGAGGGCGCGAGCCCCGATAGACTCGTGGTTCCCGAGCCGCGTCGTTCGTAGCCGCTAGCTTTACTGCAATACAAGACGGCCCTGCATCTCTCGCGAGGTGCAGGGCCGCTATCGTCGATGGGTGACGGCGCTAGAAGTTGGCGTCGTTGAGCTGTTCGCTCTCGAGGCCGTCGAGCTGTTGCTGTTCGGGCGTATCGGCGACGCTCTCGAGCAGCTCGGTGGGATCGACGTTCATGTCCCTACCGGCCTCGTTGCCATTGACCAAGTCGTCCGAGAAGATGTCGACTTCCATTTCCTCGGCCTCTTCGATCTGAACCTCGAGTGGCACCTGGGTGCGTACGAGCTTGACTGCTGGACGCATGCGGGCAAAGAGAGGCACGTACTCGATGATGATGGCCGAGTTCTCAAGACCGTACCAGCGTGCCGGGCTTCCGCAGGCGCGGCGGACGGCGTACTTGATGGCCATGACGCGGTGATCGTTGCGGTTGATGTCCGTTTCGGGGGCAAGCATCTTGCGCAGCATGCAAAAACGGAAGTCGCCCACGTTGCCGCGCGTCTCGTAGATGGAGTAGGCGTGATGCTGCGGCGGCAGCTCGCCCGATGCCATCAAGTCGCCAACGATCTGGCGCAGGTAGGCATTGATGCGCTGGTTGACCTTAAAGCCCAGGTCCAAGCGCACGCGGAACAAAAAGTCCGTGCCAAAGGTCTCGACGGAATACTCGTGCGTATAGGGCTCATCGGTGACATGCACGTTGATGAACCAGTATGCCTTGGCACGCTTGGGATGCTTATCCAAGATGGAGTAGAGCACGTCGCGGTCGAGCGTGAGCGGGTCGGGACTGTTGGTAAGGAACACCAGATTGTCGGCGAGCACGGGGTAGGTCTCGTCGTTGCGCAGGCGGCCGAGCTGGTCAATGTACTTGGAGACGGGCAGCAGGATCGTCTGCGTGCGCTCGATGGCGGTGCCGCGGCGCCACACGTACATAAGGCCAAACAGCAGCGCGGCCAGGAAGATCATGACGTAGCCGCCGTCAAAGAACATGGTGAGGCACGAAGCGAAGAAGCACAGCTCAATGGCACCAAAGAGCAGGGCGAAGACGCAGGCGCCCAGCTTGTGCTTGAGGATGCCGGCGATGTAGCTCGTCAAAAGCGTCGTGGTCATGAGCATGGTCACGGTAATGGCGAGGCCGTAGGCGCTCTCCATGCGCTCGGAGTTTTGGAACAGCAGCACGATGAAGATACAGCCGACCCACATGATGTTGTTGACGAGCGGAATATAGAGTTGGCCCTTGGTGTCGCTGGGGTAGTGGATGCGCAGATGCGGCATAAGGTTGAGGCGCGTTGCCTCCGAAACCAACGAGAACGAGCCGGTGATGAGCGCCTGCGAGGCGATGATGGCCGCCACGGCCGAAAGCACGATGGCAAAGGGGCGCAGGGGCTCGGGGAGCATCATATAGAACGGGTTGACGATATCCATCGCGAGCATCTGGGGATTGGAATTGTTGGCGAGCAGCCAAGCGCCCTGACCCAGATAGTTAAGGATGAGGGCTGCCTTTACGAACGGCCAGGATGCGTAAATGTTAGCCTTGCCCACGTGACCCATGTCCGAATAGAGCGCCTCGGCGCCGGTCGTCGACAGGAAGACGAAGCCGAGCACCATGATGCCCGAGTGGTTGATGGGCGAGAACAGGAACATGATGCCGCGGATGGGGTTGAGCGCGCGTAGGATGGACAGGTTGCCGAGCATGTTGAACAGGCCGGCGCCAGCCAAGAACAGGAACCACAGCGTCATGAGCGGGCCGAACAGCTTGCCGATCGACGAGGTGCCGGCGCGCTGCATGGCAAACAGGCCGCAGATAATGATGATGGTGATGATGATGACGTTGGTCTGGCCGTCACCCAAAAGCGCATGGCCCCACTCGATAGTGCGCAAGCCCTCGATGGCCGTGGTAACCGTGACGGCGGGGGTGAGGATGCCGTCGGCGAGCAGCGCCGCGCCGCCGATCATGGCGGGAAGGATCAGCCACGGCGCCACTTTGCGCACCAAGCTAAACAGGGCGAAGATGCCGCCCTCGTTGTGGTTATCGGCCTTCATGGCGATAACCACGTACTTGACCGTGGTCACGAGCGTC
This sequence comes from uncultured Collinsella sp., assembly GCA_902473205.1. Lineage (GTDB taxonomy): Bacteria > Actinomycetota > Coriobacteriia > Coriobacteriales > Coriobacteriaceae > Collinsella. Next base: position 28,076 of record CABRRA010000026.1, read on the forward strand.
ATGGTCCAGATGACGAGCGAAAGCGCTCCTAAGATCATGTCCTCGCTGACGGTACCGATGCCGCCGTTGTTGGCGACGATTGATTTCATGGTGTACATGGGGCTCGTGCCGATGTCGCCGTAGACGACGCCGAGCGTAACGAGCAGCATGCCAGCGGAGAGGGGAATGGCTCCATGCCCGCCTTGACCACGCTGATCTTGGGGGCTTGCCTCCAGTTTGTTATGTGCCACGTGGACTCCCTTGGACATCCGGTTATCCGTCTAGGACAGATAACCTTTATGCCGTCTTTATACATACAAGAGCAGTTTGGCACATCAGGTTATTTTAGACAATAATCCCCAGCTGAGGATTATTTATGTATGCAGGTAGCATTTCAAAGCAGGGGCTTTAAGCACGTGCTGCCTGGGCGATGCCAGCCTTGGCGTTTGCGCGTTTGCCGGCGAGTTCGCAAAAGATCGCGCCGCCGATGATAAGCACGGCGCCCATCAGACGGACCGGTGTTATGGCTTCGCCCAAAAGGACGGCCGAGAACACGACCGCCGAAAGCGGCTCGAGGTAGCCGACGACGGCGACGGTCTGGACGGGCAGTTTGGCGACGGCGCTAAAGTAGAGCAGGCAGCCGATGCCGGTGTTGACGACGCCGAGCATGACGACGGCGCGCCAATCAATACTGGCGGCGACGCCGGCGGACAGGAATGAGGGGGCGCCCTGCGTGAGGAGCGTAAGGACCAGCGCGGTCAAAAAGGCGGCGCTCACCTGGAGCGCGGAGTTCTCGAGGCCCTCGATGTGCGGCGCACCCTTGCTGGCGATGACCATCAATGCATAGCAGAAGGCCGAGGCGATGCCGCAAGCGATACCCGCAATGGGCATATTGCCGCCTAGACCTTGTGCCGCAATGAGAAAAGCACCGCAGGCGACGGCGATAAAGCCGGCGATTTTGCTGCCGGTCAGCTTTTCGCCAAAGATGAGCGGGGAGAGCGCCATGACGATGATGGGGCCGCAGTAGTACAGCAGCGAGGATACGCCGACGCCAATCGTCTGGTAGGCGCGGAACAGAAAAATCCAGCTGGCGCCCAGCGCGGCTCCCGAGAGGAGGAGGGCTGCGGCTTCGCGGGGGCGGGATGGCGCCTGCAGCTTATGGCGTTGGGTGACGGCGAGGATGGTGACAAGCGAGAGTGCGCCCAAAAACGTGCGCAGTAGCACGATATCGGAGCTCGGCAGCGCAATGGCAGCGGCGATGATGCCGTTGGAGCCAAACAATAGCAATGCTGCTAAGTACGCAAACAGTCCGTTGTTCATGCGCTGAAATCCCCTCTATATCCGAGCATGTTCACTATGGGTGAACTGGCTATAGAAGAAAAGCGAATATAATTCATAGATAACATGACAAAAGCTCATGCATATGTGGAGGGGTGCCGTGGAAACGAATGTTCAAAAGATGCAGGTCCTGCTCGAGACCGTGCGCGCCGGCAGTTTTACGCGCGCCGCCGAGCGGCTGAGCTATTCGCAGTCGGGCGTGAGCCGTATGGTGGCCGATCTTGAGGCCGACTGGGGCTTTAAAGTGCTTGATAGAAGCCGCGAGGGCGTAGTGCTTTCTGCCGACGGGCGGCAAGTTATGCCGGCGGTTGAGGCGCTCTGTGAGGAATTCACTCGCCTGCAGCGACGGGTAGATGAGATGCGTGGGCTCATGCGCGGCAAAATCTGCATCGGTACGTTTTCGAGCGTGGCGACCCACGTGCTGCCGCCGGTGATTGCGCACTTTCGCGCCGATCACCCGGACGTCGATTACGAGCTGCTGATGGGTGATTACTCCGAGATTGAGCAATGGGTGGCGGAAGGCCGCTGCGACTTGGGCTTTATTCCGCGCGAGCCGCACGGTGCCGGCATGGCGTCGCGGCCGTTGGTGCAAGACGAGCTGATGGCCGTGGTGCCAGCGGACTCTTCGCTTGCCATCGCGGAGGTCGTTTCCCTTGCCGATTTGGCCAACGAGCAGTTTATTCTGCTGGAACGCGGTAGCGACGACGAAATAACGCCGCTGTTTCGCCGCGCGGGCCTGGCAGTGCGCTCAAAACTGTCGACCTGGGATGACTATGCGATTATGGCCATGGTCGAGGACGGCCTGGGCGTGAGCGTTCTTCCGGCGCTCATCTTGCGCCGCTGCCAGTTCGATGTCGCCGTGCGCCCTCTCGAGGGACATCCTCATCGGCAGATCAACGCCATATACCGCACCGCTGACGTTTCGCTTGCGGCGGCTCGTTTCCTTGAATATCTCTAAAAGCGCGTACCTGTTGTCTACTTTGGGACAATTCTCGGGGTTCGGTACATTTTCTTATGAAATTGAACTTTCGGATAATGCGCCGCGCTATACTGCTGCCTAAATTGAACTCAGGTTCAATTTGTGTTCTATAAATTGAACTTTGCCAGCAAGGAGGTTCTAATGGCCCAAGAGACGTTTAGCGATCGCCTGCGACAGACCATGTCCGATCGCGACGTTCGCCAGTCGGATGTAATCCGCGCATCGGAGATGCTCGGCAAAAAACTCGGCAAGAGTCAGATGAGCCAATATGTGAGCGGCAAGACGATCCCGCGGCGCGATGTGGCAGAGCTGCTCGCCCGTATTTTGGAGGTCGATGTTTCCTGGCTGCTCGCCAGTGACGCCGATCAAGTCGAGACGTCCTCGTCCCATAACGTTGCCAAATCCGAACCTAGTCCCTCAGCTCAAATTCCAAGGAGCACCACCATGCGTACTTTTTCTAAATCCACCAAGCTCGATAACGTCCTGTATGACGTGCGCGGTCCCGTCGTCGACGAGGCTGCCCGTATGGAGGACGAGGGCGAGCGCATCCTCAAGCTCAATATCGGCAACCCGGCGCCCTTCGGTTTTCGCACGCCCGACGAGGTTATCAAGGACATGCGCCAGCAGCTGCCCGACTGCGAAGGCTATTCCAACTCGCGCGGCCTGTTCTCTGCGCGCAAGGCGATCATGCAGTATTCGCAGATCAAGGGCCTGCCCAATGTTCAGATGGAGCATATCTACACGGGCAACGGCGTGTCCGAACTCATTCAGCTTTCGATGAACGCTCTGCTCGACAATGGCGACGAGATTTTGATCCCCAGCCCCGACTATCCGCTCTGGACGGCGTGCGCAACCCTCGCCGGCGGTCATCCCGTGCACTATCTATGCGATGAGCAGGCGGATTGGTATCCCGACCTGGAGGATATGGAGTCCAAGATCACGAGCGCGACCAAGGCCCTCGTCATCATCAACCCCAACAACCCCACGGGCTCGGTCTACCCGCGCGAGGTGCTCGAGGGCATCGTCGAGGTTGCGCGCAGGCATCAGCTGATGATCTTTGCCGATGAGATCTACGACCGTCTGTGCATGGACGGCTACGAGCACGTCTCGATTGCCTCGCTCGCTCCCGATCTGCCCTGCGTTACCTTTAGCGGCCTTTCCAAGTCGCACATGATCGCGGGCTATCGTATTGGCTGGATGGTGCTTTCGGGCAACCAGCGCTGCATGAGCGACTTCATTATGGGTATCAACATGCTCTCTAACATGCGCCTGTGCTCCAACGTGCCGGCCCAGTCGATCGTCCAGACGGCGCTCGGTGGCCATCAGTCGGTCAACGACTACATCCGTCCCGGCGGTCGTGTCTACGAGCAGCGCAACTTTGTGTATGAGGCACTCAACAAGATCGATGGCATCTCGGTGGTCAAGCCGCGCGCGGCGTTCTATATCTTCCCCAAGATGGATGTTAAGAAGTTCAACATCACCGATGACGAGCAGTTTGCCCTCGACCTGCTGCACGAGAAGAAGATTCTGATCACGCGCGGCGGCGGCTTTAACTGGGCCGAGCCCGATCACTTCCGCATCGTGTACCTGCCGCGCATGGAAGTGCTCAAAGAGTCGCTCGAAGACCTCGCCGACTTCTTCGATCATTACCGTCAAAGCTAAGGGATAGAGGCTCTATACAATCGAAAGCTCCCTGCAGTTGCTTGGCTGCAGGGAGCTTTCTTGAATCAGTGGAACTAAATAACAATTCCGTTGCAGTGGTCGATTTCGTGCTGGATGATCTCGGCGGTGTAGCCCGAGAAGTTTTTGATGCGGCGGACGAAGTTCTCGTCCAAATACTCAACCTTAATGCGGCGATAGCGGGTACAGGGACGCTCGCCGATCAGCGAGAGGCACCCTTCGCTCGTCTGATAGGCATTGACCTGCTCAAGAATTTGAGGATTGTACATCAGGAGCGTCCTGTTGCCGTCCTTTACGCAGATGATGCGTTTGCGCACGCCGATCATGTTGGCGGCGAGGCCCACGCACTCGCGCTCATGCTCGTGGAGTGTATCTAGGAGATCCTGCCCGGTCGCGGCATCGTCGGGTCCCGCGTCTTCGGAAGGCAGACGCAAAAAGAACTCGGATTTCATGATGGGCTTAATCATGGCGGGCTCCTCATGTCTTATGCTTTCGTGGACTTTTAATAATAGCGCGGAAGGAAAGCTGCGCGTCCGCGTTACAATCTTTCGACGTTGGACCATGTTGCCAGACTCGTCGTGTACGGCGTCTGGCGTAAGTCTAGGGCTCATTTTTCGCCCTGGACTGTTCCTCTGGGGCGATGCGACTGTCGTTCCAAGAGGAAGGAAATGCATGGGGAGCAAATCTCAGCAACAAGTTAGAGTAACGCCATCGGGCACTGCGGCGCTTCTCGTCGTAATGTATATCGCAGCCTTTGTCGCCGCGTTTAACGAGAACATCATTAACGTGGCGTTGCACGACATTATGGCGGCCTTTTCGGTGAGTGCCACCACGGCGCAGTGGCTCGTTTCGGGCTACATGATCGTGACGTCGATCTTTACGGCCATCATGGCCTTTCTGTCCGGCCGTTTCTCGACGCGCAAGCTGCTGTTTTTCGCATGCGGATGCATGGTCGCCGGCGAAGTCCTGTGCCTGGTCGCTCCGTCGTTTAGCGTTTTGCTGCCAAGCCGTATTTTGCAGGCTGCGGGATCGGGCATTTTGTTTCCGCTCATGATGAATGTGGTGCTGTCTTGTGCCCCGCGCGAGAAGCTCGGTCTGTATCTGAGCCTGGGCGGCGCCTGCATTACGCTAGGACCGGCGTTTGGACCCGTGATCAGCGGTCTTATGTGCACGTTATTTGGCTGGAGGGCGGTATTCGTAGTGCCGCTGGTGGGCGGCATTGCGGTCGCTGCGGCAGGCGTTAAGCTTGTTCAGAATGTCGGAGAGCGCTCGAACACCACGCTTGATATTCTGTCGGTTGTTTTGCTCGCGGCCGGCATTACGGCATTTGTGTATTCCGTGGGCGAGTTCTCGGCCAATTTGATTGCCGGTGTCGTGGCGCTTTTCGCCGCCGTTGTGCTGCTCGGCCTGTTTGCGGCCCGTCAGCTCAAGCTTGAGCATCCGGTGCTTAACGTGCGTCCCATGGCGAGTGTTCGTTTTTGGCCTGCGTGCTTGCTTGTGGTGGTATCGATGATGACGACGTTCTCGATGAGCGTTTTGTTGCCGCTCTATTTTGAGGGCGCATACAGAATGACCGCACTTGTTGCGGGCTTGCTCATTTTGCCGGCGATTGCCTGCAACGCCGTGACCTCGATTGTGGGCGGACGCGTGATGGACGCCCGTGGCGCATGGCCGCTGCTGCCGGTCGGCTTTACCCTGATTGCCGTGGGGCAGACTGCCATCTCGATGACGGCGGCAAGCATGAACATCGGCGTCGTCGTGGCGCTGACCGTTGTGGTGTATGCCGGAGTCGGTTTGGTGCTGAGCCCCTCGCAAACGGCCGGCTTGGAGACGCTGCCCGCCGCTGAGCATCCTCACGGAACGGCATTGCTCAACACGTGGAACATGATTGCCGCATCGTTTGGCCCGTCGCTGTTTATCGGCCTGCTCTCGAGTTCTGCGGCGACTGCCGGTGTCGCTGGCGCTGCGACGGACGTTGCCCAGGCAATTGGATTTGCAGCTGCCGTGCGTGTGGCAGCTGCAATTGCCGTGGTTGGGTTCGCGACGTCGCTGGTGTACGCTCGTCGCGAGTCGCACATGTCGCATTAATGTGTGCATATAGATTCTGCAGCTAGATTGGATGGCGACACCATAAACTAATGGACGTTTTGCCGAGAGGCATGAATGTTTAAAGCGCAAAGAGTGCGCGACGGGCCCCGCGAATGGGGCGATGATGCCCGAGAGGGCCAAGAAGGAGTCTCATGTCTGAGAACGAAGAGATCATGAACGAGACCGAGAACGAGACCATGGCTGCCGAGGTCGAGGCAGTCGAGACCGTGGAGACCGAAGCTGCCGAGGTTGAGGCTGCTGACGAGGTTTCCGCCGAGGAGGAGGCCGATGTTGTCGAGGCCGCCGTTGATTACGATGACGAAGAGCTGATGGACAAGATGCAGAAGGCCGCCCGCCTGCTGCGTAGCCGTCGCTTTGCTATTTCTAAGGAGGAGGAGGCCAAGGCCGAGCGCATGGCGAACATCGAGCGCGCCATCAAGCTTCTTGACCTCAAGCCCAAGATGGAGCAGAAGGAAATGTCCGACCTGCTGGGCATGCGCCTTCGTGAGCTCGATGGCCTGATGGCCGAGGCCGAGGCTGCCGATCTGGTCGGCCGCATCGACGATGCCGAGGGCGATATGCGCAAGATCGTCGTCTTCGCTGCCGAGGATGCCGCTGAGGGCCTGGTCGAGCTTGCCAACAAGAAGGAGAAGCTCCTGCCCGAGCTTTCTTACGAGGAGGCCACCGAGCTGATGGCCGCCCTCGATAAGGTCATCGCTCCGCTCGTCGCCATGGGCCTGGACGAGGACCGCGGTCCTCGCGGCGGCCGTGACGACCGTGGCGGCCGTGGCGGCGACCGTGGCGGGCGCGGCGGCTTTGGCGATCGCGGTGGCCGTGGTGGCGACCGTGGCGGTCGCGGTGGCCGCGGCGGCTTTGGTGACCGCGGCGGCGACCGTGGCGG
>CABRRA010000027.1:0-32755 GCA_902473205.1 uncultured Collinsella sp.
AAGCACTTAATGTGCTTTCCGTCTTGCGCAGGACTGTAGAGCAGCAAACTTAACCCGCCCCGGCTCCCGATGGCCCCAGACCGACGGGATAGACCGTTCAGATGGGGCTTTGATGCATGGGTGGTCTGTTGGTGGGCAAATGGGTATGATGCTGTAGTTACTGCATCGACTCTGTGATGCATGTTTGTACGTTCCCGGCGGTCGGTTTGCCAGAAGCGCCCCGTCGGTTGTTCCAGACCCGTTTCGAAGAAAGGAAACCACACGAACCTATGGCAGCTAAAAAATCATCTCCCTTGAAGATCATTCCGCTCGGCGGCCTTGACGGCATCGGCAAGAACATGACGGTCTTCGAGTGCGGCGACGACATGGTGCTCGTCGACGCCGGCCTCATGTTTCCCGACGACTCCCAGCCCGGTATCGACCTGGTGCTTCCCGACTACACCTATGTCCTGGAGAACGAGGAGAAGCTCCGCGGCATCGTCGTCACCCACGGCCACGAGGACCACACCGGTTCGCTTCCGTACCTGCTTCAGGACCTCAACAACAAGGTGCCCATCTTCTCGAGCAAGCTGACGCTCGGTTTTATCGAGGGCAAGCTTTCCGAGTTCCGCATCCGTGCACCCAAGTTCCGCGAGGTCAAGGGCGGAAGCCACGTCAATCTCGGTGGCATCTCGCTCGACTTCTTCTCTATGACGCACTCCATTCCGGGTGCTTTGGGCGTGTTTATTCGCACCAACCAGGGCACCGTTATGCACACGGGCGACTTTAAGCTCGACCAGACGCCCATCGACGGCGTCACGCCCGACTATGCCGCCATCAGCCGCTTTGCCAAGCAGGGCATCGACCTGCTGCTTTCCGACTCCACCAACGCCACGGTTCCCGGCTTTACCAAGTCCGAGGCCGAAGTCGGCCCCAATCTGCTGCACGCCATCAAGAACGCTCCGGGCCGCGTGTTCGTCGCGTCGTTCTCGAGCCATATCCATCGCCTGCAGCAGATCTGCGATGCTGCCCGCAAGTGCGGCCGCAAGGTCGTCGTGACCGGACGTTCCATGCTCACCAACACCCGCGTGGCGCGCGAGCTTGGCTACCTCAACATCGACGATGCCGATATCATCGATGCCTTTGATATCGATAACCTGCCCGACGATAAGATCGTCGTCATGTGCACCGGTTCGCAGGGCGAGCCGCTGTCGGCGCTGTCCCGCATGGCCAACGGCGAGCACAAGACGCTCTCTATCCACGAGGGCGATACCGTCATTCTCTCGGCAACTCCCGTTCCCGGCAACGAGAAGGCCGTCCAGCAGGTCGTCAACAGCCTGGCCAAGCTTGGCTGCGATGTGTGGGATAAGAACCGCGCCCTCGTCCATGTCTCGGGCCACGGCAGCCAGGAGGAGCTCAAGCTTCTGATGGCCATGGCCAAGCCCACCTACTTTATGCCGGTTCACGGCGAAGCCGTGCATCTGCGCGCCCATGCCCAGCTTGCCCGCAAGATGGGCATCAAGGACGATCACATCTTTATCCTTGATAACGGCGACACGCTCGAGATGCGTGGCGGTATCGTCAAGCGCGGCACGCCCGTCGAGTCCGGCGTCGTCTATGTCGACGGTCTGCGCATCGGCGACACCGACCCCATCGTCCTGCGCGATCGTCAAAAGCTCGCCAACGACGGTATGGTCACGGCCGTTGCCATCGTCTCGCTCAAGCACAAGAAGATCGAGGCTATCGAGTTCTCGGGCCGCGGCGTTTCGTTTGCCATCGACGACCAGTTCTCCGAGGATGCCTCCGCAGCCATCATGAAGACGATCGAGAAGGGCAAGTTTAGCTTTACCAGCAGCGGCTCCGATGCCATTCGCAAAGCCGTGCGCGATTCGCTCTCCAACTTTATCTGGAGCCGTACGCGCACCCGTCCGATGATCATCCCGGTCGTCATGGAGGTTTAGTTTGGCGCGCGGATCTGCACAAAACGCCAAAGGCAACAAAGCCAACAACCAACCGGCATCTGCTAAGGGTGCCGGTTCCCATCTGCGTGCCAATAAGGGCCACGAGTCCGAGTTCGATGAGTTCGAGCCCCTGGTCGAGCCTTCGGCCAATCGCGATATCGCCGGCGTGGTCATTGCCGTTTTGGCGATTGCATCCTTCATTGCCGTGATTTCCCCGGCAACGGCGCCCGTGACGGCTGCTGTCGCCGGTTTCTATCACCTCGGCTTTGGCCTGGGCGCCTACGTGCTGCCGATCGTCATCTTGCTGTTTGCCGCCACGCTCTTTTTGGGTGAGGACTCGCCGCTCAACATTCGCTCGGTCGCGGGTGGCGCCGTGGTCTTTGTGGCCATTGTCTCTATCCTGTCGCTGATGGTGCCGGGTACGACCGACTCGTGCGACCTCATGTTTACGCCGCAAAACCTTTCCGCGTCGGGCGGCTACATTGGCGCCTTTATCGCAAGCGCCTTGCAAAACGCCCTGGGTAAACCTATTGCCATGGTTGTTTTGCTGGGGCTTGTCGTCGTTGGCCTGGTCATTATCGGCTTCTCGGTGGGCGGTGTTTTGCGCTCCGCACGCGATCGCGCCGCCGATTTTGCCGAGCGTCGTCGTGCCGATGTCAATGCAAGCCCGTGGGGCGATGAAGAGGCCCTGTCGGTTCCCGGCGTCGCCCGTCCGCACCTGAGCATTCTGCGCCAGAAGGGGGCTGACGCCGCGGTGACCACGTTCATGGGTGGCGATGCCGACCCGGTTTTGGATGACGACGAGGACGATGACCCGTTTGTCGACGTGTCCGAGGCCGTGGAGGCCGAGCGCGCCAAGACCACGCTGCTGCCGCGTCGCCATGCCAAGAAGGGCAAGGCCGCTCCCAAGCTCAACACGAGCGAGCCTGACCCGTCTTGGTCCGATAGCGAAATTGAACTCACTGAGGGCGATGACGATTACGACGAGGCTCCGCTCGAGACCGCCAAGACCACCTTGCTGCCGCGTCGCCGCGCCAACGCAGGACAGGTCACCGGACAGTTTTCGATGGAAGACGACCCGGACAAGGCTGACGAGTCAGAGCCGCCATTTGCCGTGAATCCCGTTTCGGCAGCTCCGCAGATCCCTGACTTCCTAAAGCATCCCAAGGTTTCCGATGCCTCCGCCCCCACGGCTTCCGCTGCTCCTGTTGCAGCCGGCGATGGGGGAGCGGACGGTACCAATGCCGATGCCGAGGGCGACCAAGAGGACGGCCTCAAGCTTCCGCCGCTCGAAATCCTGCATGCCAACCCGCAGTCGGCGTCCTCCGCGTCTTCTGACAAGGAGCTGGAACAGACTGCCGAGTCGTTGCAGTCCACCTTGCTTGAGTTTGGCCGTAGCGCCCGCGTTGTCGGCTGGATTGCCGGCCCCACGGTCACGACCTTTAAGCTGCAGCCCGGTGAGGGCGAGCGCGTGAGCAAGATCTCGAGCCTCGAGGACGATATCGCGCTTTCGCTTGCCGCCCAGTCGGTGCGCATCTTCGCGCCGATCCCCGGCACCTCGCTCGTTGGTATCGAGATTCCCAATCGCAAGCGTCAGAACGTCAACCTGGGCGACGTGCTTCCCTATGTGAAGGGCGGTCCGCTCGAGCTTGCTATCGGTCGCGATGCCGAGGGCACGCCGGTTGTCGCCGACCTCGCCAAGATGCCCCACCTGCTTATCGCCGGTACCACCGGTTCCGGTAAGTCGGTCATGATCAACTCCATCATCACGACCCTGCTCATGCGCGCTCTTCCCGAGGACGTTCGTCTGATCATGGTCGACCCCAAGCGCGTCGAGCTTGCGGGCTATAACGGCCTGCCGCATCTCTACGTGCCCGTGGTGACCGAGCCCAAGCAGGCGGCCAGTGCACTGCAGTGGGCCGTGTCCGAGATGGAGCGTCGCCTGAAGGTCTTCGAGCGCCTCAACGTTCGCAAGATTTCGACCTATAACGAAAAGCAGGCCGCCGGCGAGTTTGAACACTACGATAACCCGCCGCAAAAGATGCCCTATCTGGTCATCATCATCGACGAGCTTTCGGACCTGATGATGGTCGCCGGCAAGGATGTCGAGGCCTCGATCGTCCGTATCGCCCAGCTGGGCCGTGCCGCCGGTATTCACCTTATCGTGGCTACGCAGCGCCCCAGCTCCAACGTGGTGACGGGCCTTATTAAGGCCAACATCACCAACCGTATTGCCTTTAACGTGGCTACGGGCATCGATTCCCGCGTCATTATCGACCAGATGGGCGCCGAAAAGCTTACCGGTTTGGGCGACATGCTGTTCTCCAAGGTCGACTGGGGCAAACCCCGCCGTATCCAGGGCTGTTTTGTCTCGGACGACGAGATCAACGAGATCGTCGAGTTCGTTAAGTCGCAAAGCGAGCCCGACTACCACGAGGAGATTCTGTCTGCCGTGGCGCCTGCTTCCATGTCCATGGCTGGTGGCGGCATTGTTCGCACGGGCGTTGCCGAACCGCAAGATGACGACCCGCTTATCTGGGAGGCCGCCCATATTGTGGTGGAATCGCAGCTGGGCTCCACATCTGGGCTGCAACGCCGCCTCAAGGTTGGCTATGCGCGTGCCGGGCGTATTATGGACATGCTGGAAGAAAAGGGTGTCGTCGGCCCGCCCGACGGTTCCAAGCCGCGCGAGGTCCTGCTGGATGAGGAGGGGCTTGCCGCGCTGGAGTCTGTCGACGCCGAGATGGCACGTGAAGATCGTGAGTTTGGAGGATTCTGATGGCTGCACGCTTTGGTGACATGCTGCTCGAGCAGCGTCGCCGGATGGGCCTTTCCATCCAGCAGGTCGCCAACACCATCAAAATCAGGCCGCAGATCATCGAGTTTTTCGAGACCGGTAACTTTGCATCGATGCCCCCGCGCGGCTATGCGCAGGGCATGATTTCGAGCTATGCACGCTTTTTGGGGCTTAACCCTCGCGAGGTCGTCAACGCTTATTTTGATGACCTCATGGCATATGAACGCGAGACCTCGCAGCGGGGCGGTCGTTTTCAGGATGCTGCCGGCTACGTTAACTCGCGTTCGTCGGTCGATAACGGACGCTTTCTGATGGTTCAGGGTGGTCGCTCGACGCGGTATGGCCAGCGCCCTCCGCAGGCGGGCTATATCACCGAGACGGGCTCCAGCGAGGAGATTCGTTCTCAGCGAGATCGCTTTCGCAGTACGCCCATGCCTGATGACCGTGCGCTTCCCGCCGCTCGCGGGTTGAGTCGCGATCCCCGCGCCGGTTACGGCGACGGTGGCTACTCCGGTCGTGGTTATCGCGGAGTTTCTGCCGGGCGTTCCCACGGTGGATATGCCGACGCCGATACCACGCAGGTGACGCCGCGCCTCCGTTCGCAATCGCAGTCTTACGGGCAGCGCTCTTCGGCGCCTCGCTCTGACCAGCGTGGCTATCAGAACCGTGGTGAGCTTGCGCCGCGTTCGGGCCAGCGCGGCTCGCAGAGCCAAGGCGGCTATCGTGGTCGTCCCGATAGCGGTCGCGGCCGTATGCCGCAGGTAAACGGTCGCGGTGGTTCTAATCGCGGACGCGGCGGTGGACGTGCCCCCCAGAATAATGGACTCGATCCGCGCATCATCTACGCCGGCATCGGTGCCGTGGCGCTTTTGTTGATTCTGCTCATCCTGGTCCTCCTGCGTGGCTGCGGCTCTTCTGCACCCGAGTCGACGCCCGAGACGCCCGCGGCCACCAAGACGACGACCAAGAAGTCTTCCAAGAAGACCGAATCCGTTGACGAGGATGAAGGCACCGACGAGGCGACGGATTCTGCCGATTCTGATGCCGCCAAGGCGAACGCGAAAAAGAAAGAGGACGAGGTCATCAAGGTCAAGGTCTCCGTTGCCAAGGGCAAGACCGCCTGGATCGAGGTCAAGGTCGACGGTAAATCGGTCTTTGGCGCCCAGGCAACCGGTCCCTTTGAGCAGGAGTACACGCCTGAGTCCTCGATCGAGATCACCACGTCCAAGCCCTCCGATGTCACGGTTACCAAGAACGGTGAAAAGGTTCGCTACGACACCAAGACATCGGGCGTGGCGCGCGTGACCATTACCGTTCCCAAGAAGGAGACCACTGACTCCGAAGACGGCGAGAGTGCCGACGGCACCGATACTGCAGACGGCACCGACCCCCAGTCTACCGACGGCACCGACGCCCAATCTGCCGACGGTACCGACACGGCATCCGATGGCCAGACTGCAAACGATTCAGATGACTATTCGTACGACAGCTACTAAGGCTCCCCGTACCGAAAGGAAGAACCATGGCTAAAGATTCCAGCTTCGACGTTGTGTCCGAGGTCAATATGCAGGAGGTCGATAACGCTTTCCAGCAGACCACCCGCGAGATCTCTCAGCGCTATGACCTCAAGGACTCCGGTGCCACCATCGAGCTTTCGAAGGGCGACAAGCTCTTTACGATCAATGCCCCAGCCGATTTTGTCTCCAAGCAGATCATTGACGTGCTGAGCTCCAAGTTCATCAAGCGCGGCATCGACCTTAAGTCTGTCTCTTGGGACGCGCCGCAGGCGGCTTCGGGCGGTACCGTGCGCGTGCTCGGCCATATCGTCGAGGGCATCGACCAGACGACCGCCAAGAAGATCAATAAGGACATCAAGGATCAAAAGCTCAAGGTCAAGGTGACCATCGAGGCCGATAAGCTGCGCGTTACCTCGGCCTCTAAGGACGCGCTTCAGACGGTGATCCAGTTCCTGCGCGACCAGGACTACGGTCAGCCGCTGCAGTTTACCAACTACCGCTAATTTACTCGAAAGGACCGCTCTCCAACATGGATACTCCGTTGGGTTCCGTACTCTATATCACGCTTGGCTGCGCCAAGAACGAGGTCGATACCGACCGCATGCGTTCGCTGCTGACCGCTGCGGGCTACGAGGAGGCATTCGATCCGCAGGATGCCGATATCGCTATCGTCAACACGTGCTCGTTTCTTGCCTCGGCGACGTCCGAGAGCATCGAGACCACGCTCGAGCTCGCTAACGAGGTGCAGGACGGCGTTCGCGCCTGCCCCATCGTCATGTGCGGTTGCGTGCCGTCTCGTTACGGTGACGACCTGCCCGACGAGCTTCCCGAGGTCGCGGCCTTTGTGAAGGCCGATGAGGAAGAGGGTATCGTTTCTGTCATCGATGGCGTGCTTGGTGTGGAGCGCGAGATCGCGGCCTATATCCCGCAGGTCAAGCGTACCGTCGAGGGTGCTGTTGCCTATGTCAAGATTTCCGATGGCTGCAATCGTTTTTGCAGCTTCTGCATGATCCCCTACATCCGCGGTCGCTATCATTCGCGCAATGCCGAAAGCATTATCTCCGAGGTGCGCGACCTGGTTGCCGGCGGTGTGCGCGAGATCGTTCTGATCGGGCAGGACACGGGTATTTGGGGCACCGACTTTGCCGACGAGGACGTCCCCGAGGGCTCGCCGCGCAATCTGGCGCAGCTGCTGCGTGCCGTCGCCGAGGCTGTGCGCCCGCACAATGTTTGGGTCCGCGTGCTCTATCTGCAGCCCGAGGGCATGACCGACGAGCTTATCGAGACGATTCGAGATACGCCCGAGGTGCTGCCCTATATCGATATCCCTGTGCAGCACTGCGACGCGCGCATCCTCAAGGCCATGCGCCGCTCCGGTTCGCGCCAGGAGCTCGAGGGTCTGTTCCGTGATCTTCGCGAGCGCATCCCCGGCATCGTGATTCGCTCCACGGCCATGGTCGGCTTCCCGACCGAGACCGACGACGAGTTTCGCGATCTTATCGACTTTATGGACACCGTCGGCTTTGACTACACGAGCGTTTTCGCCTACTCGCGTGAGGACGGCAGCCTGGCCGCCAAGATGGAGGGCCAGGTCGATGAGGAGGTCAAGCTCGAGCGTGCCCAGGAGGCCATGGATCTGGCCGAGTCGCTCGGTTTTGCCGCCACGGCGGCCCATGTGGGCGAGCGCGCCCAGGTGATCGTCGATGGCATCGAGGAGACTGAGGACGGCGCCGAGCTGATCGGTCACGCCTGGTTCCAGGCGCCCGATTCCGATGGCGCGGTGCATCTGGACGCCAGCGAGGCGTCCGTGGGCGATATTCTGACCGTCGAGTTTACCGATAGCTTCTGCTATGAGCTTATCGGTCATGTTGTGGAGTAGGAGAGCGTCGTGGCAAACGAGAGTAATAAGGAACTGACGAGTGTTTGGACGCCCGCCAACATCGTGACGTGCGTTCGCATCGTCTTTATCCCGGTGTTCATGATCGTCTCGGCCCTGTCTCACGTGAGCGTTGCCGGTACGGACTGGAGCACCTTCGACGGCCCGCTCGCCGCCGCTGCCTTCATTCTATATGTGATCCTGTCGTGCACCGATAAGGTCGACGGCTATCTGGCGCGCTCGCGTAACGAGATCACCGATTTCGGCAAGTTCTTGGACCCCATCGCCGACAAGCTGCTGGTGTTTTCGGCCCTGCTGCTGTTCCTGGATTTTGGCGCGGTTACTGTGTGGTCCGTGTTCATCATCTTGTTCCGCGAGCTGCTGGTGAGCGCCCTTCGCATGGTCGCGAGCGCTGCCGGCGTGGTCGTTGCCGCCGATAGGCTCGGCAAGTACAAGACGGCGACCACGATGGTCTCCATCTGCGGCTATCTGTGCGTCTTTGCGATGGCCGGCCTTCAGCTTGGGCCGGTGTCGCTGTTGCTCGGTGTCTATTCGGTGTCGCGCTTCCTGTACGTTATCGCTGTGATTTTGACCATCATCTCGGGTGCCCAGTACTTCTGGAACTGCCGCAAGATCGTCTTTTCGGTCTAGGTCCTGGTGGGCATGACGGAGTCTTATTTACAGATTGCCGCAAACAACGAAGAGCTGGCGCGCGATATTGTCGAGCACGCGAGTGCCCGTGGTGTGACGGTGTCGACGGCGGAGTCGCTGACGGCGGGCATGATCGCCTCGACGATTGCCGATATCCCGGGTGCCTCGGCGGTGCTTCGTGGCGGTGCGGTGACCTACTGCGATGAAATCAAGCATCGCGTGCTTGGTGTCGAGCAGGAAACGCTCGATCGGTTTAGCGCCGTGTCGCACCAGACGGCGCGCGAGATGGCCGTGGGCTCGCTGGACCTCTATCAGAGCGATGTGGCCGTGAGCGCAACGGGCTACGCTGGGCCCGGTGGTGGCACTGAGCAAGACCCCGCCGGTACATTCTATATTGGGTGGGCGTATCGCGCGGCCGATGGGGGAGCGCCGGTTGTCGAGTCTGCGCGCTGTCATTATGAGGGCGATCGGTCGTGCGTTCGGGCCTATGCGGTCGCGGAGGCTTTGGAGCGCATTGTCCGCGTGCTCAATTCTATGGATTAGACGTGGTTTAAGGGGCCTTAGGGCCCCTTAATTGTGGAGATAGGGACCTTTGATGATATTGCCGTTTGGGCTGGTACAAGGCTTAAATTTGTTCGAACACCCGTATTTGTGATTGGCGTGGTCAAGCGTTTGGTCGGTGATTGGTCGGCGTTTGGTTGGGTTTTGGAATGGCCGGGTGCATATGATGGATCTGAACGGTTGACCACGAACAGCCGTTCGTTTATTATCGTTTCAGGTTGTTAAGAGGAGGGCTATTCATGGCCAAGAATTCAGGTCCCGTACGTACCGTTCATGCACGCACGACGGGTAAAGAGCGCGATGAGATGATCGCTACCACCAAGGCCGAGATCGAGAAGAAGTTCGGCCAGGGCTCTATCATGAGGTATGGCGACGGCGGTCCGGAGCTCGAGGTCGATGCTATTCCGACGGGCTCTCTGGCGCTCGATGCCGCCTTGGGTATCGGCGGCGTGCCGCGCGGCCGTATCGTCGAGATTTATGGCCCCGAGTCCTCCGGTAAGACGACGCTTTCGCTCGAGATCCTTGCAGAAGCACAGGCCATGGGCGGCGTCGTTGCATTTATCGATGCCGAGCACGCGCTTGATCCCACCTATGCCGCGCGCATCGGTGTTGATATCGATGAGGTCCTCATTTCCCAGCCCGATACGGGCGAGCAGGCGCTCGAGATCGTCGATATGCTTGTGCGCTCCGGTGCCATCGACGCCATCGTCGTCGACTCTGTTGCCGCCTTGACTCCACGTGCCGAGATCGAGGGCGAGATCGGTGACACGACGGTGGGTCTGCAGGCTCGCTTGATGAGCCAGGCACTCCGCAAGCTCGCCGGCTCGCTTGCCAAGTCCAACACGACCTGCATCTTCATTAACCAGCTGCGCGAGAAGATCGGCGTCATGTTCGGTAACCCCGAGACCACCACGGGCGGCCGTGCGCTCAAGTTCTTCTCTTCCGTGCGAATCGATATTCGCAAAATCGATACCATCAAGCTCAAGGACGAGGTTATCGGCAATCGCGTGCGTGCCAAGGTTGTTAAGAACAAGGTGGCCGCTCCGTTCCGCTCGGCTGAGTTTGACATCATGTACGGCACCGGCATCTCCAAAGAGGGCTCGATTCTGGATATGGCCGTCGAGTGCGGTATCTGCAAAAAGATGGGGTCCTGGTTTGCCTATGGCGAGGATAAGCTCGGCAACGGTCGCGAGGCCGCCAAGACGTTCCTGCGCGAACATCCCGATTGCGCCGACGAGATCGAACACAAGGTTCGCCTTGCCTGCGGTCTTGAGTATGACGATGATGCCCCCTCCGAGGTTGAGTTGACCGACCAGCCCGCCCCCGAGGAGTTTGATGAGCTGTACGCCATCGATGGCTCTGC
Organism: uncultured Collinsella sp.; assembly: GCA_902473205.1. Taxonomy (GTDB): domain Bacteria; phylum Actinomycetota; class Coriobacteriia; order Coriobacteriales; family Coriobacteriaceae; genus Collinsella. The sequence continues at coordinate 10,706 of CABRRA010000027.1, forward strand.
GATGCTCGACGATGACGACGAGTAGCGGATGCCGACATGTCGTATACGGTGACCGAGGCTACGGTCGTCTTTCCCGATAAGAAGGCGCCCTCTTCGTTCTCGAGCGGTTATGCGTCTAAAAAGCCCTGCGCGCATATCGATTGCGATCTCGAGGGCGGTTTCGAACGTTCCATTTGGATTCCCGTGCGCGTGGCGCGCCTGTACGTTAAGAACCGCCCCGATCTTCCCTGTGATTGGGATGACTTTCGTGAGGTAGTGCAACTTATCGAACGTAAATGTGCGCTCACCATGGTGACCGAGATGCTTTCGCGCCGCGATCATGCCACGGGCGAGGTACGCGATAAGTTGGCGCGCTATGGCTTTCGACAGCCTGCGATCGATTTTGCGGTTGCTCGAGCGACCGAGTATCGTTTTTTGGATGAGAACCGCTTTTGTTCGTACTTTATCGAAGAACGCAAACGTCGCGGCTGGGGACAGCGCAAGATCGAGGTTGAACTCAAGCGCCGTCATGTCGTACTTGACGATATCCCCGGGTATCCCGAGGCTTATTTTGCTGTGGACGACGACTTGGCCCGCGCTTCGGCCTTGCTCGCTAAACGTCGCGTTCCCGAGGCGCGTGCATTCGAAAAGCTCGTCAGATTTTTGATGGGTAAGGGCTTTTCGTATCACATCGCCGCCGATGCCGTTAAGGCGCGCCTCGATGCCTCAAGCGAGGAATGCGCCGTGTAAGCGTTCACCCGTTACGCCCCTGCCGTTCACCGCTTGATTGGCACCGTGCCGGGTGTGTTTATTTGACAGTTGTTGCGGTTCAACGTAGGATAATCACTGTCATTTGCTTTGTGATATGTGCTCATCTGTGATGAGTTTGTTTATATGTTTATCTGTATCCGACCCGCATAAGCTGCGCCCATATTACTCAAATGTCGCGAGCCGTTCGTAAGGACGGTTCGCTTTGCTGTGTAACGAATCCATAAAAAAGGAGTGAGCATGTCTATCATTGCAGCGCTCGTTGGCATCGTTTTGGGTGCCATCGCCGCCATTGCCTACATGCGCACCGCCAAGCAGGGTAGTCTTCACGAAGCCGACGAAAAGATTCAGTCGGCACACGCGCAGGCAGAGTCCCTGATCGGTGATGCAAAGCGTCAGGCCGAGACCCTCAAAAAAGAGGCTCTGCTCGAGGCTAAGGAAGAGATCATCAAGAACAAGCAGGCCGCCGAGGCCGAGGACAAGCAGCGTAAGAGCGAGATCCGCACGCTCGAAAACCGCGTGATGCAGCGCGAGGAGTCGCTCGATCGTCGCAACGATGCGCTCGATAAACGCGAGCATCAGTTGTCCAGCCAGGCCGGTCAGGTCGAGAAGCGCTCTCGCGAGCTTGAGGAGCTCTGCGCCAGGCAGACCTCAGAGCTCGAGCGTATTGCCGACCTTACGCGTGAGGATGCTCACAAGGAGTTGCTCGACAAGGTCCGCGGCGAGGTTACCCACGAGGCGGCCACCATCATCCGTGAGTCCGAGCAGCAGGTCCGCGCCGAGTGCCACAAGACCGCCCAGGAGATTCTCTCCCTGGCGATTCAGCGTTGCGCCGCCGACCATACCGCCGAGGTCACCGTTACTTCCGTTCATATTCCCTCCGATGACCTCAAGGGTCGCATCATTGGTCGCGAGGGTCGCAACATCCGCACCTTTGAGCAGGTGTCTGGCGTCAACCTCGTGATTGACGACACCCCCGAGACCGTCGTGCTTTCGAGCTTCGATCCGGTCCGTCGTGAGACTGCCCGCGTGGCGCTCGAGAACCTTATTGCCGACGGCCGCATTCACCCCGCCCGCATCGAAGAGATGTATCACAAGGCTGCCGACTTGGTTCAACAGCGTGTGCGTGAGGCTGGCGAGCAGGCCGCCTTCGATACCGGTATCCACGACCTGCACCCCGAGATCGTCAAGACCCTGGGTGCTCTTCGCTACCGCACCTCGTTTGGTCAGAACGTTCTGCAGCACTCGCTTGAGGTTTCTGACCTGTGCGGCGTTATGGCCTCCGAGCTTGGTCTGGACGTTGTGACCGCCAAGCGTGCCGGTCTTCTGCACGACCTGGGCAAGGCCATCGACCACGACGTTGAGGGTCCGCATGCCGTCATTGGCGCCGAGCTTGCCCGCCGTTATGGCGAGAAGCCCGTTATCGTCCACGCGATCGAGGCCCATCATGCCGACGTCGATCCCAACACGGTGCTCGACGTTCTGGTCCAGGCTGCCGATGCCGTTTCCGCTTCTCGTCCCGGCGCCCGCCGCGAGTCGGCCGAGAACTACATCAAGCGTCTTGAGAAGCTCGAGGAGATCGCCAATTCTCACGACGGCGTCGAGCGCACCTATGCCATGCAGGCCGGTCGCGAGGTCCATGTCATGGTTCAGCCGGACAAGATCTCCGATGCCCAGTCCACAGTGCTTGCGCACGATATCGCCCATCAGATCGAGGAAGAGATGGAGTATCCCGGTCAGGTGCGCGTTGTCGTGATTCGCGAGAGCCGTGCCGTCGATATCGCTAAATAACATGAACGACGCGAACGAGCTTATCTCTTTTATCGCGTCGATGTCGGGGGAGGGCAACCTTCGCGTCGAGGAAAACCTTGGCGAGGGGTATGTCCGCCTCCGCGTTTCGGAGGCCGAGCGCCGTCAGGCCAAGCATGACATTCAGCATGTAGAGGACATTGTCATCGAGATGCTGCGTAATGCCCGTGATGCCGGAGCCGATAAGGTCTATCTTGCTACGACCAAGGAGGAGGGTGTTCGCACCCTCCTCTTCCTGGATAATGGTTCGGGTGTGCCGCAGGATATGCAGGAGCGTATCTTTGATGCCCGTGTTACCTCCAAGCTCGAGAGCATGAAAATGGACCGTTGGGGTGTTCACGGTCGTGGTATGGCGCTGTTCTCTATCAAGCAGAACACGGATGAGGCACGCGTTGTTACATCGGGCGTCGATTTGGGTTCCGCGTTTAAGGTGTGCGTTGCCACCGATCGCTTGGGTGAGCGCGCCGACCAGTCGAGCTGGCCTCAGGCGGTTAAAGACGAAGACGGCCGCTATGTATGCGCTCGCGGTCCTCACAACATCATTCGCGCTGCGTGTGAGTTTGCCCTCGAGGAGCTGCGTTGCTGCGATGTGTATCTGGGCTCTCCGTCCGAGATCGCTGCGACCCTGTACGCTCAGGCTTCGAGTCGTCTCGATACGTCGCGCCTGCTCTTTATCGATGACGAGTGTGAGCTTCCGGTTATCGATCGTTTGGGCCTTGCCTCGGATGCCGAGGACTTTATCCGGATCTGCTCCGGGTTGGGTCTCGAGATGTCCGAGCGCACTGCCCACCGTATTCTGTCGGGACAGATTAAGCCCGTTCGCGGCGTGACCGCGCGCCTGCTGCGCGAGCGTGATTCCACCTCGCATGCGCCGGCTCCCGTCGATCTTGCCAAGGACCGTCGAGGTCTTCGCATCGCCAAGGATGATATGGCGCAGTTTTCGCGTGCGGTCGAGCGTGACTTTAACGACCTCGCTGCCCGGTATTACCTCAATCTGTGCGGCGACCCTAAGATTCGCGTTTCGCATGATCGCATCACGGTGACGTTCGATCTTGCCAAAGAGGAATAAAATCTTTACCGAGTCCGCTCGGTACGATACAGTTATTGCAGTTAAAACGTACTTTTAAACGCAGGAGTTTCTTCATGGATTGCCTGAAGGTATCAAGCAAATCATCGCCCGCGTCCGTTGCCGGCGCCATTGCCGGCATGGTCAAAGATGGCGTCCCCGTCAACATTCAATGCGTCGGTGCCGGTGCCGTCAACCAGGCCATCAAGGCCGTTGCCATTGCGCGCGGCTTTCTGATTCCGACCGGCTTTGATGTCTCCTGCGCGCCGGTGTTTTCCGACATTCTTATTAACGGAGAGTCGCGCACGGCAATTCGTCTCTCTATCTACGTTCACCAGATTAATCGGGCTGCTATGGATAACGTTGTCATGGATGACGTTAAGCCCGTTGCGTAAGCGAGCCATCTGCACGCTTGTAGCACCTATGCGCCCCGTCGATACCATCGTTAGGATGTAAGCTCATGGACCAGCGTTCCGTACGCGATATTCTTGCCGGTAAAACCTACTTTATCCGCACATTCGGCTGCCAGATGAACCAGCACGACTCCGAGCGCGTGAGTGGCTTGCTCGATTCGTATGGCTGTCTTATGGCGCTCGATCCCGAGCATGCCGATATTGTCGTGTTCATGACGTGCTGTGTGCGCGAGGCTGCCGATACGCGCCTGTATGGTCAGTGCAATTCCTGCAAGAGCCTTCCTCCTTCGCCTTCGGGTAAGCGTGTTGTCGCCGTGGGCGGCTGCATCGCCCAGCGTGATGGTGAGGGCTTGCTCACCAACGTCGATAACGTCAACGTCATTTTCGGCACCCATTCTATTGCGCACGTGGCTGAGCTTATCGCCGAGGCGTTTTTGGATGGCAAGCGCCATATCCGCACGAATGAGCATGAGGATACCGACGCCATGAGTATGCCGTGGCATCGCGAGACGCAGTATCACGCATGGGTGCCCATTATGACGGGCTGCAACAACTTCTGTACGTACTGCATCGTGCCCTACGTCCGTGGTCGTGAGAAGAGCCGTCCCTTCGAGGAGATTGTCGATGAGGTGACCGGGCTCGTGCGCCAGGGCGTGCGCGAGATTACGCTGCTGGGCCAAAACGTTAACTCCTACGGTCGCGATCTCTTTGGTAAGCCGCGTTTTGCCGATCTGCTGCGCGCCGTGGGCGATACGGGCGTAGAGCGTATCTTCTTTACCTCTTCTCATCCTAAGGATCTGCTGCCCGAGACCATTGATGCTATGGCCGAGACGCCTGCCGTCATGCCGCAGCTTCACCTGGCCGTTCAGTCGGGCTCCACGCGCATTCTTAAAGAGATGAATCGTCGTTATACGCGCGTGGATTATTTGGGCCTGGTCGATCGTATTCGTAAGCGTATGCCCGATATTGCGCTTTCGACCGATATCATCGTGGGTTTCCCGGGCGAGACCGAGGAAGACTTTGAGCAGACGCTGTCGCTTGCCGAGACTGTGCGCTATGCCCAAGCCTACACGTTTATTTACTCCAAGCGCGCCGGTACCCCGGCAGCTGAGATTTATGATCCCACCCCGCATGAGGTTATCCTTGAGCGCTTTAACCGTCTGGTCAAGGTTATCGAGACGACGGCACACGAGTATAACCAGGGCGAACTTCACACCGTGGTGCCTGCACTTATTGAGGGTACGAGCAAGAAGAACGACGCTGTCCTTCTGGGCAAGAGCCCTAAGAACCAGACGGTGCATGCGCCGATTCCTGCTGGCTATAGCATCGATCAACTTATCGGCAAGATCGTCGATGTTGATATTGATGTCGCCAAGACGTGGTATCTGTCTGGCTCCGTCGTGGGCGAGCCTCGCTAATGATTTCCCCCGGTGCAAGCCTTTCTGCCGTAGCGATTGTCGGTCCGACGGCGGTCGGCAAAAGCGATGTTGCCGACCGCCTGGCCGCTCGTCTTTCGTCCGAAGTGTTGTCGTGTGACGCGATGCAAATCTATCGCGGCATGGACATCGGTACGGCCAAAATGATGCCTGAGGAGTGCTCGGCACCTCTGCGCCTTATCGATATCGTGGATCCCGGCGTCGCGTATTCTGCTGCGCTCTACCAGTCGGACGCCCGAGCACATGTCGAGCGTTTGCTTGGCGAGCAGCGTCTTCCGGTCTTTTGCGGCGGTACGGGCTTGTATCTCAAGGCCGCTCTCGATGAAATGGATTTTCCTTCGGGAGAACTCGAGGACGAACGCCGCGTGGGCTATCAGGAGCTTGCCGAGCGCATTGGCGAGGAAGCATTGCATGCCCTGCTTGCCGAGCGCGACCCCGAATCAGCTGCCGTGATTCATCCCCATAACGTGCGTCGTGTGATTCGTGCGCTCGAGATGCACGATGATGGCGTGTCATATGCCCAGCAGAAGTCGAAATTCAGTGTTCCGCGTGAGCGTTATCATGCCTTGTGGTTTGGTCTGACGCGTAGTCGTGAAGTGCTCTATGAGCGCATTAACCTGCGTGTCGACCTTATGTTTGAGCAGGGACTGGTTGATGAGGTCCGTGGCCTTATGGACCAGGGCCTGGGCGATGCGCTCACGTCGATGCAGGCAATTGGTTACAAAGAGATTATTGATGCCTTGCGTGGCGCTATTACCATGGATGAGGCCCGTGAGCTTATCAAGATGCGTTCACGTCGCTATGCCAAGCGCCAGCTTTCCTGGTTTAAGCGTGACGATCGCATCGTGTGGTTCGATATGGATGAGTTTACGATCGATGAGGTCGTTAATGATATTTACCGTCGCATCGAGGCTGCCTAATGGCTCGTTTCCCTTTGGTCCCCACGGCGCCTGATCCTGAGCGCGCCATCTTGGTTGGTGTCGAGTGGCGCGATAACGCCTGGCCGCTCGACCGTTCGCTCGACGAGCTCGAGCGTCTAGCCCACACTGCTGGGGCCCAATGCGTGGCACGCTTGTCTCAGCGCCTGGTCAAACCCTATCCCAAATCGTTTATCGGTTCTGGCAAGGTCGAGGAGCTGTGCGGCTTGGTGCATCGCATGGATGCGGATGTTGTTATCTTCGACGACGACCTGACGCCCTCACAGCAGTCCTATCTTGAGAAAGCCGTGGGCGAACCGGTCAAGATTATTGACCGTACGGCGTTGATTTTGGATATCTTTGGCCTGCATGCCCAGACGCGTGAGGGCCGCTTACAGGTTCAGCTGGCACAGTTGCAGTATCTGCTGCCTCGTCTGCGAGGTATGTGGAGCCATCTTGCCAAGGAACAGACGCGTGGCGGCATTGGATCGCGTTTTGGCCAGGGCGAAAGCCAGCTCGAGGTCGACCGTCGCCTGATTCGCAATAAGATCGCTGCGCTTCGACGCGAACTGAAACAGGTTGAACAACGTCGCGATGTGCAATCGAAAAGCCGTATTGAATCGCCGGCGTTTCGCGTGGCGTTGGCTGGCTACACCAATGCCGGCAAGTCGACGTTGCTTAATCGTTTGACGGGATCCACGGTACTTTCGCAGGATAAGCTGTTTGCCACGCTCGATCCTACAACGCGCTCGTACCGTTTGCCCGGTGGCCGTGGCATGACGATCACCGATACCGTCGGCTTTATTCAAAAGCTGCCCCATGGCCTGGTCGACGCGTTTAAATCTACGCTTTCCGAGGTGCTCGGCGCCGATTTGATTCTTAAAGTTGTAGACGCTTCCGATGAGGATTACGAGCGTCAGCTCGAGGCGGTTGATCGTGTCCTTGACGAGATTGGTGCCGGTGAGCGCCTGACGCTTACTGTGTTCAATAAAATTGATCTGCTCGATAGCGTCGACCGCTTGAGCTTCCGCCGACGCTATCCCGAGGCGGTGCTGTTCTCGGCTCAGACGGGTGAGGGTCTTGATGACTTAGTCGACCGCATCGCTCGTGAAGCGGCCGCTACAGACGTGTTGCTCTCGGCCGATATCCCGTATCGAGAGGGCGCTTTAATCACGCTCGTGCACGAACAGGGAACCCTTCTGCACGAGGAATATCTTGAGGGCGGCGTTCGTATTGTGGCAAAGCTGCCGGCCCGTATCGCACCACGTCTTGAGCGTTACCGAACGGAATAAATCAGCTCCAGTACGCCCAATATAACGGGCTGATGAAGCAGATAGAACGGTAGTGCATGGCGTCCGAGGCTTGCGAGCACGGGGATGGGATTCTCATAGGCCCATACTGGTGCCTCGCAGTTTGATTCCTATGCCGTTCGAGCGGCAAAGAAGCCTGCGAGGTACATAAAATAGAATGGGATGGGCGGATAGTAATCACCGGAGACAAAGTCTGAATCTGGGAAACCCAGCCAAGCTAGATAGGGGATAGGGTAGACCGCTTTAGGAATGCTCCAGGTACAGGCAAAGAATATGAGGCAAATCGTTATACCCCATGCTGCCGGCACCCTATCGAGAACCGGACGCGCGAGTGCGACAATGGCGGTGCACGCCGCCATGCAGAAAATGATGCCGAAGTTTACCGAGTCATCGACTGAGACGAGCGTCGTTGCGATCCATACGACCAAAGCGGCGGCAGCATATTTGGCGGCACGCTTGATGTTGTTGCGCGAGAGGGTGCACATCCAGCCGGCAATAACCAAAAATACCCAACTGATGCTGGCACGCCAGATGTCCTGGAAGATGGTCTGGGTAAACCAGGGCATCTTCCACCCATATAGGTAGGCAAGGTCGTAGCAGGTATGAAATCCCGCCATCGACAGCATGGTAAACCCGCGAATGGTATCAAAGACCGTGATGCGTTTTTGCATTACGAAAACCGGCGCATCAAACCGACGACCTTGCCCAGAATCGTGGGATTTGTCGCGTAGATAGGCTCCATGGTGTCGTTTTCGGGCTGCAGGCGAACGCGACCCTGCTCCTTATAGAACGTTTTGACTGTTGCGGAACCATCGATCATGGCTACGACAATCTCGCCATTCATGGCACTCTTCTGCTCACGAACGATGATGTAGTCGCCGTTATAGATGCCGACGTTAATCATCGAATTGCCGTGGACCTCGAGGATAAAGGACCCCTGGTCCGTTGCGATCTCGGTTGGGATGGTAAAGGTGTCCTCGATATTCTGTTCGGCAAGGATGGGAATCCCTGCAGCGACACGGCCTACGAGAGGCAGCGATACGGTGCCTCGGGGCGCCGTGCGCTCATCGGACTTTGAGATGGAGACGGAAGACCCGTCCTCGTCAAAGAGCTCGAGAGCGCGAGGCTTGGTGGCATCACGCTTGAGCAGGCCGCGTGCTTCCAGCGCGGAGAGATGCGCATGTACGGTGCTAGGGGAGGAAAGACCCACGGCCGAAGCCATCTCGCGCACACTGGGCGGATAGCCCTTCTCCTGCTGATATTCCTTGATGAAGTCGTAAATTTGCTGCTGACGCTTGGTAATTTTGCGAGCCATCAGGGATTCCTCTCTACCCATACCAAACAAATGTTCTATTTTTGCTTGACAGGAACAACTGTTCGAAGATAATAATAACCGAACACTCGTTCCCGCGCTAGACTTTTTTGTCCCCGCGGCTTGATAAAACAGTTCTCGTCAAAACAAACGAGAGGAGAACAGAATGAACGCAGCGGATATGGTCCAGGGAAACCTTGCTCTTAAGCTCGAGGCGCCCGCCTCGCCTGCCTTCACGGTCGTGAAGGGTGGACGCTCCCATTTTCAGGCCGTGGCCACTAAACCCGTTCGCACCCAGCGTGCGGCCGCTGCTTCGGCTCCTGTTGCCCTGAAGGCCTCGACGATTGTTGCTGTTGCTGTAGCATTCACCCTGTTCTTTGTGCTCGCCACGTCAGTCTTTTCTGCTCATCACGTAGCATATGCCGATTCCGTAGCCAACGTTACCTACGAGACGGTTCGTGTGCAGTCCGGCGATTCTCTGTGGTCGCTTGCCCAGGAGCATCCCATCGATGGCCTTTCCACGCAGGAGACTTCCGACATGATTCGTAGCGTCAATCACCTCGATCGCGGCTCTCTTGATGCTGGTGCAGTTCTGAAAGTTCCGGCTCGTTCGTAAGATTTCGGCTCAGCCGCATGGTACCCTTGTTATCGTTTAGGAGGAGGTACCATGCGCTGTCCCAAATGCGGCAAGGCACATACCCGCGTTGTCGATTCCCGTATGCAGGAGTCGAACAACACTATCAAGCGCCGTCGTGAATGTTGTTCGTGCAATTATCGTTTTACGACGTTCGAGCGCTGCGAAGATCCCATCGAGGTCATCAAATCCGACGGTTCAAAGCAGCGGTTCGATCGCAACAAGCTGCTGGTCGGCCTGATGCGCGCCACGATCAAGCGTGATATCGACACGAAAAAGCTCAACGAGATCATCGATGATATCGAGGTGGAGCTGCGTTCCCGTACGTTGACGGCTGTAACGTCCCACGAACTGGGCGATATGGTGCTTAAGCGCTTGGCCAAGATCGACAAGGTTGCCTACATTCGATTTGCCTCGGTCTATCGCGATTTCAAAGACGTCGACGAGTTTTTGCAAGAGCTCGACAAGCTAAGGTGATTTCATGTCCAACATTACCGTTAACATTAAGCGTCTCGATCCCACGGTCGAGCTTCCCAAATACGCTCATCCCACAGATGCCGGCCTTGACCTCCGTGCCAACGAAGACTGTACCCTCAAGCCCTTTGAGCGCCGATTGGTCTCCACTGGCTTAGCCATTGCACTACCCGATGGCTACGCCGGCTTTGTCCAGCCCCGTAGCGGCCTAGCCATTAAGCAAGGCCTGTCTATAGTCAACACGCCCGGTCTCATCGACGCCCACTATCGAGGTGAGCTTAAGGTCATCCTCATCAACCTGGATCCCACCAACAATATCCAGATCAACAAAGGCGACCGCATCGCCCAACTCGTCATCCAAGAAGTCCCCACGGTCAATCTCGTAGAAGTAGACGAACTAGACGAAACTGATCGAGGAGCCGGCGGTTTCGGTTCTAGCGGCGTATCCTAGTCGTTTACGTACTTTCCGCTGACCGGCCCGACCCGCCTATATATCATCCCATGCTCAAACATTCTCGCTTCGCTGCGAAACTGCGCGTGGGACGATATATAGGCGGGTCGGGCCGGTCAGCTGCGTTTACGCACTACAAGCTGCGCCGGATCCTCACATTAGAAGCTGCAAAGGTGAACCAAAGTAATTAATTGCAGTTTGCAGATGCGGCAAAGGGATTGCTCCTTTGTCGCATCTGCATATCAGAAAGATTGATTATTGTTTTCAAGCGAGTAGACGCCCGCCCACCTCTCACACATATCGTTCCACGCGCAGTTTCGCAGCGAGCGAAGCGAAGCGAGAATGTTTGAGCATGGAATGATATGTGTGAGAGGTGGGCGGGAGGGATGCGAGCGCCCCGCGAGAATGTTTGAGCATGGAATGATATATGGGCGGCTCCCGCCGAGCAGCGGACATTAAGACGCTAGCGGATATGCGCTGGTTTTTCGCCCCAGTAGAAGCGGCAGAAGGCTCGTTTGCGCTTTTGGGGCTTGCCTGCAAGTTCCATGGTTGCGATGGCGATATCCTCGGCTGCGCGTGGACGGCGCAGCACTTCGCCGTTAATGAGTAGTGCCTTGAGCGATTCGGTATGATCGTGCAGGTGGCGCAGGGTTACGATGAGCTCTCGCGCCGTGGTGACATGCATGCTGGCGCCCATGCCGGTGAGCATGGTGGTGTTGGCCTTTTCCTGGCCATATGACTTGCCCAGCAGAATCATAGGCAGGTGTGCGCACAGGCATTCGGTAACAGTGAGTCCGCCAGATTTGAGGATTGCCAGGTCACAGCCGTGCATAAGCGCTGCCATGTCATCGACGTAGTCAAGAACCGTGACGTTCTCGAGTTTCATGGCATCGAAAAGCGTTTTGAGACGGGTGGCATATTCGGCATCCTTGCCCGGCAAAAAGACAAAGTGCATGTCCTCGAAGCTGCGCAGGAAGGGGAGGGTGCGGTCCATCTCCGCGCGAAAGCGAACGTACGGTTGAGGCAAACTGGCGCCGGCCATCACCAGCACAACGAGCTTGTCTGTGGGGAGATTGAACTTCTCGAGTTCTTCCTCGCGGTTGTAGTCCGTATCAAACCCGGCGCGAATGGGGATGCCCGTAATGCGGATCTTGGTCTCGGGAACCTTACGGGGACGGAGTGTCTCGGCCATAAACTCGTTTGCCACACAGAATAGGTCGGTGTCCTTATGGGGCCACCAGCCCTCGACCTCGTAATCGGTCGGTACGCAAATGACGGGATAGTCGATGCCCGTAATGACGCGCGCACCAACGGCAACGTTGGCTGCCGTGATATGTGTGGCTACCACGGCAATGGGCCTATGAGTCCGAACGTATTCGTTAAATGCGGGAAACATGATGCGCGACCATGCCGTGCCGCCGCCCCAAAGCAGGTGTCCGGTAAGGGTATAACGCCAGGTCAAGTCATAAATTGGGCGCGTGGCGCCGGTAAACGAGGCGGCCGTTTTGTTGCCGTCGAATTTTATGCGTCCAAAATCAAGGATATCGAGCACTTCAATCTCAACATCCTCGGGGATGCCATTGGTGCCGCGGATGAGGTCGAATGCCTGCGCAATCGCATTTGCGGCGGCCTTGTGGCCCGAGCCGACCGAGGCGTGCACGATAGTCACGAGAGGTTTTTGTTGAGCCAAGAGCGTGGTTTGTTCCGATTGGGGAGTGCTGTGCGTGAGCAGGGGAGCGTCGTCGCTCGTCTGCGTCTGATCCATCGATATCTCCCCTTCATCTTTGTTTCACAGAGAATCATTGTAGTGCATGAGTGTCACGTTCGCATAAATTTGGGTATGAGCGCAAAGAACGCCAATCTTTCGACAGGAGGTCTCTTCATGACTACTCATCAGCCGATCGATGTTGCGATTATCGGCGGCGGGCCTGCGGGCTATGCTGCAGCCATTTACGCGGCGCGCGCCAACCTAACGACGACCGTGATAGAGCAAGGCATGTCGGGAGGACAGATCGCCACAACCAATGAGGTCGAGAACTATCCGGGCATTCCGCTCTTGAGTGGCGCCGAACTCGGCGAGCGGTTTCAGCAACATGCAGAGGGCCTGGGAGCACAGGTTACATGGAGCATGGTTACGGGTATCGATTACGATGCGGATGCGGCGCTGTTTACGGTGCATCACGATATGGGCGATACGCTGGCCTCGAGCGTTATCGCTTGCATGGGTGCCACGCCGCGATCTGCCGGTTTTATTGGCGAGGATATGTATCGCGGTCGTGGCGTTTCTTATTGCGCGACGTGCGATGGCATGTTCTTTCGTGGCAAGCAGGTTTTTGTCATCGGTGGCGGTAATGCTGCCTGCGAGGAAGCCCTGTTCTTGTCAGAAATCGCCAGCAGCGTGACCATCGTCTTGCGCCGCGATCAGTTCCGTGCTCCCGATGGCGTAGTTCAAAAGGTGCTCGCAAAAGATAATATTTCAGTTAGGTACCAAACTAGTATTGTGGAACTTTCGGGCGAGGCCATGCCCACGACTATCACCTTTAAGGACAACGCTACGGGTGGCACTTATTCCGAGTCCTTTGATCCTGGTTCGTTTGGCATTTTTGTCTTTGCTGGCACGCAGCCCCATACTGAGCTTGTAGAGCATCTGGTAGATCTGGCGCCCGACGGCGGTATTGTGACCGACGAATCGATGGCCACCCGCACACCTGGCTTATTTGCCGCCGGCGATATCCGCTCCAAGCGTTTACGTCAAGTTGTGACCGCCGTTTCGGACGGAGCCATAGCGGCTACCAGCGCATACGCTTTTCTACGCGGATAAGTACGATAATATATCTTATGTAAGGTTGCTATCTTTAAACAAAGTGGTTGGACGGTGCTTCAATGTGCTGTCCAACCACTTTTACATAGCGGCTATATAGTATGCAAAACTAGATTATCTAGAATACAATATAGAAAATGAACGGAGGAACCTCATGAACCACGTCAAACATGTTATCCCGATGTCCGATACATCGGTCAGCATTAAGCCGGAGGATATTCAGCCGACGGTGCTGCCGGATGCATTCATTCAGTCCGATATAGTGGGTAAACTCAATGCGTTGAGCCTGCCACGCTATGACCAGCTGCCCAACGTAACGCTCTATCGCGATCAGGTTATTGAATATGTTGCGCTGTGGATGGAGCCGCTTTCGATTTGCGTAGAGCAGCCCGTTATCACGCCTTCGATGATCAATAACTACGTGAAGGTCGGCCTCGTTCCTGCTCCGGTTAAAAAGCAGTATGGCCGTGAGCAGATTGCGCGTCTCATCGCCATTTGTATCTTTAAGCAGGTGCTGCCCATCGCTGCGGTTCAGGCACTTTTTAATATTCAGCGCTTGAGCTACGACGCTCCAACGGCTTTCGATTATGTAGTCGATCAACTTGAGGCATCGATTCGTGCGGCGTTTTCCGTCGAGCAGACTCCCGTACCCGATACCGCACATCAGGTTACGCGCGAATCGCTGCTCGTACGCAGTGCGGTATCGTCCTTCGTTTCGAAGGCATACCTGATGAGCTACCTAAAGTTTAATGGGTTTAATAGCTAATCGAGGCATAAGACGGGCGGGATAAAGAGCCATTGGCCCCTTATCCCGCCCGTGCGTTTGTCTAGTTGGAAATTATCGGCCCGAAGCCACGCCCATGCCGTAGCCGATGATGAGGCCGTGCATCTCGGCATAGTATGAATCTAGCCCGTTACAGGGCATGATGATAGTCTTGGAGCCTGGCCAGCGCTCCGCAATTCGGCTGGCAAGTGCCTGGGCGCCTGCCTCATTCTCGACGTGGTCGATAACGACCTCGCCGCCAGTAAAGCCTTCGGCCTCCATGGTGTCGACAATCTTGGTGAGCATCTTCTTTTCGCCGCGGGTGTGACCAACGAGTTCAATTTTGCCCGCTTCGCTCGCCGTGCCCAAAATGCGGATATTGAGCTTGTTAGCAATAACGCCGGCCGCCTTAGGGATACGTCCGGCCTTCGCAAGGTTTTCGTAATTGCACAAACTAAAGAGGATCTTGCTGTTCTGCTCCAAGCTATCGAAATAGGCGCAGGCGTCCTCAAAGGAGGCATCTGGGTTGCTTGCAAGATAGCGGTCGAACAGCAGGAAGATCAAATCCATTTTGCCACCTGCGGCTCGCGAGTTAACCAAATGAATCTGACGGTCCGGCTCCTCGGCAAGCACCATGTCACGTGCGGTGGCCGCGGCATTGTAGCTTCCCGAGACTCCCTCGGAGATGGGCATGCAAATCGTCTTGTCGGCAAGCCTAAAGAGTTCGGCCCACTCCCCTACGCTTGGACAGGCGCTCGAAGAAGCGCTCGACTCCGCCTGCACGGTGCAATTGAGCTCGTGAACATCGAGCGAGAGGTCGTCGACAAATTCGCGCTCCCCCACTCGGATCTTAAGGGGTGCAAATGCAAAGGTGGTATGAGGTGTGGTTGGCTGCCAATCGCGAAGATTGCAGCTCGAATCGGAGATAAGCGCCCAGCTCATTGAGGGTCCTTTCTATTTGTTCCCCAACAATTATAGCCATCTTTTTGATTGATTGGACGGCTATCTAGTTTTGAATACTAGATAGCCGTACTGATCTTATGGCAAACGGTTGGGGCAAATAGAATGGGCCTCGTGATTCAAGATCGCGAGACCCACGTTCATTCGCTGTAGTAAAAAATTAGTAGCGTACGAAGATGTAGTTGTTGTTCATACCGGCTGCGACGGAGCTGATGATAACGCCCGTGCTGTAGTCGGAAGCATGGATCATCTGGCCGTTACCAATGTAGATGCCGGTGTGGTAAGAGTTAACAACGACGTCGCCAGGCTGGGGATCGGATACACGGGTCCAGCCCATGAAGGTGCCAGTGGTACCAAGACGGCAATAACGGCCCGTGAGACAGTAGCTTACAAAACCGGAGCAGTCAAAGCTGTCCGGTCCAATGCCGCCCCAGGAATAAGCGCAACCAAGCTTGCTGTAGGCGCGCGAAACAACGGAGCCGCCGTCAACAGACTGGCTCGGTGCGGAAGGCGTCGGAGCCGGAGCGGGCGTCGAGGGCTGCGGCGTAGGAGCAGGAGCGGGCGTCGAAGGCTGCGGCGTGGGAGCAGGAGCGGGCGCGGGGGTGTTCTCGGTCGTACCGGCGGTATCGTTGCTTACCGTGGCCTTTTCGGCTGTGCTGGCATTTATGCCGGCCTGCAGAGCCGCATTGGCCTCGGCCTCGGCGGCAAGCTCGGCCTGCAGCTGAGAATCTAGGGAGTTCACGATGCTCTGGGCTTCTGCCTGCTGGGCGTTGAGCTCGTCGACTTTCTTTTGCGTGGCGGCGACGTTCTTCTCCTGCTCGGCCTGCTTATCGGTGAGATGCTGCTTAAGGTCCTTGACATCCTGAATGGTCTGGGCCTGCTTGTCGGAAACCTTGCCGTAATAGAACAGACGATTGAGCATGTCGCCCAGATCGTCGACGCCCGTCAGAACCTGAAGGAGACTCAGACCGCCGGTCTTGTACTCACCGGCAACGAAGCTCGAAAGCTTTGCTTGGCCCTCGGCAATCTCTTGCTGCTTTTGCGTGATCTCGCCTGCAGTCTGATCAAGCTCCTGCGTCTGTGCGGAGAGTTCTTCATGAATTTGCTGGGTCTGCGTGCCGATCTGCTCAAGTTTGGTACGAGCAGCGGCAAGGTCGGATGCGGTATCAGCATAGGCCGGAGCCGCGAGGCCCAGGCCCAAAACACAAGCGAGGGTTGCCGTAGCAGCGCAGCGTGCCATGTTTTTGTGCGTATTTGCTGTGCGCATGGAGCTTCCTTTCCGGTATCTAAGGGTAGCGGCTAGTCCACCGTTACCAGGCTAAAGAGCTCGACGTCCTCATTGGAAGGCGTGAGCTTCTTGCGCGGGTTAAGAAACGCAAGCTCGAGGATACAACCGTAACCCACAAGCTTTGCGCCCATATCTCGCACCAGTTTACCTGTTGCCTCGACGGTTCCGCCCGTCGCGACCAAGTCGTCCAGAATCAACACGGTATCTTTAGAGGTAATGGCATCGGCGTGGATCTCGATAGAGTCGGTGCCATATTCGAGCTCGTAGCTCTCGCTCACCGTCTTGCGAGGCAGCTTGCCCGGCTTGCGTGCGGGCACAAAGCCAGCGCCCAGGGCGACGGCCACGGGCACGCCGACCATAAAGCCGCGAGCCTCGGGACCCACGACCTTGGTGATGCCCATGCCGGCAAAATGCTCGGCCAGGGCATCTACCATGGCCTTTAGCGCTTCGGGATTACCGAAGAGCGGCGTGATGTCCTTAAAGACGACTCCGGGCTCGGGATAGTCGGGGATGTCGACGATATGAGATTCGAAGTCGTACATGACGTGACCTTTCATGGATTGCCGGGTGGACGGCGGTTATTTACCCGCGTTAGCAGACAGGCTATGCGAGGGGACGACGACCTTGGAAGGATGCACGAGCGACTCGTCCTTCGCGGCAACCTCGGGAACGCTTGCCTCTTCGCTTTTGGCCTTGGTTGACTCGGAGCGTGCGATCTCCTCGTCGAGGGCATCGATGTCGGCGTCCTCGACCACGGCGTTGAGTGACTCAAATACGCGGTTCTTGAGCAGTGCGGTATGCACGCCCTCGGTAAGGTCATGCAGCTTCTTAAACGCACGTTCGAGCTTGGCGTCGCGCTCGTCGTCGGAAGTATCCATACCGAGCATGCTCACGAGCACCTGCTCAAACATCGAGGACTCGCGGTTTGCCGACGATACGTACTGGCGCAGGTTACGCGGCTCGATGTGAAAGCGCGAAAGCTCGGAGCAGTAACGGATGATCGGGAAATCGCGGCCATCGACAAGCTCGCGGTTTTGCGGGCTCTTGATGATGCGAATGAGGTCGTTTTCGGCCAGGGAGCGGATAAAGGAGATCTCAACACCGAGCATATCGGGAATGGTCTCGATGGGATGCAGCTTTTGCTTGGTCTCCTTGGGCTCCGTCTTGAGCGGAACGTCGGACAGCAGGCCCACCTCGTAGGCGAGCGTAGACAGGTCCGTGGCGTTTTCCAGGCGCTGCTTGATCACGTTGAGCGGCATGTAGCGAGTTTTCTGGAGGTGCAGAATGACCTCCAGGCGGTCAACGTCTTCCTTGGAGTACTGACGATAGCCCTTAGGCGTGCGATGAGGGGTGATGAGCCCCTCATCTTCAAGAAATCTAATTTTTGAGTTCGAAAGATCGGGGTATGCGCCTCGAAGTAGATTGACGACCTGGCCGATACTCAGATAGTTGCGTTCGGCCATGCCCTACTCACCGGTTTCGATGCGCTCCGGCGTGCTCTCGTGGTAGATGAGCGTAAACGTACCAATCTGGACGGAAGAGCCATCGTGCAGCGGTGCGCCGTTGACGATAGCGCCGTCAACCCACGTACCGTTGAGCGAGCCCAGGTCCTCGATGCGGGCACCCAGACCCTCGCGAATAATGCGCGCGTGGCTACGCGACACGGTCATGTCGTTAAGGAAGATGCCGTTAGCGGGATCGCGGCCGATGGTGGTCACATTATCCTCGAGCTCAAAGGCTGCACCGGTTTGCGGGCCTTTGACGATAGATAAGACGGGTGCGGTGATGTGCACGTTGGCCATGAGGTCGGGAACGGTGACATCGCTCGAAGGAACGCGGAAAACGCAAGTGGCGTCTGAGGCCTTACCGTTCTGAGGCATATTGTTAACCATGTTGTCCATGACAACCCCTAACTTAACGCGGACATGCCGCAAAAAATGTACTGTACGTAATCATACCCCAATGGCTTAGTCTTCGATTTCGGGGTTAAGAAAGTCGATGTCTTCGTCCTCTGGATGCGCCACGGCTTGTTTAATGGCTGCTCCACCCTTAATGGAATAGATGACGGCGGTGAGCATGGAGAAGATGACGCCGCCGTACACAAAGAAGATGCCAAGCGGTACCGGGCTGCCGTTGAGGCCCGGGAAGGCCGTGAACGTAGCGGGCAGCAGATGCCAGCCATCCACAGTGGGAAAGCCCAGCAGCATGAGCGAGAAGCCGGTCATGAGCAGCGCCGTCGCAATCTTGCCGGGAAATACTACGTCGATGGGGCGGCGGTGATAGTGGCGTACGATGAGCGTGCCGATGCCAAGGTAGATATCGCGACCAATGATGAGCACGCAGACCCAGATGGGAAGCTCGCCGCGAACCACTAGACCCAGCACGCCGGTAAATAGCAGCGCACGGTCGCAGATGGGATCCATAACCTTGCCGAGCCACGAGACCGTTTTGGTCATGCGGGCAATCTGACCGTCCATCCAGTCGGTGGAGGCCGCGATGGCATAGATGACGATGGCGACAACGCGGTTGTTATCCGTCACAAACAGGTACAGGAAGACCAGCGTGAGGATCAGGCGCGTGAAGGTAATGAAATTGGAGATCGTGAAGATCTTATTCGACGGGTAATCGGAAGTGCCGATAAGCTCCTTTTTGATCTTCTTTTTGATGCCCACAGGACTCCCCCGCTGGTAAACGACAAAACTTTCGATACTATACCCGTTCTGGCGATGTCTATCCAGCGCGAGCATAGAGAGTCCAGACATGTGGAGGACGGTTGGTCGTTGATTTTTCGTTGCTTTAAGCAATTGATTATTAAACAAAAAAAGTCAGGCACTAGGTGCCTGACCTGCAAACTTCTGGTCGGGACGACTGGATTCGAACCAGCGACCCCTTGACCCCCAGCGGGGTCAGAATGCCCCTGACCTGTGCTTATTTTGTTAAAACACGCTCAAATAGCGCAAGTAACGCATTTCCGCATAAATAGATTTTACCAGCTCAGCGCGGTTTGTCCAGATAGCGTATTATCGGCTTCGAGGAGCGCGGTGCAGCCGATGACTTAATCAACGGGGGTAGGAGCCCCGAATCGTCGTCTCTCCGGGTTCCCGCAGGTGGGCCCATCTGTTTCTAATCAACTGCGGATTTAGGAGCAGACATGCAAAACGAGAAATGCAGCAATAAAACCTTGCGCGTATGCGGAAACGGCGGCGTGAGGAAGAACAAGGGGAAATGGCAGGCCATCGTGACGGTGGCCGACGAGGTGACCGGGAAGAAGGTCCAGAGGACCAAGAACACCGGCGTGCCCTGCCTGAAGCAGGGCACGAGGGGAAAGGCGGCGGCAATGCGCGTCCTCTCGGAATTCAGGTCGGAGATCGAGTCTGAGTTCGCCGAGGCAGAGGAGGCGAGGGCCGCTGTCGGCGCAGGGCTTCCCGCCGAGAAGCGGGACGACTACGCCGCGCTGCCGCTCTCCGAGGCCCTCGAGAAGTTCATCGCCTTCTGCCTGGAGATGAACAGGATCACCCCGACGACCCGCGACGACTACCACTACAGCGCCCTGCACATCGAGCGAGACGAGCTGGGTCTGGTCCCCGTGAACGAGGTGACGACCGACGACGTCAACGCGTGGTCGAGGCGCAGGATCGCCCTGGGCACGGCGCCCGACACGCTTAACAAGTCCTTCAAGCTCGGCAAGCGGCTCTACGCCGTCCTGCTGAAGAGGAGCAACGACACGATCGGGAGGAGGAACCCGTTCGACGGCGCCCTCGCGCCCAGGGTCATCGCCAGGCCAAGGAACGCGCTTCGCTCCGACCTCGTGCCGAAGCTCAACTCGGTGACCTCGATGATGCCGGACTCGACATTCAGGAGGGCGGTCGTGCTCGCCCTGCACACCGGGATGCGCATCGGCGAGGTCTGCGGCCTGCGGTGGTGCGACGTCGACTTCGAGTCGGGGCTCATCACGGTCAGGCACTCCGTGGCCTACGTCAAGGACAGGGGCTCCTTCATCAAGGACACCAAGAACCACGACCTGAGGACGATCCCCATCGACCCGGTGGGCCTGCTCCCCTTCCTGAAGGAGATCCATGAGATCGATACTCGGAGGCTCCGGGAGGCGTCGACCCTCGGCACGCGCGACCTCGCGGACAGATACGTCGTGTCGCGGCCGGACGGCTCCTTCGCCACCACCAGCTACATCCGCAGGGCGTTCAAGACGTTCTCGGAGACCAACGGCCTCATGGGCACCAACGACGAGCTGATCACGTTCCACGGCCTGCGCCACACCTTCGCGACGCAGTGGATCCGCCACGGCGGCGACATCAAGGCGCTGCAGTCGATCCTCGGGCACAAGGACGCCATGGTCACGCTCAACGTCTACGCCGACATCGAGCCGATGTCCAAGATCCAGAACATGCTGCGCGTGTCGCCGAGCCTGTGGCGCGGCTACCTCGGCCTGAGGGTGGACCCCGGCCCCATGTTCCAGCAGAAGATCCGCGAGGCGATCGAGACGCTCGAGGCGTTCGGCTACGGCATCTCCGAGCCCGACGACCGCAACGTCCTCATCCGCGACGTCCAGACCATCAGCCGCCTCTACCCCACCGAGTACGCGGCAGTGCTGGGGGCCATCCCGACCGAGGCGACCGTGGTCGAGTAGAGGCTGATACATGCGCTTTCCCAATTCCGTAGTGCAAGTACGGGAATGTTGAATCGCGTTGAGATAGATTCTACCCGGTCTTCTCGGTGACGCAAATGCGGCACGGGTTTCCGCGAGCGCGGACGCCCGTGCCCTTCTTTTTATGTTTACGCAAAGAGTCAGCGGGAATGCAGGTGAGGCCTCGCGGTTCAGGCCGGGGATTTTCAGCCGCGCCGCCCGATTTCGAATAAAGGCCTGCAGATGCAGACGGCTTTCGGGAGGCCCCGACGGCACCTCTCTCAAAAATGGGAGCATGGCCCGAGGGCGCCCATGGGCGGCCCTCCCGCCGTTCGGTTGGGCGGCGGCGTGTAGCCCCGTAGGCGTGTAGCCGCGTAGCGGTGTAGTGCGCTGCGGATGTAGACCTGTGGCGGCGTATGCCGAAACATATTCCCAATCCGGGAATGCACTTATATATAAGTGCAATCGTCTTGCCATAGACGGGAAACCCGTCGGCCGGGCGGGACCGGAGGGCCGGGCGGCGAATGCGAAAGGCCGGATGCAGCCGATGCCCTGAATGAGGTCCCAACACATGGGAGGGGCAGGTGAATCCATCTCTTTGGCCGCTCCCGAGGGCATGGATTTCCCAGCCCTCGCCCCCGAGGACATCTTGCAGACGATTCGCAGGTCTCCGAGCGGTAGGTACCTGATGGAGCAGAGGGCCGCGCTGGCGTAGTTGCCGCACTTCGACGATATGGACGATGACGAGCTCCGCCAATTCGCCGCCCAAGTCAGGCCGTGATTTTATAGAATTCAGGGAGGACCGCTGTCACGTTCGCCGTTTAAGAAGGTGCCGCTTTGAAATATCTCGTCGAGGATTTCGATGATCCGGCAGATCCCGTCCAAGACTACGCCGAGGTCAAGCAAATCGTCCGAAAAGTACTCGGCTCCCACCCATCGGTGAGACAAGCTGCCACATGGCCATGGAAGCCTCATTTATTTGCGAAGAACATCGGCTAGCCGCAGGA
>CABRRA010000028.1:0-31723 GCA_902473205.1 uncultured Collinsella sp.
GGCCCGTGGGTTATACCCTAAGAGCAAACCACCCTTTTTAAGGGTGGTTCTGATTATTGATCCGTTGGGGGCGGAGGAAAACGGACCACTTGTGGCTGGCAAGAGGCCTGGTTCGTAATGGTCTGGACAGTTAGTTCAGATACGTATAAATCTGAGGCAGCTTGGGATGCGTTTTGAGCAATTTTTGATTGGGATGGGGCTCGAATGGGTGTTTGGAAGGGAGAGCGGGACGTTTACATGGTCTCGAGGAGCCCAAATTAGTTGAAACAGGGGTGTTCGTGCCTGATTCAGCTCTAGGATTTATACGTATCTGAACTAACTGTCCACTCCAGTCTGGCGGCTGCCGATTCGGTGCGGTTCGAAAGGGCTATTCGGCCCCGTTGCGACCGGTGGTACTCTTGTATCCGTTTGAAATCGAGCGAAGGAGTGCCGCTATGGAGCAATCGAGCCTGTTTGGTGACGGCGTGGACATCGATACCGAAACGCCCACGAGCATGGATACCGCTGCACCGGACGATGCCCGTGCCCAGGCGGCAGCGCGTGCGGCCGAGCTGCGCCACGAGCTCGATTACCACGCCTATCGCTACTACATGCTCGATGCGCCCGAGATCACGGACGCCGCCTTTGACAAAATGCTCGTTGAGCTGCAGGAAATCGAGGCTACCTACCCCAACCTGGTGACGCCCGACAGCTATACCCAGCGCGTGGGCGGCTACGTGAGCGAGCAGTTTATGCCGGTCACGCACATGGCACGCATGTATTCCATGGACGATGCCATGGATCTGGACGAGCTCGACGCATGGCTCCAGCGCACCGAGGATGCGCTCGGCGCCGGCAGCGTCACCTATACCTGCGAGCTTAAGATCGACGGCCTGGGCGTGGCGCTTACTTACCAAAACGGCGCCTTCGTACGCGCGGCCACACGTGGCGACGGCACCACGGGCGAGGACGTGTCGCTCAACGTCCGCACCATCAAGGATGTGCCCATGCATCTGTCCGAGGCAGCGCTTGTCCACATGGGCGCCGACCGCGAGCGCACCATTGAGGTGCGCGGCGAGGTCTATATGCCCAAGGGCAGCTTTGTGCGCCTGAACGACGAGGCCGATGCCGAGGGGCGCGACCCCTTCGCCAACCCGCGCAACGCCGCCGCCGGCAGCCTGCGCCAAAAGGATCCCAAGGTCACGGCGCGCCGCGATCTTGCCACCTTTATCTATGCCATCGCCGATACCGACCCGCTGCACGTCCACAGCCAGCGCGAGTTTCTCGATTGGCTGCGTAGCGCCGGCTTTAGCGTCAACCCCAACGTGGCTCGTTGCGCCACGCCGGCCGAGGTCCACGAGTTCTGTGCCCAGGCGCTCGAGCACCGCGGCGACCTGGACTACGACATCGACGGCGTGGTCGTAAAGGTGGACAGCTTCCAGCAGCAGCTCGATCTGGGCTTTACCGCCCGCGCGCCGCGCTGGGCCATTGCCTTTAAGTTCCCGCCCGAGGAAAAGCAGACCGTTCTGCGCGAAATTCGCATCCAGGTGGGCCGCACCGGTGTGCTCACGCCGGTTGCCGAGTTCGACCCGGTGACGGTTGCCGGTTCTACCATCGCGCGCGCCACGCTGCACAACATCGACGAGATTCGCCGCAAAAACGTGCGCGAGGGCGATACCATCATCGTGCACAAGGCGGGCGACGTGATCCCGGAGGTCGTAGGCCCGGTGCTCGATAAGCGTCCGGCCGATTCGGTCGACTGGCACATGCCCGAGGTCTGCCCCGTGTGCGGCAGCCCCGTGGTCCACGAGGATGGCGAGGTGGCCTACCGCTGCGTCTCCATCGACTGCCCCGCGCAGCTCAAGGAGCGACTGCTTCACTGGGTGAGCCGCGGCTGCATGGACGTCGACGGCCTAGGCGACGAGATCGTCGACAAGATGATCGCCGCCGGGCTGATCCACGATGTCGCGGACTTCTACCAGCTCACGGTTGACGACATCGCCGGCCTGGACACGGGCCGCACCTATGCCAGCTCCAACAGCAAAAAGGGCGTCAAGAAGGGCGACCCCATTCCGGTAGGCCTCAAGACGGCCGAGAAAATCATCGCCGAGCTCAACAAGTCCAAGAGCCAGCCGCTCGGTCGCGTGCTGTTTGCCCTGGGCATCCGCCACGTGGGCAAGAGTGTGGGCGAGGTCATCGCCGAGCGATTCCTGTCGATTGACAAGCTCATTTTGGCGAGCGAAGAGGACATCGCCGAGTGCGAGGGCATCGGTCCCAAGATTGCGGCGAGCGTCAAGCAGTTCCTGGCCGTGCCCGAGAACCTTGCCGTGCTGGAGCGCCTGCGCCAGGCGGGCCTGTCGCTCGAGGTCGACTTGGGCGCCGCGCACGCGCAAGCCGCAGCCGACGCTGGCGTGGCGGGCGAGCTCGCCGACGCACAACCACTCGCAGGCCTGACCTTCGTGCTCACCGGCACGCTCGTCAACCGCACGCGCGACGAGGCGGGCGCGGCGCTCAAGGTGCTCGGCGCCAAGGTTTCGGGCAGCGTGTCAAAGAAGACGAGCTATCTGGTCGCTGGCCCCAAAGCAGGCTCCAAGCTCACCAAGGCCGAGCAGCTGGGTGTGCCCGTGCTGGATGAGGACGCACTTGAACAGATTTTGGCGACGGGTAGGGTCCCGGAGGCATAATGATTTGTTGAGGAACTGCGCAGAGGCTCAGTTCCTCAACATCTCCTTATAGTGTTTGCCTGTTCAATTTCGATATCGTTTCCCTCGTATGATCCAGATGCGTCTACCGACTCAAAGCGTGAGTAGGAAACTCTTGTCCCAACTTTGATTCGGGAAAGCTTGTCTTTGATTCGGCCAGATGAGGGGAATGTAATCCGGGTTTGCTTTCCAGCGTCGGTGTAGCGGGGACTGTTGTCTGTTTGGATTACGAGTTCCGTTCCCTCAATAGAATGAACGCTGCCGGCTCCAAAGACAAGGTAATCATCTCCTCCGCTATAGCGGGCTCTATCTGTGCATGAAGAAACGGATGCAAACATAGCGAAAATCACCAATATCGTAACCAGGGCAAAGGCCGTGGTGCCATAGCATTTTGATGGTGCCATCCGGTCTACCAAAAGACTGTTCCGTTCAATTTGACCATATTGGGCGTTGCATAGTTAATCGCTCGGGGATAAGTGTTCCATCCATCGAATACTTCGAGCCACTGCAGTTCGATGCCAGAGCTTCCATTATGCCCAGTAAAATAGCCAGTTACCGTGACTGTATGACCTGATAGCTCGACGGATCCTTCACTGTTTCGGCTGTTGATCCACATATGATACAAGCCGATATTCCCTTGATCGATAGTTGCTCTGTACTGAGCGAATTGAGGCTGATAACCGAAAAATTGAGT
Source organism: uncultured Collinsella sp. (assembly GCA_902473205.1). GTDB lineage: Bacteria > Actinomycetota > Coriobacteriia > Coriobacteriales > Coriobacteriaceae > Collinsella. The sequence continues at coordinate 3,376 of CABRRA010000028.1, forward strand.
ATTAAGTGCTCTACCCTTTTGAGCGGCAAGACTTTTAAACGGAACAATTCCATCTGGGATGATCGTGCTTCCGTACTCGACGCCCTGATCATTGGTCTTATACGTTGTTGTGCCAGTGACGTTCCATATTTCTTTATAATAATCGGGATTAAATTGATTAGCGTTTGAACTGGTGAGACCGTAATGCATTGATACAGCGTACAAGGCAGAAACGACGCATGCATACTTATTAGTGCGGGCTTCAACTAATGATTCCGAGACTCCTCGGAACGGTATTCCGTTTAAATCGTCTATTTGGAAATGCAACATCAAGTCATCTTCATTGATAATGACTGCATCCCATGAAGTTGGGTTATTGCTTTGAGGTGCTATACCCTTTTCGGTGACAATTGGGACAGACCGTATATTGTTATAGTTGGTTACACAGTCTCTAGTTCCTGGCACCAAAGTTCCATATTCAATATCGTTGTACGAAATTAGTACGGTTGGATTTGTGGCCTGTTGGCCGGAATAAGTTGAAATGGCGTTTGATAGAGAAGCTGAAATCGGAAGAATGGTATCGCCGAGGGTTATCTCCTTCAGAAGCCCAGGATATGATGCGTCAAGTATTAAATAACCGTAAGGGCTTCCTTCCCTTGTGACACTGATTTCATAGCCACAGATAAGGCCGATTTGTTGGCATACGGGAACGATTTGCTCGATCTCTAAGTTCGCGGATCCGTCGACGATGGGCAACAGGGAAAGCGCGTAGTCTTGTGCTAGGTCTGATGTAAAAGCGACGGATGAGTTTGAGTCGGCAGCGAATACTCTTGTTGGGCGTGACGCGGATAAGCCGATGATCGAGGCTAGGCCGAGAAGAAACGAGCGACGTGATTGAACTCTGGGCATAATGTCTCCTGCCTATGGGGGGCAATATGCTGTCATTTTATTTGCTACATAATACAATCTAATTCGGATTAAGGTAAATGGATGGAATTGCTCGATAAATGGTAGTGATTAGCGGACCGGTATCGCGATCCTCGTCACATACGCCCCCGGGTCGTCGCTGATGATGTCGTCGATCAGGGCGATCTCGCGCGAGGGACCGGCGGGTGTCAGGTTGCGCTCGCGCATATAGCTGAGCAGCTGCTCATAGCGTGGGGTTGCTTGCCCGTGCGTGCCGCGAAAGCTAATGGTCAGGCAGCGCGCGGCGGGTCGCGTCTCGAGGTCGCCCACGTAACCATCGGTGTCATCGAGCAGCAAAAAGACCTCGTCGTAGCCATCAAAGTCGCCGGCGGCGAGGCGCTCGGCGCTAATCCCAACGCCCAAGTTGCCCAGAAAGACAAAGGTCTCGTGCTGGCCCTTCTGCAGCTGACGAATCTGCCACTCCAGCGCATAGGCGTCGGTAGGCTTGACGCGTTCGCGCAATACGGCGCAGCGAAACTCGGGCGCATCGATTGCGCAAATGGTATCGAGCTCGGTGTTCAGGGCATTGTGAAGCAGGGCAAGCCGGTTGTCGATCTTGCGCGACACGCGCTCCAGCTCGCGGCGCTTGCGCTCGATGAGCTCCTGCTGCTGAGCCAGCTGCCGCTGCATAAGGTTCACGTCGCGCGTGGTCACAAACTCACGGATTAGCGCGAGCGGCAAGTCGAGAACACGCAGGTGGCTGATGGTGTTGAGAGTGGAGAGCTGCCGCGATCCGTAGTAGCGGTACCCACTCGCCGGATCGATGTGTGCCGGGTCCAGCAAGCCCATCTGCTCGTAATGGCGCAACGTGCCCACGCTTAGGTTAAACAAGCGCGCCACCTCGCCAATGCGGAGCAGACCCTCGGTATGTTCAGTTGGCGAGTCGGTCATGGCGCCGCTCCTTTCAATGGACGGGGAAGGGGCGCCGAGGTCGTACGACGCAAACGATCCTCTACGCCACCAGCTTGTCAAAAGCCCCGCGCCGGTTGAGCACGGTAAACGCGACAACGCAAATGACCGCCGACAAAATCGATCCGCACGGCGAAGCGATGCCCATGGGAAACAACGTATCGGAATAGGCGTTCGACAGCAGCCAAGCGCCCGGTACGCGAATGAGCGCCACGGCCAGCACGTTGTGCGCAAAGCCGATGTAGCTCTTGCCATACGCAGCGAAAAAGCCGCTAAAGCAAATGTGGATGCCGGCAAAAATCGCGTCGAAAATATAGCTGCGCATATAGCCGGTGCCGGCCGCGACTACCGCGGCGTCCTTGGCAAAAAAGCCGATAAACGCCGGCGCCACTAGCCACATCAGCATCGTAATCAGACAGCCGTACACCACCGAGATGGTCATGGCGTCCTTGAGCACCTGACGCGCACGGTCGCCCTTGCCCGCGCCGGCATTTTGTGCCGTGAGCGCGCTGACGGTGGCGCCCATGGAGCTCGGCACAATGAACAAAAAGCTAATCATCTTCTCGACCAGGCCCACGGCGGCGGCGTCGACGAGCCCTCGGTGGTTGGCAATGACGGTGATGAACATAAACGCCACCTGGATGCAGCCGTCCTGCACGGCTACGGGCACGCCGATCTTAAGAATGCTGCCGAGCACCTCGGGCTGGGGGCGCAGGTCGCTGCGCTTAACGTGGATGTTCGTGCGGCGGCTCTTGAGCCACACGAGCGCGAGGGCAACACTGGCCGTCTGGGCGGTCACCGTGCCGAGCGCCGCACCCACGGGGCCGAGCCCCATGTGGCCGATAAGCGGAAAGTCGAGCGCGATGTTGATGATGCATGCCACGCCGATCACGTACATGGGCGAGCGCGAATCGCCCAGGCCGCGAAAGATGGCCGAGAGGATGTTGTATGCGGCGATAAAGGGAATGCCGACAAAGCAGATACGCAGGTAGGCGGCGGTGCCTTCGACCGCCTCGGCAGGCGTGCCAATGAGTGCCACGATTTGCGGGCACAGTGCGAGCAGGACAGCGGCCAGCACCACCGAGACACCCATAAAGAGCGTGATGGTGTTGCCGATGGCGGTCTCGGCGCGGTCGAAGCGACGCGAGCCCACGGCGTGGCCGACGATGACCGTCGTTCCCATTGCCAGGCCCACGAGCGTCACGGTAATGATATAGAGCGTCTGCGCGCCATTGCCCACGGCGGTGATGCCGGCAGCGCCGCTAAACTGCCCCATCATGTACAGGTCGGCCATGCCGTAGAGCATCTGCAAAAAGTACGAGAGCATATAAGGCAGGGCAAAGACCGCGATGGTCTTAAGGACATTGCCGCGTGTGAGGTCGTGTTCCATGGGCGGGGCTTTCTGGCTGGGTTTGTTTAGCTACCAGTGTAGTGAAAACCCTACAACGATTGTAGAGTCAAGGTTTGTGTCGACAGTGGGGCGGAAAAGTCTCGCGCACCATTATTCCGAGCGAATATGGACACACGTCACGAGAACTCGCCGCCGGCGCTAACCTTGCAGAAAACGATTTCGGAATACTTGACACCATTATTCGGCGCGCAATAATACGTGCGTTTGCGAACAACGTTTGATGGGGGTTGAACCTGCGTGCGCAATCTCAAAATACTGTTTTCCTATCTAGGGGCATACCGTCGCGATGCCATCCTCGGCGTGTTCTTTGTGTCGGTCGAGACGGTGCTCGAGCTGTTTATCCCGGTCATCATGGCCAACATCATCGATGTGGGCGTGCCTGCGGGTGATATCAACTACATGCTGCTGCAGGGCGCGTACATGTTGGTGTGCGCTGCGCTTTCGCTGGTACTGGGCTTGGGTTATGCCCGCACGTCCGCCCGCGTTGCCTCGGGCCTAGGCGCTAACCTGCGCGAGGCCGAGTACAAAAAGATTCAGACGCTCGCTTTTGGTAACCTGGACAACTACGACGCCAGCTCGCTCGTCACCCGCATGACCACGGACATCACCGTTATCCAAAATGCTGTGGGCAACGGCTTTCGCCCTATGGTGCGCGGCCCGGTGACGCTTATCGTCGGCCTTATCTACGCGCTGATGCTGTCGCGCCCGCTCGCCACCGTCTTTGCGATCATCTTGCCCGTGCTGGCAATCGTGCTGGGCGTCATCACCTATCGCGTGAGCCCGCTCTACCGCCAACTCCAGACCTCGATGGACCACCTCAACGGCGTGGTACAGGAAGACCTCACCGCCGTGCGTGCCGTCAAGGCCTACGTTCGTACCGAGCACGAGGAGGCCAAGTTCGACACCGTCAATACCGAGCTCGCCGGCACTGCGACGAAGACCTTTGGCAACGCGGTGCTCAACCTGCCGGTGTTTCAGCTGTCGATGTACGTGGCTGCGCTCTCCATCCTGTGGATTGGCGGCCGCATGATTCTCGCCGGCAAGCTGGGCGTGGGCTCGCTCACGGGCTTTATGAGCTACGTGCTGTTGATCATGAACTCGCTCATGATGATTTCCAACGTGTTTTTGCTGCTCACGCGCGCTCTTACGAGTGTGGGCCGTATCGCCGAGGTGCTCGATGAGGAGCCCTTTATCGCCAACCCCGCGGGAGACCTCGCGATTGCGGCGCCAGCGGACGGCAGTATCGAGTTTCGCGACGTTTCCTTTAAATACCGCGCGGATGCAGCCGAGGATGTGCTCGAGCATATCGACCTTCGCATCGAGAGCGGCTCGACGGTGGGCATCCTCGGCGGCACGGGCTCGGGCAAGAGCTCGCTTGTGCAGCTGATTGCGCGCCTGTACGACGCCACCGAAGGCGCCGTGCTTGTGGGCGGACGCGACGTGCGCGACTACGACCTCGCGACTCTACGCGACGCCGTGGGCATTGTGCTGCAAAAGAATGTGCTGTTTACGGGTACCGTGCGCGAGAACCTGCAGTGGGGCAATCCGCAGGCGTCGGACGATGAGCTCCTCGCGGCTTGCCGCGCAGCGTGCGTGGACGAGTTTCTTGATCGCATCGGCGGGCTGGACGGCGAGTTGGGCCAAGGCGGCGCCGGTGTCTCGGGTGGCCAGAAGCAACGCCTGTGCATCGCGCGCACGCTGCTCAAGCATCCGCGCGTGCTCATTTTTGATGACTCCACCAGCGCGGTCGATATGGCGACCGACGCTAAGATTCGCGAGCACATCGCCCGGATTTCCGATACGACCGTGCTCATCATCGCCCAGCGCATCGCGAGTGTCATGGATGCCGATCGCATTGTGGTATTGGACGACGGTCGTGTCCACGGCGTGGGCACGCACGAGGAACTGCTAGCGGGCGACAACATATACCAGGAGATTTATGCCTCGCAGATGGAGTTTGCGAGGAACGCGGACGCCGGCGACGGCAGCGACGATGGTTGCGCGAATGATCCGTTTTCCTCCGTCGCATGCGGATCGCCCTTGGAAGGGGGTGAGCGTCATGCCTAAGACCGCAGCCCAAGCACGCCCGGCCGACCTCAAGCGCACTGTGCGCCGCTTGCTCTCCTACATGGGGCATGCCAAGTTCTCGTTGCTCGCGGTGGGCGTGCTCGCCTCCGTTGCCGCCATCGCGAGCCTCGCCGGCACCTACATGGTGCGCCCCATCGTTAACGGTTTGGCCACGGGCGGGGAGGAACTGCTTGCCAGGCAGGTCATCCTGACGGCGATCATCTACGCCGCGGGCGTGCTTTCGGCCCTGGGCTACTCGCAGATCATGGTGCGCGCGGCCCAACGCGTGGTGTCCGATATTCGCCGCGACCTGTTCGCGCACATCCAGACGCTGCCGCTCAGTTATTTTGACAGCACGCGCTCGGGCGACATCATGAGCTTTTTCACCAATGACGTCGACACCGTCTCCGAGGCGCTTAACAACAGCTTTGCCAACGTGATTCAGGCCGCCATTCAGGTTGTGGGCACCACGACCATGCTCATCATCCTTAACTGGCAGCTCACGATTATCACACTCGTGTGCGATGCGGCCATTGTGCTGTATGCGCGCTACTCGGGCGCGCGCTCTAAGCGTTTCTTTGCCGCCCAGCAGGCATCGCTTGGCGACCTGGACGGATATATCGAAGAGATGGTCTCGGGCCAAAAGGTCATCAAGGTCTTTAACCGCGAGGCAGCGAATGTCGCCGGCTTCACCTGCCGCAACGACGAGCTTCGCCGCACCGGCACCGCCGCCGTGAGCTATGCCAACTCCATGGTGCCCATGACTGTCGTGATTGGCTACGTCAACTATGCCATCGTCGCCGTGGCGGGCGGCATGCTCTGCATCAAGGGGCTCGCCGATGTAGGTGCGCTCGCGAGCTACCTGGTCTTTGTGCGCCAGGCCGCCATGCCCATCAACCAGTTTACGCAGCTGGGCAACTTCTTGCTCAATGCGTTGGCCGGTGCCGAGCGCCTGTTTGCGGCTATGGACCTTAAGCCCGAGGTGGACGAGGGCTGCGTGGAGCTGGTGCAGACGGGCGACGCCGCATGGGCGTGGAAGATTCCCGAGGGTCAGGGCGTGGGCGCGTACGGGCACTTGCATGATGTGGTTGCCGTTGATGGGTCGGGCCGCGCGGTGGCTGCCGACGGCACCGAGCTCACGTGCGGCTTGGTCCCGCTTGCCGGCGACGTGCGCTTCCATGCCGTTGACTTTTCCTACGTGCCGGGCACCCGTGTGCTCACGGATCTCAACCTGTTTGCCAAGCCGGGGCAAAAGATCGCGTTTGTGGGCTCGACGGGTGCCGGAAAGACGACCATCACCAACCTCATCAACCGCTTCTACGAGGTCGATGACGGCGAGATCACGTACGACGGCATCGACGTCAAGCACATTGCCAAGGCCAGCCTGCGCGGATCGCTCGGCATTGTGCTGCAGGACACGCACCTGTTTAGCGGCACCATTGCGCAGAACATCCGCTTTGGCAAGCTCGACGCGACCGACGAGGAGGTGCGCGCCGCTGCCGAGGCAGCCTGCGCCGACTCGTTTATCCGCCGCCTGCCTCAGGGCTATGACACGCTCGTGACCGCCGATGGCGCCAACCTGTCGCAGGGCCAGCGTCAGCTGCTCGCCATCGCGCGCGTGGCCGTTGCCGACCCGCCGGTGCTCATCCTGGACGAGGCCACTTCGAGCATCGACACGCGTACCGAAAAGCTCATCGAGCGCGGTATGGACCGCATCATGCGCGGTCGCACCACGTTTATGATCGCGCACCGCCTGTCCACTGTCCGCGACGCCGACGCCATCATGGTCCTCGAACACGGCCGCATCATCGAGCGCGGCACGCACGAAGAGCTGCTCGCCCAGCACGGCGAGTACTGGCAGCTGGCGCATGGCTTAAAAGAGCTGGATTAACCCGTTCGAGCACGATGCTTTGATCCCTCCGTGCCCCTCACCTCAAACCATCACAACATTCGACGGTTTTTGCCAAAATCAGGAAAAGCATCGAATGTTGTGATGGTTTTTCTGCCGCTCGACCGGGTGGAATCGCTTTCTTGCGCGCGAAGGTGTGCGGACCCGTGGGCAGGGGAATAAGGTTGGTTATCCGACTCCATTGGAGGGCTCATGGACCTGCCGATCGTCCTGTCCCATAAGACTGCCTGGCTGTACCACAACGTGGCGCGCCCGTCCGAGCCGCTCTCGCGAGCAAGCAGCCTATACGATGAGGACTCGCTTGCTAACGAGGCGGAGCCGACCGCGAGCCTGCCCAAATTGGGACTCGATGCCAAGGGACTGAGGGCTTCAACGGCAGTTGGGATCGTTGCCGACTATCTGGTTTCGCTCGGTATTCCACGAGAAGAGCTCGATCATATCGATACGCTCGTCAACTTCGATTTTGAGCGTTCGACGCCGGCTGGATTTAGGTGCCACGTGTTTGGAGCGCCGGTACCTCCAGGCCATCTTATCGAGGTGGCAGAGGGCCTTCTGGTGGTTGATGAAGCCATGTGCTTTGTCCAGGCGGGTTCGTGGATGAGCGAGCCCGAGCAGCTGGAATATGGCTACGAAATCTGCGCCCGATACCATTTGAATCATCTGTCGACAGGCGATTATATCGAGATGGGGCAGAGGTATACCGTTGCCGACTTGATTGCTTATTGCAATGAGAACCGATCTCGTCAGGGGGCTATACGCGCGGCCGCCGCGCTCAAGCGCGTGCACGATGGCGCGCGTTCGCCCATGGAGACGGCCACCGCAATCATGGTCGTAGCAAAGCGTTCCCAGGGAGGGCTGGGATACGCCAAGATCGAGCTCAACCATCGGGTCGATGTTCCCAGCGAGTTCAAATATCTCGCTAAGTCCGGGTATTTCGAGATCGACGTATATGCGTCTGCGAGCGGTACGGGGATTGAATACAACGGCTCGGACCATCTTGATAAACAGCGCAGCGCGTCGGATGCGGAGCGTATGACCGTGCTGAGCGCGCTGGGCTTTAGGATGATCGTCCTCACCGGGACTCAGTTTGCCCATCAGCTGCAATTGCATCGGGCGATGAACGCCATCGCACTCGCTATGGGCCTTAAGTGCGACCGAAGCGAGGTGTTCCAGAAACGTCAGAACGACTTGCGAGAATTCGTGATTCGGCACTGGGACGGTGGCCTTTAGGGGCGCTTTGGTCCTTCTACGGGGTGCCGTGGGCAGGCAAACCATCACAACATTCGACGTTTTTTGCCAAAAACGGGAAAAGCATCAAATGTTGTGATGGTCTGTATGCTGAGGATGGGCTTGAAAAGTCCGTTTTGCTCGAAGCGACCTGTCCTGTCGTACGGGTGTCGGCATGATTCTCTCGTGGGGTATTATGTTTTCCGAAGAATAAAACGCCGCGTGAGAGGAGGGCTGCGTGGACGGGCACGTGCAACATGACGGCTTTGGCCGCGATATCAACTACCTGCGCATTGCCGTTACCGACAAGTGCAATTTCCGCTGCATCTATTGCATGCCGGCCGATGGCGTGGCGCCCCGTGCACACGACGAGCTGCTCAGCGCCGAGGAAATCGCCCGCTTTGTGCGCTTGGTGGCGGGGGAGGGCATTCGCCGCGTGCGCCTGACGGGTGGCGAGCCGCTGGTCAGTCGCCGTATCATCCCGCTCATTCGCGACATCCGCGCGATTCCGCAGATCGAGGACATCTCGCTCACCACCAATGGCGCTCTGCTGCCCAAGTTGGCGCCGCAGCTCAAAGACGCCGGTCTTAACCGCGTCAACATTTCGCTCGACACACTCGACCCTACGCTGTTTGGAAAAATCACGCGCCTGGGTAGGCTCGAGCAGACCATGGCAGGCATCGACGCGGCACTGGCTTGGGGATTTGGGCCGGTTAAGGTGAACTGCGTTGTTGTGCGCCGGCTCAACCAGGATGTGGCGGCCCTCGCGCGGCTTACGCTCGACTGCCCCATCCACCTGCGCTTTATCGAATATATGCCCATCGGTGACGAGCGCACGAGCTCGCATTGCGCTGTGGATCCGCATGCTCCCGCGCTCAATCCCGAGCTGTGGGATGCGAGCGATACCGTGCCGAGCGACGAGCTGCGGGCGCGCATCAATGCCGGGGCCGCCGCGGCGGGGCTGGGCGAGCTCGAGCCGCTCGACATCAACGACGCTCCTGCCGGCGCGGGCCCTGCGCGCTATTGGCACTTTCCGGGCGCGGCGGGAACGGTCGGCTTTATTAGCGCCATGTCCAATCATTTTTGCGCGAACTGCAACCGGCTGCGCCTGACGGCCGATGGCAACGTGCGTCCGTGCCTGTTCAGCGATGCCGAGTATTCGGTGCGCGAGGCGCTGCGCCGTGGTGATGATATGCAGGTACTTTCGATTTGGCGCGATGCCGTGGCCCACAAACCGCAGGAACACGCGATAATTGAGGGCACGCAACGATTTATGTCCCAAATCGGAGGATGATCATATGGCCAAGAGCAGGTACGCCGATGCCACCAAGGCCGCTCGCAGGGCCGCGATGTCTGCCCACAAAGTCACGGCTGCGGCGAATGCTGGCAACGCCGACGCGTCCGTGCAGCCGTCTGTCAGCGCTGCCACCGAGCCCGCCCGTGATGCCCGTCGCGACGAGCTGACGCACGTGGACGCCAAGGGCGAGGTACGCATGGTCGACGTGTCCGACAAGGCCGAGACCCATCGCATTGCTATCGCCGAGGGCACCATCCTCATGCATCCCGAGACGCAGGCCATGGTGCTGCAGGACCGCGCCAAAAAGGGCGATGTGCTCGCCTGTGCGCGCGTGGCGGGCATCATGGCCATCAAACGCACGAGCGACATCATCCCCATGTGCCATCCGCTGCTCATTACCAAGAGCAAGTGCGACATTGCGCCCATCGCTCCGGCGGGGATGCTGGTCGAGGACGTGCCCGAGGGCTGGGCGCCGGCGCGCGCGGACGGGCAGGTTGGCTTTCACGTGCTGGTTACGGCCGGCGTGACGGGCAAGACGGGTATCGAGATGGAGGCCCTGACCGGCGCGAGCGCCGCGTGCCTGACCATCTATGACATGTGCAAGGCGGTCGATCGCGGTATGGAGATCGTCGACGTGCGCCTGCTGCACAAGGAGGGCGGCCGCTCGGGCGTGTGGGATCGTGCAGAGCGTCAGACCGCTGCTGCTGAGGCCGTGGCCGCTGACGGTGTTGCACCCGCGAGCGCACCCGTCGCCGTCGCACCCGCAGCTCCGACACCGGCCGTCCCCGCGATCGCGTTTATCGGCTACCAAAACTCGGGCAAGACCACGCTCGTCGAGAAGGTTATCGCCGAGCTCACCCGCCGCGGCCTGCGCGTGGGTTCGCTCAAGCATCATGGGCATCACGGCTTTGATATCGATGTACCCGCTAAGGATACCTGGCGCCATCACCAGGCCGGATCCAAGCACGTGGGGCTCATCTGCGCCACGCGCTGGGCGGAGTACGCCGACACGCGCGAGGAGGACGAGATGCCCGCGCGTGAGCTGCTGTCGCGTTACAACGATGTCGACGTGGTGATCATCGAGGGCTACAAGACCGAGGGCTTCGACAACATCGTGGTAGCGCGCTCCGGTGTCGACCGTCTGCGCGGCAAGAGCTCGCTCGACCTGGTCGACGGTCACACCCTGGCCCTTGCCTGCAACGAAGCCCTGGCACGCCAGGCCTTCGACGCCGGCTTTGCGACCCGAGCCATCAACATCAACGACGCCCGAGCCATCTGCGACCTGATTCAAGATCATCTGGCCTAAAACCTACCAAATAGGGACAGGTTTATTTTGGCAGGTTTTATCTGGGCAAACGCCATTTCCACCGCAAAGGGGCCAGGCTCCTTTGTGGCGGTTTTTGCTTAAGTAGATGTGTGGGACATGTCTTACAATCTACCAAGTAGTTCATGACGGGCGAAAAACGGAGAGAAGGGGCTTGATGCGTCCTTAATATTTCATGTGGATAGATTGATTCGATAGACGGTGGCGAATGCCCACCGCCCGTATTCGTATGAAACGAGGAGTCTCCATGCTCGCATCTCTTCTCTCAAAACCTCAACCTTCGCTGTCCGCGCAGGCCAAGCGCCTGGTGGCGATGCGCTTTCTCATCTACACCGGTTTTCAGACCAGCTACTTTATCGGCGTCATCGGAACGCTCACCTATGCAGACGATGCCTCGGTCGTGGCGACATCGCTGGCCGTCCTTTTTATGAACGTATTCGTGATCTTGGGATCCTTTGCGGGTGGCGCGGCGCTTGACGCTTTGGGCCCACGCCGCCATTTCTTGCTGAGCGTCATCAGCACGCTGGCGACCGGCGCGGCGATCATCGTCTTTGGCAGCGCTACCGAAACAGTTCTTGCCGGCGCGGTGCTCCTGGGCTTTGTGATGGGGTTCGCCCAGCCCATCGCCACATCCTATCCGGCGTATCTCACCGACGACCCCGTCGAGCTCAAAGACATCAACTCCGCCATCGCCATGTTTTCAAACGTGAGTATCATCGTCGGACCCACGTTGGGTGGCTTTGTCGCGGCGGCTGCATCGTCACGCGCGGTGTTCGTGCTCATGATGCTCTTTACCGCGTTGGCACTCATTGCCGGCTGGGGCTTTAGACCGCAAGCAGGTCGCGTCGCCGCGCGCGAAAGTACTCCCGCGGACAGCAGCACAACGGCAAGTACTGCCAGCCAAAGCTCCAACGCCAGCACGTTCGCCCGCGCCACCTTCGCGACAAGCATCAAGACAGTCTTCACCAACAGTATCCTCACCTTGCTGTTCTGCATCATCTTCCTCTCGAACTTTGGCTACGGTGCTTTCGATCCGTTGGAGTCGTTCTTCTACCGCGATGTCCTGCACGTCGGTGTCGAATGGATGGGCTGGCTCTCGTCGGCCAGCGGTGTGGGCGCGGTGCTGGGCGCTGTGGTCGCGCTCCGCTTGCCGCCGCGCTTCGTCAGCCTCAAAACGCTGCTCGTGGCGCTCATGTCCGTGGGCCTGGGAAGTTTGCTCTATGTGGGGACACCGTACGTGGGTGTAGCCCTCGTCGGCCAGATTGCACTGGGCATAGCTTGGGGCATCGTCAACCCGCTCCACAACACGATCGTGCAAACGACGGCCCCGCTCGAGCAGCTCGGTCGCGTGAACTCGGTCATGGGTTTTGGCAATATGTTCGCCGGCGTGGCCCCGCTGGCGATTGCCCCGTGGCTGGCGGCGACATTTGGTGTGCAGCAGACGCTCGTTGGTGCGGGCATGGTCGTGACGGCAGTTCCCGCGGCGCTGCTGCTGTTTGGACGCAGGCATTTTGATCGTGCCGCAAGGCAGTAAAAACCATCACAACATTCGATGAAAATCGCGATTTTGCCGAAAAACGTCGAATGTTGTGATGGATTGCGCTCCGGGCAGGCCACCCTTCGGGTTCGGCCACCACAAGGGGGCCAGACGCCTTTGTGGTGATCGGGTCCCAACGGCCCGCACCTTGGTATACCATGTACGCCGTTCACGAATACACCCCACACCGCCGCACAACCCAGAAAGGCCCCCATGGACACCACCTTCAGCCACATCAAAGCCGTGTTTTGCGATATCGACGGCACGCTGCTCACGAGCCAGCACACGGTGTCCCCGCGCATCGTTGCGGCGATCCGCGCCCTGCGCGAGCGCGGCGTGCTCTTTGGCCTGTGCACCGGGCGCGACGCCCACGCGACCGAGGCCATGTACGAGCTCTGGGGCATCGAAGGCCTGGTGGACGTGCTCGTGGGCTGCGGTGGTGCCGAGGTCATCGACCGCGCGCACGACATCAACGAGCTGAGCTACCCGCTGCCGGGCGAGACCATCGCGCGCATCTGCAAGCACATGGCGGACCTTCCGGCAACGCCCGTCTGCCCCCGAGACGGCGTGTTCTACGTGCCCGAGAGCAACGCGTGCGTCGAGCACCTGTCGCGCGTCGACGGCGTGCCCTACCAGGTGGTCGATTTTGCCGAGTTTTTGCGCGAGCCGCAGCCCAAGGTGATGTTTACCATGGCGCCCGAGGTAATGCCGCGGGTGATTGAGCGGGCGTCGACGTTTGCCGATAACACTGTTAAGGCGGCGTCTCTGCAAACCACGCAGCGGCTCTACGAGTTCATGGATCCGCGCGTGTCCAAGACGCGCGGCCTTGTGCGCGTGGCAGAGCTCAACGACATGGAGCTCCAGAACATCTGCGTGTTTGGCGATGCCGATAACGACACCTGCATGGTGGCCGACGCCGGCGTGGGCGTGGCCATGGCAAACGGCAGCGACGCCACCCGTGCCGCCGCCGACTTTGTAACCGCTAGCAACGACAAAGACGGCATCGCGATCTTTATCGAGGAACATCTGCTGTAGCGCCGGGGGGCCACCACAAAGGGGACAGGTGCCTTTGCGGTGGTCTCAGGCGATTTGGGCGAATTGATGCCTAAAATCTGCGCGCAAATTCAGATATGGTTGTCTGAACATTACGTTTCTAACTACCGATGGGTTAAAGATATTCCCATCAATTTGGTAGTCTATTCCTCCCGGTTAATGATCTACCGTTCACGGTCGATTTTCGACCGTTCACAGGATGCATGCTCTTGAGCAAAATGTTGTGCAAATAAATAAAATGCTATTAAAAAAATGATAACTAGCTTAATTACCAGTAGAAATAGATATTTCATAGCGAATAAACGAAGGTAAATCCGAGCAAATGTCAAGAGAATTGAGAATTCGCTACAAAACTATCGGTATTTTTGCTTAGATGTTCAAACAATCGTTACAATATGAACTATAAGCGTGCGCAATTACAGATTGCGCAGATACGTTTGATAGTGAAAGAGCAAGATCGCGGTCTCTTGGGGAGGAGACATCGATGAAAGCGAATTCAGACAATTCTAAGCAGAGTAATAAAGCGACGCGTCGCGTACTGGCAGGCGTTTTGTGCGGAGCCTCCGTTTTGAGCCTGGTGCTGTCGCTCGTCATGCCTCCGATCTCGCAGGCCATTGCCAACGATGGTCAGGCGGGTTCTACCGAGGAAACTGTGATGGGGGGGTTCCTCAAGTGAGTCTGCTGATGTAGACAACACCAACAACGGGGATACCGAAAACCAGAATAGTGACGACGCAGAGGGTGGCGAAGCCGACCCCTCAAATGGTGTTGAGCAGGGTCAGTCTGGGGATCAACCTGAGGGTAAGCTGCAGGTCGAAGATAACGAGCCGGCAGATGGCAACGCTGTGATGGCGGCCACGGAAGGCGAGCAAACCGAAGCGGCGCCCGACGAGATAAAAAACGTTGACGAATTAAAAACCAAGTTGGCGAATGCAAGCGGTGTTGCTAGCTTCAAGCTTATGAATGATGTCGAGACCGGCGAGATAATCACGCTTAGCAAGGACGGCAGCAAAATCACGCTGGATCTAAACGGCCATAAGATTAAGCATACGAGTTCAAATCAGCCTCTGTTCAATATCACCGGCGGCGCGACGCTGACCGTCAAGGACAGCCAGCAAGCTGCCGCGACAGAGATCTCGGCTAATCAAGAAAACAAATGGAGCAATCTCGCTTCAATGGAATACGGCGATTCTAACATCCCGACCAAGCTTACCTATTACGTAACCGAATCGGTCGCAAGCGGAACCGGTACAAACGAAACTCTTAAAGCGTATGAGGCTGGTATCAAGGGTGCCATTGTGGCTTGCGGCGGCAATGCCAACCTGAAGCTCATTAATCTCTACGCAACTAACGGCAAGGGCGGTACGTTCAACCTCGAGAGTGGCGTGATTACGCAACAGCAACAGAGCAGTGCCACGCAACAGCAACAGAGCAGTGTCAGCAGTTTGGTTTATGCCGAAAACGGCTCTTCCGTCAACATGCGTGGCGGCTATATATGCGGCGCTTCTGGCTCGGGCGCGGGCGGTGGAATCGAAGTGCGCTATAACTCAAGCCTTAGCATCTCCAATGGCGTAATTGCGGGCAATAGTGCTCCGAGTGGCGGCGGTGTGTATGCTGAAGGCTCCACGGTTAAGGTGACCGGCGGCACAATCTCCGGCAATAGAACGCTAGAGAACACTCCCGGATTCGGCGGTGGCGTCATGGTCGTGGGCGGTAGTATTGCTGTTTCTGGTGGTTTCATCACTAACAATAAATACGCCAAGTTTTGCGGCGAGGATGGCCAGGGTGGCCATGGCGGCGCTGGGCTTGCTGCCAATAACGGCGCCCATGTCACCATTTCTGGTGGCCAGATTACTGGCAACTATTCCGAGGAAGCTGGCGGCGGCGTTTACGTTACCAATATTTTTCAACATGATAGGGCATGGCTCGACATTAAAGGAGGAATTATTGCCTCTAACGTGAGCTACCGATCTGAAGGTGCCGGCATCCGAGTGGGCCAGATGATTGACGCGATGATAAGTGGAGCGTCAAAAGATAGCCCAGTCTACATCACTAATAACCACTGCATGTCTCGCTTTGACTGGGGCGGCGGCGGCATCTTTGTTCAGGGTGATTCGAATGTTGCAGCATCTAATGCTGGCAGGCTCTTTGTGTACAACTCGTACATTAGCGCCAATACAGCTGGCGGCTACGGCGGCGGCGTTGCAGTCTGCCCCACGGGCAAGACGTTGGTAACGAGCACTGAGGGCACGGCAATCTTTGGCAATTCGTCTGCCGGCGAAGAGCATGATGATAATCATTTTAATAAAGAAAATGTTTACAACAAGGAGAAAAATACCGGCAATGAAGCTAAACCCCATCTTTCAGGTGGTGGTGGTGAAAAGACTGAAGATAGAGATGCATACGAATCGGAGGTGTTTCGCAAGCACGGTCATGTCGATTTCTTCCTTGCGGCAAAGAAGGGCCATACGGATCCGATTGCGGCAGTAATCGGCAAGATGCTCGGCGGCGGAGATGCCCAGTATTCGGGAAGTAAAGAGCTCAAGGAGCCGATTGATATTCCCGCCAATGGCGGTGTGCAGATTTATCAAAGCATAGGATTGACTTCGGGTGTTCAAGCCGGAAGCGATGAGGCGACGGCTGCGCAGAAAGCTGCGACAACCTTCATCACCGGAAATTATTCCTGGGATCATGGCGGTGGCATCATGTCGAATGGCGATCTGTACTTGGGTCAGCCTGCGGATACGTATGTCTACCCGAGCCTTAAGCTGAAGGCGACCAAGAAGCTAATCGATTCGCAGACTGATAAGAACAAAACGCTCACTGGGAATGAGTTCACCTTTATGGTCTACCGCAAGGATTCGGAAGATCCTTTCGTTAATGGGAAATTCAATCGCGACGCTTGCGCTGAGGTGGGAACTGCAAATAATGATGCAAGCGGCAACATCACGTTTGAGCTTGGTGAACAGTTCGCAGCAAGCGGTACGGCTGACAAAATCACATACTACTTGGTCGAAGATACCGGCGAGGACTCCGACATCACATATGACTCTGCTGTGTATGAGATTGTGGCATCGGTTAAGGATACAAAGACCGAGCTCATGACTGTTCCGACAAAAGAAAACCCGAACAGGCAGATACCCCTCAACATCCATAACTACACGATTGAAAACGTCAATGTGACCAAGCGTGAACTCGACAAGTCATCTGGGGCGTGGAGTGTCACAAATTCATGGGACAATGTGCAGAATAGAGATGGCTATTATCCAATTGCCTGTGAAGATAGCTCGGTGACTTTCACTAACGAATACACTCCGTACAACTCGTACGGCTCCTGGACTCCTAAGGCGACTAAGGTCGTTAAGGGTGGCGAGATGAAGGAGTTTACGCTCGAGTTTGCGGATAACGAGGACTTTAATAACGCTGAGACGGTTAATACGGAGGCTGGCGACAAGAAGTCCCAGACCCTGAGCTTCGTCGACAAGATTGAGTACACACTCGATAAGCTAAACAAGCTCGAGTCTGACTCCACCGGCCGTGGTGCAAGCAATACCTTCACCTATTACGTCCGCGAACAGCCGCCGACCGCACCGTTCACGAACTACACGTACGACAAGTCGGTCTACAAGATTACGGTCAAAGCAACTGATCAGTCTGATAAGACGATTAAGTGCGAAGTGTCTTACACCAAGATTTTCAATGCCAAGGGCAAAGAGATTTCCGCTGATAAGCAGCAACCGCTTAAATACGGTGAGGACACCAGCGCTGGCCAAAGCCTTCCCACCTTCACCAACACCTACTCCACCTCTTTGCCCCTTTCTGGTATGTCGGGCGTCACTCTGACGTACCTTGCCGGCGCGGCGGTGCTTTGCGCTGCTGCGGCCTGGATGCACATTCGTCGCAAGGCGAATGCGAAGGGAGGTAAGCGTCGTGAATAAGAAAGTTTGCTCCTTCCCGATCTTGTTTGCGCTGCTTGCCCTCCTGATCGGCACCTGCGCGGTTGTGTTCCCCGCTTCCGCGCAGGCTGCGCCGACCTCGACCGGTTCCATCACGGTGAGCGGCACCGTGGCGAGCAGCTACGACGCTTACCAGATCTTTAGCGCCAACGTCGTCGACGGCGACAGCGACGCCAAAATCGCCACCGACCTCGCCTGGGCAAGCGACGCCGTGCGCGAAGCCGCGCTGCCCGTGCTGCACAGCGCCGGCATGCCCAAATCCCAGACCACCGCGCAGGAAGCTGCCGAGTGGCTCAACTCCGATTCTCACCTTACGAGCGCGCTGAGCGCACAGCTCGCTCGTTCCCTCCGGAGCTCTGGCGCCGTGTCCGTGGCCCTTAACGCGGGCACGACGGCCGAGCTGTCCTGTGGCTACTGGCTCATCGTCGCCGACGACGACGCCATTTCCCAGAACGAAGCCGGCACCGCGCCGATCATGGCCCTGGTGGGCGGCAGCGCCGTCACCGTCAAGCCCAAGGCGGCGACGCCCAAGGTCGCCAAGCACGTGCTGGAGGACAGCACCGCCGCATGGCAGAAGGCCGCCGACGCCACGGTCGCCGACGACCTGTACTGGCGCCTCTCGGCCACGGTCCCGGCGGGTCTTACCGCCTACGACACCTACGCGGTGCGGTTCGTTGACACCATGGGCGCGGGGCTCGACCCCTCCAAGGTGGCCGCGAGCATGCGCGTGTACGCGGCGGCGGGCGCGGACGGCGGCTTTGACGCCGTTTCGACCAGTAAGGACGGGCGCGCCGGCACCGAGCCCGCGAAGGGCTGGACCGATATCACGGCCCAGTGCGCCACCAAGGTAGCGGCCGACGGCAAGACCTTCACCGTGCGCACCGGCGACCTCATCGCCGCGCTCGGCGGGACCGAAGCCTTTACCGCGGGCGCCCGCGTGGTCGCCGTGTACAACGCGCCGCTCAACAGCGCGTGCAGCCACGGCATCGCGAAGGGCAACCCCAACGAGGTGTACCTGCGCTACCCGCGCTCTCCCCTCGCCGACCAGTCCGGCGACGCCGGCTTTATCCGCACGCCGAGCGATGACGCGTGCGCCTACACCTGGGATCTCGCGCTCACCAAGCGCGGCAGCGACGGCGACAGGCCGCTTGCCGGGGCGGTCCTGAGCATTGCCGACGACCGCGGTCGCACGCTGGCGGCCGACGGCACGTGGGATGCGGAGGGCAAGGCCACCGTCACCACGGGCGA
Source organism: uncultured Collinsella sp. (assembly GCA_902473205.1). Classification (GTDB taxonomy): domain Bacteria; phylum Actinomycetota; class Coriobacteriia; order Coriobacteriales; family Coriobacteriaceae; genus Collinsella. The sequence continues at coordinate 22,259 of CABRRA010000028.1, forward strand.
GGACGGTCGCGTGACCGTCTCGGGCGTGGACTCGGGCAAGCTGGAGGTCCGCGAGCTCAAGGCACCCAAGGGCTACACCGCCTTTGAGGGCACGCGCTCCGTGACGGTCAAGGCCGAGGGCCTGGACGTCGACCAGGTGGCCGCCGCCAAGCCCAAGCTCACCATCACAGCCGAGTCGCCCCTGCGCGCCGACAGCGCGGACGGGTCGACGGGCAGTCTGGAGGCGTCGATCATCAACACGCCCACCGGCACACCCCCTAGCATTACCACCGGAGGCTTTATGCCCTCGACTGGCGATATGGCAATGTACGCCGCGGCCGCCGCAGCGGTCGCCGGAGCCGCGCTCATCGTGGTTGCGCTCCTGGTCAAGCGGGGAGGTGGCAGCCATAAAGAGTAGCTGGCAGCCCCACAGAGAGCGGGGCGAGACGTAGCGAAGTAGATGCTAAGACACAGACAGACAGATTTAGATCAAATGGAATTCGAGCAGAAAGCAGAGGAAAAGAAGATGAGCATGAGCAAGAACATCGCACGCCTGGCAGTAACCGCCGGCCTCACAGCAGCGTTGAGCTTCGGCGGCGTGATGGCGCCCGTGACAATGGCGTTTGCGGCGGATCCGGCGGCTGCGACCAATAGCATCACGATCAAAAAGGTCAACGGCACCAACCAGGACAATACGTTCAAGGCGTATCAGATCTTCAAGGCCAAAGTCGCTGATGGGGAGAGCAAAGGAAAAGTTGCTTCCGATATTGAATGGTCAAGCACGACTATCGGGCCCAAGGTAATCGCTGCTATTAAAGGATCTGCCAAGTACAAGGAAATCGTGGATGCAGACGGCACTGCGGCGCTTGCGGACAGTCCCACTGCCCCGGTTGTTGCCGAGTGGCTTGCTAAAAATGTGACGGGTACTTCTGCCAGCTCGGCAACCAGCAGCGAGGGTACGCGCGTTGCTCCCGGTGACGTGCTGTATGAAATTGCAGCTGCGGTTTCAGGCATGAAGCAAAATGTTGAGGGGGAGACCGCTGCGGGAAGCCTTACGGCGGACACTCCGTGGACGCGCCCGAACACTACTGGCGATGGCTATTATCTCTTCGTGTCGGATGGCCTTGCGGATCCGACCAAGCCGAACACTGGCACCTCCCCGATCTTTGCCATTGTTGGCGGCGATTCCGTTGTCGTTACCGAGAAGACCAGCATTCCTACCGTCAACAAGGAAGTTCTTGAGGGCGCGAAATGGGGAAACGTGAGTGACTCGTATATTGGTGAGGAGGTTGAATATAAACTGACTGGCTCCGTTGCTGATAATATCGCCACGTTCAACAAGTATCAGTATGAATTTCATGACACATTGAGCAAGGGACTGGAGGCTGCGGGGGAATCTGGAAACACGCCGAAGGATCTTCACGTTTATATTGACAACAAAGGCGACCAGACCGAGATCGTGCAAAATGACAATAATGGATATAAGGTAGTTTTAGAGCGAGACAGCGCTACTAAGAAGGAAAATCTCACCATTGCCTTTACCGACCTTAAGACCGTGAAGGATAAAACCGGCAAGACGATTAAAGTTGATGCTGATTCCAAGGTGGTTGTGACCTATAAGGCAACGCTTACCAGCGAGGCCGAATACACGGCCACCGGCAACACCAATGATGTCGAACTCGTCTATTCGAATAATCCCATGACTAGCGACGCTGGCACCTCCACGTCGAAGCGAGTTACCGACCATGTCTTTCGCCTGGATGTGACCAAGGTCGAAAAGGATAACGAGAGCCAAAAACTTGCAGCTACCTTCCAAGTTAAAATGACCAAAGAGGGAGATAAAGAGCTTAAGAATAAAAGGTGGCTGACCCAAAATGGCGGCATTACCGACAAAGAGGAAAATGCCGGAAAATTCACGACCAACAAGGGCGCTGACAAGGTTTATATCCCTGGTCTTGTTGAGGGAACGTATGAGATTACCGAATGCAATACTCCTGCTGGTTACAACACCCTTGCTCCGTTTACCATTACGGTGAAGCCGACATACGACAATGACGGCAATCTGACGAATCTCGCTGTGACGCCCAGCGATAGCGTTATGGTTACCCCCGAGAAGGCAAACGGCGCGACCATCCCCGTCACCATTCGGAACAAGAAGGGCACCGGCCTCCCGCTGACCGGTCTTAACGGCGTGACCTTCACTTGGATCGCTGGCGGCGCGGTGCTCGTCATCGGCGTGGCGCACCTCATCCGCAGCCGTAAGCAGGCTGAGGAGTCCGAGCAGGAGTAGCGCTCGCTCACCCATCCCTTTGGCAGGTGGGATGTGATGGCCATGAGACTTGCGGACACTTTTCTCGTCCATCGACGTTCTTGCTTTGCCATTCTCTTTTCGGGGCAGACTCCGCACTGGAGTTTGCCCCGTTCTTTTTGGGACAACGCAGACAGCCTCCATCGTCCGATGCGGGCACGTTCGTCATCGCGTTTCTTGACTCGTATGAGGTTCGGTTTAAGGTCCGTAGGCGCACGCGCGGTGCGGACGGTGGACGGCATTTGCGCCGAAAGCGCAAATAAGAATGCCCGGGGGTCGGATCCCGGGCATTTAACAAAAGCTGAAAACTAGGCCGCCCGCGCTCCCAAACATTTACGCGGGGTGCGTCGTTTTCTATTGATATTGTATCCCGAATCGCCCCGCCGATCCGGGACATTTTGAAAACTCAAATGCAGGCCTTTGCATGAGAGGAAGCTCGTTAATTCCGAAAATAATGTATAATTCCAATTTAAACTGGAATCAAACGAAAACGATGGAAATGAACGAAGCGCTAATCTACTTACAAGAAGCACTAGGCCTCTCCGCCAAGACCAAAACTTGGCCTGGATCCGCACACTTGCCGCTGCATCTGCGGGCGATTGAGGTCCGCGCTGTTGACGCAAACGGTTTTTCGTTTTTGCTTGCAAGTTTGCCTACTGGCGTCGGGCTTCCCGAGGCTAAGAGGGTCTATAGTCAGCTAGCCTTGCGCGCGGAGACTCCTGTTGTCGTTTCGTTTCCTGATGCCGATGCACGTCAGCGCAAAGCATTGGTCGCACAAGGGATTCCCTTTGTCTGCCCGGGTAGACAGGCTTTTCTTCCATTTATGGGCACGGCCTGCACGGAGAGGGGCGGTGCCTGGTTTCGCAATCATGCGACCAAGATGTCACCCAACGCACAGGCTGCCGCAATCTGGGGAGCAGCCCAGGAGCCATATCGTCCCTATGACCTTTGTCGTGCGCTTGGAATCTCGGCAAGCCGCGCGAGTGAGGCTATAACCGAGCTTGTTGACAGGGGGCTCGCGAGGCGCGAGCGTTGCGAGCGACGTGTCGTCGTGCTCCCTGTTGCCGTTGATCTTCTGCTTAGCGAGCACATGGCCGAGCTCTCCTCGCCTGTCTCGAAGGTCTTTTTTGCAAGGAAGACGCCGCAGATCGACTATCTTGTTGACGCCGGGGAGACGGCGCTCGCCGCGCGTTCGATGCTCGCTGCACCGGGCATGGAACAAAAGGCCGTCTTAAGAAGTGCATGGCGTCAACTGAGCGACCTCGAAGTTGCAGACGGGGAGTTGCCGGATAACGAGACGGCGATGATCCAAGTGTGGCGCTATGCGCCCGTGTTTGCCGACTCCTCCCGTGTCGACGACATTTCGCTTGCGCTATCTTTGGCGGCAATCGACGATGAGCGAATTCAGCTCGAAGTCGATCGCATGTTTGGAAAGGAATATCCATGGCAAGAAGCGCTGTAGAAGGTCTCCAAGAATTTCAGCAGCATATGCAAGAAGCCGCAGGATCGTATGCCCTTATCGGCGGCACGGCATGTGACATTTTGCTCGCGGAGGCGGGACTTCCGTTTAGGGCGACTCACGATTTTGATGTGGTAATTGTCGCCGATGACCGGTTGCCTCAGACGGCAGAAGCTATATGGACTTTGGTGCGTGATGGCGGTTACCGCTGCGGCTGGGGCGAAGGCAAAGGCTCATGTTTTTATCGGTTTACAGAGCCTAAGATGCCGGGTTACCCCCATATGATTGAACTCTTCGCGAAGTGCCCCGACTTTCTAAAGGGTCGTGAGGGGATTGATGTGGCGCCAATTCACGTTGATGAAAACATAAGCAGTCTTTCGGCAATTTTGTTGGACGATGCTTACTACAGCTTGTTCCTTCAGGGAATTCGAACCGTAGGCGGCGTTTCGGTCCTGGGGACGGAATACATTGTCCCGTTCAAAGCGAAGGCGTATCTCGACCTAAAAGCTAGAAGGGAAGCGGGGGAGAACGTTGATTCGAGGAAGGTAAAAAAGCATAAACGCGATGCGCTGAGGCTTGCTCAGCTGCTTGGCGAGTCGGAAGGTGTCGACCTGCGCGGAGAACTGAAGGACGATATGCTTGCGTTTGTCAAAGATTGTGAGGTGGGCGACGTCAATCTGAAACAGATTGGGGTTGCGGGCGTAACGATGGCGCAGTTGCTCGAGACGATGAAAGCAACATATGGCTTGATTGGTTGAGTGGGGTTACGTGGCCCGGACGGTGCAGCCAAGCTGCGTTGTCCGGCGCATGAGCTCGCTAATCGGCTATTATTTGTTTAGACAACCTGAGCTGTAGAGGAGTGACCGGCGATGGTGCAGGGCGCCAAACATATGAAGAGCAATAACGCCGCGGACAACGGTGGCTCAAACCCTCAGCCCAAACCTCAACCAAAGCCCAAGCGCCGTCGCAATCGGCTGCCGCGCTGGGCCGACCGGCTCATCACCATCGTCATCATCCTTATTGGCGTGGGCCTTATGACCTGGCCGTGGATCTTGGACCGGCTCGAGGCCTCGGGCGTGTTCAACCAAATCAGCACCGTGTCCAGCACCGTGGACGCGCTGTCTGCCGAGGAGCGCGAGCGCATCCTGCTCCAGGCGCGCTCCTTTAACGAGCAGCTGGCGGGCGAGGCCACCGAGCTCCCCGCCGACCAGATTGAGCCCTACGCCCAGCAGCTCATCTTTGACCGCGACCCCATGATGAGTTGGGTCGAGATTCCCTCCATCGACGTGAGCATGCCCATCTACCACGGCACGAGCGAGGAAGTCCTTATGGCGGGCGTCGGCCACCTGGAGGGCACGAGCCTGCCGGTGGGCGGCACCTCGACGCATTGCGTGCTCACCGCGCACTCGGGCATGCGCAACCTGAGCATGTTCGACGACATCCATTCGCTGGAGCCCGGCGACCTGGTGCTGCTGCACACCATGAACAAGACGCTCGCCTATAAGATGGTAGACTCCGAGGTCGTGCTGCCCGAGGAGATGGAGTCGCTGACCATCGAGCCGGGCGCCGACAAGGTGACGCTTGTCACCTGCACGCCCTACGGCGTGAACGACCATCGCCTGCTGGTGCATTGCGTGCGCACCAAGTACAACAAGAAGGACATCGACAAGCAAAAGTCGCTGGCCGGCCGCCACTGGGGCAAGCGCGAGTTTGCCGTGCTCATCGTGGTCGTAGCCATTGTGCTGTTGCTGCTGGACATCGTGATCCATGCGGTCCGTAAGCGCCGCAAGGCCAAGGCCTCGGCATAAGGCATCGTTCAGAACCACCACAATGGGGACAGGCGCCTTTGTGGTGGTTGGGGCTTCCAAACCATCACAACATTCGATGAAAATCGCGATTTTGACGATAAACGTCGAATGTTGTGATGGTCTTCGTCGCGGGCGGCGCGGTTTTCGCTATGGACGGTGCGGTTTCGCTGCAGAACCGACGGCCCGCCGCCTGCCAGCCCGCCGCCCTCGTTACGTTTTCGCTGCATTTGGGTAAAGCGCCTGCTCCAAGCCGGCGTTGCCCTGTATACTAGAGCGGTTTAACTGTTATGCGGAAGGGAGCGCCTATGGCACTCAGCGAGAAAGACGTGCGCGGCATCGCCGAGTACGCAAAGATCGCACTGACCGATGACGAGCTCACCCAGATGACGTCCTACATGAACGACGCCGTCCAGATGCTCGAGCCCGTCTTGCAATATGACTTGCCCGACGTGGAGCCCACGTTCCATCCTATCGGAAGCCTGTCCAACGTGATGGGCGATGACCTGCGCGAGCCCGAGCGCGACCTGCCGCTCGACGTTGCGCTCGAAAACGCCGGCAGCGCGCGCGACCGCTACTTCCGCGTGCCGTCCATTTTGGGAGAGGGGGAGAGCGAGTAATGGCGCAGAGCTTCGATTCCCTTACCGCCGCCCAGATTGCCGTAGGCGTTGCCGCCGGCGACTTTACCGCTACCGAGGTGGCCCAGGCCTCCCTTGCCGCCATCGAGGCGCGCGAGGGCGGGGTCCAGGCATTCCTGCAGGTGGCGCCCGAGCTCGCGCTCGAGGCCGCTACGCGCGTGGATGCCGACCGTGCCGCCGGCAAGCCGCTGCCCCCGCTTGCGGGCGTGCCGCTGGCCATCAAGGACAACATGAACCTCGTGGGCACGCGCACCACCTGCGCTTCCCGCATGCTCGGGGACTACCAGAGCGTCTACACCGCCACCTGCGTCCAACGCATGCTCGACGCCGGCTGCCTGCCCATGGGCAAGGCCAACATGGACGAGTTCGCCTTTGGCAGCTCTACCGAGAGCTCGGCGTTCCACCGCACCAACAACCCCTGGGATACCGAGCGCGTGCCCGGCGGCTCTTCGGGCGGCTCCGCTGCAGCCGTCGCCGCGGGCGAGGTCGCGCTCTCGCTGGGCTCGGACACTGGCGGCTCCATTCGCCAGCCGGCGTCGCTGTGCGGCGTGGTGGGCTTTAAGCCCACGTATGGAGCCGTGAGCCGTTACGGCGTGGTTGCCTTTGGCTCGTCGCTCGACCAGGTGGGTCCCTTTGGCCGCACGGTCGAGGACGTCGCGCTGGCCATGAACGCGCTTACCGGCGCGGGCCACGATCCGTACGACTGCACTAGCCAGGATTGTGCCGTCGACTTTACCGAGCACCTCAACGACAGCATCGAGGGCAAGCGCGTGGGCATCATCCCTGCGTTTATGGAGGCCGAGGGCCTGACGCCCGAGGTCAAGACCGCTGTTCAGCGCGCCGCCCAGGAGCTGCAGAACCAGGGCGCCGAGCTGGTCGAGGTCGACCTGCCGCACCTGGACGCCGCCATCGCCGCCTACTACGTCATCGGCCCTGCCGAGGCGTTCTCCAACCTGGCCCGTTTTGACGGCATTCGCTACGGCTATCAGGAGGAGGGCTGCGCCAACCTGTCCGACCAGAGCTCGCTCTCGCGCGCCCGCGGCTTTGGCGCCGAGGCCAAGCGCCGTCAGATGCTCGGCGCCTACCTGCTGAGCTCGGGCGTGTACGACAAGTACTATTACGCTGCGCAAAAAGCCCGCACGCTCATCACGCAGGACTACGACGCCGCGTATGCCAAGGTGGACACCATCCTCATGCCCGCCTCGCCGCGCACGGCCTTTAAGTTTGGCGAGATCAGCGACCCCACGCAGATGTACCTCTCCGACCTGTACACCATCTCGCTCAACATCTGCGGCAACGGCGGTATCTCGGTGCCGCTGGGCCTGGGCGAGGATACTCAGCTGCCCGTTTCTGCCCAGCTGGTTGGTCCGGCGTTTAAGGACCGTCAGCTGCTCACGTTTGCCCGCGCCCTGGAGCGCGGCTTTGCCGATGCCGCCACGGGTGCGCCCGCGCTTTCCGTCGCGCCCGATTTTGCCGGGAAGGGAGGCGAGCTATAATGAAGGAGCTTTTCGAGGTCCTGCAGGATTGGGAGGCCGTGATCGGCCTGGAAATTCATACCGAGCTCACCGCACTCGACACCAAGATGTTCTGCAACTGCAAGCTCAGCCACGATGACGAGCCCAACGCCAACGTGTGCCCGGTGTGCCTGGGCCTGCCCGGCGCCCTGCCGGTGCCCAACAAGCGCGCCATCGAGAGCATTGTCAAGGCCGGTCTTGCCACCAACTGCGAGATTCAGCGCCACTCGATGTTCTACCGCAAGCACTACTTCTATCCCGATATGGCCAAGAACTTCCAGACCACGCAGGGTCCGGTCGCCTTTGCCATGTACGGTCACCTGGACCTGGACGTGACCGGTCGCGGTGCCGCCGAGCGCCCCGACTGCGCGTTTGGCGAGGCCGAGGCCCAGAGTCTGGCGAGCGCCTCGGCCAACGCCGAGGGCCTGTCCACGTCCATGACGTCGACCATGCGCGAGGGCAATCAGCGCGCCGGTCACCTGGCCAGCTATGACGCGTCCAACCTGCAGATGCCCGAGCGTCGCGAGGACGGTTCCTACACGGTGCCCATCCGCATCCTGCGCATCCATATGGAGGAGGACGCCGCCAAGATGGTCCATGTGGGCGGCGCCGAGGGCCGCATTACCGCCGCGGCCGAATCGCTCGTCGACTACAACCGCTGCGGCACGCCTTTGATTGAGCTCGTGACTGAGCCCGATCTGCGTACGCCCGAGGAAGCGCGCCTGTTTATGGAAAAGCTCCGTCGCATCTTTGTGACGCTGGGCATTTCGGACTGCTCCATGGAGAAGGGTTCCATGCGCTGCGACGGCAACGTGTCGCTGCGCCGCCGCGGCGAGACCAAACTGGGCACCAAGACCGAGCTTAAGAACCTCAACTCGTTTAAGAGCCTGCATGACGGCCTTGCCTACGAGATCTGCCGTCAGGCCGAGGTGCTCGAGGAGGGCGGCATCATCTACCAGGAGACCCGTCACTGGGAGCCCAGCCGCAAGCGCACCGTGGTTATGCGTGTGAAGGAGACGGCCGACGACTATCGTCTGTTCCCCGACCCCGACCTGGCGCCGTTCGACCTGGACGATGAGTTCATCGACCGCTGCCGTGGCGAGATCCCCGAGCTGCCCGATGCCAAGCGTGCCCGTTTTGAGGCCGACTTTGGCATTAAGACGGCCGACGCCGAGCAGATTGCCGGCGACCCCGAGTTTGCTGAGTTCTTTGAGGCTGCCGCTACCGGCATGGCTGGCAAGGAGGCCCAGACGGTTGCAAACTTGCTGGTGAACGAGATGATTGCCTATCTTAAGGGCGCGGGCGTCTCGCTGGCCGAGTCCGGTATCGCGCCGGCTCAGGTGGCCGCTCTTGCCAAGCTGCTGGCGACCGATGCCATCAGCTCCAACCAGGCGCACGAGGTCTTTGAGGCCATGGCCCAGACCGGCGACGACCCCAACAAGATCGTCGACGAGCGCGGTATGCGTCAGGTGAGCGATGCCGGCGCGCTGCAGCCGATTGTGGACGAGGTGCTGGCAAACTGTGCCGATCAGGCGCAGCAGTACCGCGACGGAAACCAGAAGGTCATCGGCTTTTTGGTGGGCCAGTGCATGAAGGCGAGCCGCGGCAAGGGCAACCCGAAGCTCTTCAACGAGTTGCTGAGAACGTCGCTCTCGTAAACGGGAACCGAGGGGCCCCGGCAGGGCGGGTGCTTCCTCAAAATTTCGAACAGTCCTGCGCAAGACGAAGGCCACATTAAGTGGCCTTCTTTGCGTGCGGAACT
>CABRRA010000029.1:0-28867 GCA_902473205.1 uncultured Collinsella sp.
CAAAGGAAAGCACTTAATGTGCTTTCCGTCTTGCGCAGGACTGTAGAGCAGGAAAGTTCATATAGGCAGCCCGGTTCCCGCGGCGCGCAGGGACGTCTCTCAAGCAAAAACTGTCGCAGGATAAAGTCCGAGGTCAGTGGCGCTTTATACCGAGAAATTCAAAAAAAGTTGAAAATTCATTACATATTTGCGTTGACTTTAGGTAACTAAAGTTTCATACTCCTTTTCAACCACTGGGGGATGTGAACACGCACGGATCGTTCACATCATGATTGAAGAGGATTTCTTAGACATGTTCACGCATCAGCTAAACATTATCAGCGTAGTAATTATCTGATGCGGGTTAGCACATACAGCTAGCCCGTACGATAACGGGCGGCTGATGAAGATGAGGGCCGTCGAGCGCAACCGACGGCCCTCATTTTTTATGTCTGGGAAGTTCTTTTTAGAGGAGGAAATGTAATGAACGGAGTTTTGCTCATGGTTGTGGCCGCGGCGGTGCTCGCCTGCGGCTATCTGGGCTATGGCCGATGGCTGGCCAACAAGTGGGGCGTTGACAAAGAGGCCCTCACGCCGGCCAAGCGCATGAAAGACGGCAACAGCTTCTCGCCCGTCTCCGCCTTCACCGCGTTCTCGCACCAGTTCAGCTCGATCTGCGGTGCCGGCCCTGTTACGGGTACGATCGTCGCTATGGCCTTCGGCTGGCTTCCCGTCGTGCTCTGGGTCCTCGTCGGCGGCATCTTCTTTGGCGCCGTCCACGACTTTGGCGCCCTGTACGCCTCGATGAAGAACAACGGCAAGTCCCTGGCCCAGCTCATCGAGAAGTACATCGGCAAGACCGGCCGTCGCCTGTTCCTGCTGTTCTGCTGGCTGTTCTGCATCATCGTCATCGCCGCTTTCACCGACATGGTCTGCAAGACGTTCATGTTCACCCCGGCCGTTGACGCTTCTGGTGCTGCTACCGGTGCCATCGACTTCACCAAGTCCTATGCCGCTGGCTGCGCTGGCACCATCTCCATCCTGTTCACCTTCGTCGCCATGGCCTTTGGTTGGGCCCAGAAGAAGTTCAACCTCACCGGCGCTGCCGAGTTCGTCACCGGCGTGGTACTCATGGTCCTCATGTTCGCCGTCGGCATGCAGTTCCCGGTCTACCTGGACAAGTTCCAGTGGTTCGCCGTCGTCATGGTCTACCTGGTCTTTGCCGGTGCCATGCCCATCCAGATGCTCAAGACCCCTCGCGACTACCTCACTTCCATCATGATGATCGTCATGATCGTCTGCGCTGTCCTCGGTATCGTCGTCCTGGGCGCTAACGGCCAGGCCACCATCACCGCTCCGGTCTTCACCGGCTTTAGCAATGCCTCGGGCATGATGTTCCCGGTCCTGTTTGTCTCCGTTGCCTGCGGTGCTCTCTCCGGTTTCCACAGCCTCGTTTCTTCTGGTACCTCCTCCAAGCAGGTCGAGAAGGAGCAGGACGCCGTCAAGGTCGGTTACGGCGCCATGATCGTCGAGTCCTTCGTCGGCATCCTTGCCATCATCGTCGCCGGCATCATGTTCTCCGACATGAACACCGCCGGTACCGGCGCCCTTAACGCCGGCGTCGCTTCCACCCCGTTCCAGATCTTCGCAGCTGGCATCTCCCGCGGTATGCAGGCCTTCGGCGTTGACGGCACGCTCGCAACCGTCTTCATGACCATGAACGTTTCCGCTCTGGCCCTGACCTCGCTCGATGCCGTCGCCCGCATCGCTCGCACCTCGTTCTCCGAGTTCTTTGCCCAGACCAACGACGCCCTGGCCATCGAGTCCAAGGCCGGCTACATGAAGGTTCTCGGCAACCCCTGGTTCGCCACGGTCGTTACCCTGCTTCCTGGCCTCGCCCTCGCCTTTGGCGGCTATGCCAACATCTGGCCGCTCTTTGGTGCTTCTAACCAGCTGCTCGGCGGTATGACCATGATCACCCTCGCCGTGTTCTGTAAGTGCACCGGCCGCAAGGGTTGGATGCTCTACGTGCCCGTCGCCTTCCTGCTCTGCTGCACCTTCACCTCGCTGGTCCAGAGCGCCATGGGCTGCATGACCGCCGTCCAGGCCTACGGTTTCTTCGGCACCATCCCGGCTACCGCCACCACGGCTGCCGTTTCCGTCGCCGCCACCAAGGGCCTGCAGCTCATCTTTGCCGTCCTGCTGATGGTCCTGGGCCTCATCGTTGCCGTCAACTGCCTCAAGGAGTTCTTCGGCAAGGAGGCCGGTTCCATGCCCGACGAGGAGCCCGAGTGGTCCGAGATGGGCAAAGTCGAGTATGGCCGCGCCGCTGCCGCCGAGGCTCCCGCCGACGCCGAGGCTGCCAAGGCGTAATCGACCTGACGAGTTGAACGTCACATCTATACAACTCGATAAGACCGGGTCCGCGGCTGCGCGGGCTCGGTCTTTTTTCATGCAAAAGCGGGCGATGCCCGAGTGTTCTCGCAGATGTTTTGCGTGGATAAGGGCGCGCGTTGTACCATATAGACGTATATGTGTACATATGAAAGGGGCCCCGTGGCCAAGACGGTATATTCCGATAACCAAAATAATGTCGATGCCCTGGCTGAGCGTCTGAGCAGCCAGACGTCGCTTTCTGCCGAGCGCGCCAAGCTAGTTGCCTACGACCTGCTCTGCCGCAAGGCACTCAAGATCAAGTCGAGCGCGCTGGCGCAGATTTTCCGCTCCGTCGATAAGGAATGCGACACCAAGGCGATGCGCGACGAACTCATCGCGGCAAAGATCGTTACCAAGATCGAGGGCAGCGGCATTAACGGACGTCCGGCGTTCTATACCATTCATGCCGAGATAAGTGATGCTCAGGAGCAGCTTGCCGAGGCTGTCGAAGAGGCCGTCGAGGACGTTGTCGAGGCGCCCGCTTCGGTGGAAACGGCCCCGCGCGAGCATGTCGATACCGACGAGCTGCTCGATGAGAACGTCGTTCGCGCCTTTACGGCCAAGGCCGGCCGCGGCGGTTTTGGTGGGGGCGGCAAGCGCGATGCTCAGCGCCGTGCCCAGCAGGAGCGCTTCCGTCGTGCCGTGGCTCAAAAGGATGAACTCGATACCGAGACTGTTGTGACCGAGGTTGCCGCTGAGTCGCAGAAGCCCGCGAAGGAGCAAAAGCCCGTGGAGGCCCAAGAGCCCAAGCGTCGTCGCGGTGCTCACTTTAAGGCTGTGCAGCAGGATGTCGCGCATGAAGCTGAAGAGCCTTCCGAGGTTGCGGACGATGTTGAGGAGTCTGCCAAGAGGGCTCCGGGTTCGTGTCGTCCCGGCCGCGGTTTTGCGGGACGCGCGTATCCCGTAAAGCGTCAGGAGAAGGGCGAGCCGGCTTCGACCGCTCAGGCCGATAAGGCCGAACAAACTGAGAAAACCGTTGAGCCGGTGGCTTGCGAGCAGCAACCTTCCGAGTCGCAGCCTGCGGCCGACGCCGAGGTCAAAGCTCAGCAGTCCGCTGATAAGCAGGCAGGGGAGAGCGCTTCGAGCAAGCCCCGCCGTCGTCGTCACCGTGGCGGTCGTGGCTCAAATGCCGAGGCCGCGGCCGAGAAGGCGGCGACGCAAAGTAAGGATGCGAAGGCTGAGGCCCTGGTGGAGCAGCCCAAGCGCCAGCCGGCGAAGGGGGACAAGCCCGAGCGCTCGCAAAAGGGTCCGTCCGCGCCAAAGCAAGAGCGCAAAGCTCAGGCGGATTCCAAGCGCAAATCCCAGGCGCAGCCCAAACCGACTGCAAACGATGCGGCCGCCCAGCAGCCTGAGCCGCCCGCTCATGGCGAGGTTTCGGCGTTTGCTCTGGCCCGTGTCCTGGGCAGGCAGCTGCTCAAGGTCGTTCCCACGCCTACGGCGCTCTCCAAGATTAAGGAGCAGCAGACTCAAATCGTTAAGGTCGAGGGCAAGGACGGCAATAAGGCTCCGCAGCGCACTCAGCACAACGAGATGTCCAACCGCAAGATTGCCGAGGAGATTGCGATCATCCAGGCTTGGATAGAGCAGAATCGCGGCGCCGACACGCCGGTCGCTTCGCGTCGCCAGCGCGCCTACCAGATTTTTAACGATGAGAAGGCCTTTGACGGCAAGCATGGCGAGCGTCTGATTCGGCGTATGACCGAAAAGGGCATTAGCATGCAGGCAATCAAGGTTGCTCCCAACCGTCCTGTGCACTTTACGGGCTTCTTTACGCTGGGCGCCGACAAGCCGTTCATTATGGTCGAGAACCTGGACACCTATGACGAGATCGTCAAGCTCCTGCGCGGCCGCAAGCACGCTAAGCTTTTTGGCACCAAGGTGGGTGGCGTGATCTTTGGCGGTGGCTGCAAGGCGAGCGTTTCGCACGCACTGGATGATTATCTGGCCGAGATCGGCTATCGCTTTAACTATGTCTACTACGTGGGCGATATCGACCGAGAGGGTGCGCGCATTGTCGAGCAGACCCGTAATGCCAATGTTGTTGAGATTCGCCTGCATGCCGGTATGTATCGCGCCATGCTCGCCGAGCACAAGCGCCGCGTGAAGTCCGGCGGTGAGTGCGAGCCCGCGGCTGCCAACCAGGGTGTACCGCAGAACCTGGCGGCGACGATCAAGGATCTGCCCATGGTCACGCGCGTACAGTTCCGCAACGTGCTGCGTGAGGGCGGACGCATTCCGCAGGAGATTCTGATGACCGCCGACTATCGGGATGGCGACTCGGGAAGCTTCGACCGCATGCTTAACAACTAGATTCCGCCGGCCCCGGGAGAGCGGGGACACCGGCTTAGGTTTCCTGCTCTACAGTCCTGCTCACGACGGAGGCCACATTAAGTGGCCTCCTGTTCGTGCGGAACTCGCGATAAACCTAAGCCGGTGTCCCCGCTCTCCCGGGGCCTGTGGTTACTTGGTTGTTGCATGCGGCTCGCTTTTCGGAACAGGGCTGATAATTCTAGATGCAAGGCGCTCTTGGTCGTTATGGGCCTGGGGCGTCTGTCTTATATAGGTAGATTCCTTGCGGGTTCGAATCCCTCCGCTTGGCGGCGTTGGCTCGATTTTCTTAACGCGAGGAGCTCTCGGTCGATGTGGGACGGAGGGATTCCGCGTCCGCCTGCCGGCGGCCGCGCCCCGCTGCGTCGCTTCGCTCCTTGCGTGCTGCGCTGGAAAACGCTTCGCGTTTCCTCAGCTCTGCACCCTTGCGGGTTCGAATCCCTCCGCATGCCCACGAAAAAGCGCTCCAGGTTCATAAGAGCCTGGAGCGCTATGTTCTTTGGGGCTGGGACGGAGGGATTCGAACCCCCAACAGCCGGCACCAAAAACCGGAGTTCTACCGTTGAACTACGTCCCAATGTGTGGTGTTGCCCAAAAGCAACCCGTTTAGTTTACCTAATCTGCGAGGGCATCGCAAACGCCATCGAGCAGGCGTACGGCGAGTGTCTGCGCATCACTTGCGGTGAAGGTTCCGTTGTAGCGCGTCATGCCCGTGAGCTCAATGCGGATGCGCGCGGGCTTTTGCTGCGCGGCGACATTGGCGGTGCGGATGCGCTGTGCAAGGTTGTGACACTCGGCAAGGGCGATCGTGGCGCGCGGCGCAGCATCTGCGGGCAGCTCATCGCTTGCGATCTCGAGCACCAGATCCACGTCGGTCGGAACCTCGGAATCGCAAAGCATCATGCCGCTGCTGTCGGTCGTCGCCGTGGCGATGTTCCACATGCGCGATGCAACGCTACGCGCGATGGGGTCCTCACCGATGACGGCAATCTGGAAGCGCTCGAGAACGTTGGCGGCGCGGGCAAAGCCGATGCGCGACTCGGCCTCGGTAACCGAGGGCTTGCCCTCCCACACGTGATGCAGGCGGTTGATATAGGCGTAGGTATCCTGGAACGCCATGCCATCGGCAAACAGGCCGACATTTTCTTGGAACTGCTGCAGAGCGGCCTCGGTGTGCGGGCCAAAATAGCCGTCGTCCTCACCGCAGGCAAAGCCCAAAACGTTGAGCGCCCTCTGCAGGGCCTGAACGTCGGCACCATGGAAATTGGGCATACGCAGATAGAGCGTACGATCGCCCAGTTTATACGAGGCGTCGACCAGGGCACTCCAGCAGGGAATGTCAACGGCGTGACCGGCGGCAAGACCGCTGTCGAGCCTAAAGGTGCCAACGGCCTGCTCGGTGGTGGCGCCAAAGCGCTTATCGGCGACCTCGGTGTCATCGATTGTATAGCCGAGCTGCAGAAGGCGGGACTGGACGTCCTCGACGGCTGCTCCCTGCATGCCCGTTGTAATAGGTTCCATGAACGAACCCCTTTCGGCGTACCATTCGTACTATTTGAGCGTGTGTCGGATAGACAACGCAAAGGGATGCATAAACATGCACTCAACAGTGTAGCAAGTTGTACCCAAATACGCTGCTGACAGGTTTTATAACCCCCGCTAGTTGAGTCGCTCCACAAAGAAATCTGCCATGGAGAGGAACAGCTCGCGTGCGTGCGGATCAAGCTCAACGTTTTCGATGGCCGCTTTGGCTTTAGCGGTCAGGTCGAGCGCGTAAGTGTGGGCGTAATCGATGGAGCCGGTCTGCTGGAAGATCTCCACGGCGCGTGCAAGTTGCACGGGGTCCTCGGTGCCCGAGGAAAGGATTGCCTCGACCTCGTCGTGATAACGCTCGTCTGACAGGGCGTGCACGGCGACGAGGGTGCGCTTGCCCTCTGTGATATCGGTGCGGAAGTCCTTGTTGGCGGCCTCTTTGGTGCCGATCAAGTTGAGCAGGTCGTCTTGAATTTGGAAGGCAAGGCCCGTGTGCAGGCCAAAGGCGCGCAGCGCCTCAATCTGCTCCTCGCTGCCGCCGCCGATAATGGCTCCGGCGGCAAGTGGCGTGGCTCCGCTGTAGTACGCGGTCTTGTGCGTCGCCATGTCCAGATAATCGTCGACCGAGATGTCAAAGCGCCCGTCGCGGACCCAACCCAGGTCGAGCGCCTGACCCTCGATGGTTCGGACGATCATCTCGGTGAGCTCGTGGAGCACGCGGAGTTTCACGTCTGCCTCGAGCGTGGGGTCGTCGAGAACCGTCTTGGTGACCATGGTGAGCGCTAGGTCGCCGCAGTTGATGGCAAGCCCCGTGCCCTCGGTAAGGTGCATGCAGGGCTTGCCGCGACGCAGTTGGCCGTTGTCGGCGATGTCGTCATGGATAAGCGCTCCCGATTGAAAGTGCTCGATAGCTGCCGCCGCGCTGCGGGCGCTCTCAAAGCTGCCGCCTACCGCGGTGACGGCGAGCATGCAGATGAGCGGGCGGTGGCGCTTGCCGGCATTGGCCGTAAATGCCGAGAGCGGGGTATACAGGTAACGCTCGATATCGGCGGAAGTTGCCTGTCCGTCAAAGAACGTGGCCAGATAGTCGTTAATCTGGTCAAAGTGCTGGGCTAAAAAGCTGGTAAACGGACTGGACACGGGTTCTCGCATTCTTTCTTAGGTTGCACCGTTGCATTATGCAGACTACATATTGCCACATTGGGGCGTCGAGCGCGGCGGTTGAAGACGATTGAGTCTTGCGGTCGCAAACGCGGCAAGGGGCTCGGCTAGATAAGCCCAAAGTGTTCGAGCGCGGTGACGACGCCGTCGTGGTCGAAGCTGTCGGTTACGTAGTCGGCCTTTTCCTTGAGGAAGTCCGGCGCGTTGCCCATGGCGATGCCAACATCGACCGCCTCCATGAGGGCGATGTCGTTGCTCGCGTCGCCAATGCCATATACGGTGCCGTGGTCTGGTCCCAGGGCGTCAAGCACAGCCTTGATTCCGGCCCGTTTGGTGCACTCGCGCGGCGAGATTTCTGTGACCTCGAGCTCGAGCTCGTTGAGGCAGAGCAGAGGTCCAAGCTCTTCATCTTGGGCGATGCGGTTGGCAAGTGGTGTGGACATAAGAATTTTATAGGCGTTGTAGTGCTCAAGTTGCGTGACGGCGTCGCCCGCGGTGCGTGCGTATCCGTACGTCTCGGGGGCATCTGCACTCATGCGCACGACGCGATCGATGCCCTCAAAGCGAATGACCTCGCCCGATTGCTCGAGATAGGGGGCGAGGCGCTGTAACATGCCGGGGCTTATGGCAGCGTTTCGCACGACGCGCCCCTCGAGTTCGGCGTAACCGCCCGCGAGGCACACGACGCCTGCCCACGGCAGTTCGAGCAGCTTGGGATGGATGCAGCTGAGGGTGCGCCCCGTACAGATAAAAGCTTTGTTGCCGTTGGCGACAAACGTGCGAATTGCCTGTGCAACCGTCTCGTTGGGATAGGGGGAAAGATCTCGCTCGCCCTCGGGGAGCTCTTGGGCAAGTTTGGGATCTTGCCAGGCGAGCGTACCGTCGATGTCGAAGAAGCAGACATTGCCATACTTTTTGGCGCCATCGCCGGCATGAAAAGGCGAGGCGGCGAATGCAAAACCCGGTTCGAGTCCCATAATCTGATCAAAGTGTTCTTTGACGCGGGGTACCGAGATGCCGATGATTACCTGAGCGGTCTTGCCGGTGACGATGAGGCCTTTGGCACCCGCTGCGACAAAGGTCGCATTGTCCGCGACGATGGAGGGATCCACGACTTCGACGCGCAGACGCGTGGCGCAGTTGGTTGCGCCCGCAATGTTGGAGACGCCGCCCAGAAGCGTCACAACCTGCTCGGCGAGGAGATGATCTTGTGAGGCTTGGTTGCCGGAAGCGCCGGTTTTGGATGAGCGCTTTTCGTCAACGTCGTTTCCCGTCAAGCGTGAGAGCGCCGCGTTGCTGGCGATATGGTCCTCGCGTCCCGGGGTTTTAAGGTCAAAGGTCAGGATAAGACCTCGAAAGCTCAGAAAGAAGATGACGCTAAAGATGAGTCCGATTCCGAGTGCCAAAAGGTAGGAGCCGGCATGCGCCCGCATGAGCGGGATAAAGTTGAAGGCAGCCATTTCCATAAAGCCGCCCGAGAAGATGCCAACGACGCCAAAGAAGTTCATAGCCATGGCGAGGCAGGAAGATAGGGCGGCATAGAGCAAAAAGAGCCCGGGATAGGTGAACATAAAGAGAAACTCGAGCGGCTCGGTGACGCCGCAGACCGCCGAAGCGACGATGGCGGGCAGAAGGATGGCCTTGAGGCCAGCGCGGCGTTCGGGCTTGGCGGTGGTGTAGAACGCAACGGCGATGGCAGGAAGGCCAAAGAGCTTGACCCAGCCGGTGGCGGTGAAACCAGCCCACGGCGCAAGCTCATTGAGGGGGCGCGTGCTATGGGAGAGAATGGGGAGCAAATTGGTCCACGTGGCGTAGATACCGTCGTTAATAACTAAATTGTCGTAGTAGATAGGCATGTAGAGCAGGTGGTGCAGCCCCATGGGCTCGAGTGCTCGCTCCAAAAACGCAAAGATACCCACGCCGAGGGGGCCGACGCCCACAAGTGCGTGGCGCAGCGTTTCGGTCGCTGCGTATACGAAGGGCACGATGGCGGCCGAGATAGCAGCAAGGGCAAACACGGCAAAAAAGCTGATGAGGTAGACCAGCGAGGAGCCCGAGAAGGTGCCGAGCCAATCGGGAACCTTGGCATCGTAGAAGCGGTCATGGATGGCGACGACGGTTGCCGATACCGCCAGCGGGCCGATAATGCCGGTGTCGAGCGTCTTGATGCCGTCGATGATGGTGATGCCGCTAGCGGAGGTCAAAGACGACGGGTACTTAAGTCCAAGATTGTCTCCGCTCAGCTTAATGATCTCGCTCAAAAAGAAGCAGTAGGCAAAATAGGCGACGAGAGCCTCGAGGCAGCAACGAGCCGGTTGTTTTTGGGCAAGACCGATGGGCAGCGCTACGGCAAAAAGGAGCGGGAGGCGTTTAAAGACCGTCCACGAGCCGCGCTGGATGATGGTCCAAAAAGCGTACCAAGGGGTTCCGTATACGGCGAGATCGCCGACGATGTCCGCAGTCGTTGCGAGAGCGGAGACGCCGACCATGAGGCCTGATATAGAAAACAGCATGGCGGGCGCGAACATTGCCCCGCCAAAGCGTTGGATTTTTTGCAGCATGTTCTGCCTTCCGAATATCGAGGCGCGTTGCGCGTGGGGAAACGTTTAAACAATGGATTCATTGTAGAGGACCAGACGATTGTCGTACCGGCAGTTTTGAGCGAAACCGATTTGGGCATGACAGAAACCGTCAACGGTTAAATCCTGTCGCTTTACCGATATTCGGTTTAAACAACTTTAAGAAATGCTATCGTGCCTAGCCGGAAATGAATAATGTAGAGGTGAAACAATGCCAAAAGCGATATACGAAGGAATCTACCGAGAAATACGCTCGCGCATCATTAATGGGACCTATGCGTTTCAGGAGATGCTGCCAACCGAAGCCGAGCTGACCGCGGAGTTCGGATGCACTCGCAATACCGTCCGTCGCGCCTTGGGTATGCTGGCCGACGGGATGTTTGTGCAGCCCATACACGGCAAGGGCGTGCGCGTTATTTGGCTTAAGGGCGAAACCGACATGTTGGGCGCACTCGAAGAGGTTGAGTCGTTTGGCGAGTTTGCAAAGCGCAACAATGCCGTTGCATCTACGGACGTTAAGTCTTTCGAACATCTGGTTTGCACCGAGCAACTCTCTCGTCACCTGGGCTTTAAGGTGGGCGAGGAGTTGATTCGCGTAGTGCGTGTCCGAAGCCTCAACGGCAACGCGCGCCAAGTGGACCATGGCTATTTTTTGGCGTCGATCGCCAAGGGCCTGACTCCCGAGATCGCGGCAGATTCTATTTACGGCTATCTGGAGCACAAGCGCGGTGTCAAAGTGATGGCGAGCCGTCGTACGGTGAGTGTCGAGCTCGCCAACGATGAGGACTGCAGCTATCTTGACCTCGGCAAATACAACTGCGTTGCCGTCATGGAGAGTCAGTCGTACACCTCGGATGGCATCTTGTTTGAGGTGACGCACACTCGCACACACCCCGAGATCTTCCATTACCGCGTCAATTCCAAGCGATAGCCGGCTAGCTCGCAGCCTGACGAGACTCATGGCCTCAAAGAGAAAACGCCCGGTCAAACCGACGGTACATCGGCTTGACCGGGCGTTTTCTCTGCATTCGATAACAAATAATTGTTTATACAAAACTTGTCAAGTATCAAGTTGAAATTACCGTTCACCGAAGTTTTTCTACCGCTCTAGTAATACTTGTTCAAACAACTAGCCAAATAGCGTATCGTTCAAATCAGCAAAAGGGGCAAAGTCCCCGAGCCAATCTCCGAAGGCGGCGGCAAAGGGTGCCGCCACGGTGTGAAAGGGTGGATTGTAATGAAGAACGAAATGAGCAGAAGGCAGTTCCTGGGCTTTGCTGGTTCCGCGGCTGCAGTTCTTGGTCTGGGCCTCGTGGGTTGCGGTGGTTCTGCCGGCTCCGGCTCCTCTGCTTCTGGTGACGCTGCCGAGGTCTACTTCCTCCAATTCAAGCCCGAGGTCGACAAGGAGTGGAAGGAGATCGCCAAGGCCTATAAGAAGGAGAAGGGCGTCGAGGTCAAGATCGTGACCGCCGCTTCCAACACCTACGAGGAGAAGCTTAAGTCCGAGATGTCCAAGAGCTCCGCTCCGACCCTGTTCCAGGTCAACGGCCCCACCGGTCTTAAGAACTGGAAGGATTACTGCGCCGACCTGTCCGATACCAAGCTCCGCGGTGAGCTCATTGATGACTCCCTGGCTCTGCAGTCCGACGGCAAGGATGTGTGCATCGACTGGGTTCAGGAGAGCTTCGGCATTATTTACAACAAGCAGCTGCTCGAGAAGGCTGGCTACAAGGCCGAGGACATCAACTCCTTCGACAAGCTGAAGGCTTGTGCCGATGACATCCAGGCCCGCAAGGACGAGCTTGGTGTCGAGGGTGCCTTCACTTCCGCCGGCATGGACGACTCCTCCAGCTGGCGCTACACCACCCACCTTGCCAACATGCCGCTCTACTACGAGTTTGAGAAGGAGCACAACCAGGAGGACGACGAGATCAAGGGTGAGTTCCTCGACAACTACAAGCAGATCTTCGACCTGTACATCACCGACTCCACCTGCGATCCTTCGCAGCTTGCTTCCAAGACCGGCGACGACGCCACCAACGAGTTCGCAACCGGCAAGGCCGTCTTCTACCAGAACGGCTCTTGGGCCTACTCTGACCTCGTCAAGGCCGGCATGACCGACGATCAGATTGGCATGATGCCGATCTACATCGGTGTTGACGGCGAGGAGAACCAGGGCCTGTGCTCCGGCGGCGAGAACTACTGGTGCGTCAGTTCCCAGGCTTCCGAGGATGCCCAGAAGGCCACCGAGGACTTCATGTATTGGTGCGTCACCGCTGACACCCCGACCAGCATCATCGCCGACAAGATGGGCCTGACCGCTCCGTTCAAGAGCGCCAAGGAGACCACCAACGTCTTCTCGCAGCAGGCCGTTGCCATGGCCAAGGACGGCAAGAAGACCGTCGCTTGGGACTTCGTCTACATTCCCTCCGAGGAGTGGAAGAAGAACCTCAAGCAGGCTCTGATTGCCTACGCTGCCGATAACAGCAAGTGGGACGGCGTCAAGAACGCCTTCGTCGATGGCTGGAAGACCGAGAAGGCCGCTTCCGAGTAAGCAGTTGCTGCCCAAGCTATCTGATTAGCGACAGGGGGCGGGCAGACGTTGGTTTGCCCGCCCCCTGCATATTGAAAGGACCCTTTTATGGGCAAAGCACTCAAGCGCTGGTGGCCGCTCTTTATGCTGCCCACGTGCCTGGCGTTTATGATCGGGTTCGTGATTCCCTTTATCCAGGGCTTCTATCTCTCGTTCTGCCAGTTTATTACCATTAACAACGCGCACTTTGTCGGTATCGAGAACTACGTGCGCGCGCTGTCCGATTCGCAGTTCTCCACGTCATTCTTCTTTACCGTGGCGTTTGCCTTCCTGTCGACGGTGCTCATCAACGTGATCGCCCTGGCCATTGCACAGGCGCTCACCCGCAAGGCGCTCAAAGGCACCAACATCTTCCGTACGATTTTCTTTATGCCTAACCTGATCGGCGGCATCGTGCTGGGCTACATCTGGCAGATTCTGATCAACTGCCTGCTCTCCAACGTGGGTGCCCAGCTCATCGCGCTTAACTCTGCTGCTGGTTTCTGGGGCCTTATCATCCTGACCCTGTGGCAGCAGGTCGGCTACATGATGATCATCTACATCGCCGGTCTGCAGTCCATTCCGTCCGACTACATCGAGGCCGCCAAGGTCGACGGCGCCACGGCATGGCAGACGTTTTGGAAGGTTAAGATCCCTAACCTGATGCCGACGATTACCATCTGCCTGTTCCTGTCCATCACCAACGGCTTTAAGCTGTTCGACCAGAACCTCGCCCTTACCGGCGGCGCCCCCGCGCACTCCACCGAGATGCTCGCCCTGAACATCTACAACACGTTCTATTCGCGTGCCGGTATCGCATGGCAGGGCATTGGTCAGGCCAAGGCGGTTATCTTCTGCATCCTGGTCGTGGCCATCTCCATGATCCAGCTTAAGGCCACGAGGTCCAAGGAGGTACAGCAGTAATGAAACGCGATAAGGCTATCAACCGCGCGCTCTCGATTTTCTTTACGATCCTGTCGCTCGCGTGGATCTACCCCGTGTTCATGATTGCGCTTAATTCTTTTAAGAAAGCGACCGCAATCAGCACCACCACGGCATTCGATCTGCTCACGCCCGAGACATTCAACGGCCTCGCAAACTACATGCATGCCCTTAACGAGCAGGGCTTTGCCTCGGCATTTATGTACTCGCTCATCATCACGGTCACGTCGGTCGTGCTGATCTTGGTGTGCTGCTCCATGTGCGCTTGGTACGTGGTTCGTGTCAACAACAAGATCTCGAACTTCTTCTATTACCTGTTCGTGTTCTCGATGGTCGTGCCCTTCCAGATGCTCATGTTCACGCTGTCCAATTTGGCGGACCGCATCGGCTTCAACACGCCGTTCAACATCTGCTTTATCTACCTCGGCTTTGGCGCGGGCCTGGCGGTCTTTATGTTCGCCGGTTTTGTAAAGAACATCCCGCTCGAGATCGAGGAGGCGGCCATGATTGATGGCTGCAACCCGGTCCAGGTGTTCTTTAAGATCGTCCTTCCCATCATGAAGCCCACCTATCTTTCGGTCGGCATCCTCGAGACCATGTGGGTCTGGAACGACTATCTGCTGCCCTACCTTACGCTCGACTCCACCAAGTACAAGACCATTCCTATCTTGATCCAGTACTTCCGCGGCGGCTACGGCCACGTCGAGCTCGGCCCCATGATGGCCTGCATCATGATGGTCGTTATCCCCATCGTTATCATGTACATCCTCTGTCAGAAGTACATCATCGACGGCGTGGTGGCAGGTGCCGTCAAGGGCTGATGCCGTAACTGTTTTGCAAGTTTTAGCGGCGCCCCTCAGCGCGGCGCCGCGTATCGAAAGGTAAAGACATGGCCGAGATCGTTCTCAAACATGTTCAGAAGGTGTATCCCAACAACGAGTCAAAAAAGAAGGGCTTCTTTGGCAAAAAGAAGAAGACCGAGGAGAAGAAGCACAACCTCAAGGTTACCGAGGACGGTGTGCTCGCTGTAGAGGACTTCAACCTCACCGTTCACGACCAGGAGTTCATCGTCCTCGTTGGCCCGTCTGGCTGCGGTAAGTCCACGACGATGCGCATGATCGCCGGCCTGGAGGACATCACCTCGGGCGACGTGCTCATCGACGGCAAGCGCGTCAACGACGTGGCGCCCAAGGACCGCGACATTGCCATGGTGTTCCAGAGCTATGCTCTGTACCCCAATATGACGGTGTACGAGAACATGGCGTTTACGCTTGAGCTCAAGAAGGTCCCCAAAGACGAAATCGACCGTAAGGTTCGCTCTGCGGCCGAGATTCTGGGCATTACCCAGTACCTCGACCGTAAGCCCAAGGCGCTTTCGGGCGGCCAGCGCCAGCGTGTCGCTATCGGCCGCGCCATCGTGCGTGATCCCAAGGTCTTCCTGATGGACGAGCCGCTGTCCAACCTGGACGCCAAGCTGCGTAACCAGATGCGTGCCGAGCTCATTAAGCTGCGTCACGAGATCAAGGGCACCTTCATCTACGTTACTCACGACCAGACCGAGGCCATGACCCTTGGCGACCGCATCGTGGTCATGAAGGACGGCGTTGTCCAGCAGATCGCCACGCCGCAGGAGGTCTTCAACCATCCCGCGAACATCTTCGTCGCCGGCTTCATCGGCGTGCCGCAGATGAACTTCTTCGATGCCCAGCTGGTGCGCTTGGGCAACGGCTTTACCGTCAAGACCAAGGATATGAACGTGGCGCTCGCCCCCGAGACTTGCGCTCAGCTTGCCCTCAACTGGGACGGTGGCGACGTGAAGGAGATTACGGCTGGCGTGCGTCCCGAGCAGATCCTGCTTGCCGACAAGGGCGAGGAGGGCGCGCTCCAGGGTACCGTCGAGGTGACCGAGCTCATGGGTTCGACCGAGCATGTCCACGTGACCGCTCCCGATGGCCAGTTCGTCCTGATCATTCCCGTTGTCGACCTTGAGGTCAAGGGTGCGCTCAAGGCGGGCGACCCCATCTGGTTCAAGTTCGAGAAGAACGCGACCCACCTCTTCGATAAGGTATCTGGCAAGAACCTTATCTAGACCCGGTGCATCCAGGCCCTCCCTTTGGGCGACTGCGGTATTGCCATCCTTTTGCCGCGGTCACATATAAGACTCCCCTCCCGTCCACTGGGCGAGAGGGGAGCCTTTCTTTGTGTTGGGACCGTTCGTCTGTCAGTTTGTCTCAATCTGTAACAGGAGGAGGGCCAAATTGGGTCTAGATGTTACAGATTGAGACAGCATCGAGCTGCCTATCCTTTCATCTCGATCTGTAACACGGGAGGCTGATTTCGGCAGCTACCTGTTACAGAACGAGATTGTTTGGTCGAGACAAATCACGGGCCGGCGTATCGGCACAAAAAGCGGAGCCGCGTTGCCGCGACTCCGCTTTCAAGAGGATGGGTAAAGGAAACGAAATTAGCTCAGGTGCCAAATCTCGTCGTTGTACTGGGAGATCGTGCGGTCAGACGAGAAGGTGCCGGCGTTGGCGATGTTGATCAGCGCCTTGCGTATCCAAGCGTCCTGGTCCTCGTAGTCTGCCAGCACGCGCTCCTTGGTCTGGATGTACTCCTCAATGTCGAGCAGGGCCATAAACCAGTCCTTGCCTTTGATGTCGTCGTGCAGACGCTGCAGGCGCTCGGCGTTGCCGGTCGCCATAAAGGCGGGGTTGGTGATGAAGTCCACCAGCAGCTTGATGCCGGGCTTGCGATAGAGCGCGCCGGCGTTATAGCTGCCATTGGCGTAGAGCTGCTCGACCTGCTTGGAAGAGGCACCAAAGGTGTAGATGTTCTCGTCGCCCACGAGCTCGGCAATCTCCACGTTGGCGCCGT
This sequence comes from uncultured Collinsella sp., assembly GCA_902473205.1. Taxonomy (GTDB): domain Bacteria; phylum Actinomycetota; class Coriobacteriia; order Coriobacteriales; family Coriobacteriaceae; genus Collinsella. The sequence continues at coordinate 16,408 of CABRRA010000029.1, forward strand.
CGAGCGTGCACAGGGTTAGGGCGCCGTTGAGCATGAACTTCATGTTGGAGGTGCCGCTCGCCTCCTTGGAGGCCAGGCTGATCTGCTCGGAGATATCAGCGGCGGGGATCACGCGCTCGGCGGCGGTGACGTTGTAGTTCTCGATCATGACGACCTGCAGGTAGGGAGCCACGTCGGGGTCGTTTGCAATCCACTGCGACAGCGTCAAGATCAGATGGATGATGTCCTGCGCGATAGTGTAGGCAGGCGCCGCCTTGCCGCCAAAGATGATGGTGACGGGGTGCTTAGGTCTGTTGCCGTTCTTGATATCGAGGTACTTCCAGATGATGTAGAGCGCGAGCATCTGCTGACGCTTGTACTCGTGGATGCGCTTGACCTGGACGTCGATGATGGCGTTGGAGGGAATGGTCACGCCCTGCTCGAGCGCCATGAACTGGCGCATGATGGCCTTGGCCTCGACCTTGGTGGCGGCCAGGCGCTCAAGAACGTCCTTGTCGTCGGCGAAATTGGCGAGTTTGCTCAGATCGCCGGTGCTGCGCCAGTCGGTGCCGATCACATCGTCGAGCAGGCTGGCGAGCGCGGGGTTGGCCCCATGGACCCAGCGGCGGAAGGTGATGCCGTTGGTCTTGTTGGAGAACTTCTCGGGATAGATTTCGTAGAACGGATGAAGCTCGGTGTCCTCCAGGATCTTGGTGTGGAGGGCGGCTACGCCGTTGATGGAGAAGCCAAAGTGGATGTCCATGTGGGCCATGTGGACGGTATCGTGTTTGTCGATGATGGCGACGCGCGGGTCATCGTGCTCGGCCTTCGCGATCTCATCGAGCTTGACGATAATGTCGGCGATGGCAGGGGAGACCTTCTGTAGGCTGGCGAGCGGCCACTTCTCGAGCGCCTCGGCAAGAATCGTGTGGTTAGTGTAGGCGACCATGGAGCGTACGATGGTCACGGCCTCGTCAAACTCGATGTCGTGCTCGGTGGTGAGCAAGCGAATGAGCTCGGGGATGACCATGGTGGGGTGCGTGTCGTTAATTTGGACCACGGCGTAGTCGGCCAGATCGTGCAGGTTGCTGCCGCGCTCGACGGCCTCGTCGATCAGGAGCTGGGCGGCGTTGCTCACCATGAAGTATTCCTGGTAGATGCGAAGCAGGCGGCCCTGCTCGTCGGAATCGTCGGGGTAGAGGAACAAGGTGAGGTTCTTGGCGATCTCGGTCTTGTCGAAGTCGATGGAGCTGCCGGGGACCAGGCCGTCGTCGACGCTCGCTAGGTCGAACAGGCGCAGGCGGTTCTTGGTGGGCTGGCCGTAACCGGGCACATCGATGTTGACGAGCTTGGAGGTAACGGCAAAATCGCCGAACTCGACGGTGTAGGAGCGGCCATCGTCGACTAGGATGTCCTGCTCACCGAGCCACTCGTCGGGGACGGCCTTCTGCTGGTTGTCGACAAAGCGCTGACGGAACAGACCGTAGTGATAGTTGAGGCCCACGCCATCGCCGGTCAAGCCCAGCGTGGCGATGGAATCCAGGAAGCATGCGGCCAAGCGGCCCAGGCCGCCGTTGCCGAGTGACGGCTCGACCTCGAACTCCTCGATCTTGTTGAGGTCGTGGCCTGCGGCGGTGAGCTGGTCCTTAACCTCGTCGTAGATGCCGAGGTCGATCATGTTGTTGATGAGCAGCTTGCCGATCAAAAATTCGGCGGAAATGTAATAGAGCTTTTTCTTGCCGTTGTTGAGCGGGCGGGCGGCGGAGCGCTCCTGCACGAGTTTGACCAGCAGCTTGTAAATGCGACGGTCGTCGAGCTGCTCGAGCGAGGCGCCAAAAGACTGCTCGGCGAGTTCCATGAGGTTAATTTGGGGCATGTTTTCTCCTGTGATGGGTTGTTTCATGTCTGCAATTCATAAGAAGCCCGCGCGAGGGGATTGGGGTGGCCTCGCGCGGGAAAAGCAAGCGCGTCCGCACGGTGGGGAGGGGTCGGGCGCGGTAGCTCCTATTGAGGAAGCTCGATTTCGGCTTCCGACGGGATACGGAAGTAGGTCTCGGTCCAGTCGGTGAGCTTGTGCTCGAGCTCGCGGGTGATGGCGCCGTCGAGCATGCGCCAGGTCCAGTTGCCGCCCAGCGTGGCAGGGGTGTTGATGCGCGCCTCGTTGCCCAAGTTGAGCAAATCCTGCATGGTGTAGATGCACGTGTCGCTCACGCTGGCGGCGATGGTGCGATTGAGTGCATCTGTCATGGGTTCGCCGGCCTGCTGATGGGTGTACAGGGCTGCCTGCTCGCGCTGACGCGGGGTAGCCGTTCCCTCAAACCAACCGCGCGCCGTCTCGTTGTCGTGGGTGCCCACATAGGCGACGGTGTTGGCGATGTAGTTATGCGGCAGGTAGTACGAGTTGGTGCCCTCAAAGGCAAACTGCAGGATCTTCATGCCGGGGAAGCCCGAGTTGTCGCGCATGTCGATGACGCCGGGGGTGAGGAAGCCCAGGTCCTCGGCGATGATGGGCAGCGTGCCGAGCTTTTCCTCGAGCGTCTTGAAGAACTTGAGGCCGGGACCCTGCGTCCACGAACCGTAGGACGAATCGGGTGAGGAGAACGGCACCTCCCAATAGGCCTCGAAGCCGCGGAAGTGATCCAGGCGGATGACGTCGTACATGTCGAGGGCGGCGCGAATGCGGCCCTCCCACCAGGAGAAGCCGTCGGACTCCATGGCGTCCCAGTCGTAGATGGGGTTGCCCCAGTACTGGCCGGTGGCCGAGAACTGGTCGGGCGGCGTGCCGGCGACGCTGATGGGATTGCCGGCGGCGTCAATCTTAAAGAGCTCGGGGCTCGCCCACATCTCGACGGAGTCGCGCGAGACGTAGATGGGCAGATCGCCGATGATCAGGATGTCGCGCTCGTTGGCGTAAGCCTTGAGGCGGCTCCACTGGCGATCGAAGAAGTACTGCGTCATCTGGTGATACAGCATGCGCTCGGGATGATCGGCGCAAACTTTGCTGCTGGCGTCGCCGCGGGTACGAAGCTCCTCGGGCCACTCCCAAAACGCCCTAAGGCCGCACTCCTCCTTAACGGTCATAAACTCGCAGTAGGGGATGAGCCAGTCCTCGTTGGCCTGGATAAAGTCATCAAAGTCCGCAGGCTTGTTAGTGGCAAAGCGCTGGACGGCACGGTCGAAAATCTGACGGCGACCGCCAAAGATGGCGCCGTAGTCGACGTTGGTGGGGTCGGATCCCAGATACACGCCATCGATATCGCGCTGCTCCAGATACCCTGCCTCGATAAGCTCGGCAAAGTCGATAAAGTTGGGGTTGCCTGCGCGGGCCGAGAACGACTGATAGGGCGAATCGCCATAGCTGGTCGTCGTAAGGGGCAGAATCTGCCAGTAATGTTGTTTGCACGAGGCGAGAAAATCGACGAAGTCGTAGGCATTCCAGCCAAAGCCGCCGATTCCGTATGGTCCGGGCAGAGATGAGACGGGCATGAGGACGCCGCTTGCACGCTCCATGAATGCGCTCACCAACCTTCTTGTTGTGGGGTCGGCCTGCCGATGGGTGTGCAGTCCGCCTCCGATGTTCTGATTCGATACGCCTATTGTAAAACATGTTGTTTAAACATGTACAGGCAAGATAAAAAAGTTGGTCGATTTTCGGCGAATGGTTACATGCCATGAAAAAGCCCCGACCTCACAACGTGAGATCGGGGCAAGAGCGGTATGTAGGTTTTGCTACTCGGCGTCGGCGAAGCCGTTGGGGTTGTGGCTCTGCCAGTTCCAGCTATCGCGGCACATGTCCGCGATGTCGTACTGGGCCTTCCAGCCCATCATGCGCTCGGCCTTGGAGGCATCGCACCAGTTGGCAGCGATGTCGCCGGCGCGGCGCTCGCGGATCACGTAGGGCAGCTCCTTGCCACAAGCCTTGGAGAAGGCGGCGACGACCTCGAGTACCGAGGTGCCGGTGCCGGTTCCCAAGTTAAAGATCTCGACGCCGGTCTTGCCGTTCATCCAGTTGAGGGCGGCCACGTGACCAGATGCCAGATCGCACACGTGGATGTAATCGCGCACGCCGGTGCCGTCGGGGGTGGGGTAGTCGTTGCCAAAGACCTGAACGGCCTCGAGCTTGCCCACGGCGACCTGGGCGACATAGGGCACCAGGTTGTTGGGGATGCCCTTGGGATCCTCGCCGATCAGGCCCGACGGATGGGCGCCGATGGGATTGAAATAACGGAGTAGCACGACGTCCCACTCGGGGTCGGCGGTGTGGACGTCCATAAGGATCTGCTCGATCATCCACTTGGTCCAACCATAGGGGTTGGTCGCGGGCTTCTTAGGATCCTCCTCGGTGACGGGCGGGTTGTCCGGGTCGCCGTAGACGGTCGAGGAGCTCGAGAAGATGATGGACTTGCAGCCATGGTTGCGCATGACGTCGATGAGCACCAGGGTGTTCTCGATGTTGTTGTGGTAGTACTCGACGGGCTTGCTCACCGACTCGCCGACGGCCTTAAAGCCGGCAAAGTGGATGACGCGGTCGATCTGATGGGTATCGAAGATCTTGTTCATCGCATCGCGGTCGAGCACGTTGGCCTCGTAGAAGGTGAGGTTCTTGGCGGCCTCGTCGCCCACGATGGTCTTGACGCGGTCGACGGCGACGGCGCTGGAGTTGGAGAGATCATCGACGATGACGACCTGGTAGCCACCCTCGAGCAGCTGAACGACGGTGTGCGAGCCGATAAAGCCGGCGCCACCGGTAACGAGGACACAGGTGTCTTTGGGGTCGAGTGCTTTGGACATGTAGTCTCCTATCGAATCAGGAACACTTCTTGAGGGGAGTATAGCGCAGCTGGGCGCGCCTAAAACACGCGGGTCAGGAAAACCAGAGGAATGATGTTAACGTACTCATAGGGTGTTATTTGCATAATTCTTACCTTTGGTGTGGGACGTATTTGCGAGCCGCTGACCATGCTTTTCCAGCCGTTCGTGGAAATAGTTGGGACAAGCGCGATGTGCGTTAATATGTTTGAGTTGAGCGACATATAAATAAGCATGTAACGGAGTACATATGTCACCAAACAACGATTCCATTTTTACGCAGGAGCTTTCGCGCCGCACTGCCCTCAAGGCTCTTTTTGGCGCTGCTTCCGCGGCTGTTCTTTTTGGCCTGCCCACCCGCGCCCATGCGGCTGAGGCCAGCCAAGAAACCACCGACAAACTGAATGCCGCCCAGGCCCAGCTCGACGAGGTCCAGGCTCAGCTCGACAGCATTGCCAATGAGTACGCGGCGCTCGCCAACAAGAATGCCCAGACCCTCAGCGATATCGAAGGTGTGCAGGGTCAGATCGACGACACCCAGGAGCAGATCGACACCAAGAAGTCGGAGCTCAAGAAGAAGCGTAACGACCTTTCCGATCGCGTTGCCGCCAGCTACAAGTCGGGCGGTACCAATATTCTGTCGTTGCTGCTCGCCTCTGGCTCGTTTGAGGAGCTCGTCGCCAACGCGCATTACGTCGAGAAGATCAACAAGAGCGACCGCGACGCCATCGAGGACATCCAGACCATCCAGAAAGAGCTCGATACACAGAAGTCCGAGCTCGAGTCGCAAAAAGCCGACTTGGAGAAGCTCAAGGACCAGCAGACGGCTCAGATGCAGGACATGCAGGCCAAGCAGCAGGAGGTCCAGACGGTTCTGAACGGCCTCTCCGACGATGTCAAGGAGCTCATGGCCCAGCGCGATTCCGAGATTCTTGCTGCCGCTCAGGCCGAGGAGGCTGCCAAGAAGGCTGCCGCTGCCGCGGCTGCCGCAAACAAGAACAATTCCTACTCGGGTGGTTCAAGCTCGGGTGGCGGATCGTATGCGCCCGGAACTCCGCAGCAGAATGCCGGCTCGGGCAAGCAACAGGCCGTCGTCAACGCGTGCTACTCCACGCCTTCGCCGGGTCAGAATTGGTGCGCGGCGTGGGTTACCAACGTGTTCCGTAACGCCGGCGTGGGCTACTTTGGCGGCAATGCGTGCGACATGTTTAACGCCTGGTGCTACAGCTCCAGTCGTTCGGCGCTGCAGGTGGGCATGATCGTGGCCGACTCGTCGCACAGCGGCACCGGTACGCCGGGTCTGCTGTACGGACACGTGGGCATCTATGTTGGCGGCGGCATCGTTATGAGCAACGAGGGCGCCATCACGTCGAGGTCGCTTGACTCGTTCATTGGGTTCTACGGCACTGGCTCTGGCGTGCGTTGGGGCTGGCTCGGCGGTATTGCGCTGTCGTAAAGCCGACTGGGCCGCGTGCCCGCCCGCAATATATTTGATTGCCTGCTCGGGCAGTCCTGCGCAAGACGAAGGCCACATTAAGTGGCCTTCTTTGCGTGCGGAACTCGCGATCAATCAAATATATTGCGGGCGGGCACGCGGCCCTCTCGGGTTCGGGGCGCTGCACACCGGACTGGTTGTCTGAATTAAAGAAAGTGAAGGCCCCTTTCGGGGCCTTCTTTTTAGAGGAATTCGCCTACTCGGTGGACTTCGGGTTGTAGGTCTACGCCGAACTGCTCTTTGACTTTGGCTTGGATGTGGCGGATGAGTTTGTCGACGTCGGCGGCGGTGGCGTGGTCGGCGTTGACGATGAAGCCGCAGTGTTTTTCGCTCACCTGCGCGCCGCCGACAGCGTGGCCGCGCAGGCCGGCGTCCATGATGAGCTTGCCGGCAAAGTGGCCCTCGGGGCGCTTGAAAGTGGAACCGGCGCTCGGCATGTCGAGCGGCTGCTTGTCCTCGCGGCGTTGGCGGTAGTCGTCCATGTCGGCCTTGATCATCGCGGCGTTGCCCGGGGCGAGGTTAAAGGTGGCAGAGAGCACGATAAAGCCGTCGTCGGCGATGCGGCTCTTGCGATAGCCCAGGTTAAGCTCGTCGACATCGAACTCAATGATATTGCCGCTGCCGCGGGTGCCGTCGTCGAGCGCGCGGGCGGGCTTATAGACGCGCACGGACTCCAAAACATCGGCCATGCAGGCGCCGTAGGCACCGGCGTTCATATAGCAGGCGCCGCCGACCGAGCCGGGGATGCCCGAGAGGGGCTCCATGCCGGTGAGGCAGGCTTCGGCGGCAGCCGCGGCAACATCGGAAAGCAAGGCGCCGGCTGCTGCCGTAACATGCGTGCCGTCGATGGTGATGTTAGAGAGGCCTTCACCCAGTGCCACGACGACACCGCGGATACCCTTGTCACCGACGAGCAGGTCGGAACCGTTGCCCACGATGGTGAGTGGCAGATCGCAGCGGTAGCAGGTGTCAAGCGTGGCGACGAGTCCCTGCTCGGTATCGGGCGTGACAAAGACATCGGCCGGGCCGCCGATCTTAAACGTGGTGTGCTCGCGCATGGGCTCGCTCATGAGCACGTTGTCCTCGCCGGCAACACCGGCGAGCGCGCAGAGCAGGTCCTCGTTAAAAAAGTCATTCTCGTGCATACGAATATCCGCCTTATGGTGGTCGTTTTCATTAATCGAATGCAATATACCCCACCCGGATGGATTTGGTGCAAAGTAACCTGACCCCAATGCATCACATGGCGCAAAGGGGTTAGGTTGCTTTGCGCCAATCGCGGCGATAAAACAGCCGTCTACCGGATTGGTAAAGTGTTTATCATCAAGGTAGAGGGACGGTCGCTATACTTTCAAGAGATTGCGCGAATACTCGGAAGGAGCGAGATGGGCAACAAAGTTACTCTCAAGCAGATTGCCCAGGAGGTGGGGCTTTCCCCTTCGTCGGTCTCGCTTGTTCTCAACAATCGGCCTTGTCGCATCTCGGAAGAAAACCGCAAGCTCATCAAAGAGGTCGCGGCGCGCAACCATTATGTTCCTAACCAGATCGCGCGTAGCCTGGTTATGCGCGAGTCGCGCACACTGGGCCTTATCGTCCCTAACATCGAGAGCCGCTTTTTTGCCTCGCTCGCCGGCAGCTTGGAAAAGCGCTGCCGCGAGGACGGCTACGCGCTCTTTATTACCAGCTCGGGTGGAAGTGCCGAGGACGATCTGGAGCTGCTGCGCCAGCTGGTGACGCGCGGCGTCGATGGCGTCTTTCTGGTGGTGGGTGACGAGTTCTCCGACGACCGCGCCCTGCGCGAAGAAGTCAGTCATCTCCCCATTCCGGCCGTGATGGTTGACCGTGCCATTGAGGGACTCGAGTGCGACAAGGTGATGTTCGACCACGAGATGGGCGGCTATATGGCCACCCGCTATCTAATCAAGCAGGGCCACCGTCGCATTGCCTGCTTGGTTAATGCGCGCCGTTCCAATACGGGTCGTAAACGTCTTGCCGGCTACGAGCGTGCGCTGCGCGAGGTGGGGCTGCCTATTGACGCGCGTTTGGAGTTTGAGAGCGAGTACTACATTCCGAGCGCATACGAGGCCTCGGAGGCGGTGCTCGCAACTGACGCTACCGCCGTGTTCGCAAGCTCGGATAACATTGCGCTGGGTCTGCTCAAGCGCCTGCACGAGATGGGGAAGAGCATCCCAAGCGATATCTCGGTCGTAAGCTATGACAACTCGGCAGCCGACGTTCTATTTGAGCCGGCGCTGACCGCGATTGAGCAGGATCCTGGTGTCCTCGCGGAGCATGCTTTTGGCTGTATGTCCAAGCGTCTTGCCGGCAGGGGCGGCAGGCGTGCCGAAGAGGTCGTTCTGGAGCCGGCGCTTATCGTTAAGGACAGCGTTCTCGAGCTTACCGAATGTAGCTAAGCGTACCTGTTTGTTTGCATAGATTGCATGCGGAGTGTCCGCTATTTGCCGGCGGGGCCGGGGTGCCTGCCTTGTTTTGAGAAGTTCGCTGAGCCCGCTTCTCAAAACAAGGCAGGCACCCCGGCCCTCGTCCGTGAACTCTTCCGCTGGGCGAGCCATAGACGCCGCGCACCGATAGGGTAAGGCGGCGGCTTGAAATTGGTGCTATATTCAGCTTGAGTTGTTTAATACTAGTACGGGAGGCTGATATGGGGCTGTTCAAGAAGAAAAACCCGCAGGATGCCTTTGATCCCGATGTGTTTACCATCACGGATACGATTTTGGACCCGCCGCGGTTTACGTTTTTGCCGGCTATCTACCAGGATGCCACGCATCGCAAGTGGGCCGTACATCAGCGCGGCGGCGAGCCGAAGATTTTTGACTATGCGGACGTGTTGCAGTGCGAAGTGGCCGAGGCGGGCGATCCGGAGGCCGAAGAAGCGGTCTCTAAACAGGAATTTGCCCAGCGTATCCTGGCAAATCCTGCCAAGGCGGCGAAAATAAACGCTGCCAAGCGTAATATGTGTCTTGGTATGGGCGTTGTTGTGGCGGTTCAGACGGGAAAAGACGAGGTTTCCAAATTAGAGATTCCCGTTATGACCGACGAAGTCAAACGCGATTCAAGTCTATATAAGTCGTATCGGAATGTCGCCGAGAAGATCAAGGCCGAATTTGATGCCATGGGAGGGCTGGCCTAATTTTGGCGGCATACGTTTCTGAATGAGGAGTCTGTGCAATGGCAGGCGAATCTTATGCAATTCCCCCCAAAGATCGTGCTGTTGAGGGAATTCTTTGGTATATCCAGCACCATCAGCTTGCCGGCGGCGATCGCCTGCCGGCCGAGCGCGTGCTGTGCGAAGAGATTGGCGTTTCGCGTACGGCGTTGCGTGCCGGTATCACGCGGCTCATCTCGTGTGGAACGCTTGGGAGCCGTCGCGGATCGGGCACGTATGTGTGTCCTCCCAAGCCGCTGAACATCTTTCAGGAAACATATAACTTCTCCGATGCTGTGCGGACTGCCGGCCTGCACCCCTCTTCTCGTCTGGTTTCCACCGGGACCATCGAGGCGGATAAGACGCTTGCCGACAAGCTTGGGGTGGCTGTAGGCGCCCCTTTGCTCCGCATGCAGCGCGTTCGACTTATTGAGGGCGAGCCGGCGTCAATCGAGACGGCTCACGTTAACCTGTCCCTGTGCCCATCGCTTCCCGAGCACGATTTTGAGTGCGAGAGCCTTTACGATGTCTTGCTCAAAGAAGGTGGCGTGCGTGTTGAGCATGGACGTGAGCATATCTCCATCTCGCGTTTGAACGTCGAAGAGGCCGAGCTGCTCCAGCAAGAAGAGGGAACGCCGGTGTTCTATGAGAGCTCGATCGAATTTGATAAGGACATGCGTTTTGTGGAGCATTGCAAATCGGTGATTTTGCCCACAAAGTTCCGCTTTGCCGATAACGGCGAAGAGAACGGCATGAGGAGCGTGGCAGGTGAACAATGGCTGAAACAGTAGATGCCACCCCGGTTTATATGCGCATTCGACGCCGCATCGAGGAACGTATCGAGCGCGGTATATATCCCACGGGTTCCATGATTCCGTCCGAAAAAGACCTTGCCGAGGAATTTGGTACGACACGCTTGACCATCCGAAGCGCTGTCGATGAGCTGGTTCGGCGCGGGCAGATTCGCCGTGTTCGGGGAAAAGGTGCCTTTGTGGCGCAGAAAGTACCTGCTTTTTTTGAACGCACGGTCGGTTTCCGTGAATCGGTCCATGCTTCGGGCGGCGAGCCGTCCGTCCGTATTCTCGCGCGTTCCAAGCGTTATGCGGGGCCATATTACGCCGACCTGTTTGGCATCGCCGAGGACGACCTGCTCTATTCCGTTCGACGCCTGAACTGCATAAACGGTAGCCCCGTATCGATTGAGACGGCGCTGATTCCCTGCCTGCTGTTCCCAACCATCGAAGATATTGACGTGTCGGTCTTCAGTTTGTACGAGACCTATGAGATGCTGGGCCGAAAGCCAGTCATGGCACAGGAAAAGCTCGATATCGAAGCGCTGGGCGCACGAGATGCCGGCCTCCTTGGACTGGAACAGGGCGATCTTGTTTTGCTTTTGGAATGCGTGAGCTATGACGCGAGCGGTCAGGCTATCGAGTATGTAAAGTCCTTCAATCGTGGCGATACGGGCGGCTACACCTATACGTACTAGCTGGTATTCTGTGAATAACGGCTGGGAAACTAACCAGTTTTGATCGTTGGGTCAGCTGTATATACAACCTTACAGGGCTCAAAATCGACCGTTCGCCGATGGGGATAAATTAATCGACAAAGAGGTATCAAAAAGCCGTAACCTGTAACTGTGATTGGTATCAAATACTAATGATTTGTTACGAGGTGAGACGATGAAGATGCTCGATTACGTTCAGCTTGCCCATGTGCGTATGGGGGAGAACCTCGAGCGTTCGTCTGAGCTGGTAGCGCAGCTCGTTGATATTTTCCAGTCCGGTTCTTTTGACGCGCTGCGCATCGTTGCTTCGGGTTCGTCGCGCCATGCCGCCGATTGCGCCCGCGATTACCTGCAAGATGCCCTGCAAATGCAGGTGTCCGTTGTGACGCCCGAGGCCTTCGTCGATTTTGAACACACCTATCCGCAGCATGTGCTCAACATTGCCGTTTCGCAGAGTGGCTATTCGACCAATACGATTGCGGCGCTCGATTACATGCGCGCACACGATATGGCTGCAGTTGCGCTCACGGCAAACGTCGAGGCACCCATCAAGGAACACGCTGACATCGTTCTTGACTACGGTGTGGGCGTCGAGTCGGTGGACTTTGTGACTCTGGGCGTCGAGGTGCTCGTTGAGTACCTGGTGCTCTTTGGCATTTACGGCGGTCAGGCGCGCGGAACGATTGACGCCAAGGGCGTTGCCCAGCGTCTTGACGACCTGCGCGAGGCTATCCATGCCAATGCCGTGATGTGCAAGACCGCCGAGGCATATGTCCAAGACCACATGCTCGAGCTTTCTGAGCACACGCCCGCCATGGTCGTCGGCAACGGCCCCAACTATGGCGTTGCCGAAGAGGCGGCCCTCAAGCTGAGCGAGACCATCAAGATTCCTGCCATGCATCACGAAGGCGAGGAGTTCGTCCACGGTCCCGAGATGCAGATCGTTCCGGGCTATCTGGTGTTTATCGTCGACGATCCGCAGGGGTCGGAGCGTCTTGCGAATATCGCTGATGCGCTATCGAACGTTACGACAAAAACGGTGCTGCTCACGGCCCATCCCAAGGGTAGGGCTCACGAGGTTGCGGTGCCTCAGGTGGCTCCGCTGCTCAGCGCAATTCCCAATCTTGTGTTCTTCCAGACGATTGCGGCCATGATAGCCGAGCGTCTGAAGTCATGGGACGTGCACCCGTATCTTGATGCCGTCTCCAAGCAAATGGAGGTCAAGGCAGAGGGCTACGAAGAGTCAGTCAATGCGCTTAAGGCCAAAGCGGCCGAGTGTTACGGAATGTAAGCGGGTTTTGATGCCCGTTGGCATGGGGGATGTGGAAACAACCCCAGAAAGGAGAGACAAATGAAGGAAACCGAGAAGATCGAGATCATGCATTTCGACCAGGAGGGCTATCTCGAGGACGGCAAGGCGCTCTACGAGACCGGCAAGAAGATGACCGCGCTCGCCGACAAGGTCGCCGACGAGGGCTACGACGCCGTGTTCCTGATGGGCGTC
>CABRRA010000030.1:0-27123 GCA_902473205.1 uncultured Collinsella sp.
CAAAGGAAAGCACTTAATGTGCTTTCCGTCTTGCGCAGGACTGTAGAGCAGGAAACTTAATTACGCGCCGCTCCCCGCCCACGCCGGGCAACCTCTCCCTTGTACTTTATCAAGATAGAGTGTATGATTCTGGACGTTACACGACTCACTTTACTTAACTAAAGTGCCATCAAGGGGGAATACCATGAACACCGATATGTCTCGTCGTCAGTTTGTTGGTCTAGCCGGCTCGCTCGCCACGGTTCTAGGCCTTGGCCTGGTAGGCTGCGGCGGTGGTGCCGGCAAGGGCTCCGCTGCTGGCTCTGCCGCGGCCAAGGATGCGAAGGGCGCTGCGGAGTCCAAGAAGCTCGTGGTGGGCTTTGATAAGTCCTATCCTCCGTACGGCTTTGTGGGCGACGATGGCGAGTACACCGGCTTTGATCTCGATCTGGCCAAGGCTGTTGCCGATAAGCAGGGCTGGGAGGTCAAATACGAGGCCATCGACTGGGATGCCAAGGATACGCTGCTCAACTCGGGGGCCATCAACTGCATCTGGAACGGCTTTACCATGGAGGGCCGTGAGGACGACTACACGTTCTCCGAGCCGTACATGCTCAACGAGCAGGTGCTCGTGGTCAAGAAGGATGCAGGCATCAAGAGCTGGGACGATCTTGCCGGCAAGACCGTGATTACCCAGACCGATTCCGCTGCGCAGGATGTGCTCGAGGGAGACCAGAAGGATCTGGCGGCGACGTTTGCCACGCTCGACACGATCGGCGAGTACAACACGGCCTTTATGCAGCTCGAGAGCGGCGCGGTCGATGCCGTGGCGTGCGATCTTTCGATTGCCCAGTATCAGCTTGCCGCCAAGCCCGATGCCTATACGCAGCTTGATGAGCCGCTGTCCAGCGAGCACTACGCCGTTGGCTTTAAGAAGGGCGACACCAAGTCGGCCGACGCCGTGACCGAGTCGCTCAAGGCGCTCTACGAGGACGGCACGGTTAAGGACCTGTGCGACAAGTATGCGGATTACGGTCTTTCCTTCGACAACTGGGTTCTGAAATAGCGGCTTTCCCAGGCACCCGATTTTGCCGTTCAAACCGTCGCTTGCGTACATTTAGTACGCGGCGCTCCTCTTTCACGGCAAACTCGAGCACCTGGAAAACCCGCTTTAGCATTGGGTTTGCTGTTCTGTTGTCGCGAAAGAGAGCTTAGGTTGTCTATCCAAGTCATGATGCAGATGCTTGGCCAGGGTTTCTTGGTCAGCTTGCAGCTGTTTGTGCTGACGCTGCTCGGGTCGATTCCGCTGGGAATCCCCGTGGCGTTTATGCGCATGAGCAAAATTGCGCCGCTCCGCTGGATTGCGCGCATCTACATTTCGGTCATGCGCGGTACGCCGCTCATGCTTCAGATGTTTGCCATCTACTTTGCCCCGTACTACGTGTTCGGCATTTCGCTCACGCCCGATTCCAAGTGGACGGCGTGCGTCGTAGCGTTCATCATCAACTACGCCGGTTACTTTGCCGAGATCTATCGCTCGGGCCTGCAGTCCATTCCGCGCGGTCAATACGAGGCCGCCGAGGTGCTGGGCTACTCGCGCCTGCAGACGTTTTTGTACATTGTGATGCCGCAGGTTGCCAAGCGTATTCTGCCGGCGATGGGCAACGAGATCATCACGCTGGTCAAGGACACGTCGCTGGCGTTTGCCATCGGCGTGGGGGAGATGTTCTCGACGGCCAAGGCGCTGGTCGCCTCGCAAGTGAGCATGGTGCCGTTTGCGATTGCGGCGTTGATCTACTGGGTCTTTAACTTTGTGGTCGAGATGCTGCTGGGCGCCGCCGAGAAAAAATTGGATTACTACCATGATTAATTCGGTAATGAATATATCGAACGCTCGCAAGGCGTTTGGCGGCAATGAGGTGCTCAAGGATATCTCGCTCGAGGTAAAGCGTGGAGAGGTCGTGGCGATTATCGGGCCTTCGGGTGGCGGCAAGTCCACGCTGCTGCGGTGTGCCACGCTGCTCGAGACGCTCGACGGAGGCTCGCTCTCGTTTGGCGACCTTGCCGTTGCGACGGATGCGGGTTCGGGCGCGGTCTATGCGAAGGGCGATGTGCCCAGGCAGGCGCGCTCGCGATTTGGCCTGGTGTTTCAGAACTACAATCTGTTCCCGCACTATACCGTGATGAAAAACATCACCGATGCGCCGATCCGCGTTCTTAAGCGCCCGCGCGAGCAGGCAGAGGCACGTGCATGCGAGTTGATCGCGCAGATGGGGCTTGTGGGCAACGAGAACAAGGTTCCGTGTGAGCTTTCGGGCGGTCAGCAACAGCGCGTGAGTATCGCCCGCGCCCTAGCGCTCGATCCGGAGATCCTGTTCTTTGACGAGCCGACCTCGGCACTTGATCCCGAGCTGACGGCCGAGGTGCTGCATGTCATTAAAGACCTTGCCGCGCAGAATATGACGATGGTAATCGTGACCCACGCAATGCAGTTTGCGCGCGATGTTGCCGATCGCGTGGTCTTTATGGACGGAGGCCGCATTGTCGAGGAGGGTCCGGCCGAGCAGGTTATCAATCACCCGCGTGAGCAACGTACCCGTGAGTTCTTGAGCCGTATCGAGGGGTAGGCTCAGGTATTTACTCAACTATTAATTGAGGCGAAGCCGCCGCAGGTCTTACGGACTGTGGCGGCTTTTTGTTTGCATCGACGGGGTTCAATAATCGCCTCACAAGCTTGTCTCTTCCTCTCGCCGCCTGTATTCATACGTGTGCCGAAAGGTATGCATGGACAGCCGCCCGTGAGGGTAGGGTGGTGGCATAGGACATTTGGAGGGTGAGTCGGCTCGGCTGCCGACCATGCTGCTCCCGGGATGGCACCGACCGCGAACTCTCCCCGTTGGCGTCGCGCATTGCGCGCGGCCCTGCAAGGAGGTCATCATGGGTGCTCCCAAGACCGGTAACGTAAGGAACGTGGTGCTCGTAGGCCAAGGCGGGGTGGGCAAGACTTCGCTCGCCGAGGCCATGCTCCACCTTTCCGGCAAGACCGCCCGCCTGGGCGGCCACGACGGCACCAAGCCCACGCTCGACTATGACCCTGAAGAGGTCAAGCGTTCATTCTCCATCTCGACGACCATCGCGCCGATCGACTGGAAGGGCGCGCGCATCAATGTGCTCGATGCCCCGTGCTACCCCGATTTTATCGGCGACGCCTTTGCCGCGATGAGCGTCTGCGAGACGGCTCTGTTTGTGGTCGACGCCGAGGCCGGCCCGCAGCCTACGACGGTTAAGCTCTGGTATGCCGCCGAGGACCTGCGCTTGGCGCGTGCGGTGTTCGTAAACCGCCTGTCGCGCTCCGAGGCCAGCTTTGCGACCACGATGGACCTGCTGCAGGAGCGCTTTGGCACGCGACTGGGCGCCGTGACCCTTCCCTGGGGCGAGGGCGAGGACTTTGATGGCATCATCGACCTGGTGCGCATGAAGGCGCGCCATTGCAACGGCACCGAAGCCGTTGAGTCGGAGATTCCCGAGGAGTATCGTGCCCAGGCCGAGGAAGCCCATGACCACCTGTGCGAGCTGGTGGCCGAGGCTGACGACGAACTGATGATGAAGTACTTGGAAGGCGAGGAGACGCTGACGCAGGAGGAGCTTGAAGGCCTGCTGTCGAAGGCGATCGCCGAGCGCATCTTTGTGCCGGTCTTTGCGGGCGATTGCATTAAGGAACAGGGCGTCAACTCGCTGATGGACGACATCGCCACGTACTTCCCGGCGCCGACGGACTACGGCGAGATGCCGCTCATCGACGGCGACTCGCTCAAGATCTCGAGTGACGATGACCGTCCGGTGGCATTTGTGTTTAAGACGCTGGCCGACCCGCAGCAGGGCCGCATCAGCTTTATCAAGGTGCTGACGGGCACGCTTGAGCCGGGCCTTGAGCTGATCAACGCGCGCACCCGCAAGAGCGATCGTCTGGCTCACCTGTATGTGATGTGCGGCCGCGACATGACCGAGGTCGGTCACGCCTATGCCGGCGATATCATCGTGGCGCCCAAGCTGGCGGCCGAGACGGGCGATACGCTCTCGATTACCGGCAAGGTCGAGGCTGCGGCGTTTAAGTTCCCCAACTCGCAGTACCGCATCGCCATCGAGGCCGAGAACCGTGGCGACGAAGAGAAGCTCTACACGTTTATCGAGAAGGCCTGCAAGGCCGATCCGACCATGAGCATCGACCGCGACGAGGAGACCGGCCAGACCATCATTTCGGCGGTGGGCGAGGCACAGGTTTCGGTGCTGCTCAACCGTTTGGAGGATCGCACCAAGGTCGTGGCCAAGAGCGTGCCGATCCGCATTCCGTATCGCGAGACCATCCGCCGCACGGCGAGCGCCCAGGGCCGCCACAAGAAGCAGACCGGTGGTGCCGGTCAGTACGGCGACTGCTGGCTACGCGTGGAGCCGCTCATTGGGCCCGACGGCACGAGCGACGGCTATGAGTTTGTTGACGAGGTCGTGGGTGGCCGCATCCCGCGCTCGCTCATCCCCGCCGTGGACAAGGGTGTCCAGGAGACCATGAAGGACGGCATCATTGCCGGCTATCCGCTCACGGGCATTCGCGTCGCGGTGTATGACGGCTCGTATCACAGCGTCGACTCCAACGAGATGGCGTTTCGCGCGGCGGCTCGCATCGGTCTGCGCAAGGCATGCGCCGATGCCGACCCGGTGGTGCTGGAGCCCATCGAGGAAATCACGGTGACCATCCCCGAGAGCTATGCCGGCGCCGTGATGGGCGACATCTCGGCATCGCGCGGTCGCGTGACGGGCATGGAGACCGATGAGCGCGGCGACACCGTTGTTATCGCGCAGGCACCTCTCGCCGAGCTGACGGATTATTCGACGCGTCTGCGCTCTATCACGCGCGGCACGGGCGACTTTACCATGAAGCCCGCAGGCTATGAGCAGGTGCCTTATGACGTTCAGGCCAAGCTGGTCGAGCGCTATGAGGAGGGCCGCGCCAAGTAGCGTGGGGCTTTGCTTGCAATGTAGGTGCTGACGAAAAGGCCGCCCTGGGTAACCGGGGCGGCCTTATTTGATTCCTTGGCGACGGAGGAAAACGGATCATTTTTTGGGTTACGGGCGGCGTGGTCGCCACTAGTCTCCGGATGCCTGGTTGCGGCCGGTGGCGTAGTCGATCTGCACGTGCGGCTGCAGGTTGTAGCAGTACACGTGGAAGCACAGGGTCTTGCCATGGTCCTCAATCGATTGTGCTTCCAGACGAACGCCGCGACAGACGAGTTCCTCTTCGTTGTACATGGGCGTGACGCGGTAGAGCACATGGTTGCCCGTGTCGTGGATGTAGTCGAGGATCTGCTCTTCAAACGGCAGCATGCCCGTCTCGTTGAGATAACGCGTGCCGGTGAGGAGGTTCTTGCGATTGGCGTTTTCGCCGCAGAGCGACCAGGCGATGAGGTGGCAGCGGTTGTAGAGACTCTGACTCGGAATAAAGTCGTAGCGCTGCTGGTGCCAACCGGCAGGATGGATACGCGAGATATCGCCGCGCTTGCCTTGGCCGAGCGATTCGGGGCCCACGCAGGCGAGCGCCTTGCGGGTGCGGCCAAGGCTGTCGAGCTTGGAGAATTTCTTAAAGCAGCCCTCTTCGGTGGCACGATCGTATTCATCGAGCGTGAACGACGGCGTGCCCAACGGGTGCGTGCTGTCGGCACGAAGGGCTACGTAGGGGTTGCCGGCGTAGTCGGGAATGCTGCTGAGATAAACACCGCGGGCGCGGTTGAGGTCGGGGTTTTCCACCTCGTCGATGGGGGTGGCGTTCGAAGAGACATCGTCAGCGGTGCCGGTCGTGGCGGATTCGGAGCCATCGCCAGAGTCCTGGCTGTTTTGGGAGTCAGACGAGCTTGCTGTTCCCGATTCGAGGCGGGCGACTAGGTTCGCCTCGTTGTCGGTGCGGCTGGGGCTCTCATTTTGCTTCTCAGCCAGAGTCGCCGCCTGCTCATCGCTTTGCGGAGACAACAACTTGGGTGCTCCGTCGATCGACCCTGTGAACAGCGCAAATCCCAGCACCACAGCGGTGCCGATGGAAAGTACTTGCTTGTAGGCGGATTTGCGCGACATTGCGGCTCCTGGATGGACGGTTGAGAATCTACCAGTCTAGCAGGAGCCGACAGGGGCCGTTCTATCGAACAAATACTTAAGATTTGGGATAGACGCTACTGATTAATTTGCCTCATATTTGACGTATGGCTAGATCGAGGTGGAACCGAGCCAATTGAGTTTGCATTCGAGAATGCGCTGCTCACCGGGCGTACTGCTGCCATCAAGTAGGGCGAGCAGCATCTCGGCTGCTTCGCGACCTTCCTGGTCGACGGGCTCGATGATCGTGGAGACGGTCGGCGTGGTGAGGTTGGTCCAGTCTTCGCAGTTGAGTCCCATAAGGCCGATTTGCTTCGGAAGTAGATGGGCCATGGGCTGGAGGGCCTTGTAGACACGGGGGAGTGCCCACTGATTTTGCACGAAGATAAGGGTTCGCTTGGCGGGGTTGAGCTTGTATTTAAAGTATTCGGTGAGCTCGCTGATTGACGGCTTGTTGTGATCGATGGGAATGGCTTTGTAGAGCTGCCCATTCGCGGCCAGCGCCTCGGCATATCCCTGAAAACGTTCCATGCGGGTGCGCATTTCGGTCATATTGGCGGCAATGGAGAAAAAGTCCTCGTAGCCGGCATCGAGAAGCGCCTGCGTGGCATTGTATACGCCGTCGTAGAGGTTGGTTTTGATCCAGCTGGTGCCTGGGCTGTAGATGGCCGCGTCAAAAAAGACGACGGGCTTGCCGGCGCGCTTGATGCGGTCGTGGACGGCCTTGAAATTTGCCGTGGGCTGGATGATAAAACCATCGACGCCCAGCGAGAGCATTTTGTCGACATATATGAGCTCGGTCTCGGGGTCGAAATTGCTGGTGCAAACGACCGTCTGGTAGCCCGCGGGGAGCATGACTTGTTCCATGCCGTTGAGGACGAGGCCCGCCCACTTGTTGGTGTTATCCAAAATGATGATGGCGATGACGTGGGTCTGCTTGCCGGTGAGCGTTTGCGCTTGGGCGTTGGGAACGTATCCGAGTTCCTTGATGACGCGCGCAATCTTTGCCTGCGTATTCTCGCTAAGCTTTTCTCGTTTGTCGTTGAGGTAATACGAGACGCTTGCCGTCGAGGTTCCCGCCTCTCGAGCGACGTCTGCGATCGTAACGCGCTGTTTTGCCACAGCGACTCCTTCCGACAGATGAGCATTTTCCAACATGATGACTTTGAGTCTTGGTGAGGGATGCGCTTCGGTGAGCGACTTTTTCCTTTCATATGAGTATGCAACAAATGCGGTATACGGGTGGGGTCGAAATTTGTGACCGGCATGCGCATCTGCCGTCTACCGAGAAAATCAAATACTTCTTGACTTTTGAAATCGAGGGTAAAATCGCAGGATTCATTTTTGGTTAAACGCATAACTAAATCGCATAACTAATGCCCTGACCTGCGCGTTTACCGAATTGAGCTGGTTTTATCAATGCCAGCACCATATATTGGTCTTGTCGAAAAGACAGCAAGTCCAAACGGCAGGGGATGCTCCGGAGGCCTCCGCAAACGGTGTCTTGCGCACGCAACTCTATGAAAAGAGGGAAGCAATGAAGATCGTAGGCGTTGCCGCCTGTACCGTGGGTATCGCCCACACGTATATGGCCCAGAAGGCGATTCAGGATGAATGCGCCGCCCGTGGCATCGAGTGCAAAGTCGAGGCTCAGGGTGGTCTGGGTATCGAGAACGAGCTGACGCAGGAAGACGTGGATTCCGCCGACCTGGTGCTCGAGTCCGTCGACGTGGGTGTCGAGAACGAGGATCGTTTTGAGCAGAAGATGGCCGAGGGCAAGTTCCTCAAGGTCGGTACTTCCGATGTGATCGCCGATCCGGTCAAGATTATCGACCAGGCCGTTGAGACCATTAAGGCGACGGGTGGCGCAGTTTACGCGCCCAAGGCCGAGGCCAAGGCAGAGAAGAAGGCCGTCTCCGCTGCCCCGCAGGCCCCGACACCGGCGTCCAAGCAGTCCATCTTTGCCGATCCTGGCAAGACGCTGCTCAATGCGTTCAATACCGGCGTTTCCTATTTTATCCCCATCGTCGTTATCGGTGGCGTGTTCCTTGCCTTTTCGTTGGCATCCGGTACTGCCGGTGCTAGCGGCATGGAGGTCACCAACCCGTTGATGGTGAGCCTTAACACCATCGGCATGGCCGGCATCTCTATGATGATTCCGGTGCTTGCGGCATACATCTCCTACTCGATGGCCGGCAAGCCCGCGCTTGCCCCCGGTTTTGTCCTGGGCTACTTGGTTAACAACGCCGTCGTCACCCCGAGCGGCAACAGCGTTTCGACCGGCTTCTTGGGTGCCATGATCATGGCGGTTATCTGCGGCTACTTTGTCCGCTGGATGAAGACCTGGAAGGTCAACAACACCATTCAGACCATCATGCCGATCTTGATCATCCCGATTCTGACCTCTCTCGTCCTGGGTATGGCCTATATCTACATCCTGGCCACGCCGCTTGGCTTTGTGATGGATTGGCTCACCAGCGTGCTCGGTAGCTTGCAGGGCGGCTCCGCCGTTGTCCTGGGCCTGGTCATTGGTGTTATGACCGCCTTCGATATGGGTGGCCCTATCAACAAGACCGCTTCGACCTTTACCATGGCCATCATGGCCTCCGGTATCTACGGCCCCAACGGTATGTTCCGCGTCGCCGTCGCCATTCCCCCGATCGCCTGTGGTCTCGCCGCGCTCATCGCCAAGAACAAGTTCGATGACGCTGACCGTCAGATGGGCATCTCCGCGCTGTTCATGGGCTGCATCGGCATTACCGAGGGCGCTATCCCCTTCGCGGTCAAGGATCTTGGCCACACCCTGCCCGGCATCTGCATCGGCTCTGCCGTGGGCGCGGCGCTTGCCGCCTTCCAGGGCATCGATTGCTACGTTCCGCATGGTGGCTTTATCGTCGCCCTGGCCACCAACAACGTCGCGCTGTTCTGCCTGGACATCGTGATTGGCTCCTTGGTCGCCGCTGCAATCCTGATTGCCATGAAGCCCACGCTCGATAAGCAGGCCAAGTAAACCTTTAAGGACTCCGGTTGTGCGGAGGGATGGATTTGACTCCGCACAACCGCCCCTACACAACAAAATCCATCCGTACTGATAGGGCCCACATCTGGGTCCCAGGGAACTTTTGTCAAAAATCCTCTGGAGAAGGAGAACAAAATGTCCAACCTCACCATCCGCCAGGCCGTTCAGGGCATGCTCAAGCTACAGGATAGCGGCGATCACGCAACCATGGTCGGCATTGGCCCCATGAGCCCCAACCTGATTCAGGCCGTGTTCGAGCTTGCCAAGGACGAGGATTTCCCACCCATGTTTATCGCCAGCCGCAACCAGGTCGATATGGACGAGATGGGCGCCGGCTACGTCAACGGTTGGGACCAGACGCGCTTTGCCGCCGACATCAAGAAGGTTGCCGACGAGGTGGGTTACACCGGTCCGTACTACCTGTGCCGCGATCACGGCGGTCCGTGGCAGCGCGACGAGGAGCGTAACGCCCACCTGCCCGAGGACGAGGCCATGGAGCTCGCTCGCAAGTCATTCGTCGCCGACATGGAGGCGGGCTTTGACCTGCTGATGGTCGACCCCACCAAGGACCCCTATCAGATCGGCAAGGTTATTCCGCTCGACGTGGTGCTTCGCCGCACGATCGATCTTATCGACTACCTTGAGCAGTACCGTCGCGAGCATAACCTGCCCGAGGTTGCCTATGAGGTCGGTACCGAGGAGACCAATGGCGGCCTGACCTCTACCGACAAGTACGAGGAGTTCATTTCTCAGCTGCAGCCCGAGCTCGAGAAGCGCGGCTGCCCCATGCCCACCTTTATCGTCGGTCAGACCGGTACGCTCACCCGTTGGACCGAGCAGGTCGGTCATTACAACTTTAAGAATGCCCGCGAGCTCGCCGACATGGCCAAGCGCTACGGCGTGGGCCTGAAGGAGCACAACGCCGACTACCTGGACGACGCGACGCTGCTCGAGCACATCCCGGCTCACGTGACGGCCTCCAATGTCGCCCCTCAGTACGGCACCGAGGAGACCCGCGCTTACCTCAAGCTCTGCGCTACCGAGCAGATCCTGGTCGACAACGGCCTGTGCGACGATCCTTCCGACCTGTACCACACGTTGTTGGTCAAGGCTATCAAGACCGAGCGCTGGCGCAAGTGGATGACCGGCGATGACGTTAACCTGCAGGTTGATGACATCCTGGCAGACGACGAGCTCAGCCTGAAGATTCTGGATGTCTCCGGTCACTACGCCTTCAACGACCCCGAGGTCAAGGAGCAGGTCGAGAAGCTCTACCGCAACCTCGCTGCCCAGGACATCGACGGCAAGCGCTTTGTGATCGAGCACATCAAGCGCCCGATCAAGCAGTACGTCGTCGGTCTTAACCTCAAGGGCGTCACGAGCCGCATCGAGAAGGCTCTCTAAGTAGCTTTTCCTACACGACGCCGGGCCCGGGGCATGTCCCAGCTGCGGGTCCGGCACATAGGACAAAGGGACATCCCCTTTGTCCTATTTTTGAGTTTTGGATTCCTTAGAAGGAGTTTGCACCATGAAGTTCTTTATCGATACCGCCAACCTTGACGAGATTGCCGAGGCCAAGAGCTGGGGCTGCCTGGCCGGTGTTACCACCAATCCGTCCCTGTACGCCAAGACCGGCGGTAAGCTCGCCGACTTTGAGCCCCATATGCTCAAGATTGCCGAGCTCTGCGAGGGACTGCCCGTGTCCGCCGAGTCTACCGCCACCACGGCTGAGGGCATGATCGAGGAGGGCAATCGTCTTGCCGCTCTGGCTTCCAACATCGTGGTTAAGCTTCCCGTGTGCGAGGCCGGCCTCGCCGCCTGTCGCGCCCTGGCCGATGCGGGCGTGCGTGTCAACATGACGCTTGTTTTCTCGCCGACCCAGGCCCTTATGGCCGCCAACGCCGGCGCCCGCTACATCAGCCCGTTTGTGGGACGCTTCGACGACATCGCCGAGGATGGTATTTCGCAGCTCGACAACGTTGTGACCTGCATCAAGAACTATGACTGGACCGGCAAGAACGTCGACGACACCGTTGAGATCATCACCGCTTCGGTCCGCACGCCCAACCACGTGACCCAGGCGGCTCTTCTTGGCGCCGACATCGCGACCGTGCCCATGGCCGCTCTCAAGAAGTGCCTGCATCACCCGCTGACCGACCAGGGCCTTGCCTCGTTCGAGGCTGACTGGCAGAAGGTCGTCGCTCAGGCTTAACGAGTGGATTGCCCCGGCATCGCGTCATCCGGTGCCGGGGTTGTTCTCAAGAGAGGAATTCGTATGACCAACCAGGAGCTGGCGAAGGTCGCCAATGAGGTCAGGAAGGATGTCGTGACTGCGGTTCACGCGGCCAAGTCGGGACATCCGGGTGGATCGCTCGGTGCTGCCGACATCATGACGTATCTGTACTTTGAGGAAATGAATATCGATCCTGCCGACCCTCACAAGGCCGATCGCGATCGCTTTGTGCTCTCCAAGGGTCACGCGGCGCCGGGCCTGTATTCGGTGTTGGCAAATCGCGGCTATTTTCCCGTCGAAGAGCTCGAGACGCTCCGCCATATTGGCAGCCGACTGCAGGGCCATCCCAACATGAACGACACCCCGGGCATCGATATGTCCACCGGCTCGCTCGGTCAGGGCATCTCTGCTGCAGTTGGAATGGCGCTTGCCGCTAAGCACTGGGGCGACAGCTACCGCGTCTACACGTTGCTGGGCGACGGTGAGTGCGAGGAAGGCCAGGTGTGGGAGGCGGCCATGTTTGCCGGCAACCATGCGCTCGACAATCTTGTTGCCGTCGTCGACCACAACGGCTTGCAGATTGACGGCACGATCGATGAAGTCAACTCGGCCATGCCGCTCGCCGACAAGTTCCGCGCCTTTAAGTGGCATGTGATCGAGCTTGCCGACGGTAACGACATGGCGCAGATTGCCGCCGCCTTTGCCGAGGCCCGTAAAGTGAGCGACTCGCCCGTGGCTATCATCGCCGAGACGGTGAAGGGCAAAGGCGTCTCCTTTATGGAGAACCAGGTTGGCTGGCATGGCAAGGCGCCCAATGATGAACAGTTTGAGCAGGCCATGGCCGAGTTCGCAGCAGCAGGGGAGGAGCTCTAATGGCAGACGTCAAAAAAGTCGCCACGCGCGTTAGCTATGGCGAGGCACTCGTCGAGCTGGGCAATGAGCGCGATGACTTTGTAGTGCTCGATGCCGACCTGGCCGCTGCCACGCAGACCGGTAAGTTTAAGGCCGCGCACCCTGAGCGCTTCTACGACGCCGGCATCGCCGAGAGCAACCTGATGGGTCTTGCCGCCGGCATCGCGACCACGGGCCACGTCGCCTTTGCGAGCACCTTTGCCATGTTCGCCGCCGGCCGCGCGTACGAACAAGTCCGCAATTCCATTGGCTACCCGCACCTCAACGTCAAGATTGGCGCTACCCATGCCGGCATTTCGGTGGGCGAGGACGGCGCCACGCACCAGTGCTGCGAGGATATCGCACTCATGCGCACGATTCCGGGTATGACGGTGATTGTTCCCGCCGATGACATCGAGGCTCGCGCATGCGTGCGCGCCGCTTACGAGTTTGAGGGGCCGGTCTACATGCGCTTCGGCCGCCTGGCAACACCGGTCATAAACGACTGCGAGGATTACGAGCTCAAGATCGGTCGCGGTGTGGTCGTGCGCGAGGGGTCCGATGTGACCGTCATCGCTTGTGGCCTCATGGTCGCTGAGGCGCTTAAGGCTGCCGAGGCGCTCGCTGCCGATGGTATTGATGCCGAGGTCATCAACATGCACACGATCAAGCCGCTTGATGAGCGTCTGGTGGTTGCCAGCGCCAAGAAGACTGGTCGCGTGGTCACCGCCGAGGAGCATTCGATTATCGGTGGTCTTGGCGAGGCCGTGGCCTCGGTGCTCGCGGAGCAGCATCCGGTGCCGATGCGTCGCGTCGGCGTGCGCGATGTGTACGGCGAGTCCGGCCCTGCGGTCGATTTGCTGCACAAGTACGGTTTGGACGCCGACGGCATCGAAGCTGCGGTCAGGTCCGTGTTGTAAGGAAGGTTTCCATGGGATTTGTATCTGCCAACCAAGTGACGATAGGGTATACCGCCGCCTCGCGCGAGGACGCCCTGCATTATTTGTCCGAGCAGGCAATCGAGCTCGGCTTTGCCGATGACGCATCTGCCGTAGAGGCTGCCTTTATTGCTCGCGAGAACGAGGCCGAGACCGGCCTTGTCGCCGGTTTTGCCGTTCCGCATGCTAAGAGCGATGCGATCCATACGCCGGGTGTGGCCGTGCTCAAGCTGTCCGAGCCTGTTGAGTGGCCGAGCTTTGATGGCGTGCCTGTCGATGTCGCGCTTGCGCTGTACGTGCCCGCCGGCGAAGCCGGAACCACGCACCTGCGCCTGCTTTCCAAGGCTGCCGTGATGTTGATGGACGCCGGTTTCCGCGACAAGGTGCGCGCGAGCACCGATCCCGTCGAGATTGCCGAGCTCATCAATAGCGGACTCGAAGACTAGAACGGTCATCCCGTTCAATCAATTGATCCTTCTCCAAGGAAAAGGGCCGCGACGCCGTATGGGTGTCACGGCCCTATTTGCGTTTCCCCAGATAAAACCTGCCAAAATAAACCTGTCCCTTTTTGGCAGGTTAAAGAGTGGAGCCCGTGATTATAGAGGTCGCGCACGTCTCTCTAAATGTCTCTCTAAAGAGGAGGCCGGTTAGATAGACAGCCTTAGTTAATCTACCAGCGAATTCAGTTTGTCTCTCTAAAATAAGATGCTTATCTCTCTAAAGTTAGAGAGATATACTATACTTTAGAGAGATAAATCTATCGTTTTAGAGAGACGGAATGCCAATGCTGCTGGATGAACCTCTTGGCCTTATCGTTGAGCGCCTTCGCAGGCGAGGGACTGATGACGCATCGGTAGAAGTTAAAGCCTGCACGAATAAATTGAGCGCAGACGTATGGGAGACAGTGAGCGCTTTTGCGAACACTGCGGGTGGGCTCATTATTTTGGGCCTGAACGAAGCCGAAGGATTTGTTCCTTCGGCTAACTTTGCTATCGATAGGGTGCGCGATCAGTTTGTTTCGGGTATCGGAGACGGAGGCTCAGCGGCAGTGGTGACCCATGCGCCGCGGTACGAGCTTGATCGAGGTGAGGTCGACGGGCTCCAGGTGCTTCTGGTGCGCATCTTTGAACTTGAGCTTAAAGCGAAGCCTTGCTATATCGGCGCGCGCGGCGTGCAGAACGGTAGCTACAAGCGCGTGGATGATAAAGATATCAAGATGTCACCCGCTGAGCTATATGAACTGCAGAGTGCGTTGCTTCCGAGTGATGCAGACGGCACGGTGGTTTCGGAGGCAACGGTCGAGGATTTGGATCCAGATGTCGTGCGGTCTATTATCGCAAATCGCCGGCTGCAGACCCCGCGCGTTTTGCGCGGGGCCGATACGCTGGAAAAGCAGCTGGTCAGACTCAATATCACTACAAAGGATGGTGCCGTGAAGCTCGCGGGGCTTCTTTCGGCGGGAATTTACCCCCAGCAGTTCTATCCCAAACTGATGATCGATGTCGCCGTTCATTCCGATGTGGAAAAATCTGCACCCGGGCAGCCCCGGTTTATTGACCGCCAGTTGTGCGATGGCCCGATTCCGGCTTGCATCGAAGATGCCCTTGCCGCGATTGGACGAAACTTGCGCAAAGCGGCGATAGTGCAAGGCGCTGGCAGAAGGGATGATTGGGAAGTTCCCCAGGAGGTTTTGCGCGAGGCCTTGGCAAATGCCTGCATCCATCGAGAATATTCACCCATGTTTGTGGGGCAGGCCGTGAGTGTCGATATCTATCCAGACAGAATAGAGATCAAAAACCCTGGCGGGCTTTGGGGCGGAAAGACGGTGGACAATCTTGCAGACGGGGAATCGCGCTGCCGAAACCCAAAGCTCATGAGCCTAATGGGGGCGACGCCGTTAGAGCATGCCGAGGGGGCCGTTGCGGAAAGCCAAGGATCTGGTATCCCGGCTATGATTCGCGAGATGGAGTCTCGTTCGCTTGGAAGGCCGAAATTTATCGTTAAGGCCGATTCGTTTACGGTGCTGCTTTCCCGGCACGGGGCGGAGCTAGCTGAAAACCGCACGTGGATTCAGAGCCATGTGGGCACCGAGCTGACGGATCGCGAGGAAACACTGCTCATGTTTATGCGGGAGCATGGGTGCGTATGCGATGTTCAAAAAATACGAGAGGCCCTGAAGTGGGATTCGGATGACATTCGCCTGATCTGCGGGGACCTTGTGGATAAACATGTCCTGTCAAAATGCGGCAAAGACACGTTTGAAATTATCGATATGAACAGAGAATCGTCAGCTTCGACGGCGGATAGGATCCTGGAGGCTCTCAGC
The DNA here is from genome assembly GCA_902473205.1 of uncultured Collinsella sp. Taxonomy (GTDB): domain Bacteria; phylum Actinomycetota; class Coriobacteriia; order Coriobacteriales; family Coriobacteriaceae; genus Collinsella. The sequence goes on from CABRRA010000030.1 coordinate 15,525, forward strand.
GCCGAAGTGGATATGACGGCGCGAGAAATTGCGGTTGCATCGGGGGTCAGAATTTCGTCTGTCCGTTACCATCTGCCAAAAATGGCAGATAAAGGACTCATTGAGGTAATGGGTTCATCGACGAGCCGCAATCGCCGATATCGGAGGAAGTAGATGCAGCCGGGTCGCCCCTCTAGTGTCTCTCGAAGTGAGATGGGTGCTAGAGGGGCGATTGTCTTGCGATGTTTCCCCAGATAAAACCTGCCAAAATAAACCTGTCCCTTTTTGGCGGGTCAGTTAACACAGTCCAGGTTGAGCATATGCGAGCGAGCGGGCTCCGGGTGCGGTAAGGTGACGTGAAACAAGCGGGCGCTGACCTTTTGGTCGCGCCCGTGAAGTTGAACGTCAGATTGCCGTGCCCGGGGCCTGCGCAGCGCCGAGCAGTTACGCCGTTTGTAAAACGGCGTAACCTAAAGATTCATGTTGCCGTGGATGTAGGGGGTGACCTCGGGGGAGATGTGGGCGCAGCCCAGCTCGCGCAGCGCGGACTCGATGGCGGCAGGCAACGGGGTCTTGCCCTCGCCGTCGACGGCAGCACCGCCGAGAGCGGCGATCTTGGCGACATCTGCGGGCGCGGCTTCGATATGCATGCAGCCGCCGACCAAGCGCGCGCGTACCTGCGCCAGGTCGAGATCGTGCAGGTAATCCTCGCAGGCGCGAATCAGGGAGACCTTCTCGCGCGTAAGCTCCTCGCCCGTGGGGACGCGCGTGGCAAGACAGGCTCCCGCCGGCAGGTTCCAAACGGGATAGCCCCATGCGCGCAACAGCTCACGCTCTTCGTCCTTGGTAAAGCCGACCTCCATAAGAGGGGAGCGTACGCCGAGCTCTTCTGCGGCGCGCATGCCAGGGCGGTAGTCACCGCGATCGCTTGCATTGCTGCCATCGATGACGGTGGAAAAGCCGAGCGACTTGGCGTGGTTGACGATGGCGGTAAAGCCGGCCTGCTTACAGTGGTAGCAGCGATTGGCATCGTTGCAGGCTACTTGGGGGAGCTGCAACTGATCGACCGAAAGATTGAGCACGGGGAGCTTAAAATGCGCCCCTTCATCAGCTTGCCCATCAACGGACTGCTCAAACGAAGTCTGTTCGGGCGTGCCGATGAGCGGCGTGGTGAGATGGACGAGGAGGGTATTGGTAGGCATGATGCGGGCACAGACCGCGGCCAAAAAGCTGCTGTCGACACCACCGGAAAAGCCGATGGCGACGCGTCCGTATGCCAAAAGCAGCTGCTCGAGTGCTGCGAGTTTGTCCTGAAGCTCCTCTGCGGGTGCGGCGGTGTCTGAAAGCATGAAAGTTCCTTACAGTTATTAAAGCTCGGATGAAACTATAATCCCACCGAGCTGCTTGTCATAAGACTTCCAGCTATGTAACGAAAGTGCAATATGCTATATACGTTATATACAAGCTTGTAAAGTGCGGTAGAGTGGCAGTAATGCAATCCGGCGAGGGGGACCGATATGATCAAGGCTGTTATTTTTGACATGGATGGAACGCTGGTCGATACCGAGCGTTTGGGGATTAGGGCCTGGAAGGCAGGCGCCGCTGAGCTGGGGCTCGCGATTGATGATGCGCTGATCCATCAGTTTATCGGTCGCACGCTACCCGATGTCATGGACATCCTCGATAAGCATTACGGCAGCCACGAGACCGCCGAGGCGATCTATGTCCGCCACAAGGAGATTCGCGACGAGATGGTCAAGACCGAGCTGGAGCTTAAGGCCGGCGCCGCCGAGTGCCTAGACGAGCTGCTGTCTGCGGGCTATCACGTGGGTCTAGCGACGTCGTCGCGCCACGTTACGGCCGAGCGCAACCTTAAAGCATTCGGCCTCTTTGACAAGTTTGAGACCGTGACCTGCGGCGACGACGTTGTGCACGGCAAGCCCGACCCCGAGATGTATCTGCTCGCCTGCGAGCGCGCGGGCTTTGCTCCCGAGGAATGTGCCGTGGTTGAGGATTCGCGCAACGGCTGCGTCTCGGGCATTACGGCCGGCTGCCACGTCTTTGCCGTTCCTGACATTGTTCCGCTGCCTCAGGACGTGGTGGATGGCTGCGAGGCCGTGCTCGATACGTTGTTCGACCTTACGGCGGCAGTCAAGGCCGTGCGCTAGACAATTGCGGTGTTGAAACGAGCAATTGCCCACGTTTGCGCTTAAGCAAAAGGGGCCCGGCAATGGTCGGGCCCCTTTTGCTTAAGCGGCGTTTTGGCATACTGACCGACGTGCTATAGATACGCGCCGAGGTTGATGGCGGTGGCTTCGGCTTGGCTGCTCGCCTGGGTACTGGCGCGCTCCAAGAGGAACGGCCGCACGAGTTCCTGACGGTTGATGTCCTCGGCGGCTGTGACCTCGGTGACGGTGCGTGCGGCGGAGCCGATACGGACGCGTTTGGTTTTTGCCGGCGCCTTGTTCTCGATTTGCTCCATGAGCAGCTGGACACCCTTGCGGCCAATCTCGTAGCCCGGGGGTGCCACCGTGGTGAGGGGGACCGACCCGCTCCATGCAAGCGGGTTGCCGTCGCAGCCGGCCACGCGAACCTGTTCGGGGACGGAGATGCCTTTGTCGGTCAACGCCGAGATAACGCCCGAGGCCAATACATCGGTAAGGCCGATGACAAAATCGGGACGCTCGCCGGTAGAGCGCTCGGCAATCTGAGCGCCGATGCTGTAACCATCGGCAGCGGTATTCCATTCTCCGGCGTCAATGACCTCAATTTTGATATCGGGATGCAGGACGAGGGCCTTATGAATGCCAAGTACGCGCAGGGTGAGCTGCATAAATGCCGCTCTGCCCACAACGGTGATATGGCGCGCGCCGCGGGTGATGGCGAGCTCGGCGATAATGCGCCCTTGCGCCTCGTTGTCGGCGGCCACGTAGTAACCGGGTTCGGGGCAGTGGATGTCCAGATGGACGATCGGCACGGGCATCTTGGTCATTGCGGGGTGCCAATCGGGGGACGCCATAGGCTGAACCATGACGCCGGACATCTGCGTGCCCATAAAATAGCGCAGGTAGTGGTCCTCGAGGATGTCGTCGTTATCGGCGTTGGCGATGAGCAGGTCATAGCCGTGCTTGCGGGCCTCGTTATGGGCGCCGCTGGCAATTTGGAGCGAGAAGCCATGGTCGAGACGGGGGAGGACCAGGCCAAAGGACTTGGTGGCGCCGCCCGCGAGCTGACGAGCACTTTGGTTGGGCAGGTAGCCAAGGCGATTGATGGTCTCGTTGATGAGCTTGAGGGTCTCGGGGCGCAGCTTTTCGGGGTGGTTGAGCGCGTTGGATACCGTGCCCAGCGAGACTCCTGCCTCGCGCGCGACGTCGCTGATTTTTACCTTTGCCATAGTGGCCCCTTTGATGCGTTTCAAGTACGAGTCAGATTGTAGCATCGCCCGTTCCCGGGGTGTCAAAACCTACCAATTAGGGGCAGGTTTATTTTGGCAGGTTTTATCTGGGCAAACACCGGAGTCCAGACCACACAAAGGTGCCTGTCCCCCTTTGCGGTGGTTTTGGCGCGGCTGGGCTGCGCGTTAAACGGTGGAGTGTCTACAATGGAAGCCGCTTTGAACGTAGATTGAAAGGCTTTGGTATGACTCGCGCTGTTTCTCGTCGTGATTTCCTGGGTTTGATCGCCGGTGCTGCAATGGTTGCGGCGAGCGGTTGCGCTGGCAGTGGCGCTGACAAGGGCTCTGCCGCTGGTTCTGCTGCGGTTGCGGGCGACGATATCAAGGGCGCCAAGCTCACCTTTGTGGGCGACGATGCCTTTGCGCCCTATCGCTATCTGGAGACGCAGTCGGACGGCAAGCAGAAGGTTGTCGGCCTGGACATCGCTATCGCTGACGAGATGGCCTCGCGCTTGGGCTTTTCTTACGACTTTGAGCCGCAGGACTTTGCCGCCACGCTTGCATCGGTGCAGAGCGATGACAAGGCCTTTACCATGGCGATGAGCTCCAACGAAGAGCGCGAGCAGACCTATGACTTCACGCGCGGCTACTATCAGCCGCTTGTGGGCGTTCTCACGCTCGGCGGCGATCCCGTCAAGCGCGTTGAGGACCTCGCCGGCAAGTCTATCGCCTGCACCGCCGGTACCGTGCAGAACAAGTTCATCGCCAAGGTCATGCCCGATGCTGATATTCACACGTACGACGGTGGCGACCAGTGCCTGCAAGAGGTGCTCGCCGGGCGCATCGATGCCTACCTGTGTGACGGCGCCGAGGGCCAGTCCATGCGCGATGCGAATGAGGGCCTGGTGCTGGGCCTGCTCGATCGCTCCGAGACGAGCGATCACGTGGGCGTGTACCGCCTGATGGCCAAGAAGGGTGCCGGATTTGTCGCGACGCTTGACGAGTGCATCGGCGAGATGCTCGAGGACGGCACCATCGATGACTGCATCAAGCAGTATGTGGGCGCCGACTTCATGTGGAACGGCGACTATTCCGCTTCCGGTACGTCGACGGTTGCCGGAAAATAGCGAGCCGGTGAGGCGCGCGCCAAGGGCATGCTGATGAAGTTTGAACTGTTAGAACCATATATACCGATGTTTATGAGCGGCCTGGTCGTGACCTGTCAGGTGACGGCCGCCGCGCTGGCCATAGCGCTCGTCCTGGGCTTTCTCATTGCCGTGCTCAAGGTTTTGCCCTGTCGCCCATTGCGTGCGGTGCTCAACTTCTACACCTCTATCTTTCGCGGCGTGCCGCTCATCGTGTTACTTTTTTTGGCGTACTTTGCGACGCCGCAGCTCACGGGCTTCAAAATTTCGATGTTTGCCGCCGGTGCCATTACGCTGGGGCTCAACGGCTCAGCGACGGTGTCCGAGACGGTGCGCGGTGGTATCGAGGGCGTTGACCGGGGGCAGTACGATGCCGCTCGGGCCATCGGGCTTCGCTATGTTCCCATGATGCGCAAGATCATCGTTCCGCAGGCGATGCGCTCGATTGCCCCTGCTCTGGTCAACGAAGTGATCACGGTCCTCAAGAGCTCCTCGCTGGTGGCAACCATCGGCCTGATGGATATGATGCGCGCCGCCCAGAGCGTGCAGGCGCTCACCTATCGAGCCTTTGAACCGTTTTTAGTGGTGGCCGTGGTCTACTACGTCATTGTTATGGCACTCACGGCCCTGGGCAATCGGCTCGAACGCCGCCTACGTCCCTAGGGGAGTGCCAACCACCGCAAAGGTGCCTGTCACCGTTGTGGTGGTAGGGTGTGTGCATCGAGTGGTATCCAGTTTAAGATACCACTTCTGGTATATCAGCTTGCGTTTGTGTGAGTACAATACTCGGACGTTATACGTCTCAGCGCCCGTCGTGCGTGGGCGTTTTGCAGTCACGCGAGCGAAGGGATTTATCCTATGTGCGGAATTGTCGGCTACACCGGCTCTGATATTGCAAAGAACATTCTGGTCACGGGCCTTAAGCGTATGGAATATCGCGGTTATGACTCCTCGGGCGTCGCGCTCGAGGTGGGCGAGGGCGCCGCGGCTCACCTCGACGTCATCCGCCGCGTGGGTAAGGTTGCGGGCCTGGAGAGCGAGCTTTCCAATATCGACAGCGACGCTACCTGCGGTATCGGCCATACCCGCTGGGCCACTCACGGCAAGCCTTCCGTTGTCAACGCCCATCCCCACACCAGCTGCGATGGTCGCATCGCCATCGTCCACAACGGCATCATCGAGAACTTCGCCGAGCTGCGCGAAGAGCTGGAGGGCCGCGGCCATCACTTTAAGAGCGAGACCGATACCGAAGTTTTCGCGCACTTGATCGAAGAGGCCTATGCCGAGACGCGCGACCTGATGGCTTCCGTGCGTGAGGCCTGCACCCACGTGGTGGGCGCCTATGGCCTGGCCGCCGTGTGCGCCGACGAACCTGGCGTGATCGCCGTTGCCCGCAAGGACTCCCCGATTGTGGTCGGCGTGGGCGAGACCGGCTCCTACGTTGCCTCCGATGTGATCGCGCTTATCGATGCCACCCGCGATGTCGTGGTGCTCGAAGATGGTCAGTTTGCCAAGCTCACGCCCGCAGGCGTCGAGTATACCGACGAGGCCGGCAATGTGATTGAGCCCAAGATCACCCATATCGACTGGGACCTGGACATGGCCGAAAAGGGCGGTTATCCCGACTTTATGCTCAAGGAGATTCACGAGCAGCCGCGCGTGGTGCGCGACACGCTGGTGGGCCGCATGACCCCTGCCGGTGAGCTCGATATCGACGAGCTGGGCCTTTCGCTCGAGGAACTCAACGATATCGACCGCGTATATGTGATTGCCTGCGGCACCAGCTACCACGCCGGACTCATCGCCAAGAACCTTATTGAGGGCTGGGCTCGTATTCCTACCGAGGTTGAGGCGGCTAGCGAGTTCCGCTACCGCAACCCCATCATCACGCCGACGACGCTCGTCGTGGCCGTGTCCCAATCGGGCGAGACGGCCGACACCCTTGCCGCCATTCGCGATGCGCGCATCAAGGGCGCCAAGGTCTTTGGCATCACCAACGTGGTGGGCAGCCCGGTGGCGCGCGAAAGCGACGGCGTCATCTACACCAAGGCCAACAAGGAGATTGCAGTCGCCTCGACTAAGAGCTTCATCGGTCAGGTCGTGAGCCTCACGCTTTTGGCCTTGCTGCTGGCGCAGGTCAAGTACCGCTTGACCACCAAGCAGACGCGCATGCTGTTCCGCGAGCTTTCCGATACGGCCGAGCAGATCCAGTGGATCCTGGATACGCAGACCGAGGCCGTGCACGAGGCCGCGCTTGTGTGCAAGGACGCGCAGTCCGCGCTGTTCGTGGGTCGCGGCATGGGCGCCGCCATTTCTTATGAGGGCGCGCTTAAGCTCAAGGAGGTCAGCTACCTGCATGCCGAGGCATATGCCGCCGGCGAGATGAAGCACGGCCCCATCGCGCTGATCGATCCGGGTTTCCCTGTCATCGCGGTGGCAACCAAGAGCGCAACGTACGATAAGACGGTGTCGAACCTCATGGAGTGCAAGGCTCGCGGCGCTAAGGTCATCGTCGTTGCTACCGAGGGCGACGAGGAAATCAACAAGATTGCCGACTGTATCATTCGCGTGCCGTCCGTCCGTGACGTGTTCAGCCCCATCACGGCGAGCGTTCCGCTGCAGCTGCTCGCCCGCGAGGTGGCCATCCTGCGCGGTTGCGACGTTGACCAGCCTCGTAACCTGGCGAAAAGCGTTACTGTCGAATAATCGAGTTCCGTTATCCTTACGATTAAGGCCCGGCTCCGTGTCATCAGACGGAGCTGGGCCTTTTTGTGTGGAGAAACCACCACAAAGGTGCCTGCCCCCTTTGTGGTGGTTTTGGCAGGTTAGCGGAGCTTGCTGGTCTCGAAATACTTGGGATATTGGTCCAGAACCTCGGTTTGGTTGCGGAACATCATGTGCAGGTGCTTGCTGACCAAAAAGCTCGCTTCGATGGGGTCGCGACCGGCGATAGCGCGGCGAATCTGCTTGTGCTCGTTCACGATGTCCTGATTGTCGAGAACCTGCGTGGCAGCGCGCAGCCAGCGGAAGCGCTCCAGGTCGGCATTGGTCTCTTCGAGCCACGACCACACGGTGCTGCGACATGCGATGCTAAAAATCATGTGATGCATGAGGTTGTCGCTCAAAAAGAAGCCGATGCGATCCTCATCGGCCATGGCCTTTTCCTGCAGCGCGATGGCTCGGTCGAGCTGCTCGATGCCTGCCGAGGTGGCGCGCGCACAGCACTCCACGATCACCTGCTTTTCCAGATGCTCGCGGATATAACAGGCACTCTCGGCAAGGGTGAGGTTGATGGGCGAAACATAGGTGCCGCTTTGGGGCACGGTGCGCACCAGGCCTTCCTGCGCCAAGCGGACCAAAGCCTCGCGCACAGGGGTGCGCCCCATATCCAGGTCATCGCAAAGTTGCTTGACGCCCAGCTTTTCGCCCGGCTTGTAGTCCAGGTAGACGATTTTGCGTCGAATGGTGTGGTAGGACTGGTCCTGTAGGCTCGTTTCCTGCTCGCCGACGTGCATCGATTCTTCCATAGCGCCTCGCAACTGTTCTATCAAACTCATATGTCAGTTGTTAATTATGCCGCGAATCAGCTCTCCGCGGTGGGTAATTCGGCTGTTGCCTGAGAACTATTGCGGCATCTTAGTCTGTGTTTGCGCAAGGCTGCGCTCAATGTTGCCGTATCATAAGCCGTCGCAAACGTGAAATAGAAAGAAGGAATCCCATATGCAACTGGCAAATATCGTTCGCGAGCGCTGGAAAGGCGTCTTGTTCTGCCTGATCATTGCCATTCCCGCGACGTTGCTCGGCAAACAAATTGAGGTGGTCGGCGGTCCGGTATTTGCCATCCTCTTTGGCATGGTCCTGGCGCTCGTCTTTCCCAGGAAGCGTCGCGAACAGCTCGCCGCCGGCGTCACCTATACGTCCAAAAAAGTCTTGCAGTACGCGGTTATCCTGCTTGGCTTTGGCATGAACCTCTCCCAGATTCTGTCCAAGGGCGCCCAGTCGCTGCCGATTATCGTGGCGACGATCTCGACCTCGCTTGTCATCGCCTTTGTGCTCTGCCGCGTCATGAACGTACCGGGTAAGATCGCGACGCTTGTGGGTGTGGGTTCGTCGATTTGCGGCGGTTCGGCCATCGCTGCGACCGCGCCCGTCATCGATGCCGACGATCGCGAGATTGCCCAGGCCATTTCGGTCATCTTCCTGTTTAACGTTATCGCGGCGCTCGTGTTTCCGACGCTCGGCGGCATGCTCGGGCTGACCAACGAGGGCTTTGGCCTGTTTGCCGGCACCGCCATCAACGACACCTCGTCGGTAACGGCTGCGGCGAGCGCCTGGGACAGCATGCATCCCGGCGCCAATGTGCTCGAGAGCGCCACAGTGGTCAAGCTCACCAGGACGCTGGCCATTATTCCCATCACGCTGGTCCTCGCATGCTGGCAGATGCATCTGGCACGCAAGGCCGGCGGTGACGCCAAAAGCACGTTCTCGCTTAAACGTGCGTTTCCCATGTTTGTGCTGTTCTTTGTGCTGGCGAGCGTGATCACCACGGTGCTTCAGCTTCCCGCGTCCATCACGGCGCCCATCAAGGAGCTGTCGAAGTTCTTTATTGTGATGGCCATGGCGGCTATTGGTTTTAATACCGATATCGTCGAGCTGGTCAAAAAGGGCGGCAAGCCCATCGCGTTGGGCTTTTGCTGCTGGATTGGCATTGCGTGCATGAGTTTGGGAATGCAGCACGTGCTGGGAATCTGGTAGAGAAGTAGCTGATTTGCGTGTTGCGTGCTGGCGAGCGCATTCTCACGGTGGAGCGATAGGAGCTCTTGCGGGTATGGCTTGTCCGCAGGTTGATAGGTCCCGAAGAGCTCTTATCGCCCCGCCAGGATGGCGATGCGGGGCAATTCATATACTCGCAGGACGGCGACTTTTGCCCTATAGTGTTTGGTGAACATTATCGTTCAATTTTGAAACACTTGAGATGCCGGGTCTCAGATGGGGCCGCGGCTGGAGACGGGACGAACCATGGACAGCGATGCCAAGCTGCAGATTCTGATTGAGGCATTGTCCGCAGCCGGAGCATCGGCGCTGGCAATCGACGAGTGCGGTGGCGTTGTGATCTCGACTATGAGTGACGCGGCGCTCGAGCAGGATATCGCTGCTTTTGTTTCCGAGCGTCTCGCTCGCGTGGGCGATGGGGCGCGCCTGGTGATGGGCCACGAGGGCGTGCGGTTGAGCTTGACGGTGCGCCCGACGGCCAAGGAGCGCGGAGCGCTTTGGGTGGTCGTGGCGCATGAGGTGCGCGCCGCTGCGACGCATGCGGGCATCGAGTGGCTCAATGCCGACGAAGTCGAGGCTCGCTACGCGTCGAGCACGTACGGCATCGTCGAAGACGCGGCGACGGTCGCTGCCCCCGTACGGGAGAGCTATGCGCGTGGGGTGCCCCTTATGCTCGAGGGCGAGCTGGGCGCGGGGCAGGATCAGATTGCAAAACGCCTGTACCTGGATGGACCCTATGCCGATCAGCCCTTTGTGTCCGTTGCGCTCGATGAGCTTACGGATCGCGGCTGGCGCCATCTGCTCAAAAGTTCCGAATCGCCGCTATTCCAAACGGGGCTGACACTTTGCATGGGCGGCTGGCATGCTGTTGGCCCCCAACGTCTGCGCGAGCTCGTGTCCGCAATGATCGACACGGCGCTCGCAACTCGTTGCCATGTGGTGTTGACGGCAAACGATATGCCGGGCGGCGGCGAAAGCGATCAGGCTGCTTTTGTAACCGAGCGTCTGGCCTGTGCCGTGAGTGTGGCGCCGGCGATTGCCGAGCAGGGCGGCGCGTCGGAAAAGGTTGCGCGCTATCTGGGGTATCTGGCAGATATGTTTAAGACGGGTGCCCCCATGTTGTCCGCCGCCGCGGCAGAGACGCTCGATGCGTACCGTTGGCCCCGCAATTACCTGCAGCTGCGTGAAGTCTCTGAACGACTCTATATATTAGTGGGGGCTGGAACGGTGGAGCGTGCCGTGGCGAAAGAGGTGCTTGCCCAGGAGGACGTTATCAAGACCGCGACCTTTGGCGCCCCGGCGCTCGAAAGCGATTTGTACATCTTGCGTCCCCTGGCCGATACCGAGCGCGATGTCGCACGGTTGGTTCTGCAGCACCTTCACGGCAACAGGACACGTGCGGCAGAGGTGCTCGGTATAAGCCGCACGACTTTATGGCGCCTGCTGAAGGACAACGACCGCTGAGCGAGGCGCCGTGACCGCGTGTGGCGCGTGTGATACAGTCCAAAGAAGCATTGTTTCGATTGTGTTACGGCGTGCGGGGGAGTATGGCGGAGACTTCAAAAACGAACCGAACAAAGCGAAGTGCGGCGCCGGTCGGCCGGCGTACGACTTCGCGGACGTGGGGCAAAAGCGCCTCGGGGTTCGACGGCTCGTTCAAGCGCACAAAATATGGCTATCCTTCGGCAAGCGCTCGCTTGGCCATGCAGGCCGAGTCCTCGTTGTGGGGACGAAGGCGCGTGGTGGGCTCAAAGCTCAAGCACGATGGAACGCTTGGCTACATTAGCCGCGGTGCTGCCCGCCGTAGCGGCCTCAATCCTGCAGGCTGGCATCGTTACGTGCCGATCGTGGTCGTTGCCGCGATAATCGTCATCGCGCTCGCGGCGCTCGGATATGCCGGCGACGGCGCGAGTCTGGGCGCGATGTTCAAATCGCCTGAACTTGCGCATGCTGGCACGGAGCTTGTTGAAGGCGCACAAGACCAGACGGGTGTGGCGCCCCAGCGCGGTATGGTCGCAGCTGCTGCCACCATTGCTGATGCTCAAAAGGACGAGGACGAACAAGGCGACGGCGCCAAAACGACTCACACGAACGAAACGACGACAACTCTATCGGCAAGATAAGTTGCGAGTGGGGCAGCAAATATGGGACGGGGCTTTTAAGCTGCCCAAGACAGTGGCTCACTCGATGTCAGGTACCAACAGCGAGCGGGCCGCATTTGCGCCAAGGTGACGTGAAATGAGAGGGCGCTGACCTTTTGGTCGCGCCCTCGAAATTGAACGTCAGATTGGCGTGAATGCGGCTCGCG
>CABRRA010000031.1:0-26170 GCA_902473205.1 uncultured Collinsella sp.
GCTCGAGGTCCCCGTTCTCCTCGGCGGGGTTGTCTAAGATTGTTGTTGAACTTCGGCCTTTGGCTCAAAGAAAAACGGGAGATGCAATCTGCATCCCCCGTTTTTGTTGCACCTACTCTAGGTCAATAAATTTGATGCTCAGAATCTTGCCGTCCTTGACAAGCATTCTGGCCATGGTGGGGCCTCGGGTGCCTCTTGGATAGCTGGCACTGCCTGGGTTGAGGACCAGGCAGCGACCCACTTGGGCTTCTTTGGTTACGTGGGTGTGACCGTTGATAGCTACGTCCACGGATCCCACCGGGAGGTCTTCACGGTAGTGGGCTACGGCGAACTTGAGGCCTTCGTAGGTAAAGAGCGCCAAGCGGTCCACATCGGGGCCGTAGTCGCGGTAGTAGTCGTTATTACCCAGCACCGCTCGCACGGGGGCGATGGTGCGCAGGTGCTCGTAGTCCATCTCCGACGTAAGGTCACCGGCGTGGATAATCAGATCCGCACCCTTAAGCTCGTCCAAGAGCGCAGGCGAAAGATAGCCGTGGGTGTCCGAGATAATGTCGATACGCTTGGCGCTTGCACTGTTCATGGGATCCCTTCCGCAAAACGATTTGGTGCATTCATGCAAAAAGCCCCACGGCTCCGCAGACGATTTTGGTCTACAGGGCTGCGGGGCCAGTGTACTAGAGGCTCAGGGCCTTTTTGAGTGGCACGACGCGACGGCGCGAAACCGGTACGCGTTCGTCGACGCCCGTAATGCCCAGCTGGATAGCGCCCGAGGGAACCGTCTCGACGTCGGTGACACACGCCAAGTTGACGATATAGCGGCGGTGAACGCGGAAGAAGCCAAAGTCGCAGAGCTTGGCCTCGAACTGTGCCAGCGAGGTCGTGGACAAAAAGCGGTCATCGACCGTATAAATACAGGAGTAATCGTCCTTGGCCATAATAAAGCGAATGTCGTCCACGGGGATGAGGACCTTGCGGCCGCCCTTTTCCACCGGGATGCGCTCGATGGTCACCTTGCTGTCCGTGACAGGCTTGGCGCGTTGCATAACCTTATCGATCGCTCGATCCAGGCGAGCCTCCTCGACCGGCTTCATCAGATAGTCGACGGCATCCACATCAAACGCCTCGACCGCATGATCGCTGTACGCGGTTACGAATACGATCGCCGGCGGATTCTTGAGCTTATGCAGTGCCTCGGCAAGTTGCAGACCCGAAGCGCCAGGCATCGAGATATCGAGGAACACAACATCGACGCGGCTCTCCATAAGCATCTCGATAGCGGAGCGAACGCTCGACGCTTCTGTGATCGTGCCGATCTTGCCCGTCTGCTCGAGCAAGAAGCGAAGTTCCGAACGGGCCGGGGCCTCATCATCCACAATCATCGCACGCAGCATAGGGATAAAACCTTTCGTCAACTAACTACGTCGGGCATCCGCCAACTAGCGTTAAACCCGTAACCTATCATTCTACTCTTGAATGTCGAAGATGCTCTCCGACAAATCGAGATGCAGGAGCACTTTAGCGCCCTTGCCCGGGGCCGATTCGACGCGTGTATAAGAGTGCGGTCCATAAAAGCGATGGATGCGCTCCGAAATATTGTGCATGGCCACACCGGCGCCGCCGCCCTGCGGGGAGCTGGCGTCGGGACGGGCGGAGCGTTCGTCAAACAGTCTGGCAGCGGTGCCTTCGTCCATGCCCACGCCGTTATCGGCGACCACAATCAAAATCGCATCTTCGCCATCCCTGTGGACCGACACGTCGATCCTCAGTGCATCGTCGTCGCCCATACCATGGCGCACGGCATTCTCGACGATTGGCTGGATTACAAATGCCGGCACCAGCGTGTCCTCGACGTCCTCGGACACGTCGAAGGTCGCCAGCACGCGATCCTCGCCAAAGCGCGCCTTCTCAAACGTCAGGTAGCGCTTGGTCTGCGCGACCTCGCGCGACACGGGAATGAGCGAGCCCGAATTGTCGAGCGTGGCGCGATAGAACGAGGAGAACTCGCGCAGCAGCTCGCGGGCGCGCAGCGGATCGGTACGCGTAAACGACGCGATGGTGTTGAGCGTGTTGAACAGGAAGTGCGGGTTGATCTGCGCCTGCAGGGCACGCACCTCGGCACGGGCCGTGAGCTCCTTTTGCACCTCGAGCTCGTGGATGGCGAGCTGCGTGGACAGGATCTCGGCAAAACCCGAGGCAAGCGCGTACTGAGTGCGGTCGACGGCACGCGGGGTCTTGTAGTAGAACTTGAGCGTGCCGACGGTGCGGTCACCCACCTTGATAGGAGCGATGATACCGGCGGGAACATGGTTGTGCGAGCCATCCGAACCCACCACGTCCACCACACGGTTGAACGACTGGACGATACCGTGCTCGATGACGTAGCGCGTGGCAAGTGTGTGGATGGGCGAATCGGGCAGCAGCTTTTCCTCAAACTCGCCCGCGCAGGCCAGCACGTTGCTCTCGTCGGTGATGGCAACCGTCATGGCACGCGTCTCGGGCAAAATGCGCTGGCACACCAGACGCGCCGACTCCTGCGTCAGACCGCCTTTGATGTCCTCGAGCATGGCAGAGGCCACCGAAAGCGTCTCTTCGGTGTACTGCGAACGCACCGAATCGGGATTGAGCGTCAAATAGATAAAAATGCACAGAAAGATGCACAGCAGTGCGCAGGCGACCACGGTCGCGATCGGCTCGATTCCAGTCGCCAGGGCAAAAATAAAGTACACCAGCACGCAAATGGCGCAGACAACGGCGATCACGCGAAAGATTGATATTGAGTTATCGCGCTGGGCGCGGCGGTCGATCATTCAGTCCCCTCCAGGATGCTGGTCAGTTGTGCGTCGTGCCAGAGCCCGTCCATGATCTTGGGCCAGAAGCTCTGGAAACGCAGGTAGCTTGCGGCGTTTTGGCGCGCGTAGGTCTTGGCCTCGTCAATACCGTGACGCCAAATGCGCAGGTATCCCTCGTGCTCGCGGGTAAACATGCTGCGGACCATGGCGGTTTTGCGCACGCGGTCGTCGAGCTCGCGCGAAATCCACGGGCCCGGATAGGGCATGAGCGACGCGGCCGTGACGGGAACGAGCTCCTGCTGGTGCGCGGCAAACGTCAGCTTGGCACGCTCGTAGTACCAACGGTACACATCCTGCATAAAGCGCGGCGAGCGCTTCTCGGACTCGGACGGCAGGTGACGAACGACCCACTCGTTGTCAAACCACACGTCGTAGCCAAACATGCGCATATTAAAGAGGTAATCTAGGTCCTCGCCTCGGGTGATAAACGGGTCAAACGCCACACGGGTAAAGGCGCGGGCATGAAGCGCCACAAGGCCGCCGCACACGTAGTTTGAACGAGAGATACGGGTGCCCGAGAGCGCCTTTTTCATCCAGCGATTAAACTCGATGCGTTTGGTCCACCAACGATGGCAAATGCCCACCTTGTCTGTGGGCGCCAACGGCGATCCGTCTCGATCGTAAAAGTAACCGCTCTTAACCAAAATCGGCAGGCCTTGACGCGTCTGCTGGCCCAGTGCATAGGTCGCGCGCTTCATAAAGTCGGCATCGATAACGGTCTCGTCGTCATCCAAAAAGACAACGGCATCGTGGCCGAGCACCGCAGCGCAGGCAAGCCCCATATTGCGAATGGCGCCATATCCGCGCAGACTCACGCACTCGCCCGAGCCCTTGGGAGCAATCTGCGCCACACGGTCGGCGATACGCGATGCCTGGTTGTTGGTAACCACGGTGACCTTGAGCGTAGGGTGCGCGTCGACGATTTCGTGGACACGCTTCGACACATCAGCCGTGACCGAGATGGGACAGACCACCAAAAGGATAATCCTCGGAATGTCGCGCACCTGCTCGAGCGAGGCCAGGCAGCGGTCGAGCTCGGGATTGGTGGCGTTGAGCTTCGTCGAGTGGTCATAGACGCCGGGAGCGTTTGCACGGGCATCATCGCCCGCCCAGTATGTTGGAATCACAACCGTGGCGTTCATGCCTTCCCTCCCTGCAACACAAAAACGGGGCGCCGCCAAACACAGGCGACGCCCCGCGACCTAGCTGATTCCATCATACCCACTTGGGCAAATCATTGCTCGCAAGTCGCAATGTTTATTGCGGATAACCCCAAAAGAGTACCGCGGACAGGCACAATAGCCGCTCGCTTCTATGCGGCCCGCTCTGCCGCCTGAGTCATGCGAGACAGGCGGACCAGCAGCACAAAGCCAACGACCAGCAGCACGCCAATGGAAAGGACGCCTAGCGACGGGTTGCCGGTCAGCGAGGTGACGACCGACACTAGGAAGGTGCCCATGACGCTTGCATAACGACCAAAGATGTCAAAGAAGCCGTAGTACTCGTTGGATTTTTCCTTAGGGATAATGCGGCCAAAGTAGCTACGGCTGAGCGCCTGCACGCCGCCCTGGAACAGACCGACCATAATGGCAAGCACCCAGAACTCAAAGGCGGTCTTTAGGAAGAATGCGGCGAACAGCACAATGCCCATGTAGGCGGCGACCGCCACCAGGATCATATTGAGCGTGCCCACGCGTCCGGCGAGCTTGCCGTAGATGATGGCGGACGGAAAGGCCACGAACTGCGTAACGAGCAGCGCCAGCACCAGCTGGGTCGAGTCGATGCCTAAAGCCGAGCCGTAGCTGGTAGCCATGGAAATGACCGTGTGGACGCCATCGATATAGAAGAAGAACGCGATCATGTAGACCAGCACGGTCTTGTTGTGGGCGATCTCGCGCATGGTGTGTCCGACCTCGGAGAACACACCGCCCACGATGTGGCCGATGGTGTCCTCGGGACCGCGCTCGCGACCGTACTTTTGCTTATAGGTGCGAATGAGCGGCAGGGTAAAGATGAGCCACCAGGCACCAGTGATGATAAACGACAGACGCGTTGCCAGCATGGTGGGGACGCCAAGAGCGGGGCCACCCATGATGAGCGCCAGGCAGATGATGAACGGCACGGTGGAACCGATGTAGCCCCAGGCATAGCCCGAGCTAGACACGGCGTCCATGCGCTCGTCGGTGGTAATGTCGGGCAGCATGGCGTCGTAGAACGTCATAGAAGAGTTAAGGCCGATGGTGCACAGCACGTACACGGTCAAAAATGCCATGGCGGACATTGGGATAGCCTGCGCCAGGCAAAGCACCAGGCCCGTGAGGAAGAAGCCCAAGAAGAACTTGATCTTGTTGCCGGCGTAATCGGCAAGCGCGCCCAGAATGGGCATGAGCATAGCGATAACCAGCGAGGCGATCGTCTGCGCGTTGCCCCAGGCGACCACCAGGTCTGCCGAGGAAGCACCGGTATTGATGGCGTTAAAGTAGATGGGCACCACCGAGGTATTGAGCAACACGAGGGCCGAATTGCCCACATCGTACATAACCCAGTTACGCTCGAGCTTGGTGTATTTCATGGACAGGGCCCCTTCGTATTCGCCCAATATGCAGTTAGTTCATCGTACCCCAATTGCACAGAAGCGCTGGTAAGGATTCGGCAAAGGGGCACGCACGGACCCTACTCCTCGCGGTCGAATTCCTCGTTGGCGTCGAGCACACGGCCGCTGTAGTTGATATGGCCGGTCACGGCCTCCATGTCGCCGGTCTCGATAAAACGGGCGACGGTGAGCTCGTAATCGACCAGTGCGCGCTCAAAGACCTCGGGGAAGCTCTCAGTCGAGACCTCATCGGTAAAGGGGTTCTTCCATGTCAGGTGGCCCAGGTTGCCGGTGCGCTCGGGCAGCTCCGTCGTCACGCGATGGGCAAGGCCGTCGAGCAGCGAGTAGTCGTGCACCAAGCCCTCAACCAGGGCAATCGCGCGCATCTTTACCGAGCCGGCAGGCTCAATGGTGCGATAGAGCATCTGCATGTCCGAGACGGCGCCGGCGTACTCCCCCGCCGGGATATCGATGCCGTACACGCGTCCGGCAACATAGCTCATCAGCACACCGGCAACGCGATTGATGCGGTCGGTAGTGACGATCTCGCCCGCCGGCGGATAATCCTCGACCGTAGCCCCATCGCGCTTGAGCTGCAGCATCAGCACGTCCAGGTCGCTTTCGAGCACGGCATGAACTTGACTGCCCGAAGCCTCGAGCTCGGGATCGGACTCGACAATGCCAAACTGCTGCTCGTAGACAAAGGGGTGGGCATTGCGATCGAGCACATAGTGCGACAGCAGGCCCAGCGCAAAGGCGCGACCCAGATTGGCATCGCGCGGCTGCAGGTGCGACACGCCGTCGCGCAGGCACGAGAATTGGCGCGACATGCGCGAGCGGTGCATGACCTGAGCAAGCGACATGCAGTCGGAGATGCGCGGCGTGAGCATGTGGAAGAAAAACGGGTCGGGGCCCTGGTTGCCCAGGATAAAGGCGATGCGCTCCTCGTCGGACGTGATAACGCCCTGTGGAAGACGGTCGATGCTTTCCTCGCCAAACAGATGATGCGTAATGAGCGCGGGCATAATAATCCTTTCGATTTCATTCGATGCAATCCATTATGCCCACCGCACAGTCATGCCAAACCTGTAACGGCAAACGATGGCACACCGACCCTCACGCAAGCCCCAAGTGCGATTTGACCTCGGCAGCGCGACGGCGGGACACGGGCACCATCGAGGTTACGCGATCGAGCCTGAGCTCCATCAGGCCCGTGGAGCCGATCTCGACATTATGTACGTCTTCCAAATTAACCAGATAGCTGCGGTGGACACGGATAAAGCCCTCGGGGGCCAGGCGCCGCTCGAGCGAAGAAATCGACTCATTGATCAGGTACGTCCCCTCGGCGCAGACGGCGTTGCAAAAATCGGCGCGCGCCTCAAAGTAGCAGACATCCGCCACGGGAATGAACACCTTTTTGCCCCCGCGATCCACCGTCAGGCGCAAAGGCTGGCGCGGAGCATGGACGACACGGCGAGCGCCCAGGGCAGTCTCGATCTTGTCGAGCGCCTTTGACAAGCGGGCATCCTCGACCGGCTTGACGATGTAATCGACAGCATCGAGGTTATAGGCATCGGCCGCATACTCGGCAAATGCCGTCACAAACACCACGACCGGCGGCGTCTTTAGGTTCTGCAACGTCTCGGCAAGCTCAATTCCCGAGCGACCGGGCATGGTAATGTCTAAAAACAGCACGTCGGGCTTGTTCGACAGAATCGACTCCACGGCTTCGGCGACATTGCCCGCCTCGGCAATCTGACCCACACGCGTATCCTTTTCCAACAGATAGCGTAGCTCAGCCCTAATGGGAGGCTCGTCATCAACCACCAGGATGTTCCAGCCTTCGGACATATGCGCTTCCCCTCTTTTTCTCTCAATCCAACCGCGTGCTACACCGTTAGCGGCGCCGGCTCATGCGGCTCGCCGTTCAACTCAACGATGACCTGCGTTCCCACGCCCTCCTGGGACTTCACGCGCATGCCAGAATCTTCTCCGTAAAAGAAATGGATGCGCTGAAGCACGTTGAAGAGCGCCAGGCCGCAACCTCGCTTGACGGAGCCGTCGGCGGTAATGCTCTCGGGCTCCTCTCGGCAATGCTGCTCAAACAGATGCGCGCAGACTTCTTCGCTCATCCCGATGCCGTCATCTTCGACGATGATCTCCAAGCCGTCATCGGTCTCAAAAGCCCTAACACGAATAGAAAGCGGCTCGGTCTCGCGCTGCGCATGCTTGATGCAGTTTTCGAGCAGCGGCTGCAAGATAAACGGCGGTACCAGGCTGTCGCGCACTTCAAAGTCGATGTCGACCGAGACACGCAGACGGCCGTCGCCATACCGGGCCTGCATAAGATTGATATAACGAGTGCCCTGTTCCACCTCGTGCTCGAGCGTGGTGAGCGTATCGGAATCAGAAAGCGTCTGACGATAGTAGTTGGAAAAGTCGATCAGCAGCGATCGCGCCTTGTCGGGCTCGGTTCGAACGAGCGACACGATCGTGCTAATGGTATTGAATAGAAAATGCGGGTCGACCTGCGACTGCAGGGCGCGGAGCTCAACGCGGGCCGTAAGCTCGTCCTGGCGCTCGAGCTCAAAGCTGGCGAGCTGCGTGGAAATTAGGTCGGCAAAACCCGAGGCAAGGGCCGTCTGGCGCATATCGATGCTGCTCAGGCGAGGGTAATACAGCTCGAGTGTGCCCACGCAATGCCCGCGCACGGTAAGCGGCGCGACGATGCCGGCGCGCAGACGGGGAAAATAGCCGCCCGTCTCATTGGAGGTGTCACGCGAAAACACGCTCTGCTCGCCCGTCTCAATCACACTGAGCGTGGTCTTGAGCACGACCGGGGTGCCGGCGGGGCACTTTGCCGAGTCCTCGCCCCAGCTTGCCAACACCTGTTTGCCATCGGTAAAGCAGATGGCAGAGGCGATGGTCTCGGACAGGATAATTTTAGAGGCGCCCAGGGCCGCTTCGGGCGTAAGGCCGCGCGACGTGTAGGCGAATATTTTTGATGCGATGGCGAGCGTACGGTCGGTTGCGCTCGATGTGAGGTCGTCGGGGACCACAAAGACATACGAGAAAAAGAAGCACAGCATGACCAGGCCGGCAATAACGACAACGCCCGGAACGGGATTGGGATTATCGGTTAAATCCCAGATAAGCAGCAGGATAAGCGCCGGAACGACAACGCCGAGCAGGATGGCCTGGACCACATGCTGGGCCGTGCGAAAGACCTTGGTAGAGTTGTAGCTCTTGCCCAGAATCAGCCTGTTTAAATCCACCGTCATCCCCTCTTGTCCGTAGCACCCATAGCAATAAAGAGGGCCGCAAGCGACCCTCTCCATTGCATTATGCAATCAAAAACTGTGTTTTACATCCAGTCGTCGATGAACGGTAGTTTAGGCGCTGTATTTGTTGGCCTCGCCAAAGGTGCCAGCCTCGACGATCCAGCCATCCTTCATGATGACGTCCATGTTGTCGGTGTTGAGCACGTGGATGTCGGCGGCGACGTCACCGTTGACGACCAGCAGGTCGGCGCACTTGCCGGCCTCGATGGAACCGGTCTCGTCCTCGATGTGGCACATCTTGGCACCGTTGAGGGTGGCGCAGGTGATGGTCTCGACCGGGGTGAAGCCGATCTTGTCGACGAACTCGTACATCTCCTCGATGGAGCAGGTGCCGTACGGGGTGACGAAGGAGAAGGAGTCGGAGCCGATCGTCATGACGACGCCGCGCTTCTTGGCCTCGCGCAGGCAGTCGTAGTTGCGCTGCAGCTCCTTCTCGACCAGGGTGCCCTCGTACTTGTCGTGCAGCTCGGGGACGTAGACGGGCGGATAGGTGGCGTACCAGGTGGGCAGGAAGGCGATCGTCGGGGTGAAGAAGGTGCCCTGCTCGGCCATGAGGTCCATGGTGCGCTCATCGATATCGAAACCGTGAATCAGCTGCTCGCAGCCAAAGCGAACGGAATCGTAGGCAGCGGCGTGGTTGTTGTAGCAGTGGCTCCACACGGGGATGCCGACCATCTTTGCCTCGTCGACCACGGCCTGGATCTCCTCGGAGCAGTAGTGCTGGTCGCGACCGGAGTCCCAGCGCCAGATGCCACCACCGGTAGCCCAGATCTTGATGGCATCGGGGTTCTCGCGCAGGCGACGACGGACGGCCTTGCGCAGATCCCAAGGACCGTCGACCTGGTCGCCCCAGGGATGGGATTCCTTGTTGAGCTCCTGGGTGCAGTGGTGAGAGTCACCGTGGCCGGCAACGCGGCAGAAACCGAGGCCGGTGGCCAGAACGCGCGGGCCCTTAAAGACGCCCTTGTCGATGCAGTCACGGATCTGGATACCAAAGCGGCCAATCTCGCAGACGGTGGTGAGGCCGTGGGTGAGGCAGTCGTAGGCCTGCTTGACGGCGACGGCCTGCTTCTCGAGGAGCGGCTGCATGACCCAATCGGTGTCATCGTCGGTCAGGTTGCCCGAGAAGTGCAGGTGGGTGTCGATCAGGCCGGGAAGGACGGTCTTGCCGGCGGCGTCGATGACCTCAACGCCCTCGGGAAGGTCCTGCATAGTGCCGGCGTACTCGATCTTGCCGTTGTCGTCGACGAGAACGAGGGAGTTCTCGACCGGCTCGGCACCGGTACCATCGATGAGCTTGCCGCCAACGATTGCATACTTAGTGGACATGGTTCCTCCTTATGGATCCATATAGTGGGCGAGGCCGTGTTGGGTTAAGGCCTCACAAAGCTACCCAAGTGGTGCCGGGTTCGGTGCGCGGGAGAGAGGGCCCCGCGCACCCGATCCGCCCCGGCTAGGCGTTACTTTTTGCGGGAATTGGTGAAAGCCATGAGGGCCAGGCCAATAGCCAACCAGCCGATCACGATGCTCCACTCCACCATGTTGAGGGAGGCGGGAGAGAACGGAATCACGAGCAGGCCGATGATGATGGCGCAGGCAGCGATAGCGAGACCGATGCCAAACTTGCCGCCGGGCACCTCGTAGGGACGAGGCAGGTCGGGCTCGGTGAAGCGCATGCGCAGGCAGGCGAGGGCGACCATACCGCAGGAGAAGATGAAGGCGAGAGCCGACACGTTGGTCAGAGGGATGAGCATGTTCTTGCCCAGGAACGGACCGATGACGGTGATAACGCCCAGAACGACGCAGGCGAGCTTGGGAGCGCCGGACTTGGGGTCGACCTCGGCGAACTTCTCGGGCAGTTGGCCCTTGCGGCCCATGGCGAGCATGATGCGGCTCGTGGCGCCGTAGAAGGAGTTCATCGGGCCCATGGGTCCAAGCGTGGCGATGACGAGCATGGCCAGGTACAGAAGCATGTTGATGCCCTTGAGGCAGGCAAGCGCGGGAACCGGGCTCTTAACAAACTCATGCCAGTCGAGGATGGTGCCGAACGAGTAGATGCAGACCATGTAGAAGCCGCCGGCGGCCAGCAGGGCCAGGGAGATGATCTTGCCGAACTTGTTCCAGTTGAGGCCCTCGGCTGCTTCCTCAGCCTGCTGAGGAATGGTGTCGAAACCGGCGTAGAAGAACGGGGTCAGAACCAGGACCGACACGATGCCGGCGAACAGGCTGGTGCTCTCGGTAGCGGCCTTGCCGCCGCCAGCACCGGCGACCTGGGAGAACACGGGCATGGCGTTGTCCGGCGAGCCGGTGAACAGCGAGACGCCCATGGCGAGCAGCATGCCGCAGAGCAGGGCCTTGGTCAGGAAGGCCTGGAGCTTGGCGGCCGAACTGGCACCGCGGAAGTTGAGGAAGATGACGTAGACTGCAAAGCCGAGCGCGATCAGCGTTGGGAACAGGTAAACGTCGGCGCCCAGGATGGTGTAGAGCTTGACGGCGCGCAGCCACTCAAGACCGGGCAGGCTACCGAACATCTCGGACACGAGGGTCGAGATGGCGATGGCCTCCCACGGGCACAGGATGCCGTTGCCCAGGGCCAGGAGCCAACCGGTGATGTAGCTCAGCGTACGGCCAAAGCTACGATCGACATACTCGACGATGCCACCCGAGATGGGGATAGCAGCCGTGAGCTCACCGAAAACAGCTCCGACGGGCACGAGGAAGATTGCACCCAAGAGGAATGCGATCATAGCGGGAACGGGACCGCCGCCCACGACCATCCAGTCGCCGACCTGCAGAACCCAACCGGTACCGATGATGGCACCGAAACCGATGGTGAAGAAGTTCCAGAGCGAAAGCGTTTTCTTCATGCCGCCGTTATCCTCGACTGCAACTTCTGCGTTCTTGTCCGCCATTGTTCCCCTCCTTTCCTTTTTGACGCCCTTGGCGTCACCCCTTGCGCGGTCCGTTTTGCCGCGCGCTTTTATTCCGTGGCTTTAAGATACGGCCTTGGCACAGCAGCGCCGCTTGTAGCTCGACCGATGGCAGAACTGCAAAACGAGCGGCGCCATTTTTGGGACGAACGGCACAGTTTGCAGCCCATTGTTGCCGCCCGCCCGACGGGCGTACGCTCATCGGACGCATATAGAGATGTTTTTGAGGCCGTGTGTTTTGCGCCTTTCGTACCGTTTACCGAGCTTTTGACGCGCAGACCCCTTTGTTGCACATCTTTTTTGTAGGATAGACAGGTTATACATGAGACAAGGCGGTACGAATGGCATACGGATACAACGACGGTGATCAACGGCGACAAAGTGTTCGCCTTGCTGGCCGTACCACGCCGATGCCCAGAAGGGCCACGAGCAGCAATCCGCAACGCCCTCAAGAGCAACCCAGACCTTCGTCTCGGCAGCAGACAAGCAGAACACGGCAGAGCGGCCGTCCGAGTACGGCCACAAGCGCGCAGCAAGATAGCCGCTTGGGCGCGCGCACTCGACAGCGTCAGGCCGAGGTTCCGCAACTGCGCCGCAACGGCGCGCGTCAGCCCGGCATCCATATCAACCGCTTCTTTTCGCATCCCCAAGGCGGACGCGACGGCAAGCCTTACCGCTCGACATCGTACGTGAATGCCCCCGCCCTGTCAGCTCGTCGACTTCGCCTCGCACTGTGCTCTATCCTCACCTGTCTGGTCTTTGTGCTTATGAGCTCCTGTATCTCCCACGGCTCGGCCGGCCTCGATCCAACCGCCGAGGATAAGCTGCTCAAGGCCCCGGTCGCGCCCGGCTATTCGTTTGCGTTTTCGACCCCGCGTTCGCAGTGGCAAGCCGGCACCATGCCCCACATCTATCAGATTGACCCGGCATGGTCGGAGCTGCCCTACGCCGGCGGTACCATCCGCCAAAATGCCTGCGGCCCTACCTGTCTTACCATGGTCTACATCTATAAGACCGGCCACACCGATATGACGCCGGTCGATATGTGCGCTCTTTCCGAGGCGGGCAACTATGCGCCCACCGGCGCCACCGAGTGGTCGTTTATGACGAGCGGCGCATGGCAGCTGGGCCTTAACGGAACTGAGCTCCATATCGATCGCAGCTCCATCACCCAGGCGCTGCGCTCGGGCGCACCCATCATCGCATCGGTTCGTCCCGGAACCTTTACCAGCGTTGGACACTATATCGTGCTCTGGGGCATCGACGATGCCGATCAAGTGGGAGTCTACGACCCCAACTCGCAAAGCCGCAGCGCCCGCCGCTGGGGCGTCGTAGAAGTCCTCAATGAAATCGAAGCCATGTGGGCCTACTACTAATCATTTAAGAACGTCCCCAATGACTAGGTGAATAGCAAAAGCCCCGCAGTCGGAGCGGACTGCGGGGCTCATGAAGAGAGGCTAGTTTGCGGGCGCTTTGCCTGGCGCCCACGAGAGATGCAGCAGAGTAGAGACTACTCGTGGATGCGGGTACCGGAGAGGCCGGCCATGGTCTCGGCGGCCTTGTCCAGAGCGCCGATGATGCAGGTGCGGCCCTTGCGGGAACGGGCGAACTTGATGGCAGCGCGGACCTTGGGCTCCATGGAACCCTTGCCGAACTGACCCTCATCGGCCAGACGCTCGGCCTCGTCGGCGGTGAGCTCCTCGAGCTCCTCCTGGTTGGGCTTGCCAAAGTTGATGGCGACATGCTCAACGGCGGTCAACAGGAACAGAACGTCGGCATCGCAGTCCTCGGCCAGCAGCTCGCCGCCCAGGTCCTTGTCGATGACGGCGGGAACGCCCTTGTAGCAGCCCTTGTTCTCGTAGTCGCGGACGACGGGGATGCCGCCGCCACCGCAGGCGATGACGATGAACTCGTTGTCGAGCAGGTTGAGGATGGAGTCAGCCTCGACGATCTTCTTGGGATCGGGGGAAGCGACGACGCGACGCCAGCCGCGGCCGGAATCCTCGACGAAGACCTTGGAGGGATCCTCGGCCATGAACTCCTTGGCCTGCTCCTCGGTATAGAAGGGGCCGATCGGCTTAGTCGGGTTCTTGAACGCGGGATCATCCGGGTCGCACTCGATCTGGGTGACGACGGTGGCGGCGTGCCAACGCTTATAGCGCTTGTGCATCTCGCGGCCGATGCCCTGCTGCAGGTGATAACCAATGTAGCCCTGGGACATGGCGCCGCACTCGGGCAGCGGCATCTCGGGGGTGCCGATGGCGTCGTGGGCAGCGGCGAAGGCGTTCTGGATCATGCCG
Source organism: uncultured Collinsella sp. (assembly GCA_902473205.1). GTDB lineage: Bacteria > Actinomycetota > Coriobacteriia > Coriobacteriales > Coriobacteriaceae > Collinsella. The sequence continues at coordinate 14,014 of CABRRA010000031.1, forward strand.
ACCTGCGGGCCGTTGCCGTGGGTGATGATGATCTCGTTACCCTGCTCGATCAGGCCGAGAAGAGCGTGAGCGGTGTTGCTCACGGCCTCGATCTGCTCAACGGGGTTGTTGCCGAGGGCGTTGCCGCCAAGGGCGACGACAATACGATCGGGCTTGCCAAGAGGCTTAGACATTGCTGGAATCCTTTCTGTAAAAGGCCTACAACCCATTAATAACCCGTGTCCGTGCGATACACGAGTTTATTAAGGTTTATATTCTCTTTATCGCTTATTTTATTCATTTTGAAAATAGTTGAACGGTGAACGGTCGTTTTTATCCGCTCAGCGTACAGAACCCCAGCTCAGATATGTTTACGCCATTTACGTGCGACTTTATTTTAATGGAGCAAGAATTAGACTGGATTATGCAAACTATATCTTTGCTAAACACCAAACAGAAAGCGCTAAATCTTACTCGCACTATACGAGATTCTATGCACTTATAGGACGAGTATGCATCCCTGCAAAAACAAGGGGCTTTTCATCCAGCAATAGGAATATAGAGGGGCTCCGAAAGGGCACCCAGCCCGCAAAGCACGGGGATAGAAGGCGACAACAGCCAAATCCTCCATCCATCCCCAAAGTGGCGCGAGGTTTCGCGGCAAAGCCGCGAAACAGCGAAGGGGACGGAATACCCGACCAACTACGTCCTTCATCCGCCCCCACAATCCGAGGACGTAGTCGTAGCAGGATCTGAGGGCTAACCTTCGCGGACACTCCGCAGGACGAAAGAACCCCCGCCGCACGTAGTGCGCAGCGGGGGTTCTTTCATGTCCGAGGACGTCCGCGAAGGTTAGCCCTCAGATCCTGCGGTGGGAGACCTAGGCCTCGTTGTACACCGTCTTGAGCTTCAGCAGGTGAGCGTAGCGGTCCATGGCAGCCTGCTCGTTCTCCTTGAAGAGCTCCTCGGCGCGCTCGGGGAAGGAACGCGTCAGCGAAGCGTAACGGGCCTCGTTCATCAGGAACTCCTGATAGCCGCCCGCGGGCTCCTTGGAATCGAGCGAGAACTTCTTGCCGGCAGCAGCCTCGGGGTTGAAGCGGAAGAGGTTCCAGTAACCGCACTCGACAGCCTTCTTCATCTCGGCCTGGCAGTTCTGCATGCCGCCCTTCTTGATGGAGTGCATCTCGCAGGGGCTGTAGCCGATGATGAGGGACGGGCCGTCATAGGCCTCGGCCTCGTGGATGGCCTTGAGGGTCTGAGCCGGGTTGGCGCCCATGGCGACCTGCGCCACATAGACGTAGCCGTAGCTCATGGCAATCTCGGCCAGGGACTTCTTCTTGGTCACCTTACCGGCAGCGGCGAACTGAGCGACCTGGCCCAGGTTCGAGGCCTTGGAGGCCTGACCACCGGTGTTGGAGTAAACCTCGGTGTCGAAGACGAAGACGTTGATATTGTGGCCGGAAGCCAGGACGTGGTCCAGGCCACCGAAGCCGATGTCGTAGGCCCAACCGTCGCCACCGAAGACCCAGAAGGACTTCTTGGTGAGGTAGGCCTTGTCGGCGAGGATCGCCTTGGAAGCATCGCAGCCGCACTTCTCGAGCTCGGCAACGTAGGCAGCGGCAGCGGTCTTGGAAGCCTCGACATCGTTGACGGAGTCGAGCCAAGCCTGGCCGGCGGCCTTGAGCTCATCGGACGGACCGTCAGCGGCGATGATCTCCTGGGTAGCGGCGATCAGCTTGCGCTGAACGGCCTCGTAACCGACGGCCATGCCCAGACCGTGCTCGGCATTGTCCTCGAACAGGGAGTTGTTCCACGCCGGGCCGTGACCGTCCTTGTCCTTGCAGTAAGGAGCGGTGGCAGCGGGGTTGCCCCAAATGGAGGAGCAGCCGGTGGCGTTGGAGATGAACATGCGGTCGCCGGCGACCTGGGTCACCAGACGTGCATAGGCGGTCTCGGCGCAGCCGGCGCAGGAGCCGGAGAACTCCAGGTAGGGCTGCTTAAACTGGCTGCCCTTGACGTTGGCCGCGATGAGCTCCTTCTTCTCGGAGACGTTCTCGACCATGTAGTCCCAAACGGGCTGCTGGTCCATCTCCTGCTCGGTGGGAACCATCTCGAGGGCGCCCTTGGGGCAGACCTTGACGCAGTTGGTGCAGCCCATGCAGTCGAGCGGGGACACGGCCATGGTGAACTTCATGCCCTTGGCCTTGGGACCCATGGCGTCGAGCGTGCGGGTAGCCTCGGGCGCGGCGGCAGCCTCGTCCTCGGTCATCGCGAACGGACGGATGGTGGCATGCGGGCACACATAGGCGCACTGGTTGCACTGGATGCACTTGGTCTCGTCCCAGTGAGGAACGACCACGGCGACGCCGCGCTTCTCGTATGCGGAGGCGCCCAGCTCAAACTGGCCGTCAGCGCAATCGACAAAGGCGGAAACGGGCAGGCTGTCGCCATCCATGCGATCGATGGGCTCGAGCAGGTTCTTGACCTGCTGGGCGATGGCGGACTTGGTCTCCTCGGAGAGCTCGACGGGAGCGGCATCCTCGGCAGTTGCCCAGTCGGCCGGAACCTCAAACTTGCGGAAGGCGGTAGCGCCGGCATCGATGGCCTTATGGTTGGCGTCGACGATGGCCTGGCCCTTCTTCATGTAGGACTTGGTAGCCGCGTCCTTCATGTACTGCAGGGCGTCCTCGGCGGGCAGGACCTTGGCCAGCGCGAAGAAGGCGGACTGGAGCACCGTGTTGGTGCGCTTGCCCATGCCGACCTTTGCAGCCAGATCGATAGCGTCGATCAGGTAGACGTTGACGTTGTTGTTCGCGATGTAGCGCTTGGCCACGGCGGGCATGTGCTCGGCGAACTCCTCGTCGCTCCACTGGCAGTTGACCAGGAAGGTGCCGCCCGGCTTGACGTCGCGGACCATCTTGAAGCCCTTGACGATGTAGCTGGGGTTGTGGCAAGCGACAAAGTCGGCCTTGGTCACGTAGTACGGCGAGCGAATCGGGGAATCACCAAAGCGCAGGTGCGAGACGGTGACGCCGCCGGTCTTCTTGGAGTCGTACTGGAAGTAGGCCTGAACGTACTTGTCGGTGTGGTCGCCGATGATCTTGATCGAGTTCTTGTTGGCGCCGACGGTACCGTCGCCACCCAGACCCCAGAACTTGCACTCGATGGTGCCGGGGGCTGCGGTGTTGGGCGCATCCTCGGCCTCGGGCAGGCTCAGGTTGGTCACGTCATCGACAATGCCGATGGTGAACTCGCGCTTGGGCTCGTCCTTCTTAAGCTCCTCGAAGACAGCAAACGCGGACGCGGGAGGCGTGTCCTTGCTGCCCAGGCCGTAACGGCCGCCGACGACCTTGATGCCCGTCTTGCCGGCCTCGTAGAGAGCGGAGACGACGTCCTGGTAGAGCGGCTCGCCGATGGAACCCGGCTCCTTGGTGCGGTCCATGACGGCGATCTTTTTGACGGTCTCGGGGAGAACGTCGACAAAGTGCTTGATGGAGAACGGACGGAACAGGCGAACCTTGACCAGGCCGACCTTCTCGCCGTGAGCGTTGAGGTAGTCGATGACTTCCTCGAGCACGTCGCAGAAGGAGCCCATGCACACGACGACACGATCGGCATCGGGAGCGCCGTAGTAGTTGAACAGGCCGTAATCGGTGCCGAGCTTTTCGTTGATCTTCTTCATGTAGCCCTCGACGACGGCGGGAAGCTCGTCGTAGACCTTGTTGCAGGCCTCGCGGTTCTGGAAGAAGATGTCGCCGTTCTCGTGGCTGCCGCGGGTATGCGGGTGCTCAGGGTTGAGCGCGTGATCGCGGAAAGCCTGGACGGCGTCCATGTCGCACATCTCGGCCAGATCCTTGTAGTCCCACATGGCAACCTTCTGGATCTCGTGGCTGGTGCGGAAGCCATCGAAGAAGTTAAGGAACGGGGTCTTGCCCTCGATGGCGGCAAGGTGAGCCACCGGCGAAAGGTCCATGACCTCCTGGACGTTGCCCTCGGCGAGCATGGCGAAACCGGTCTGACGGCAGGCCATGACGTCGGAATGATCGCCAAAGATGTTCAGGGCGTGGGAAGCGACGCAACGCGCGGAGACGTGGAAGACGCCCGGGAGCTGCTCGCCCGCGATCTTGTACATGTTCGGGATCATCAGGAGCAGGCCCTGAGAAGCCGTGTAGGTGGTGGTCAGAGCACCGGCGCCCAGCGAACCGTGAACGGTACCGGCTGCACCTGCCTCAGACTCCATCTCGACGACCTTGACCGGGGTGCCAAAGATGTTCTTGCGACCCTGGGCCGCCCACTGGTCGACATGGTCGGCCATCGGGCTGGACGGCGTAATGGGATAAATTCCCGCTACCTCGGTGTACGCATACGAAACATATGCGGCCGCCTCGTTGCCGTCCATAGACTTAAACTTACGCGCCATATACCCCTCTCCTCTCATATAGGTATACAGGCCCCGGCGATTGCCGGGATGTTGGCGTGATGGGATTTTCGCTGTTGCTTCCAATCATCTGGCAGGCAGACTGAGCAGCAGGTACATGGCATGGAGAGAAGGCATGCCGAGGCAAGGAGGGCTGCACGCGCTCCACAGGCCCAGCTACCCGTCTTGCACATGACCGAGCGCCGCAAAGGCCGCATGCCGGATGCTCCCGGGCACGCCCCGGCGATGGGAAGCGCCCGCAACGGAAATCCGCATGCGGGCTTATTGTACCCCGCCGCCAAGCCATATTTCGACAAATATAGGTGGGCGGTAAAGGTTTACCTTAGGTGACTGCCAAGGGGCGAGATGGCCCCTCGGACGGAAAAGTCGCAGCCTGCATCGAGAGTGGATAATCTCCCACTTTTTGCCTGTATCTTGACCAAAAGTGGGAGATTATCCACTCTCATGGGTTGTGCGTCCGAAAATCCTCTCTCGTGCGTCCGGAAATCCACTCTCGTTTCTCTATCGCCGACCACACGGCAGTTGCGGTGAAATGGGGACTGTTTTTGCCGGTCGCGGCCTTAAACAGTCCCTATTTCACCGCAACTTATTTAGGAGATGAGTTAGAGAGCGCCGAGGAGGATGGCGTAGGTGGTGGATTCGCCGAGCTTGAGCTCGTCACCGGGGTTGAGCTGAGCGGAGCGGCCAGGCTCGACCTGGGTGCAGACGTTCGTCGCGCCGTTTACCACCACGGTTCCGTTGGTGGACGACAGATCCTCGACGTACCAGGTATTTTGGTCATCGCACCACACGTGGGCATGGCGAGCCGAAACGTCATCGCCCACATCGGTGATATCGCCTTCCCCCGTCGCCAGCGCACCGATCTCCACGCCCTGCTCACTCGGCTGAATCCAGCGCGGAGCGCTCACCACGTAGCCGTTTTGCACGCGAAGCAGGCCCAGCGGATGCGCAGGCGCCGCCTCGTGATCGCCCGTGACCGTCGAGGTGCTCAGCGAGCGCGGCGTCGACGTGGCGCCGCCGCAGGTCGCATGAGCGTAGTCGATGGCATAGGTCACCGAGGATCGAACATCTGCCGAGCAACCGACGGCTACAAACAGCACCAGCACGGCCTCGGCACGTTCGGCGGGCATAAGCTCCGCCGCCTGCGACAGGCGCTCGACCGCATTGCGGTAGAGGCTCGTATCCTGATGGCATTCCTCGAGCGCCCGCACCATGGGCTCGCCGGCGGGCCCGCACACCATGTTGATCACCGCCGTGGCATTCATGGGATTGCGGCGGTGCAAGGCAAGATGCGACATGATGCGCGCGGCCGAGGTGCCGTAATCGGCAAAATAGCGCTCCTGCAGCGTGCCGACCGGAGCGCGCACGATAAAGCGCGAGACCCAGGAGCGATCAGCGGCGCGGCTCTGGGGGCTGCGGCCATCGGCCAGCGGACGGCTCGAAAGCACCATGCCACATAGCTCGATATGGCTCAGGTGCGCTGCGCGTTTAAAGATGTCGAACATGGCTCCGCACGGGGTGAGCTTGATTTGAGATGCCATGGCCTAGACCTCCTTGGTCGTTGAACTCGTATCGGACGACGTCTCGGTCGTCCCGACAAAGGCGCGAACCGCCGCGGCACCACCGGCAAGCGGCGTCACCGTCTGGGTTTTTGCGCGCCGCGGCGCCGCGACGGGAAGCTCAAAGGCAAAACCCATCGACAGCAAAAACCATACGAGCGCGTATGTTGCAATTAAGGCGGCAACAAAGCCGCTCGCTACGGCGCGCTGGGAAAACACGGTGCATGCAACCGCAATCAGCACCGGAACCTCACAGGCGGAAAGGGCCAACACGCCCTGCAGGAACCCCGCGCGGCGATTGCGCGCCAAGGCTCCGACGGCAATGCCCGCCACGCTCGGCAGCGCCAACGCCAGCACGGCGACGATGCCCGGCAGTGTGCCGGACCACGAAATGTGCCCCACGGCAACCGTCATACGAGCACCCGACGCCAGCAGCGCCGCCGACACCACCACAACGGCCCATACGAGGCCGCAGACAGCCGCAGCGCCAATCATCGCAGCGCGACGGACCGCGCGACCGGACGCGTCCATGGGACAGGGCATGAGCGGCTCGGCGCGAAGCGAGCGGGCGACATTTTGCGCATAGTGGTCGCAAAATGCCGAGAGCGCCGCCTCCACCGCAGCCGGCTCGGGACGATCTTCCTGATGGCAGGACAGGCAGGCCATCACCACATCGAACAGCTGAGCGTCGACAAACGCCAGCGCATCGCGCAGATCCTCGGAATTTGGATCGAGCCCCAGCTGCTGAGCCTGTTCGGCCGCGGCAAGTGCCACATCGGGCTCGCGTCGCAGCAGTTGCGTCAAGTCGCAGCCGGGCGCGTGGGCGCCGACGGGATAATCGGGCAGCGTATCCATCTTGAGACGATAAGGGCTGGCGATATCGCGCGTCTTTTTGCGCGAGCCCGAAGTACCCGACGTGCCCGGCGCTACTTCGTACGGCGCGACACCGGCGATGAGCTCATAGACCGTGCTCGCCGCGGCATACACGTCGATTGCCGGCGACATGCGCAAAACGCGCAGGTCGGCAATATCGTCGGTGAGCATCTCGGGCGGAGCGTAGGCAACCGTCGCGCGACGCAACGTGGCGTAGCGCTCTGTAAAGGACTCCCTGCCGCCGGTTCCCGCCACCGCAGAGGCGGGCTCGAGCGCCAGCGACGAGCCAAAATCGATGAGGCACAAATCGAACGTGCCTTCGGCAAGCTGTCGGTCGAGCGGCAGGCGCGCCGTGCGCACCATAATATTGGCCGGCGAGATGTCGCGATGGACGAACCCCTCCCCCACCAAGCTCATGCGGCAGAGCAGATCGAACAGGTCGCGACCCAGGCGCGCCGCCACGAGCGGCGACAGACGCCCGGCATCGTCCACGGCAAGGCGCGGGCGCAGGCGAGCGAGCGTCTCGCCCTCGACCCACTCCATGACAATCGCGGGCACGCCGTCGACCTCGCCCCACCCGTACAAGCGGGGAAAGCCCTTAAGGCCCGAAAGGGCACGATGGCATTCATATTCCTCGCGAAACGCCGCCTTGAACTTGGTGACCAGCGCCTCGTGGGCGACATCGTCATCAAATTCGTCGCGCGTTGGCAAGATGAGCTGCTTGAGCGCCACGGCCTCGCCCTGCGCGTTGACGGCACGCGTCACACGGCCGATACCACCACGGCGCATGGTGGCGTCATCGGCAAATAGCATCGTAAAACGGCGAAGGTAGGCGGGAAGCTCGTCCGTGCCCAGGGCGACGGCCGGCTCAAACCCGTCGACGCGCGCCAGGCGCAGGCCCACCATGGGATCACGGTTGAGCGACTGGGCTGCCGCAGAAGCGAGATCGTTCGTCATAGGGCGATCGCCGCCAGGCTATTGTTGAAGTTGTTAAGCGCAATGTCATCATCGCCGTAATGCCCCACCCATTGGCACAGGTTGGTGTAGCAGCCCCATAGGTTGGCGTACTGCCGATACCACTTTGAGTGGGGAGAAAACGTTTGCCGGCCAAACTCGGCACGGATGACAAACATATCGTTGGCCAGGTTATCGCACGGCCCGGTATCGCCTGTTGCGTTATAGGTCGAGACCGCGCTATTGGCGCGGGCGACATAGTCATTGAGCATGTTGTATTTGGTCACGAGCCAATTGTGGATTCTCTCCTCCTCGGCAGCCGAGAGACCACCCGAGTCCGTGTCGCCGCCGGCACCGCCGTCCGTCGAGCCGCCACTCGAAGATCCACCGCCAGCGGCGGAACCCGAACCGGAACCGCCGTCCGAGCCCGCCGAACCGGTGCCAGAACCGGACCCGTCCGAGCCGCCGGGCTTACCCGTCTGCTGCGTGTCCTGCTCCTTCTGCTGCTCCGCCTTGTTAACGACAGAAGCCACGCTGTTATTGGAAAGCTTCGTAATGACCTTGGTGCTGGTGAGCACGATGGTCTTGCCGTTTGCCAGCGTGATCTCGTTGGACGCCCGCTCGCCCTCGTCCGCGGGATCGACGCCAAACACGGTGCGCCCGACCACGCTCGCCCACGCATATCCAGTTGTCGTTCCCAAGTCGCTTTTGGCCTTGCGCCCAATATGCAGCTCGCGCGCAGCATGCGCCTGTACCATGGACGGCACCGTCATGCCATAAGCCGAAACACCGGCTATGACCAGTACGAGCGAGCAAGACAGCAGCACATACGCCCGAGGCGCCAGGCCCAGCCGGCGCCGCATGCGCACCGCGGCGCCATGCTTTGTCTGAGTGCCCCCGGGCCGCATGCGTTCTCCTCCAACAAAAACACGCCGCTTAAAAGCGGCGCATTCTTTCATATCCACATTTGAGTGTATCAGCGAACCAAAAAGGTTGCGCAACGAATGGGCAAATACGAGGTGCAAGTGGACCCATCCACGCGATAAGCGGATGAAAAGCAGGTTTGTTGCACAACAAATGCATGAACGCGTGCCCAATTATGAGCGCCCCGTGCGGCAGGCCGACGGGACATGCCGCGGAGCTGACGCCGCCTAGATCGCGCGGCGGGCCTCGATAGCGCGGCCGAGCGTGAGCTCGTCGGCATACTCCAGGTCGCCACCCACGGGCAGGCCGCTCGCCAGACGCGACACCTCGACGCCCAGTGGCTTGATGGTGCGAGCAAGGTAGCTCGCCGTGGTCTCGCCCTCGATATTGGGGTTGGTGGCGATAATGACCTCGTGGATATCCTCATGGCCCAGGCGCGCCAGCAGTTCGCGGATATGCAGCTGCTCGGGACCGATCTTGTCCATGGGGCTAATCACGCCGCCCAACACATGGTAGAGGCCGTGGTAGCTGCCCGTGCGCTCGATTGCCTGGACATCGCGCGGCTCACCCACCACGCAGATGCGGGTGGTGTCGCGCATCGAGTCTTGGCAAATGGAGCACTCGTCAGCGGTGGCGTAATTAAAGCAGCGGCTGCAAAAATGCACTTCCTGCTTAACCTCCAGAATGGCCTCGGCCAGGCGGCGGGCCTCCTCGGCATCGGCCTCGAGCAGGTAGTAGGCGATGCGCTGGGCCGACTTGGGGCCAATGCCCGGCAGGCGGCCCAACTCATCGAGCAGTTTTTGCAGGCTATGGTTGGCACTCATATATATGCGTGTCTTAGAACGGCATGCCCGGGATGTTGAGGCCGCCGGTGATGGCGCCCATCTGCTTGTTGGCGAGCTCGTTGACGCCGCGGACGGCCTCGTTGACGGCAGCCATGATCATGTCCTGCAGCATATCGACGTCCTCGGGATCGAGCGCATCAGGGTCGATGGTGAGGTTGACGAGCTCCATCTCGCCGTTAACGGTCACCTTGACCATGCCGCCGCCGGCAGAGGCATCGACGGTCTGGGACTTGAGGTTTTCCTGCGCGGCGGCAAGCTGCTCCTGCATCTTGCGGGCCTGCTTCATCATCTGCTGCATGTTCATACCGGCCATGATGGCTCCTTTACGTGCGGCCGCGCGACGAGCTGCAAAGGCAGCCGGGACGCGGCGGGGCTTTCAAACTCAAAAATCGTACCACGGCACGAGGTCAGCGAGCGGGGCAGACACGCTACCCCAGTCGATATACATGTCCTGGAGTGCAAGCCGCGCCCAAAGATTATGCAAAGTTGAATAATTCGCATCTACATAATATCGAAAGCTAAATCTTGTAGAGCCGGAACCCGGCATTTGCTGCATCCAGCTAGATAGCAAAATGCTAAACCGCCGCTCGAGGTGGCGCTCATGACGGCATGGTAAAATTTGATTGTCAAAGATAGCAATTTGGAGGTGCCCCATGAATGCCCCCGACGCGCTCCAAAACATCCGCTCAAAACACCCCGTTGCATATGTGGTTCTCTATCTCTTTGTCGGCTGGGCATTGCTGGTTGTCATCACCCATGCCATAGCCTTTGGAGCAGAACTGCTGATAGCCAGCTCGGACCAGCCCGTCGTCAAATGGGAGATGACCGATGAGTGCACCGACGGAACCCGAACCGTTTACTACAACAGCCCGTCCCTCTACCAAGAGTTCAGGGTCAAGATAAAGGGCTCCAAGATTGTCGATGCCGAACTGGGTTCTTTATTTACAATCGGAGCAACCGTCAACGCCGAGCAAGTCGAGTACACGGACAGCCATGCGACATATCGCATCGACCTCAGCATCCTAGGCCGACCGTCACGTGCCTGTCTGCTCGAATGCGATATACGCGGCACCACACTACACATGTCCGAAATACAGATGCGCCCGGACAAAGAGATCTCTTCTTGAGCAGCGTACCCGCCCGCACGGTTACTCCACCGGTTTGAAGATGGTGGCCTGTCCAAAGACGTTGCGGATGAGGGCTTTGGCCTCATCCTCGGTCTGCGGGATGCTCGGGGCTGCGCCCTGGTGGCCGAAGGGACTGCCGGTGCCGGGGTTGGACTCCCAAGGGGCAGCGGGGGCGTCATCGCTTGTGAGAGCGGACGTCGCGACTGCGGGAGCCGCGGCTGAAGCGGCAGGGCTGGGCGCAGGCACCGCGGCAGGCACGTCGAACGGAGGAAGATCCTCCCCGCTCGTATCGCCGGCGAAGCCGCCGACCATGGCGTCGTCGTAGGGCACCTGCTCGGATTCCCACGACGCAGCCTGCGCAGACGGCTGAGTCTTGGAAGCGGACGCGCGCTCGGGCGCTCGGGGCGCGGGTTCGGTCGGGAGCTTACCCGTAGCGGGGGCGCCGGCGGGGTTGTCGGAGCGCAGCCAGGGGGCCTTGGCCAGGTCGGATGACTCGGGCGCAGGCGCGGCAGCGGGCTTGGGCGCGGGGACCGGAGCAGCCGGTTTGGGCGCAGCGGGTTCAGGCGCCGACGGGGTCGGTGCCGCTACCGGTGCCGCTTTTGGCTGCATCGCGCTGGCGTTCGAGGATGCAGGGGCCGCCGAGGACACGGGTTGCGGGTCCGCAGATGCCGCAGCCCGTGCAGATGGAGAATGCTCCTCATGTTGAGGAGCCGGCGTGCCACCCCCATCCAAGACATAGTCGACGGTGCGACGACCGAAAACCGCACTGACTGTCGGCAAAAACACCGCCTGTGTATCAGCACGCCCGAGCATCTTGATAGCAAATGCCGTAGGGAACGAGACCGTGAGCTTAGAACCATCGTCTGCCGTAGCGCGAGCGTTCAACAGGAGAGCCGCATAAGAAGGTTGTTGGGCCTTGACGCGCTCGACGACCTCGGCCCATTTGCGCTGGAGCTCGCCGGCATCCTCAACCGCGGGGGTCTCGGCGGCGCCGGCGGCAGCAACCTGGGCGGCGTTGTTGAGCTGGGGCTTAGGTGCCGGTGCAGCGGCAGGTGCGGGAGCCGAAGCGACGGTGGGCTGGGACATCGGAGCCGGGGCAGGCTGGGTCGCCGGAGCGGCAGTGCCTCGGTCCCAGGGCATGCCGCCCTGGCGCGCAGACGCAGCGGCGGGCACGGCAGATGCCACAGGAGCGGCAGCTCGGGCACCCGAGATCAGTGTCGGCTGTTGCGTCGTCACAGGCGCAGCCGCGGCAGCCACGCTCGCCGGCACCGCGGCGTTGGCGACCATGGTCTCCAAGCGTGCCACGCGCTCGGCCAGGGCTTCAATCGTCAAATCGGCCTCGGGACGCGCCAGACGCGTACAGGCGATCTCGAGCACCAGGCGCACGTCGCTCGCGCCCCTCATCTCCAACGCGGCATCGTCGAGCACCGTCAGCACGCGGGCCAGACGGTCGGCCGG
>CABRRA010000032.1:0-24858 GCA_902473205.1 uncultured Collinsella sp.
TCTCCACCCGAGCATTGAATGAGGCTCCAACGCAAGTTGGGGCCTTTTTTCATATCTATAGATTTAGGTCATGTGTTGACTGGGTAGCATCTTGGCGACATGCCCATTGTTAATTACGAATATGAATGTTGATGACTTTGCGTCTCTAGATGGCAAAGCTAGTCAGCAGTGCCATTAGCAAAGAGGCCGGGCGTAATGCCCGGCCTCGAAATACTCTGGTGGGCCCTCCGGGATTCGAACCCAGAACCCAGGGATTATGAGTCCCCTGCGCTAACCGTTGCGCCAAGAGCCCTTATGAACGGTGAATGCAATTCTAACAAAGCCAACTCAGGCCCAATTTCTTCGCTTCACGTCGTGAAATACTACCATGCACGAGGAAGTCGCACAACGCAAGATCAAATCCGATGTTAAACAACAGCTAATCTAGGCGCGTCGCGGAAAAGACGTGTTTTAGAAAAAGTTAAAGCCTATATTTCAGGGCTCCAACATATTTATGTGTGAAATCAACCTGATGCCATTTCAAAACCATGCCGGTTTACTACGACGGATCGGCGATGCCCGAGCACCGCGTGTTCTCCATTTGCAAAACCGCAGGTAGGAAGCCCGCCGCTTACGCCAAAAGGCGAGTGTGGTCGGACATTCCTGATTCATCGTAGTAAACGGGCATGGTTCTGAAGCGCAGGGGAGGGGCGCTTCGCAATCAGGCCCGATAATGGGACTGGCGGTGCACGGAAAACCCTGTTGCACAGGGAGAGTCGTGTTCCGCTCGCCAAGTCGGCCGGCGCACGGACCGTGCGTGGGCCGCTGCCCCCGCGGGCATCGCGGGCCCCTCGGCCCTGAGATGGCCCGCGCACCCGCACGTGCGCGCCGGGGCCCGCGAAAGTTTTTCCAAAATTGTCCTTGCATCGCCGTCCGAGTTCCCGTATAGTACTTCTTCGCACGGGGGCGTAGCTCAGCTGGGAGAGCGCTTGACTGGCAGTCAAGAGGTCAGGGGTTCGATCCCCCTCGTCTCCACCCGAGCATTGAATGAGGCTCCAACGCAAGTTGGGGCCTTTTTTCATATAGGCACACAAGGTCAAAGGCGGCACCATGATCCTTCTGGTCGACAAGATCGAAAAAAGCTTCGGCGCGCGCGTCCTCTTTAGCGGCGCGTCCTTCCAGATCAACCCCGGCGAGCGCTTTGCGCTCGTGGGACCCAACGGCGCCGGCAAAACCACCATGCTCAAGATCATCATGGGCATCGACAGCCCCGACGCCGGCCAGGTCCAGTACGCCAAGGACTGCCAGGTGGGCTACCTAGAGCAGGAAACCAACCTGGAGCAAAAGGACACCACCATCCTCGCCGAGGTCATGGCCGCCGCCAAGGAAATCCGCCGCATGGGCAAGCGCGCCAACGAGCTGCAGGCCCAGATCACCGAGCTCTCCGAGCAGGGCAAGGACGTCGACGCACTCCTGAACGAGTACGGCCAGGTCCAGGACCGCTTTGAGCACCTGGGCGGCTATGAACTCGAGAGCAACGCCCGCAAGATCCTGTCCGGTCTGGGCTTTAAGGTCACCGACTTTGAGCGCCCGTGCTCCGAGTTCTCGGGCGGCTGGCAGATGCGCATCGCGCTGGCAAAGCTCTTCCTGCGCCATCCCGACCTGCTGCTGCTCGACGAGCCCACCAACCACTTGGACCTCGAAAGCGTCCAGTGGCTGCGCGGCTTTATCGCCAACTACGACGGCGCCGTACTCATCGTCAGTCACGACCGCGCCTTCATGGACGCCTGCGTCGACCACGTCGCCGCGCTCGAGAACCGCCGCGTGACCACCTACACCGGCAACTACAGCAGCTACCTCAAGCAGCGCGAGGATAATCTGGAGCAGATGCGCGCCAAGCGTGCCGCGCAGGAGCGCGACATCGCCCACATGCAGGTCTTCGTCGATAAGTTCCGCTACAAGCCCACCAAGGCCGCCCAGGCGCAGGAGCGCATCCGCAAGATCGAGCAGATCAAAAAGGAGCTCGTCATCCTGCCCGAGGGCCATAAGCACATCGACTTTAAGTTCCCCGACCCGCCGCGCTCCGGCGATATGGTCGTGAGCCTGGAGGGAGTCTCCAAGTCCTACGGCGACAAGCACATCTACAGCGACATCGACCTCAAACTCTACCGCGGCGAGCACGTGGCGCTCGTCGGTCCCAACGGCGCCGGCAAGTCCACCCTCATGAAGATCCTCGCCGGCCTGGAGCCGCCCACTACCGGCACGCGCGACCTGGGTACCAACGTGGGCATCGCCTACTATGCCCAGCATGCGCTCGAGGGCATGACCGAGTCCAACACCGTCTTGCAAGAGATCGACACTGTCACGCCCAAGTGGACCGTACCGCAGCAGCGCAGCCTGCTGGGCGCCTTCCTGTTTAGCGACAACGATTCCATCGAGAAGCAGGTTCGAGTCCTCTCCGGCGGCGAAAAGGCGCGTCTGGCTCTGGCCAAGATGCTCGTGGCGCCCGAGGCGCTCCTGTGCCTAGACGAGCCCACCAACCACTTGGACATCGACTCGGTGGACATGCTCGAGAACGCTCTGCAAAACTTCCCCGGTACCATTGTGCTGATCAGCCACGACGAGCACTTGGTGCGCGCTGTGGCCAACCGCATCATCGACATCCGCGACGGCAAGGTCACGGTCTACGATGGCGACTACGACTACTACCTCTTCAAACGCGAGGACCTCGCTGCCCGCGCCGCCGCCGAGGCAGCAGGGGAGAGCGCACCTGCCGCGGCCAAGTCCACCAAAGCCAACGCCGCCCAGGCCAGCAGCCCAGCCGCGGCTCCCAAGCCTGCCGAGGGCAAAAAGACCAAGGAGCAAAAGCGCGCCGAGGCCCAGGCCCGTGCCGCGCTCAACAAAAAGCTCAAGGGCGTGCGCAACCAGCTCAAGAAGATCGAGACAGAGCTGGACAAAAAGCGTGCCCGCTATGACGAGCTTATGGAATTGATGGCAAGCGAAGAGCTTTATGCCGATCAGGACAAGTTCAACGCCGCGCTGGGGGAATATAACGGCCTTAAGCAAGAGCTGCCCAAGCTCGAGGACGAATGGCTGGAGCTTTCCACCCAGATCGAAGAGGAGACCGCGCGTGAACTCTCGTAAAGCCACCGCCGTGGCGATGAGCATCATAGCCATCGCTTGTCGCATCTGCGGCATCTTTATGAGCGCGATGACCGTGCTGCTGTGCTTCAGCGGCCTCACCGCCAAGCTGCAGATCGTGGGCTTTGTCGTTGAGCTTTCGCGCGCCCTGCCGAGCGCCATCGCCGGCTACGGCGTTATCACCTCGCCCTTTGGCGGTGTCTTCCGCTTGGATTACGCCATCGTGGCCGTCATCCTGTTTGTGGCCGACTACCTGCTTACGCGCGCCTCGCGCCGCGTCCGCTAGGGGAGTGACATGTCCAGCAGCTACCTCATGAACCTGCTCGCCAGCGCCGCCGCCGTCATCGTGGGCATCGTGATCCACGAGAGCGCGCACGCCGCCGCGGCCTGGGCACTCGGCGATAAGACGGCCCGTTCGCGCGGCCGCGTCTCGCTCAACCCGCTCAACCACATCGACCCGTTTGGCACCATTCTCTTGCCGCTGCTGATGCTCGCCGCCGGCGGCCCGGTGTTCGCCTTCGCCAAGCCCGTGCCCGTCTATCTCAACAACCTCAAGCACCCCAAGCGCGACGAGGTCCTGGTGAGCGTGGCCGGCCCCGCATCGAACATTGCGCTGGCATGCCTTGCGGCCGCTCTCATGCACGCGACATACGGCAACCTCTACACCAGCATGTCCTTTGCTGTGGCTTCCCAAATCATGAACTTCGGTGCCACCTTTATTGTGGTCAACCTGTCGCTCGCGTTCTTTAACCTCATTCCGATTCCGCCACTCGACGGCTCGTCGATCATCGTGCCGTTCCTCAAAGGCAAAGCGCTCTCTAACTACTACCGCCTGCAGCAATACGCCATGCCCATCCTCATCCTGGTGCTGTACCTGTTGCCTATGTGGACCGGCATCGACGTGATTGGACGGTATTTCGACGTTACCGTGTATCCGCTGGCCGAGTGGCTGCTCAACTTCGCAATCGCCGGCATCTAAGGTAAACTTACAGGTCGACCGTGCAAAACGGTCGCAACATGCACCCAAACCGCGCCGCGAAGGCGCCGTCAAAGGAGGTCGAAGATGTCGTATCGCGTGTCGACGCAGGTCTACAGCGGACCGTTCGACCTGCTGCTGCAGCTGGTAACCCGCCAAAAAGTTGATATCGGAGCCATCTCGATCAGCGAGGTGGCCGAGCAATACCTGGCCGAGGCCGAGCGCATCGAGGCGCTGGACCTGGACGTGGCGAGCGACTTTTTGCTGGTCGCGGCAACCCTTTTGGACATCAAGGCCGCCTCGCTGGTGCCCCAGGAGGCCCCGCGCAAGACAGACGACGATGACGAGGATGACGATGAGCTCGAGGAGCTCAGTGCGCTCGACGGCGACGCCCTGCGCGAGGTCCTGATCCAGCGTCTGATCGCCTACAAGCAGTTTAAGGGCGCGGCGGCAGCCCTTGGCGCGCGTATGCAGGCCGAGAGCCGCATGCATCCGCGCGTGGCCGGCCCCGACCCCGAGTTCCTAGGCCTTATGCCCGACTATCTGGCCGGCATTACCCTGCGCGGCCTCGCCGTCATCTGCGCCGACCTGGATGGCAAACGCCAGACCTTCCTGCTGGAGGCCGAGCACGTGGCACCGCATCGCGTGCCGCTCGACCTGACGGTGGCCTCGGTCGACCGCTTTACCATGGCACACCAAGCCTGCACCTTCCGCGAGCTGCTGGACGGCGACGCCACCACCGAGCAGCTCGTTGTCACCTTCCTGGCCATGCTAGAGCTTGCCAAGCGTGGCTCGCTCACGCTGAGCCAGGATGAGATCTTTGGAACCATTCAAATCAACCGCGTCGAGGGCGCCGAGGCATACGTGCCTGGCGAGGGCCCCGAGCTCACCGAATAGGAGCGACCAACCATGTCAACCCTTTCCACGCTGGAGGCAAACAGCCTCAAAGGCGCCCTCGAGGCGCTGCTGCTGGTGTCGAGCGACCCCGTGAGCGCACCCGCGCTGGCAGCTGCGCTGGATATCGCCCCGGGCGAGTGCGCGTCGCTTTTGGCCGAGCTCAAGGTTGAGTACGAAGAGGCCAACCGCGGCTTTCAGCTGCGCGAGGTCGCCGGTGGCTGGCGCCTGTTTACACACCCCGCCTACCATGATGTGGTCGAGGCCTACGTGCTGAGCTGGGACACGCAAAAGCTGTCTCAGGCGGCGCTTGAGACCCTGGCCGTCATCGCCTACCACCAGCCCGTCACGCGCGAGGTGGTCAAGGGCATCCGCGGCGTCAACTCCGACGGCGTCATCGCGTCGCTCGTGGATAAGGGCCTGGTGCGCGAACTCGGCCGCGACCCCGAGCGCGGTCAGGCCATCATCTACGGCACGACCAACGCCTTCTTGGAAAAGTTCGGCCTGCGCTCCACCCGGGACCTGCCCGATCTGGAGCAGTTTGCCCCCGACGAGCAGTCGCGCCAGTTTATCCGCGAGCGCCTGAGCGGCCGCAGCATTCAGTCCACGCTCGAGGAACAGGCCGAGGACCTGGACGAAGAGCGCGAACTGATCGATACCGATGTTGAGGACACCGATGGCGATGAGCTTCTGCCCACAGGTGTTACCTCGGAGGACATGCATGACGAGGACTAACGAAGCAGGGGAGACGCGCATCGCAAGCGTCGCGGGCGCCACAACGCCCGCAGGCGACGCCCAGCCCGTCTACCCGCACACCATGCGCCTGCAGCGCTTTTTGGCGCGCGCGGGCGTAGCGAGTCGACGCGACTCGGAGGACCTGATGACCGCCGGCCGCGTGACCGTCAACGGCCAGATTGCGACCGAGCTGGGCACCAAGGTCGACGTCGACCGCGACCATATCGAGGTCGACGGCATGCCCGTCAAGCTCAACCAGGGTGCCGTGTACCTGATGCTCTACAAGCCGACCGGCTACCTCACCACCATGAGCGATCCGCAGGAACGCCCCTGCGTGGCCGACCTGGTCCCGCGCGACCGCTTTCCGGGGCTGTTCCCGGTTGGTCGCCTAGACCGCGACACCACGGGCCTTTTGCTCTTTACCACCGACGGCGACCTGTCGCAGGACCTGCTGCACCCCAGCAAGCACGTCTACAAGACCTACCAGGCGCTCGTTGACGGCCACCTGACCGATCGCGACTTGGAACCACTCCGTCACGGCATCGAGCTCGATGACGGCCTGTGCCAGCCGGCGATCTGCCGTGTCATTAACGCTCGTGAGGCCGAGGCCGTGGCTCCGCAAGGCGTAAAGCCCGGCACCACCGCCGTGGAGGTCATTATCCGAGAAGGTCGCAAGAACCAGGTTAAGCGCATGCTGAGCAAGATCCACCACCCGGTGATCCGTCTGCACCGCTGCAACTTTGCCGGCCTGGAACTCAAGGACGTGGCCAAGGGCTCGTGGCGCGAGCTCACCGACCGCGAGGTGCAAATCCTGAAGGCCGGCGGCATCCCGCCCAAGCAGGCCGGCTCCAAGCGCGGCGCCGCGCCGGCAACCAACACCGCGAGTCGCACGCGTCACCACGGCAGCCACGGCTCCGCGCCCAAGCGCAACACCTACCGCGAGCGCTACACGAGCTAGGCAACCCGCCAAGCTGCAGCGCCTGCGTCCCATACCAGCACGTTAACCACCGAAAGGAAGCATTGTATGATCGTCGCCATCGACGGCCCCGCCGGTTCCGGCAAGTCCACTATCGCCAAGGAGATAGCCCGCCAGCTGGGCTTTAACAAGCTCGACACGGGCGCTATGTACCGCGCCGTCACCTTCGCCGCGCTCGATCGCGGCATCGACCTGGACGACGAGGCGGCCATCGACGCCCTCGCCGAGCAGATCGAGATCCGCTTTACCAACGGTACCGGCGAGGACACGCGCCTGACCATCGACGGCAAGGACGCCTCGGCCGCCATCCGCACTCCGCAGGTGGACGCCAACGTCTCCAAGGTCTCGGCCTACCCGGGCGTGCGCGCCGCCATGCTCATCCATCAGCGCCGCGCCGCCGAAGACCACGACATTGTCGCCGAGGGTCGCGACATCGGCACCGTCGTATTCCCCAACGCGCAGGTCAAGGTGTTCCTGACCGCCGACCCGCGCGAACGCGCCCGTCGCCGCGTGCTGCAGCGCCACCAAAACGACGCCCAGCCGCTCACCGAAGAGCAGCTCGAGGCAGAGGTCGACGAGACCCTCGACACCCTCAAGCAGCGCGATAAGCTCGACAGCAGCCGCCAGGTCGCGCCGCTCGTTCCCGCCGAGGACGCCGTGCACGTCGACTCCACCGCCCACACCATCGATGAGGTCGTCTCGATCATCGAGGACCTCATCAACCAAAGGAGGTAGCCCATGCGCCTGTTTAAGCAGACGCCCGAGGATTACTACAACGCCCCCTACGACGAGTTCCCGGCGCTCATCCGCGGCACCGTCTTCGTGGTCATGGCAATCCTTTGGGCATTCTCCAAGCTCATGTGGCGCTGGAAGGTCGAGGACGCGGACCTGCTGTTTGAGCGCCAGGAAGGCCGCGGCAGCGTGGTCATCTGCAACCACACCTCGATGGCCGAGCTCCTGGCTGTAGAGACGGCGCTGTTCTTCGGCGGCCGCCGCATCCGCCCCATCTTTAAATCCGAGTTTGCCAAGACCAAGATTGTGCGCTGGGCCTTTAGCCGCGTGGGCGGCATTCCCGTCGAGCGTGGCACTGCCGACATGAAGTGTCTGCGCGCCGCTCAACATGCACTGCAGCGCGGTGAAGACGTCCTGATCTTCCCCGAGGGCACGCGCATCCGCTCGCGCGAGATCAAACCCGAAGTCCACGGCGGCTTTGCGCTCATCGCTCAGATGGGCAAGGCGCCCGTCAACCCACTCGCCATTTGTGGTTGGTCCGATATTACGCCTAAGGGCAAAAAGCTCATGCGCCCCAAAAAATGCTGGATCCGTGCCGGCAAGGCCATCTCGCTTTCCGATGCTCCGGCCGAGCTCAAGCGCAAGGAACGCCTGGCATGGTTTGAGTCCGAAGCCATGAATCGCGTCTACGCCATGCGCGATGACCTTTGCGCCGAGCACCCGGGCAGGTTCTAGCCATGGGCGAGTATGTCATGAACACTGCCGAGGCTGTGACCGGCAAGGCAGACGCCCCCACCATCGAAATCGCCGCCCACGCTGGCACCTGCTACGGCGTGCAGCGTGCGCTCGATATGGCCCTGGCGGCCGCCCCGCAAGCGGGGGAGAACGCTCAGGTCCACACCCTGGGCCCGCTCATCCATAATCCCATCGTGGTGCGCGAGCTTGCCGAGGCGGGCGTCGGTCTGGCTGAGACCCTTGACGATGCCGCGTCGGGCACCGTGATCATTCGCGCGCACGGTGTGGTGCCGCAGGTCATCGATGCCGCTCGCGAGCGTGGCCTCGACGTGGTCGATGCCACCTGCCCCTACGTGAAAAAGGTCCACGTGGCGGCGGAGCGCCTGGTACGCGAGGGCTACCACGTGATAGTCGTGGGCGAGCCGGGCCACCCCGAAGTCGAGGGCATCCTGGGCCATGCCGGCGATGACGCGCAGGTCGTGAGCTGCGCCGCCGATGCGGACGCGCTGCCGCTCAAGGGCAAGGTCGGCCTGGTTGTGCAGACCACCCAAACCGCGCAGAACCTGGCCGAGGTTGTGGCCTCCATCACCCCGCGCGTGCAGGAGCTGCGTGTGATCAATACCATCTGCGCCGCCACGAGCGAGCGTCAACAGGCAGCAGCCGCACTTGCCAACCGCTGCGACTGCATGGTCGTGGTGGGCGGCAAGAACTCGGGCAACACCCGCCGCCTGGCACAGATCTGCGCCGACGTCTGCGAGCACACACATCACATCGAGGAGGCGTCCGAGATCAAGGCCGCATGGTTTGTCAACGCACGCCACATCGGCATCACCGCCGGAGCCTCCACCCCGCAAGAACACATCGAGCGCGCCGTCAAGCGCATCAAGGAGCTTTGCCGCTAATCATGGACCAGACCGTACCCGCATACGCCGCCGAGGTGGCCGATTACGGGCGCAGCCGCGACCCCGAGCCGGGTGAGGGCGCGCTCGTTAAAAACGTGCGTCCCGAATCGCCCGCGTGGGATGTGGGTATCGAGCCGGGCATGCGCGTGCTTACGGTCAACGGCGAGCAGCTTACCGACATGATCGTGTGGCTCTGGGAGGCCGATGACGACACCGTCGAGCTGGAGGTTTTCGACCCGCGCGACAACAGCGTCACCCCCGTCGAGCTCGACCGCTTCCCGGGAGAGGATTGGGGCCTTGAGTTCGATGGCCCCATCTTCGACGGCATGCGCACCTGCGTAAACGCCTGCGTGTTCTGCTTTATGACGATGTTGCCCAAGGGCGGCCGCTCAACGCTCTATATTCGCGACGACGACTACCGCCTAAGCTTTTTGCAGGGCAACTTCGTCACGCTGACCAACCTCACCGACGAAGATGTGCAAAACGTCATCCAACGCAACATGAGCCCCATGAACGTGTCGGTCCATGCCGTAAGCCCCGACGTCCGCCGCCGCATGATGGGCCGCAACGCCCAGCGCGGCATGGACGTGCTCGAGGCCATCATGGATGCTGGGATCGAGATCCACGCCCAGATCGTGCTGTGCCCCGGCATGAACGACGGCGAGGAGCTGGAAAAGACCCTGCGCTTTTGCGAGGAGCACGAGCAAATCACCAGCCTGGGCATTGTGCCGCTCGGCTTTACCAAGCATCAGAACCGTTTTAGCTGGTCCTACAGCGACAAGCCCGAGCTGGCGCGCGAGACCATCGCCATGATCCGACCCTTCCAGGACCGTGCCTTCGAGCGCTTTGGCCGCCACACCTTCCAGATGAGCGACGAGTTCTATCTGGACGCCGGCATCGAGCCGCCCGAGGCCGACTTTTACGACGGCTACCCACAGTACTACGACGGCATCGGCATGATCCGCTCCTATCTGGACGAGACCGACGACGTGATCGACGCGAATGCCGAGCGCCTGTGCTGCGTTCGCGAGGCTATCGCCGCCCGTGGCCAGCGCCTGCTGTGCCTCTCGGGCGCCAGCGCGCGCGATACGGTGGCGCGTTTTGTGGAATCACCGCAGGGCCTTGCCGGTACCGTCACGGCCATCAAAAACCGCTACTTTGGTGGCAACGTGGATGTGACCGGCCTCATCGTCGCCTGCGACATCTTGGAACAGCTGCCGCAGGACCTGTCGGGGGTTATGCTCTTTGTGCCTAAGCTTATGTTCAACGCCGACGGAATGACTCTTGACGAGTATCATCGTGACGAATTACTCGCAAGCCTTATCGGCCGCGGCGCCGAGGTTCATGTGGTGTCGACCATGCCGCATGAGCTGCTCGATACCCTGGAGCACATCCTTGGCATAACGCCCGCCAATTCAACTATTCCCGCTGAACCTACCCATTAAAGGAGAGCAGATGAAACCTATCGTCGCCGTCGTCGGACGCCCCAACGTGGGCAAGTCCACGCTCGTTAACCGCCTGGCCCAGACCTCGGACGCCATCGTCCACGAGTCCCGCGGCGTCACGCGCGACCGCTCGTATCACACGGCCGATTGGAACGGTCGCGAGTTCACCATCGTCGACACGGGCGGTATCGAGCCGCTCAAGAGCGATGACGTCTTTGCCACGTCCATCCGCGACCAGGCCCTCGCCGCCGCCGAGGAAGCTGCCGTCATCCTGTTTGTGGTCGATGGCCGCATCGGCGTTACCGAGGAGGACGAGTCGGTCGCCCGCATGCTCAAGCGCTGCAACAAGCCGGTCTTTCTGCTGGTGAACAAGCTCGACAACCCCGATCGCGAGAATGACAACATCTGGGAGTTCTATTCCCTCGGCATCGGCGAGCCCACGCCGCTCTCGGCCCTGCACGGCCACGGCACGGGCGACCTGCTCGACGACATCGTGGCGCTGCTGCCGGAGGAAGAGGACGAGGTCGCCGACGAGTTCCCCGATGCGCTGAACGTGGCCATCATCGGCCGCCCTAACGCCGGTAAGTCCTCGCTGTTCAACCGCATCCTGGGCGCCGACCGCTCCATCGTGTCCAACATCGCCGGCACCACGCGCGATGCCATCGACACCGTCGTCGAGCGCAACGGCAAGCACTACCGCATGGTCGACACCGCGGGCATTCGTAAGAAGAGCACCGTGTACGAGAACATCGAGTACTACTCCATGGTCCGCGGCCTGCGTGCCATCGATCGCGCCGATGTGGCACTGCTCGTCGTCGACGCCTCCGTGGGCGTCACCGAGCAGGATCAGAAGGTCATGGGCTTGGCCATCGAGCGCGGCTGCGCCATCGTGGTGCTGCTCAACAAGTGGGACCTGCTCGACGATGACCGCAAGCGTGAGGCCTGCATGGAGACCGTCGACCGCCGTTTGGGCGTCATGGCTCCCTGGGCCCAGTACCTGCGCATCTCGGCCCTGACCGGCCGCAGCGTGGAGAAGATCTGGGCGATGGTCGACGCTGCCGAGAAGACGCGCTCGCAAAAGATCAGCACCTCGCGCCTCAACACGTTCCTCACCGACCTGCGCGAGTTCGGCCACACCGTGGTGGACGGCAAGCGCCGCCTGCGCATGCACTACGTGACCCAGACGGGCGTCAACCCGCCGACGTTCACGTTCTTCGTCAACCACAGCGACCTGGTCAACGACACCTACCAGCGCTACGTGGAGAACCGCATGCGCTCGACCTTCGATTTTGCCGGCACGCCCATTCGACTCTTCTTTAGGAAGAAGGAGCAAAAGGATGCATAATCCGATTCTGCTGACCGCCATCTGCGCCGTGGTCTCGTTCTTTATCGGAGCGATTCCGTTTGGCCTGATCCTGGGCCGTGTGTTCAACCACACGGACATTCGCAAAGCGGGCTCCGGCAACATCGGCACCACCAACGCCCTGCGCGTAGCCGGCCCCAAGGTGGCCGCGCTCACGCTGCTGCTCGACTGCCTGAAGGGCGCCATCTGCGTCATTATCGCACGTCCGCTTATCGCCGATCTAGGCTATGGTTTTCCGCCGAATATCATGGCGCCCGGAGCCCCCGGCGATTGGATGCTCGGCGTCATCTGCCTGGCAGCAGTGTGGGGCCACATCTTCTCGCCGTACCTCAACTTCCACGGCGGCAAGGGTATCGCCGTGGGCCTGGGCGTCATCCTTGCCTGGTACTGGCCCATCGGACTTTCGCTGTTGGGCATGTTTATCGTGGCCGTTGCCATCACCAAGTTTGTATCGGTAGGCTCGCTTGCCGCTGCCATCGGACTTCCCATCGCCGTCTGCGCGGTCTTTCCGTACAGCAGCCTGGATCTCAAATTTTGCATGGCGCTGATCGGCATCACCGTGGTGTGGGCCCATCGTGCGAACATCAAAAAGCTCATGACGGGCAAGGAGTCCAAGCTCTCGTTTACCAAGCGCGTCACCGAGCCCGACGATAAGTAGGAGAGAGTCATGAATGTTGCGCTGATTGGCTCCGGCTCCTGGGGAACCGCCGTCGCCGGCCTTGCCGCCGCGCGAGCCGAGCGCGTGACCATGTGGGCCCATAGTGAGCAGACGGCCGCCGGCATCAATGGCGAGCACCGTAACCCCCGTTATCTGGTGGACTACGAGCTGCCCGGCAACGTCGTCGCCACGACGGACCTGACGCAGGCGCTCGACGGCGCCGAGGCCGTCATCTTTGCCGTGCCCTCCACGCACCTGCGCAGCGTATGCCATCAGGCAGCACCCTTCATCGCCGCCTACACCCCGGTGCTCTGCCTCACCAAGGGCATTGAGCCCGAGTCCGGCCTGCTCATGAGCGAGGTCATCGCCAGCGAGATCGGCAACGAGCGGCGCGTGGCGGCGCTCTCGGGACCCAACCATGCCGAGGAGATCTGCCGCGGCGGACTTTCTGCCGCCGTCATCGCCAGCGAAGACCCGCAGATAGGGGAGACCTTTAAGGACCTGCTTCTATCCACGGCCTTCCGCATCTACCTGTCGCAGGACATGACCGGCGTCGAGGTATGCGGCGCCATGAAAAACGTCATCGCCATCGTGTGCGGCATCTCCGCCGGTACCGGTGCGGGCGACAACACACTCGCCCTTATCATGACGCGCGGCCTGGCCGAGATCAGCCGACTGGTGCATGCCCGCGGCGGGCAGGCCATGACTTGCATGGGCCTTGCCGGCATGGGTGACCTCATTGCCACCTGCACCTCCGAGCATTCGCGCAACCGCACCTTTGGCTACGAGTTTGCCCACGGCGTGTCGCTTGACGAGTACCAGGCACGCACGCACATGGTGGTCGAGGGCGCCGTTGCGGCCCGCAGCGTCAGCGAGCTCGCCCGTTCACTGGGCGTAGACATTCCGCTCACCTTTGCCGTGGAGCAAACGCTCTACAACGGTGTTACTTTGGATAGGGCGCTCGAAATTCTCACCGACCGCGTCCCATCGCAAGAGTTCTACGGACTCACCGACTAGTGCAGAAAGGCTACTACCATGGGTTCCATTAAAATCGCTCCGTCCATCCTTTCGGCCGATATGGCCAACCTTAAGGGCGACCTCGACAAGATCGCCGGTGCCGACTTTGTGCACTTCGATGTCATGGACGGTCACTTTACCGGCAACCTCACCTTTGGCGTCGATATCCTCAAGGCCGTCAAGCGCTCCACCGACGTGCCGGTCGACGCGCACCTCATGGTGTCGAACCCCGACGAGACCGTCGATTGGTATGCCGACGCCGGTGCCGATATGATCACCGTTCACTACGAGGCCTCCACGCAACTGCACCGCACGCTCACCCATCTGCAGCAGCGCGGCGTCAAGGCCGGTGTGGTGCTCAACCCCGCCACGCCCGTCTGCGTGCTCGAGAGCATCATCGACGTTGTCGACATGGTACTGCTCATGAGCGTGAACCCCGGCTTTGGCGGCCAGAGCTTTATCCCCGGTACCATCGCCAAACTGCACGAGCTCAAGGCCATGTGCGAGCGTCACGGCGTTTCGCCCCTCATCGAGGTCGACGGCGGCATTTCTTCCAAGAACATTGCCGAGGTCGTCAAGGCCGGCGCCAACGTCCTCGTGGCCGGCTCCGCTGTATTTAAGTCCGAAGATCCCGCCGCCGAAGTTGCGCTGCTGCAGAAGCTGGGCAATGAGGCTGCACAGGAGGCATAAATCCTTATGACCGCAGGTCAAAACCGCATACCCGTGAATCTTGACTATGCCGCCTCGACGCCCATGCGCGCCGAGGCGCTCCTTGCGCAGCGCGAATACGACGATAGTGAGCTTGCGGGCGTCAACCCCAACTCGCTGCACTCGCTCGGTCGCAAGGCCGCCGCGCGCCTGGAGGCCGCACGTCGCGAGATCGCCCGCAGCTTTGGCGCACGCGTTTGCCCGTCCGAGATCGTCCTGACCAACGGCGGCACCGAGGCCAACCAGCTGGCGCTCCTCGGTCTTGCCGAGGGCGCTCGTCAGCGCGACCGCAAGCGTAACCGCGTTATCGTATCTGCCATCGAGCACGATTCGATCCTGGACAACCTGCCGCTGCTGCGTGCCGCCGGCTTTACCGTCGACCTGGTGCAGCCCTGCCGCGCGGGCTACATCGAGCCTGACGCGCTGAGTGACTTGCTCGGCGACGACGTGGCGCTCGTGAGCATCATGGTCGCCAACAACGAGACCGGCGTGGTGCAGCCCATCCGCGAGCTGGCCGCCGCCGCACATGCTGCCGGCGCTTTGTTTCATACCGATGCCATCCAGGGCTACTTGCATATTCCGCTCGATGTCACCGAGCTGGGCGTCGATGCTATGACCGTTGCCGCGCACAAGATCGGCGGCCCTGTGGCATCCGGCGCGCTCTACCTTAAGAACCGCACGCCGCTGCGTCCGCGCATCTTTGGCGGTGGACAGGAAGCCGGACGCCGAGCCGGCACGCAGGATCTGCGTACGCAGCTCGCCTTTGCCGCTGCCGCCTGCACGCTGACGCCCCATGTGGCCGAGGAGCGCGAGAAGCTGCAAGCCCTTTCCGACAAGCTCTACGCCACGCTTACGGCCCACCCGCGCATTCACGCCACCATGGGTGACTACGCGCAGGCCGACCGTCTGCCCGGCATGGTATCGATCTATATTGACGGCATGGACTCCGAGGAGCTCATCATCAAGCTCGACGCCGCCGGCTTTGAGGTATCGGCAGGCGCGGCATGCGCGAGCGGCAGCATGGACCCCAGCCACGTTTTGAGCGCGATGGGCATCGGTCGCGAGCAGGCGTTGGGCGCACTGCGCATCTCCTTCGATGACCGTGTGAATCCGGGCGATCTGGACGACTTTGCCCAAACGCTGCTTTCGATCGTAGGTGCCGCATGATCGTCGCCCAACTCGAGCGCGCCCTGCTTGCACGCTATCCTAAGACGGACGCCGAACCCTGGGACCACGTAGGCTTATCCGTTGGCGACCCCGACGACGAGATCCGTGGCGTGGCCTGCGCGCTCGACGCTACCAGGGACAACGTGCAGCGCGCCTTGGAAGCCGGAGCCAACGTGTTGCTCACGCATCATCCCGTCTACATCAAGGCGCCCGAGGCATTTTGCCCGCCCAGCGCGACGCGTCCCCAGTGCAGTGCGGCGCTCTACGAGGCGGCCCGCTGCGGCGTGAGCATCATCTCGCTCCACACCAATCTGGACCGCTCGCATGAGGCTCGCGTTTGCCTAAGTACGCTGTTGGACGCCGCGCCCGCAAGCTCGCTGGAGCACGTGGACGACCCCGAAGCGACTGGCCTGGGCGCGCTTGCAACGCTCAACGACCCCTGCAGCCTGCGTGACCTTGCCACTCGCGCCGCCACGGCGTTTGGCAGCGACCCACGCGTATGGGGCGAGGCCGATCACCCGTGCCGCAGCGTCGCCATTCTGGGCGGCTCCCTGGGCGACTTTGGAGAGCTCGCCATTGCCGCAGGCGCAGATGTCATCGTGACGGGCGAGGCGGGCTACCACGTGGCGCAAGACCTTGCCTTGCGCGGGCTACCGGTGATCTTGCTCGGCCACGACCGCTCCGAAGAGCCGTTCGTTGATATATTGATGAACTCTGCAGTTGACGCCGGGGTCGACCCCCGTCATGCGATTAAAATACTGAACCCTTGCCAATGGTGGACTGTGACAAAAGGAGAGAACTTATGAGCGCCGGCGCTACGCTACTCAAGCTGCAACAGATCGATTTGGAGCTCGCCCGCAACAAGAGCGAACTTGCCAATATGCCGGAGCTCAAGGAGCTCGCTTCCAAGCGCAAGACCTATGTGAAGCTCAAGTCCGAGATGACCAAGCTCTACGCCCAGCGCAAGGACCTGGATATTGAGCTCGACGATCTCAACACCACCGAGATCCAGACCAATAACGCCATCGAGGCCGCCAAGAAGCGCCACGTTGACGGCTCTGACTACCGCGAGGTTCAGGACCTGGAGAACGAGCTCGCCACCCTGGCCAAGCGTCTGGACAAGATTGATCACACCCGCAAAGATGTCGTCGTCGCCCACAAGGAGGCGCTCGACCGCGAGGCTCGCGCACAGGCAATCATCGCCAAGTTCGAGGAGGGCGTGAAGGCCGATACCAAGGCCGCCCGCGCCAAGGCCACCGACCTCCAGGCTCAGATCGATGCCGCCACCAAGGAGCGCACTGCCCTTGCCGCCACGCTGCCGACCGACGTGCTCACCGACTACGAGCGCCTGCTCAAGCAGTTCCGCGGCCTGGCCGTCGAGACCATCAAGGGCAACATTCCCACGGTCTGCCACACCGCGCTGCAGGCGTCGTCCATGAGCGACCTCAACCACGACGGTAGCGAGATTACGCACTGCCCGTACTGCCACCGCTTGCTCGTGCTCCCCAGCAAGGAAGCCTAACGATGACGGCGGCACCCAACAATTCAATGCAACTTGAGGGAAAAACGATCCTGCTGGGCATTACCGGCGGGATCGCCACCTATAAGTCGTGCAATATCGTGCGTCTGCTGCAAAAGCGCGGCGCGCGCGTCAAGGTCGTTATGAGCGAGCATGCCACCGAGTTTGTGGGTCCGCTCACCTTTCGCGCGCTCACCAACGAGCCGGTCGCCGTGGGTCTGTTCGACGACCCCTCCGACCCCATCCACCACATTTCGCTGGCGCAGGAGCCCGATCTGGTGGTCGTGGCGCCCGCGACGGCCAATATCATCGCCAAGATGGCCAACGGCATCGCCGATGACCTCATCTCCACCACGCTGCTTGCCACGCCGCGACCCATCGTGATTGCGCCGGCCATGAACAATGGCATGTGGAAGGCGCCGGCCACGCAGGCCAATATGGCCACGCTTTGCGAGCGCGGCGTCCACGTGGTGGGACCCGGTAGTGGCTACCTTGCCTGCGGCGACGTGGACACGGGACGAATGAGCGAGCCCGAGGACATCGTCGAGTCCGTCTGCGAGGTGCTCAATCCCGTGCCGCAGGACCTGGCGGGCAAGCGCGTCGTGATTACCGCCGGCCCCACGCACGAGCCGATCGACCCCGTGCGTTTCATCGGCAACCGGTCGTCGGGCAAGATGGGCATCGCCCTGGCGGGGGAGGCCGCTCGCCGCGGTGCTGCGGTTACGCTTGTGCTGGGGCCGACATCGCTCGATGTTCCCCGCGGCGTGGAGTGCGTGCGCGTGCAGACCGCCGCTGAAATGCTGCAGGCGGCGCTGGGCGCCTTTCAGACGGCCGATGCAGCCATTTGCGCGGCCGCCGTCGCCGACTACACCCCCGCAGCCCCTGCCGACCATAAGCTCAAAAAGGCCAACGAGCGCTTGGATCGCATCGAACTGGTCGAGACGGTCGATATCTTGGCCGAGCTTTCGCGCCAAAAGGGAGAGCGGTGTGTGATCGGCTTTGCGGCCGAGACCGATAACGTCGTGGAGTACGCGCAGCGAAAGCTCGCCCGCAAGGGTTGCGATGCCATTATCGCCAACGATGTCTCTCGCGCCGATTCGGGCTTTGGAACCGATACCAACAAGGCTTGGATCGTGAGCACAGCGGGTACGCAAGAACTTCCCGTTCTAACAAAACCCCAGCTCGCAAATACAATTTTGAACTTGCTTCAAAATTTGTAAAAAAGTTCTTGCACAAGGGTAAAGTTTCGGGTTAATATACTCCCTGTTGCGAGCGAGAGCAGAGCAACAACAAAAGCTTCGGGACGTGGCGCAGCTTGGTAGCGCACTTGACTGGGGGTCAAGGGGTCGCTGGTTCGAATCCAGTCGTCCCGACCAGAAGTTTGCAGGTCAGGCACCTAGTGCCTGACCTTTTTTGTTTTAAGCAATTGCTTAATTTTGATTAAGCAACAGGGTGCCTATAATCTACCTACGCGTTAATCGCCTTTTGCGGCTACTTGTGCGTTTTGCACGCGCTTGAGCCGATTTAGTAACGCGATATGAATCTACATACGCGTAGCTGGTATACAGCCGAGTACAGGCTGTATCTATCGCGGCGATTTACACCGATATAGCCACTGTAACGAACAAGCGTGTCGCTGTATTTATTCCAGTAGTTCACTTGATCGGTGGACAAGTGGGCTGTTGCAACGAAACGGCAAGCGAGATGAACTCTATACGAGGGTGCAGCAGAGGTAATGGCGGGGGAGCGCGACAGGCGCTCTGAGAGCCGCCGTATGACCCCATTTCTCCTCAACCCGATATCCTGTGCCACGAACCTCAAATTGTTCCTTCAGTTGCCAAGAGAAAGGCCCGCACAGGGCTGCGCGGGCCTTTCAATAGATGCAGATGAGACTAGAAGCACCAAGCGGGGAACACGTAATACAAGCCCGCCGGGTCGCCGCTGCCCGACGGATCGCCCCAGAAGTCGACACCGTGGAAGAACGAAAAGCTGAGCGGCTGTGGCGAACGCTCCCACCAAAAGCCGCCAAACTTCAGGCACTCGTTACCCGAGTGGTTATTCATCACCTTGCCCTTGAAGGCCTCGTACTGGGTGCCCTCGGAAGAGGTCAAAGGGTCGCTATCCGCCCAATACGAAGTCGGGACGATCTCGGAGTAGCTGAGCAGGAACAACCTGTCGGAGGTAGCTGTGACGGCGGAAGGCTTACCTGGTCCGATGGTGTTTATCGTGAGCTTCTCGGCGGATTTCACCTTGGACTGGAAATCGGACGGCATGAGGTTCCAGATCTCTCCGGAGTTCATCTTCGCGCGGAGCTCGGATGCCTCCCAGCCGCCGACGTTGTTGTTCGCCGAATTCATGCGGGACTTGATTCCCGTCGAGGTGGTGAGGAACGTCAGCCCCGCCTTACCGGAGCCATCGGCCAAATTATCATGGTTGATGCCGATGATGCGGTACTCGAGGGTCTCGCCATTAGTGAGCTTAATAGACCACTTCGTCCCAGCATCCATCGCGGCCTTCGCCTTGGCGTAGGCGGGCGACGCCTCGCCCTTGGCGGCGATGTCCTCGGCGACGGCCTTCTGCTCATCGAGCGTCCAGTCCTTCGCGTCCTTGGCGATGGCCGCCTGGACGGTCGCGGAATCGGCGCCGTTACCGCTGCCGGAACCGCTCGGTTCCCAAGTCCCACCTGCTGTCCCGTTTACCAATACTCCCGCCACCGTGTTGAACTGGTTCCTGATTGCCGACGAGACCCAAGGGCCGGCTATCATCACAACCAGGACGATAATCGCGATGACCAGAACGTACTCGATGGCTCCTTGGCCTCGGAGGCGGGTATTCCTAGGAGATACCCCCCCCCGAAGGTTAATTGCCGCTGCATGCATATGCGACACTCCCTTCGCATGGGGATTGATATTGCATGCAGAGCGTACGTTAAAGCGAACCGACTAGCCCGTAACGTGCCGCTGAGGCAACGGCGGCACGGGTGCCCGCGCCACATAAACTGCTTGCCGTTTTGTTTCTTCAGACCTACTGCCACGCCTTCGGGAGGATAACGCCGGGGGCGCAGTGATTGAAGTTACTATGATTGGCATAGGTTGGGACATTCCAATCGGAACAGTCGAGGTTTAGATTTTTGCAATAGCTAAACATGCCGAGCATATCCATAACATCTGAGGTCTTCCACCCTGGTCCAAATTTCACGCTTTTCAGCGAGCTGTCGGCGGAAAAAAGGAGACGTAAATCGCCGGCTTTCCGCGTCGACCATCCGGAGATGTCAATCTCCTCGACCTTGTAAAGGTTTTTGAGCGCCGAGTCGAATTCGACGACCGAGGACGTATCCCAGCTTGAAATACTGAAGGAAGTCGCATTGCCGCAATACGCGAATGCGTGCTGCAGATTTGTGCAGTTCGACATGTCGAACTTTGCCAGATCAAAGCTCTTGCAGTTCTCCATGTACTGAAAGCAAAATGCCAACGAGTGGATTTCTATGCCATCGTCAATGGCCTTTACGGCCACGATATTATTTCTGTTAGGCCACCAGGGGGCAGTCGTCTTGCCGTCGTTTCCCACGGTCGCGGAGGCGTATCCATTTTCGAACCCCGTATACACCGCCGTCACGCGGCGGCTGTTGAGCATGTCACCGACTCTGGGGACCCCGCGGCGCTTGTAGAACATGAGGCTGTGGTCGTCCTCCGAGTACACGGCGAACGCTATCCCGTGTACGGGGTCCACGATGTCGGCGTCGGTCAACGACCCGTTGCCGCCGCCCGTGCCGCCCGACTCCCAGCTCCCCTTTGAGATTCCGTTGCCGAGCGTCCCCGCCACCGTGTTGAACTGGTTTGTGATCGCCGATGAGACCCACGGTCCCGCGATCAGCACCACCAGGACGATGATCGCGATGATCAGTACGTACTCGACTGTCGACTGCCCCTTCGGGCGGCGGGTAAATCTGGGAGATACCCCCCCCCGAAAGGAATTTCCGCTGCATGCATGTGCGGCTCCTCTCGGATTGCTTCGGCTGATGCTGCAGAGGATAGACGCGATTACTAAGGATGAGTCAACAATGCCGCAGCGGCATTCACACTAAGAGGGTAAGGCGTTCGGAGTGACATCCCGTTCCAAAACGTATACTTGATTTAAGGCGGAGTGGAATGTGGGCGCGCAAGGAGATGCGGAATCGATGAGAGCCTCAAAAAAAATTACTGCAGTGTTATCATCTTTCATCCTCTCTATTCTTCCATTTCTGATTCTATGGGCGGCTTGGTCAGTCCTCCCTGATACAATTCCCGCTCATTGGAGTGGGGGTGTGGTTGATCGATGGGGTAATAAGCTTGAATTGCTGGTTGTTCCGCTGTTTTCTCTGATTGGTTCTATTGCAATTTCTGTGTACCTTATTGTTTCCACGCGGCGAAGAGAGTTCGCGGATTTCTCTGTTCGAATGCGACGGGACTTTGTTGCGTGCTATATTTCTAGTCTTCTTTTATCGACAACCTGCTCAGTGATAATTGCCGTTTGGGTTCAGTTGATTCTTACGCAAAACACTGCGGTTGATGGGGGGCTTGGACTATCGATCCTGTATTCCCTTCCCGGGCTATATGTGATCTTGTGCGCTTTGCCGCCTTTTTATGCGAGCGGCGAGAGCAAAAAGGCAGAGCGCCTGATAACAGCTCTTATTGGCGGCGCGGAGATTGTTCTTTGTGGAATAGTGCTTGAAGGTTCGGCTGCCTCTTATGCGATGATTGGACTGATGATTCTGTTCTGTGCGTTTGAGATTGTGTCACAGGCAAGGGATAGCCGGTCCTTATGAGTTGAATTACGCGCGTGCGGATATAAAGGTTGGCATGTTAAGCTGGTCGTTTTCTCGTTCTGGGACATTTGCAGTAGGATGAGTGGGACTAGGCGCGCTGCGGTGTGATGGTGACGGTTGAGATTTGTATCGCTGCAAATCCGCTGATGCACATTTTGCTATTGGGCTTGAAGGTGGGACCTACAGGCCTTTGTTTGGGATGTTCCGGTCGTCCAACACGTGTTGCACGGCTTTATATTGTTACGCTCGTTCGGTGCTCCGTTGGAGCATTTCCGGGTTTGTCGGCATCATGACTTGGCCAAGTGACACGCTTGCCGGGACGGTTGTAACGCCGCGCCGGTTCCGTGTGCTCCTTCGTTGTTGGCCTGTCCAGCCGGGGGCGGATTCGGCCTCATGTTGTGGCGCACGGCCTTCAGGGGCTTCCCCCTGGCGAGTTATGTTCGTCCGTATGGGTAAGGGTCGGGTTGAGCTGACAATCCCGTGTCGGAAGGGGCTTGCACCATGCGCGCGATGACAGAGATTGAGTGGCTGGACGGCCGTGTGACGAAGGTGCCGGAGCTCGCCCTGGGCGATGCGCTCGGCGAGAGCGTCCAGGCGGAGCTCGATTTCGGGTTCGACGACGTGTTGGAGGGCCTTTGGGTTGAGGTGCGCCATCATGAGCCGGATGAGGACTCGGACGGCGACCCGCGCGGGAGGGGCTGCGCACTGT
This sequence comes from uncultured Collinsella sp., assembly GCA_902473205.1. GTDB lineage: Bacteria > Actinomycetota > Coriobacteriia > Coriobacteriales > Coriobacteriaceae > Collinsella. Next base: position 22,461 of record CABRRA010000032.1, read on the forward strand.
ACGCGGACTGCCGGTACAGCCTGGTCGAACCGTCGGACCTCGACCGTGTCTTCTGCATCCTTTACGAGGGGCAGCCGAGGGTCCAGCCGCGTCGCGGGGGAGCTCGTGAACCTTTCGCGGGCCTGCGCGTTGTCCTGCCTCATGCTCGGATCTCCCTACCCGCCAGGCGCCCTCGAGGCCCTGGCCGCGTGCGCTCGATACCTCTGCGGTCCGGCTTTCACGTCCGACCTCGCCGCCCGCGTCCGCGCGCGGATCCCATCCGGCCTCACGCGCTTGAATATCGAGCTGAGCCCAAACGATGACCCACACCCCATCGGTCTTCATGATGATGCCTCGATGAGCCAGCTCGCCCAGAGCTTTCGATACAGTCGGTTGAGTCGAACAGACTTTTTTTCGAGCTTGTCCTGACGCATGAAAAGACCTTTTGTAAGTTCTTTTCCGTTGGCATCCTTCCTATTAGGGCCTTTGGACGTCTGGAAGGAGCAAATCACGATCAGAATCGCAAGCTGGACGCGATTCTTCGCGACCGCAAATAATGAGTCGTAGGATGGCCTGTTGATTCCACTCAGGATCTCGCTCTTTGCAATCTCATCCTGTCGAACGTCAAGCGCCGCCTCCATCTCGCTAGGCGTCTCGGCCTGATCGGCAACCGATGGAGCGTCCGTGTCTAAAGGCCACGGGAGGCCACGGCCTTTTTGCGGTTTGTAGCTACTTGTACTCATGTTGATTCCTCCGGTGCGAGGCTATCCAACCCAATTGCCGACTGTGCCCATAATATGGTTGATTTCCGATCTCAGCCGAACACATTGAGCGGATAAGCCGTTCCCGCAGTTAGCCGAACGCCCCCGAGGCCCCATTCAGGCCACGGGGGCGTCGTTTTCCCAGTTGAAGGAACGGTGGAGATGTGTTTCGATGGGTCCGGTGGCCATGCTCCGCCCGCCGCCCGGCACCTCTTCCCAGACTCAGCCGTACGGTCGGTCCGTCTATTCCGTTTTCGCCCTTAGGCTAGGCCAGCGGGGCCGACCTGTCGGTCTACGACGGGTTCCTGAAGGGGGCGGTCGCCGATGGCAGCTAGCGAGGAGCTGGCCCGCAGGGTCGTGGAGGCCGGGCGGTCGTGCTCGCTCACCACCGCCGTCCTGGAGGAGTGGTCGAGGCTCGGCACCCCGAAGCAGGTGGAGTACCTGGCGGGCTACCTCGAGGCGGAGAGGTCCAGCCGCGAGGCCTCGAAGCGCGCGACGCTGCTCAGGCGCTGCGCGCTGCCGGCGCCCAAGACCTTCGACGGCTACGACTGGTCGGCCGTGTCGTGGCCGGAGGGCATGGGGCGCGAGTCGCTGCTCGCGCTCGACTTCGTCGAGCGCAGGGAGAACCTCGTGCTCATGGGCGACGTCGGCACCGGCAAGACGCACATGGCGTCGGCCCTCTGCGCGCTGGCGTGCGAGAGGAGGCTCGAGGCGCGCTTCTTCACGGCGTCCTCGCTCGTGATGCGCCTGAGGCGCGCCCGCGACGACGGGAGGCTCGACCGGGAGGCCGCGCTCATCGGCAAGGCCCGCCTGCTCGTCATCGACGAGCTCGGGTTTCTCCCGCTCGACGCGGACGGGGCGAGGCTGCTCTTCCAGGTCTTCGCCGACGCATACGAGAGGCAGTCGGTGGTAATCACCACGAACCTGGAGTTCAGCAGGTGGGGGTCGGTGTTCGGGGACGACCAGATGGCCGCCGCCGTGATCGGCCGCATCGTCCACCACGGGAGGCTCATCCAGTTCCGCGGCGAGTCCTACCGCGTCCGCCATGCCCTCATGCAGGAGGGCTAGCCGCTCAAAAAGCGTGCGCGCTTCCGATGCTGCGACTGCTCAATTTCCGATGCTCTTTTTGCTCAAATCCTCTTGACGAAACACAGAATACGTGCGGGCGGCGCTTGCAGCCGATCGCACGGTACCGGCCGCACCCGTTGCAGCAGCGCGGCCACGCCGCCGACAGGTCGGCCGAGCCGTCGACGCGCTCGCCGCGCCTGGACTTCGGCGCCGTCACGAACCTGTGCGACGCCACCTAGGCGCTCACCGTCGAGGGCGACCTGCCCAGCTCCCTGGCGATCTCCCTGCACGAGGCCCTGCGCTCCAGCATCCTCTGGACCGTGTCCCGCTCGTGCCTGGTGAGCCTGCCGTAGGCCCTCGGGGCCGCCTCCGCGGAACCCTTCTTCCTCTTTCCGGACATGCCGTCCTCCGATCTCCCGGGGCCGGCCGGTCCGGCCCTCAGGGTATCGGGTTCCCACATTCATCCGCACAAGTGCGGATGAATGTGGGAAGTGTTCGGATGAAGTTGATAATCAAGGCTTCGATAGCAAACGCAATTTGATTTTTGAAATATGGACGAATTCCTCGTCAGGAGGGTAAAATGGTGCCGA
>CABRRA010000033.1:0-23604 GCA_902473205.1 uncultured Collinsella sp.
TGGGCTCAGGCGCGACATCCGGAGCACTGTAACCCGAGGGAGCGGACTTCTTCTCGAAGGGCAATACAAAGGTCAGGACGTCGTCCTTGTCCTCGTCGGCCCACTCGCTTGCATAACGTGCAACCCAATAGCCAACGGCACGGTGCTTGAGCATCTTGCCAAAGACCGTAAGAAATACGGTGACAAAAGCGACCAGAACCAGGAACAGCACGAGTGTGATGCCACCGCCGGTAACAATCGCCTCAATACCCGTAGGACGATAGTAGTAGCTATACATACCGACAGAGGCAACGGCGCCAAAGACGACCGTCAAGATCCATGTGACAACGTTGGCGACCAGACCCGTCAAAAACTCGGGAAGGAACGAAGCGCAGAACAGCTTGGTCTTATTGTTCTTAAAGGCTGCCCAAACCTTATCGAGCGAAAACGCGCTCTCGACGCGACCGGTCACCGCAAAGTGCATCACGGCAATGTCGGCGAACATCTTAAAGAAGACCCCCAGGACCGCCGTGGCAATCATAGCCAGGACAAGCAGGCCAAGCGAGCCAAACAGCGCAGCCTCGAGCGCATAAGAGCCGTAATAAGAATACGAGCCCGCGGCGCCAATTACCACGCCCTCCACCAGCGAAAGCACTACACCGATAATGGGAATGGCAGCGATAGCCTCGAGCACGACCGAAATAACGCTCGAAAAGATTCCGAGACCAAACGACGTGGAACGCATCAACGGACGACCCATGCCGTCATCGATCTTAAGCGACAGGTCGCGACCCCACTCGATGCCAAAGCCCGAACCGCACACGCTCGCCACGTAGGCAGCCAAAAAGCCGATGGCAGCCGCAATACCGCCGATAACGGGGATGAACAGCACGAGTACCGACACGACACAGATAAGCGCCGGCAAAAAGGCAATCTGGCACACGCGCTGCAGCACGCCCGGAGTCTTGGTCATATCCTCAAACGCCTGAGCCGTGCAGCCCTTGGACGCGTTCGCGACAGGTTGAGGAACAAACTGCTGAGGCTGAGGCTGACCCTGAGGGGCGGAAGCTGCAGCACCGGCATTGGGGGCACCACACACGCCGCAGAACTTGTCGTTATCGCCCATGGGGGCGCCACACTGCGAACAGAACATCGAAATCATCCCTTCGTATCTAGAGCGAATCACCTGGATCGCAAACGATGTCATTGGCATCATTATCGCCCAATGTGGGGACAAATACTCTTAGATGACGTATTTGCAACGCGCGAGGCGCTTTTCGATTGTTTGATGAGTGCGTCCGCGTTAGTTCGTTCCGCGGAAACCCTTGCCGACGATCTCGGAGCTGTCGACGATCGTGATAAAGGCACCCGGATCGACCTCGCGCGCATAACGGCGCAGCTGCACGGCCTCGCGACGGCTCAGCACGCTCATGATCACCGTCACGCACTTGCCCGAGAAGGCACCGTAGCCGCGACTGATGGTCGCCGTACGGTTGAGATGCTTGACGATAAACTCCTCGACCTTAAGGGGCTCGGAACAAATGATCGTGCAGACCTTACGAAGATGAATGCTCTCGATGGCCTTGTCGACCACAAGCGTCTTGGCAAACAGGCCGAGCACGCAATACAGACCGATACGCGGACCATACAAAAAGGCCGCGATGGTCACGATGCCGATATCGACCAGCAACAGCGCGCGACCAATCTCGAGTGTGGTACGGCGTTTGAGGATCATAGCGAGGATGTCCGTGCCGCCCGTCGAGGCGCCGATATCAAAGACGATGGCGCTGCCGAGCGCCGGCAGAATCACGGCAAAGCACAGGTCGAGCCACATATCGCCCGTCATCGAGACACTGGTCGGGATAAAGAGCTCGAAAAGCGAAACATAGGCGGACAGCGCAAACGAGGCGAAGACGCTCCACAGGATTGCCTTGCGTTCCAAAAAGATAAAGCCCAAGACGACGAGAACCGCGTTGATAATCCACATAAAGACACCGACGGGCAGGGTCGGGAACAGCGTGGACAGAATGACCGACACGCCCGAGGTGCCGCCAAAAGCAAAGTGATTAGGGGTTTTAAACGCAACGATGGCAAAGGCCGTAAGAATCAGACCCAGATTGAGCTCGGCGAAAAAGCGCGGGAAGCCTGGCTCCTGGCTGCGCTTTTGGCCGGCACGCTCGCCGCGCTCGATATCGGTGCGATCGACCACGCGCTCCATCGGCACCACGGGAGGACGATGTAGCTCCTCGGCAGCTCGCGATGCCGCCTCTGCCGCGGCGGCCTCAATCGCCCATGCCTTGCTTTCTGTTTCGCGCTCGTCAGCCATTACGGCAACTCCTCGTTAACAATTTGGAAACAATGCGCTCATTAGGGTAACGCGGAACGTGGGGATTGCAACCCTTAGTTAGACGAGCGGTATGACTACATCGGGAGCGTACAGAAACGGCCGGCCACGCTTTTGCTTGCGCGGTCGGCCGTTTAACGTTTTCGCAGATAAAACCTGCCAAAACAAACCTGTCCCTTTTTGGTAGGTTACTCGTGCTGGTTGGTGCGGTGCTCATACTCCTCGGGGGTGATGACGTCCTCGATGCGCAGGTTGACGCCTGCCACCTCAAGGCCGGTCATCGCAGCCAGACGCTCGGTCACGCGCGCCTTAACGTCGTCGAAAATCGCGGGCGCATAGGCGCCGTACTCGATAATGACGGAAATGTTGACGACCACGCGGTTGTCATCGGTGACCTCGACTGTCACGCCCTTGGTCAGATTCTCGGCACCAAACTGCTCCTGCACAAAGTGCATGAGGTTGCCCTTCATGCCCAGGACGTGCGGTACCTCGCGGGTGGCCATGGCGACGATCTTCTCGATCACACCGTTGGAATAGGTCAGCGAGTCCTCGGACTCGTCCGCTTCCCCATCATCCTCTTCCGCATCGTCGGCGGGTTCGGCCTCGACGAGCGCCTCGTCCTCGAGCGTTACGTCCTCGGCCTCGGCGGTGACGGTCTCGTCTACCTCGAGCTCGGTATCGGCCACATCGACCTTCGTGTTAAAAGCCATGGTTCCTCCTTATGCCCACCGCACACGCGGCGGTCGAATACATGCTAGCGGCCGCTAAACAGACGGCCGAAGAAGTTGACGATTCCGTTCTCGCCGTCGCGGATCTGGCCAATCACGGCGCCGATCAGCACAAAGAAAGCGATGACGAGCGTATCCCACAGACCGAGCGTGAGCACCAGCACGGCGAGCACAAAACCAGCGACGGCTCCAAGCGTGGTGTTGGGATGACGGACGGCATAGCTCCAGATGGCTGCCCCCGTACCCTTGATGAGACCCATGGCCTCATCAAAATCATCGGCGACCGCATCATGTGACTCGGTACCCTCCACCTTGGGATCGACGACCTCGCCTGCCGGCGCGGCGCTCTGATCGATAGTCAGGCGCGGGGTGCGAACGGTCTTGTCTTGATTGGTATCACTCACCGGAAACCTCCACGGTCTGGACGGTAGTCTTGGACGGCAAAAAACGAACGCGTGCGGTCGTGCCCGGCGTGCCGAGCATGGTGTCGCAGGCCTCCTCGATACGTTGCTGCATCGCGACTGCAAGGGAGGCCACGTCCCGGTTATCGAGTGCGATGGCGTCAACCTTAAAACGGACGCGCGATTCGTCGGAGCCCTGCACGCGCGCCTCGACATGCTCGATCATCACTCGGTCGTCGCGCTCTGCTGCGGTGCGAGCACACGAGGAGAGGGCAGCGAGCGTGACCTCGATATTGCGCTCCCCCGCCGGATGCACGCAGGACGGCTCGCGACGAGCAAACATCAGGCGGAAGAAACCCACGAGCACGCCGAGCGCCACGATACCGCCGCACGCCGTAACAACGATGCGAGGCAGCGGATTGCGCATCAGCAGCATAAAGCGATAGGTATATGGCCCCCAAAACTGGCAGACTAACGTACCCAGCGCCACGACGGCGGCGGCAAAATACACGATCGCCAGGGCTCGTTTGAGCACGCGCATGCAGCGCTCCCTTCAAATCTCGATCCACAGAATGCAAAACGATTCGCATCATTATAAAAGAGCCGGGTCCGGTGCCTCATGCACGCGGATCCGGCTCATCTATTCCACGAGGCTTGCATGCTCGCTTCATTATGCCCAGATATGCACGGCTCAATCCGTGCGGGCGCTACTCCTCCTCGAGGGCAGCGATGACCTCGTCGGTCATGTCCATGGTGCTGTAGACGTCCTGGACGTCGTCGAGCTCCTCAAGACGGTCGATGAGGCGCTGGACCTTCTTGGCGTCGGCGCCGGAAACCTCGGTCGGGGTGGTCGGGACCATGGTGGTCTCGGAGCCCTTGACCTGGACGCCCTGCTCCTCGAGCGCCTTGGAGACAGCCATGACGTCGTTAGCAGCGGTCCAGACGATCCACTCCTCGCCGGCGTCCTCGTAGTCCTCGCCACCGGCCTCGGCGATGGCCATCATGAACTCATCCTCGTCACCGGCAGGACCGTTGGCGATCATGGTCTCCTTCTTGGCGTTCTCGTCCAGGACCTCCTTGGCAACGACGATCTGGCCCTTGCGCTCAAACTGGAAGGCGACGGAGCCCGAGGTGCCCAGGTTACCACCAGCGTGGGAGAAGGCGGAACGGACATCAGCGGCGGTGCGGTTGCGGTTGTCGGTCAGGCAGTCAACGTAGACGGCGACACCGGCGGGACCGTAGCCCTCGTACACGATGTTCTCGTAGACGGCGGCGTCGGCACCCGAACCAAAGGCCTTATCGATAGCGGACTTGATCTTGTCCTTAGGCATGGACTGAGCCTTAGCCTTGGCAACGGCAGCGGCGAGGCTGGCGTTGTTCTCGGGCAGCGGGTCGCCGCCGAGACGGGCAGCAACGGTGATGTTGCGGCTGAGCTTGGAGAAGAGGGCGGAACGCTTGGCGTCCTGCGCGCCCTTACGATGCTTGGTTGTGGCCCACTTAGAGTGTCCGGACATACGTGTCTCCTATCGGTTTCGACCTAAAGCCCAGCGCGAATGCTCGGGCAATATAAACAAACGTCGTTATGATATACCTACTGGCCTGCAAGATAAACCCCAAAATGAAGGCGTCGTGATGATGCAGCCCCTTGGCACAAAGCAGCCTGACCCCAATGCGCCAATCTTTGGTTAGGTCCACAGGCGGTCGCTGCGGGTGATCGTGGCGCCGATGGCGAAAGGCATGCATGCAATGACCGGGTACAGGTAGCGCATGTAGGTCGACCCGTTACATGGACCAATCAGGCACACAGCGAGCACACCCAGTAGCGGTATCCAGATGGCCAGCGCGCGCCACGAATGGCGGCGCAACAGGTAGACCACCACGACGATCATGATCCACACGTAGGTGGCCGAGCTCATGGTGAGCGAGATAAACGGGATGCGCTGCACCGCCACGCGGTACAGGTTAATCAGGTGGTCGCACCAGCGCACGGCTTTGCTGTCGACCGGATGGAAGTCAAAGTACTTGAGGTTATCGGGCTTCGCCATGATCTCGGCACTGCGCGCCGTGCTGTAGACCCACGCATCGCGAGCGCTCGGATAGAAGTACCCGTAGTAGTTATTGACGAGCGCCGAGATATAGCACTCGGGGTCCTTTTTGAACATCTGGGCCCACACCTTAAAATAGGCCTTGATGTTCTCCTGCGAGGCGTACTCATTGAAGCAGTTTTTGACGGCATCCGATTTGTCGGGGTTGTAGCGACGGCCCAGGTTCTCGTACTTAAGCACGCGATCGATCACAGCGCGCTCCTCATCGGTCACCAAGCCGTCGCAGGGAGCTTCCTCAATCGTGCCATCGTCTTTGACCTTGGGGTTAACGCCCGAATTAAGGCCGTCGTGCTTTTGGACGAAGCGCGCCGTCTGCTGAAACGGAATCGAGAGGATCTCGCGCTTGGAGCCCGGCGTGATATCGTGCGCCGGCATAAAGACCTTGGTGAAATACATGTTGGAGACAAGGCAGAGCGCAAGCACTGCGAGCACGCCGACCCAGCGGAAGCGTGGCGTGGCGTACGAGGGCGTGACGCCAGACTGTTTGGCCACGCGACGGGCCACATGCGCGTCCCAAGCGCAAAACGCCGCCGCAATCACGCAGGCCGCCAACGGAAAGACCAGGCCGCCATTGCGCAAAAACGTGGAACCCATGGCACCCAGCACGAGCAACAGCCAGTCGTGGCGTGCAAAGAGCACAGGCGCCTGTTCGCCCGCGCGCTTGGCACTGGCATCGCGACGGGGCAGGCCGCAGGCCACGAGCTTCACGGTCTGCACCAACAGCACCAAAAACGCGTCGGCAAACAGCACATCTTTGGTCAGCAGCGCCGCGTAATTGGATAACATCGGCATAAATGAAAAGAACAACAAGATGACGCCGCGGACCGGCAGGCTCACGCCCAGCTTGCGCAGCGACGAGATGGAATAGGCCATACAGGCGGCCGTAATGACGAACTGAGCGCAGGTGTAGATGGCAAGACCTGCGTTGGCGCTGTTGAACAGTGAAAGCCCCAGCTGGACGCACGAACCGATGATGGCCGTGTGCACCACCGGATGATGGCCGTTGAGCAACACATTGGGATTGAGCAGGCGCAGGTAGTCACTCGTGCCGTTGGGGTAGTTGAACCACTGGCGAATCTGCGCACCCGTATCTCCCATAAAAAGGCCGGGCAGCGAAGCGATGAGCGTGGGCGCCCAGGCGATCATAAGCACCAGGAAGGGCCCGGCAAAGGGATGGACCGAGAGCACGGCGTGAGCCACACGCCATACGCGGCCAAAGTGCGCTTCGGAAAACGGAATGCGCCGAGAGCTCAGCCAATCTAGACACTCAAAGGCAAGGTAGAAGGCAACGACCGCCAAGAGCATCCAGCCCGCACCGCCTATCCAGGCGCAGATGATGCGGGCCTTGTCGCCGAGCACGATCTCGGCCGAATCGGTGAGGTCGTAGCTGCGGCCAAACACCATGCAGACGGCAAAGAACAGCGACGGAAGGATCACCGAGGGACGCCAAGCGTCGCCGCGGCCAAAGAACACGTAGCGAAACGGCAGCGTGAGCAGGCAGGCAAGCGCAAGCAGCATGACCGCGTCGGTATGGCCGGCAAACGAGAGGAGCACTTCGTAGCACACGTACAGCATGCCCGAGGCTTTGGGGTCAATCGCCAAGACTGCGTTGCTCGACACCGGGGCGGGATCGATGGAAAACGCCGTGGTCGCCAGCAGGGCGAGCAAAAATGCGATGAGCGTCTGTTTGGCGGGATAGCGCTTAAACCAAACGATGCGGGCGGCGTCGCGCGCAGCCGTTGCGGAGAGGTCGGAATCCTTCACAGTCCGAATAGCCTTTCTAGAAACCTCCCAAAAAGGGACAGGTTTATTTTGGCAGGTTTTATCTGGGGAAACGTTACGGTTCTGTCATCGTTGCCCGGCAAAACCACCACAAAGGTGCCTGTCCCCCTTGTGGTGGCATGTGGTGGCTAGGCGTCGAGGTAGATGCGCTGGGGGCGATTGCGGTGTCGGGCGAAAATGATGAGCGCCAGGCCCGCAATCACGAGCGGCAGACTCAACAGCTGGCCCATGGTGATGACGCCGCCCAGCAGGTAGCCCAGCTGGGCATCGGGCACGCGCACAAACTCAATGAGGAAGCGGACAATGCCATAGCCCATCACGAACACGCCCATAAACGTGCCCTGGGGCAGCAGCGGTTTTTTGCGGCTGAGCACCTGTAAGATGCAAAAGAGCACAATGCCCTCGAGGAATGCCTCGTAGAGCTGGGAGGGATGGCGCGGCACATCTCCCGCGGTGCCGCCAAAGACCACACCCCAGGGTAGATCGGTCGGCTTGCCCCACAGCTCGCCGTTGATAAAGTTGGCGCAACGCCCCAGGCACAAGGCCAGCGGAGCACCGATGACCGCGAGGTCTGCCAAAGTCCAGGCGTCGAGCTTGTACATGCGGCACACGAGCACGCCGCCGATGATGCCGCCCACCAGGCCGCCATGGAAACTCATGCCGCCCTCATTGGTGGCAAAGATCTCGAGCGGATGCGCCCAGTAGTAGCCATCACCGTAAAAGATGACGTAGAACAGGCGGGCGCCAATGATAAGGCCAAAGACCACACCGACCACGACGCTCGTCAGATCGTCGACCGTAATGTCGAAACCCCAGCGACGCTGCGTGCGGTACATGACGACCGCCGTGAGCAGAGCTCCGACCACATAGGCCAAGCCGTACCAGTAGATGGTGATGGGCCCCGCCGAAATGGCGACGGGATCAAGCATATGGTAGAAGTCGTTGAGCATGTCGACCCTCCTACTCCCTACATACAAATGCGGCCGCGGGCCTTTCGCTCGCAGCCGCATATTTGGGCGTAACGTCTATGCGGAGTACGCCGTCCGCAGCTTTCGCATCTTAGAACGGCGCGTACTCGTCGTACAGGTCCTCGGTCTCGCCGGAGGCATTGACCTGCTCGACACGGGTAACGCCGGGTACGTGCTCCTTGAGAATACGCTCGATACCCATGGACAGGGTCAGCGCGCTCATAGGGCAGCCGGCGCAGGCACCCTGAAGCTCAAGCTGGACGACGCCCTCGTCGTCGACGCCCACATACTCCATATCGCCGCCGTCAGCCTGCAGGTTGGGGCGGATCTCCTCAAGAACCTTCTTAAGCAGCTCTTCGTTAACAGCCACAGGGGCTCCTTTCTCACAATAACGCGGGCGCGCCCGCGGACAGAGCTATGTTACTACAGCCATGTACCCGCTCACGAGCCGTCCATGCGCGCGGACACGACTTTCACGAGCAGTCAATTTGGGACGGGGCTTTTTTAGCTGCTTTTGCCGACGCCCGGCGCTAGCACACGCTGCCGCTACTGCTGAGTTTGTTCCCCGGTGCCGATGTGGACATCGACGATGACCTGGCGGTAGCTGATGCCGCAGGAGTCGAGAATGCGGCGACTGATGCGGCCGTCGTCGGTGTCGGCGTACTTATTGTCCAGGTAGACAACCTCGCCCACGCCCACCTGCGCCAGGATCTTGGCGCAGTCATGGCACGGGAACAGCGTGACGTAGACCGTGGAACCCTCAAGGTCTTTGAGCGAGCCGCGGTAGTTGAGCACGGCGTTGGCCTCGGCATGGACTACGTAGTTATGCTTGTCCTGCAGTGGGTCGTCGCTCGTGCCCCACGGGAAAAAGTCGTCGTTGAGTGCCGAGGGCGTACCGTTGTAGCCCACCGAAAGGATGCGGTGGTTGGTGCTGGCGATGCACGCGCCCACCTGCGTATTGGGGTCCTTGCTGCGGCGCTGCGCGGCGATGGCCACGCTCATAAAGAACTCGTCCCAGCTAATAACGTCGCGGCGCTTGCCCGACGCGGTTTGATGAAGATCGTCCGACATGGCAGACACCTCCGAAATCGCAATGGTTTGACCCATTGTAGCAGGTGAAAAGTGGGGCTGTTTCCTCTCCCGCCGACGTCCTCGACTTTATGCGCGGCGAGGCTTTTGGTTGATGCGGTACAGCTCGGCGAGACCTCGCAGCGTCAGTGCGTCATCGACCGTCAGGCTATGACCGACAAGGGCCGCGAGCGCTTCGGCATCGTCGCCGGTGATGACAATGGGCACGCTGCCCTCCCCCGCCGCCTTGGTCGCGCGCATCTCGGCAAGCACCATGTCGAGCATGCCGTCGATACGGGCCACCTCGCCCAAGACCACGCCCGAGCGCATGGCCTCGCGCGTGTTGCGACCGATCACATGCGTGGGTGCCGAGGGCTCGACCTGCGGCAGGCGCGCCGCAGCGGCCGAAAGCGAGCGGGCGCCAAGTGCCAGACCCGGCGCGATGACGCCACCGACAAAGGTTCCGCGCGCATCGATGACCTCGATATTGGTCGTCGTGCCTAGGTCGATCACGATGCACGGAGAGCCGTAGACGGCACGGGCCGCCACGGCGTCGGCGATGCGGTCGGGACCGATCTCTGCTGGATCGTCGTAGTGCACGGGCATACCGGTCTTAAGGCCCGGCCCCACGGTGAGCACGCGCCCCGTGCAAGTGCGGGAAAGTGCCGCCTTCCACGGGCGCTCGAGCGCCGGCACCACGCAGCTCAGCACGGCCGCCGCGGGAACGAGCACGCCCGGCATGCCCGCATCGATTGCCAGCGCGCCCATGACCTGCGCGAGCCTCATGCGCGCCTCGTCGGCCGTGATGCTCGACGGCGTCGTGATCTCGCACGTCGCAAGCGGGCATTCCTGCGCCGCGGCCGAATCCTCGGCAAACAGGCCAAAGCGAATGAACGTGTTGCCCACGTCGACCGTCAATATGTATGCGCACCCATTAAGCATCGTCGGCGCTCCTTTCGTCTGCCCAGCAGTATATCGCCTACCCAAACCAGCTAAAAAGCCCCGTCCCAAATTGACTACCTTGCGGCTATACTGATGCGCGGTCGTGCGCGAGCTCACGCGGCGGCCCTTGGTAACCCGACTTCCCGCGCCGTATCCGTAGCGGCGCTTGCGGGGGAAGCGGATATACGCAAAGGAGTTCTATATGAGCAATCCCTCGAACCGCACCTCGATGCGCGGTCAACTCACGCTGCGCGGCGTCGTCATCGGCGTCCTTGGCTGCGTGATCATCACGGCAAGCTCGGCCTATACCGCCCTCAAAATGGGTGCGCTCCCCTGGCCGATCATTTTCGCTGCCGTCATTTCGCTGTTCTTCCTGAAGCTCATGGGCAACGCCAGCCTCAACGAGGCCAACGTCACCCACACCATCATGTCCGCGGGCGCCATGGTCGCCGGCGGCCTGGCGTTTACCATCCCGGGCGCCTGGATGCTGGGCTATGCCGACCAGATCAGCTGGCTCGACATGTTTATCGTGGCGCTCGCCGGCACCATCTTGGGCCTTCTGGCGACAGCGCTCATCCACCGTCACTTTATCGTGGACGCCGCGCTGGAGTTCCCCACCGGCAACGCCGCAGCTCAGACCCTGCGCGCCACCGAGGCCGGCGGCAAGACCGGCAAGCAGCTCTTTGGCTCCATGGCCATTGCAGGCATCTACAGCGTGCTTCGCGACGCCCTGGGCGTGGTGCCCAGCATGCTGTGCACGCTCAACATCCCCGGCGTGACCTTTGCCATCTACAACTCGCCCATGTTGCTGTCCATCGGCTTTTTGGTGGGCTTCGCCCCCGTCGCGTTCTGGTTTGCCGGCGCGCTGCTGGGCAATTTTGGCATCATCGTCGGCGGCACCGCTGCCGGCCTGTTCGATGTTGTGACCGCGCAGGGTATCGTCAAGTCCCTCGGTATGGGCCTTATGATGGGCTTTGGCGTCGCCGTCGTCCTTAAGGACATCCTGCCGCAGGTCGCCGGTATCGTCCGCGGCCTCGCCGCCGACAGCTCCACCGACACCGACGAGCAATCGCTCATCTCGGGCTCGCTTAAGCTCGACGCCGGCATCATCGGCCTGGGCACCGCCGCCATCGCCGTGATCGTTGCCATCGCGCTCGACCTCGGTCCCGTCCCGGCCGTCATCGTCACGCTGTTCACCTTTGTCACCACCATCATGAGTGCGCAGAGCTGCGGCCAGACGGGTATCGACCCTATGGAGATCTTTGGCCTCATCGTCATGCTCATCGTGGCAGCCTTCGCGCAGCTCGCACAGGTCAAGCTGTTCTTTATCGCCGGCATCGTGGCCGTGGCGTGCGGCCTTGCGGGCGACGTCATGAACGACTTTAAGGCCGGAGCCGTACTGGGCACCAACCCGCGCGCACAGTGGGTCGGCCAGGCCATTGGCGGCATCGTGGGCGCCATGGTCGCTGCCGCCGTCATGGTCGCACTCGTCACCGCCTATGGTCCGGACGCCTTCGGCCCCGACAAGAGCTTTGTGGCCGCGCAGGCAAGCGTGGTCGCCACCATGGTCTCGGGCATCCCGAGCGTGCCGTGGTTTGCGGGCGGCTTTATCGCCGGCATCGTCATGTACTGGCTCGGCATTCCGGCCATGATGATCGGTCTGGGCGTGTACCTGCCGTTCTACATGTCGCTCACGGCCTTCTTGGGCTCCTGCGTCAAGCTCGCCTACGACAAGTGGGCCGCACACCGCGACGCCGAGGCAGGCCTTTCGGACGAGGAGAAGGCTGCCAAGGACGCCGCCTTCCAGGAGCAGGGCCTGGTCGTTGCCAGCGGCCTGCTGGGCGGCGAGTCCATCGTCGGCGTTATCCTGGCGTTTGTCTCCGTGGGATTGAGCCTGCTGGGCTAAACCCAACAACAACGTATCCGTGCAGAGCGCGGGGTCGGAGACCATCCGGCCCCGCGCTTTTTTGTATCTGCCGAAACCCTCGGCTTCAACCTCATTTGACGCGCCCCCTTTACCTACTCGTCTAAGTTTCACGTCAAGATGACCACCCCGCCTGCCGCGGTGTAGAGTAGAGGCAGCGGGCGCGATGCATAGCCCGCGGCGAAGCGAGGTGAACATGAAACTCGATAACCAGCAGCTCAAGCGACTGCGCGAGCGCCATCACCGGCGCCACGGCATCCGCCCTGCCTATAGCGAGGTCATGGAGAACGCCGGCCGCTTCCTGAGGCGCGCATTCAACATTCGCGAGGGTCGCGCCCCCTATCACGTAATTCGTAAGCGCTTTGTAAACGGGGCGCGCCTAACCGGCTCGCACCTGTGCATCCTCATTATCGCCATGCTGATCGCGAGTGTCGGCCTCGATATCGATTCGGACATCGCCATTGTGGGCGCCATGCTCATCTGCCCGCTCATGGGCTCGGTCCTTGCCATGGCATACGGCATCGCCACGCTCGACCGTGAGATTACCCTCGAGGCAATTGCCGGCCTCGCGCTGCAGATGGTCCTTTGCCTGATCACTTCCACGCTGTATTTTAAGCTCTCGCCCCTTGGCACCACCACGGCCGCCATCATCGATAACTCGACACCCACCGTATGGGACCTTGCCGTCGCGCTCGCGGGCGGCTTTGCGGGCGGGCTGGGTAACTCGCGCGACCAGGAGCCTTCGACGCTCATTGCCGGCGTAGCCGTGGCGACCGCACTCATGCCGCCCCTGTGCGCGGCAGGTTACGGCATTGCCATCGCAAGCGGGTCGCTGTTCCTCTCGGCCCTCTACGAGTTTGGCATCAACGTCGTCTTTATCGCACTGGCGGCCGAAGCCGTATTGCTTCTTTTACGTGTACCGCTCAAGCGCGACCTCAACGGCGACGGCATTGTGACCGCTGAGGAAAATGCCGAGGTCGATGAGCTGTCGCACAAGGTGCGCCGCCGCATCATCGTGGGTACGGTGATCTTTGCCATCCCCTGCATCGTTATGACCGCGGGGTCCATTGGCTCGGCGCAAGCCGGCGTGCAGGACGGCTACGGCGTCACCGAAACTACGCGCGAACTTGCCGCGGTGCTGCCGGGCTTTAAGGATTACACCGTCGCCGTCGAGACTTCGGCTACCGAAGGCGACAAGGAGGGCCTTGTCGAGCGCGAGGTTGTCGCTCACGTGACGACAAGCGAGGCACTCGGGGCGCACGACCGCCGCGTTGCCCGCAAGCTCATCGACCTCAACGTGCCCGAACTCGATCGCGTGGAGTTTGACGTGGAGTGATGCCGGCGCGGGATGTTGCAAAGCGCACATAGCAGCTCAGGGTATCGGCGCCAAAGGGGTCGACTTTGACAAACGGGGCAGTTTCGTCGCAGCCGTCTTCGCTACTCGATCCCATGTCGTCACCATCGAAGAATTCCATCGCTGCCGCTTCCTTCATATTCCAGGGCACTTGCCAAGCTCTGTCCAATTATGACTCGAAGCTTAACAAACGCCTCTTAAGGCTAGCTTAGGCTCGAGGCAGCCGGAGCTGTTAGCCGCAAGATGCACAGGGGACGCAGGAATGCGATGATCCGTTTTCCTCCGTCCCCGAGGGATCATTTTTTAGTACTTGAAGAAGCTCTCGCCCGAGCTTTCGCCCAGCTTGCCTTCGTCGAGCATCTGCTTGAGGACGGATGCCATGGCCTTAAAGTTGTAGGGCATCATCATCTTTTTGAGCAGCGGGCTCACCAGACCCGGCACCTTCTGGTACTGCATAACGATGTTGTAAGCCGTCTGGATACCAACCGTGTCGAATACGCGGAACGGACCCTTGGGGGCGCCGGTGCCACGCGTCCATGCGAGGTCGATGCTCTTGGGATCGCTCACGCCCGAGACATACAAGTCGAGGCCCGAAAGCAGCCATGGCACCAGCATGGAATTGAGCAGGTAGCCGTTCTTTTCCTTGTTGACGGGCAGGGCAAGCATGCGAATGTCGTTGGCGAAGTCGACGAGCTCGTCGAAGTAGCGCTTGTCGGTTTGGTCCTGCGCCATGACCTCGGTCATGTTGTTCTTCCAGATGGAGTTGGCAAAGTGCAGCGACAGGTACTTCTCGGGGCGGCCGGTGTACTTGGCAAAGGTGCTCGGCAGCAGCGTAGAGGAGTTCGTCACGACGACGGTCTTTTGCGGGAGAACCGGGGCGAGCTTTTTGTAGAAGTCAATCTTTGCCTGGGTGTCCTCGGCCATAGACTCGATGACCAGGTCGGCGTCGGCTACGGCCTTGGCAAGATCGAGCTCCAGCTTGAGCGTGGAGTAGGCACGCTCGACGGCAGCGAGTGCCGCCTCCTTGTCGAAGGGCTGGCCGCTATCGGCGATACCGGCGCACCACTCGCCTGTGCCATCCGCCATGCCCTCGATTGCCGCGATGTACTCCTCGCGCACATGATCGATCTTGGGCTGTGTGCGGCCGATGCTGCCCTCGCTGCGCAGCCAGATCGTCACATCAAAGCCGCAGTAGGCAGCCTGAAAGGCAATCTGGCTTCCCAACACGCCGCCGCCGGCAACACAAACGGTCTTGTAGCTCATGGAACGGTCCTCTCTAACGTAATTCCATAGATGTGTATTTATTCAACCGTAAGGGGACAGCACGCTGGGGGTGGGTTCTATAAACGGACGGTAATTTGCGGCGAACGGCTACACCTGTTCATTAACTCTCGATTTTGAGGGCATTTTTTGGCGCTGCTGAACCGCTGTTTTCGGAAGTGCGGGGAAAAATCGGGTTTCGCCGACCAGACCGGCTTTTTTTACAACAAAACCGCAGGTCGCGAGAGTCTAAAAAGGCGGCGTGCTCGGGAGGTTCGCGTTTTTCCCCGCACTTCCGAAATTCGAGTGCACAGAAGGCTGCGACAAAACGATTTGCGCAACATATGTCCAGCAAAAACGGGTGGTAGCCGGCACGGCTGCCACCCGTTTGTCTTATATCCGGCTCGAAGCAGACCAACTACTTCTTAATGCCGCGTCCCAGGCGCTCAGCGACCGACGCCACGGCACTCTCGTCGACCGAGCCGCAGCTCACGCAGCCGTCATGGGCACGCATCTGGCCGGTGACCTCGTCCATCGCGAGCGGCGCCACCTTCTCGAGCTTAAAGCCCTTACCGGCGCGCATGTTTTCCTTGGCCACGCTGATCATGAGCTTAATGCGGTTGAGCTGGTTGACCTCAGATGCACCGGGATCGTAGTCCACCGCAACGATGTTGCTCTCGGGATGCTGACGGCGCAGCTCCTTGATCACGGCCTTGCCCACCACGTGATTGGGCAGGCACGCGAAGGGCTGCGTGCAGATGATGTTGGGCGCGCCATGGTCGATTAGGTCGAGCATCTCGGCCGTGAGCAGCCAGCCCTCGCCCATGTTGTTGCACACCGAAAGCACCGTGCGGGCCTTGTCGGCCATGGTGCCGATGCGCTCGGGCGCCTCAAAGCGGCGGGACTTTTCGAGCATCTCTTCCACCGGCGTGCGCATCCAGTCCACCAGCTTAATGAGCGCCTGCATACCAGCGCGCGTAGTGGCAGAGCTTCCCAACTCGTCCTTCTGCAACTCAGCGTTGCTCATGGAGTACAGGAAGAAGTCGAGCAGGCCCGGTACTACGGCCTCGCAGCCCTCACGTTCGATGACATCGACCACGTGGTTGTTGGCCGTAGGGTGGAACTTGACCAGGATCTCGCCGACCACGCCCACGCGCGGCTTGGTGCCCTCGCCCACGAGCGGCATGGTGTCGAACGCGTGGATGGCCTCGCGGCACAGCTTGGTGTAGTTGTGGCGGTTGAACTTGGGCGCCAACTTGCGGGCGCGCGCCATATACTCCTCGTAGAGCGCGTTGGCAGCACCGGGCGTGGCCTCGTACGGACGGCAGCGGTAGAGCATCTGCATCATCACGTCGCCAAAGAGCACCGCGTACACGGCCTGCTTAAGCAGCGCCGGCGTAATCTTAAAGCCGGGGTTGTCCTCGCCGAGCGCCACGGCCGAAAGCGAGATCACCGGGATCTCGGGGTGACCGCTCTCACGCAGGGCCTTGCGGATGAGTGCGATGTAGTTCGTGGCACGGCAGCCGCCACCGGTCTGGCTGATAACCACGGCCGTCTTGGACAGGTCGTACCGACCGCTCTCGATGGCCTCCATAATCTGGCCCGTTACCAGAATCGACGGATAGCAGATGTCGTTGTTCACATAGCGCAGGCCGGCCTCGACGGCGTCGTGGTCGGTCGAGGGCAGCAGCTCCAGGTTGTAGCCGGCACCGCGGAACACCTCTTTGACCAGGTCAAAGTGAATCGGTGCCATCTGCGGGCACAGGATGGTATAGCCCTCGTCGCGCATCTGCTCGGTAAAGGGCACCTTGGGCCACGCGGTCGAAGCACTCTCGCGCTGCGCCTCGAACGTGTACTTACGGCTCGCGAACGCGGGGGCATCCGTGGAAGGCGCCACCGGCGCGGCATCGCCCTGCTCGTAGGCCTCGCCCGCGGCCGTAGCCTCGGCCAAGCGCTCGGCCTCCTGGTCCTTGAGCGCTGCCATGAGCGAGCGAATACGGATACGCGCGGCGCCCAAGTTGGACACCTCGTCAATCTTGAGCACGGTGTAGATCTTACCGCTGGCCTCCAGGATTTCCTGCACTTGGTCGGTGGTCAGAGCGTCCAGACCGCAGCCGAAAGAGTTGAGCTGGATCAGGTCCAAATCGTTGCGCATCGTCACAAAACGGGCGACGGCGTACAGGCGGCTGTGGTACATCCACTGGTCGACGACGCGAATCGGACGCTCGGGCTTTACCAGATGCGCGAGCGAATCCTCGGTAAAGACCGCAAAGCCAAAGCTCGAGATAAGCTCGGGCAGGGCATGGTTGATCTCGGGGTCGTTATGGTAGGGACGGCCGGCGAGTACGATGCCGTGACCGCCGTGGTCCTCGACCCACTTAAGAGCTTCCTCGCCCATGGTCTGGATATCCTCGTGGAAACGCGCATCGGCCTCAAAGGCAGCGTTGACAGCGGCATCGACCTCGGAGCGCGTGATCTTGGGACCGCGCACGCGACCGCGACCGGCCTCAGCATCGGCCACGCGATCAACGGCGAGCACCTGGTACAGGCGGCGCTTGAGCTCGGTCTTGTCGTGATAGGGCACAAACGGGTACAGGAACTCGATGTTCTGCTCGCGAATCTCGTCGATATTGAGTGCCAACGCCGTGGGGTAGCTCATGACGATGGGGCAGTTGTAACAGTTGCCGGCGGTCGGATCCTCCTTGCGCTCCCAGCGCACGCACGGCATCCAGATAAAGTCGACGTCGCGGTCGATGAGGTTCATCACGTGGCCGTGGCTCATCTTGGCCGGATAGCACACACTCTCGGACGGCATGGACTCGATGCCCGCCTGGTAGGTCTTCTTGCTCGACTGGTCGGACAGCTGCACGCTAAAGCCCAGGCGCGTAAAGAACGCGTGCCAGAAGGGGTAATTCTCGTACATGTTGAGCGCACGGGGGATGCCGACGGTGCCGCGCGGGGCCTCGTCGGGGCTCAGCACCTCGCGGTTAAAGAG
The DNA here is from genome assembly GCA_902473205.1 of uncultured Collinsella sp. Lineage (GTDB taxonomy): Bacteria > Actinomycetota > Coriobacteriia > Coriobacteriales > Coriobacteriaceae > Collinsella. The sequence goes on from CABRRA010000033.1 coordinate 17,851, forward strand.
CAGCTCGTTTTTCTTTTTGAAGAGGTTGGGGGCCTCGGTCTTCTGCTTCTTGTGGCCGGCGCCCTTCTCGCAGCGGTTGCCGGTGATAAAGCGCCTGCCGCCGCCAAAGTCGTTGACGGTAAGCTGGCAGTTGTTAGAGCAACGGCCGCAGCGGACGTGCTTTTGCGTCACGGTGAGGTGCGCGATGTCCTCGGCCGAAAGGATGGTCGAGGTCCCGTCGATGCCGGCGCGATCGCGGGCGAGCAGGGCCGCACCGTAGGCGCCCATGCAGCCGGCGATGTCGGGACGCACGGCGTGAACGCCGGTGAGCTGCTCAAACGCGCGCAGCGTGGCATCGGACATAAAGGTGCCGCCCTGAACGATTACCTGGCTGCCGATCTCCTTGGGATCGCGCAGCTTAATGACCTTGAACAGGGCATTCTTGATGACGGAATAGGACAGGCCGGCCGCGATGTCGCCCACCGTGGCGCCTTCCTTTTGCGCCTGCTTGACGCGCGAGTTCATAAAGACCGTGCAGCGGCTGCCCAGGTCGACCGGGGCCTTGGCATGGATGGCGGCATCGGCGAACGCGCGCACGTCCATGTTCATAGAGACGGCGAAGCTCTCGATAAAGCTACCGCAGCCCGACGAACAGGCCTCGTTGAGCATGATGTGCTCGATAACGCCGTCCTTGACGCGCAGGCACTTCATGTCCTGGCCGCCGATGTCCAGAATGAACTCGACGCCGGGCAGAAATGCTTTGGCGCCGCGCAGGTGCGCAACGGTCTCGATCTCGCCGGAATCGGCTTTGAGGGCCTCGATGAGCAGCGCCTCGCCGTAGCCCGTGGTGGTCACGTGGCCGATGGTGCAGCCGGCGGGGATGTGGTTGTAGAAATCGGCCATGATGACCTTGGCCGTGCCCAGGATGTCGCCGTTGTTGTTGCCGTACCAGGTGTGCAACAGCTGGCCGTCCTCGCCCACGAGCGCGGCTTTCATGGTGGTGGAGCCGGCGTCGATGCCAATGAACACGCGGCCGGTGTAGCCTTCGAGCTTGCCCTTGGGGACGACTTCCTGGTCGTGGCGGGTTTTGAACTCGGCAAAGTCCTCGTCGGTGGCAAAGAGCGGATCCAGGCGCTCGACCTCGGCACCCTGTGTGTCGCCCAGGGCATCGATGGCCTCGATGAGCTGCGGGAACGTGCTGAGCTTATTGGACTCGTGCGCCATGGCGGCGCCGCTCGCCACAAACAGGGGGGCGTTTTGGGGCACGATACGGTGCTCCTCGTCCAGGTTGAGCGTGAGATAGAAGCGGTGGCGCAGCTCGGAGAGGTACTGCAGCGGGCCGCCCAGGAAGGCGACGTTGCCGCGGATGGGACGGCCGCACGCCAGACCCGAGATGGTCTGGGTCACGACAGCCTGGAAGATGGAGGCGGCCACGTCCTCGGGGCGGGCGCCCTCGTTGAGCAGCGGCTGCACGTCAGTCTTGGCAAAGACGCCGCAACGGCTGGCGATGGGATAGATGGTGGTGGCGTTGGCCGCGAGCTCGTTGAGGCCGCTGGCGTCAGTGTGCAGCAGAGTGGCCATCTGGTCGATGAACGCGCCCGTGCCGCCGGCGCAGGTGCCGTTCATGCGCTGCTCAATGCCATTATCGAAGTAGATGATCTTGGCGTCCTCGCCGCCCAGCTCGATGGCGACATCGGTGGCCGGGATGAGGGTCTCGACGGCACGCTTGCTGGCGATGACCTCCTGGACAAACTCCAAATCGAGCCACTGGGACAGCAGCAGGCCGCCTGAGCCGGTGATGGCACAGGTCATCTGGGCCATCGGCAGCACAGTCGCGGCACCCTCGAACAAGTCGCGGGCGCAAGCGCGGACGTCGGTGTGGTGGCGCTGGTACTTGGCGTAGACGATCTGGTTGTCGTCGTTGAGCACGGCGAGCTTAACGGTGGTGGAGCCCACGTCGATGCCCAGGTGCAGGTTGCCGTGGGCGGCCTCGGGGTTGAAGATCGCGCCTTCGGGGGCGTGGGCGGCGGCTACGGGCTCAGCGGTGGTGACGGGCTCGCTAGTGACGGACGCCTCCCCCGCCGCGTTCTTGGCATCGGCGACAGCCTCGACAACTTTCTCGGCAGCCGTGGTCGCGGCCTTCTGCGCGGCGTCCACCACGGTGGGCGCGGCCTCGCGTGCGGCGGCGATCATGCGGTCCTTGATGCCCTCGACGAGTTTGCTCATCTGTCTCTCCTCTTAGTTGTTGGACTCGACGGTTGCGGCGGTGTCAGCCGCGTCCTCGAGCTGCAAGTTCAATAGCTTCATGCCGTATTCCGGCACGTTGATATCGATGGGTTGGCCATACAGGTCACCAGGGCGCACAAAAGCGAGCACCGTCATAATGCGCGCCATGGCCTCGGGCGATTCGGTGAGCCCACGCTCAAACCAGCGCTGAATCATGCCGACCTCGGCACTCACGACGTAGGTGACGTAGTAGTCAAAGAACGTGCCCAGCGCCAGGCCCAAAATGCCCGTCTGCGCACGCGGCACCACAGCCTCACGAGCGGTGTCGATGATCCTTTTAATGAAGGCCTGATCGCCGCCCGGACCCAGCAGCGCACCGATTAAGTCGCGGTTGGCCGCAAGATAACGCAGCAGCTCAACCGAACCGGGCGCCGGCTCGAGCTCATCGATGTTGTGATAGAGATCGGGCAGCTGAGCTGCGGTGATGAGCTCAATGCGCTCACGGATCTCGGCCAGCAAGCCGTCCTCGATTTGATTGATAAAATCGGGGATATCGCGGTAGTGCGAATAGAACGTGCGGCGCGTAAGGCCGGCACGCTCGGTGAGCGACGCGACGTTAATGCGCGAAAGGTCACCGCTTTCGGCAAGCTCGCTGGCAAGCGCCTGGCGAAGGGCACGCTGCGAGCGAAGGGACCGGCGATCGCATTTCTCGAGCTGGGACAAGCGTCCTCCTTGTTACTCAGCCTGTGCGCTATTGCACAGTGCGAGCATTATTGCACACCGTGTGCATCAACACGTAAAGGCAATATTTTGGATGTGACGAAGAGACAGTCCCTTTGTCACATTATTCGATGACGGTGCGGGAGTTTTGCTTGCGCATGATGGCGAGCATGTGTTTGGGGACGGCGTGGGCCATGCAGCTGCCGATAGTCGCGCTCGCGGCGGCCTTGGCCGCATCACTGCCATTCTTGGTGGCATAGCTGTGACGGAAGCGCTTGAGCATGGCGATGTCGTTGCCGCCGTCTCCGTAAACCGCGACCTCGTCCTCGGCAATACCGTAGTAGCCCGCCAGCCAGGCCACACTCTCGCCCTTGTTGCACGCCACGTCCGTGATCTCGAACATCACCGGATCGAACGGCGCGTTGACCACGCGGTCCGATCGCTCGGCCAAATATGCTTTAAGGTCGCGCTCCAGCTCGGGCGAGGTCACGCGGCAGTTGATCTTGCACACATCGTGGCGCAGGATGTCACCGATCGACTGGTCGAAATACTGCTCCTCGTGATACCCGCCGCGTGCACGCATACCGCGCATCACGACGCGCTTGATAGGGCTGTCCTTTTTAAAGCCCGCCTGGTGCATCTCGAACGATCCGCTCGAAAACATGCCATCGGGTGTGGAGCAGTCAAAACAGATATCCGGAAACTCCTTGAGCAGCTCCTCGGTAATCTGCGGGTCGATGGTCCAGGTCTTGAGTACCTCGCCATGGCTGTCGCGCACGATGGAGCCGTTAGAGCAGCAGGCATCGAGCGCCAGCCCCGTAAAACCATGCTCGCCGATTGGTAACGTCGAGCGTCCGGTCGCGGGAACCACATGCAGACCAGCCTCGGTCAGCTCACGAATGGCACGGCGGATGGTCCCGTCTGCCTCGTGCAGGGCGTTCAGCAGCGTTCCGTCTAAGTCACTCGCAAACATCTTGATCATGGGCATGCCCCTCCTTCGTCTGCACGATATTGTAGACGAGAATGAGCGCGCCCCAAGAGAGGCGCACCCGTCAGGCGAAAGATTGTCCTACACCGCAGAAGGGCCGTGTTCGCCGGTACGGATGCGGATAGCTTCCTCGACCGGCTCGACCCAGATCGTGCCATCTCCAACGGCGCCGCAATCTTGGAAACGACGCAGCAACGGGCGCGAAACGAACGGGAATACGCGAGCAAGGGGGCCGTGAGCGCGCCCGTCCCGGCTAGCGCCGAAACAGCTCGTGAGCGCGGTCGCGGAGATTAGTTGCTCGAATGACGCCCTCGTAGCGGTTGATGCGCAAGCGCGGGAAGGCATTGAAGAAGCGCAGGTCGCGACGACTGAGCGACACACTCGGCACCGGACGGTTCGCGCGCCTGCCGGCACGGAGACGGGCGAGCGATGGATGGGGCACGCTCGGCGCGGCATCGGCCACGCGGCGGGCGGCAAGCGCCAGGCCATGAGCTCCGTCCGAGATAAACGTCGGCATCGAAGCCTTCTCACGCAGGGCATCGAGCGTTGCGTCGCCCAGCTCGGCCAGCCACGCGTTAACGGCACGGCTGCGGATATGCGTCTGCGCCACCGAGTCAATCGCCGAATCGGGAATATGTTCGAGCATGGAGTCGGACGCATCGGCAAGCGACTCATTGATGCGCTCGGCAAGGTCGGCACGTACACGCTCCAGCTGATCGGACAGGCGGCGCCAACTGGCCAAAGAGCATGCCGCGTCGACCATCATCGCGACCGCGACGATAAAGGCGGACAGCCGCACAATCAGCACCGGCAAATGGCCGAGCAAGCCCAACACCACCGGTTCCACTACGCGGCAAATGCACAACGCACCCAAGCCAAACGCGCAGGCCCAGTACAGGCAGATGCGTCCGTGCAGGTTAAACGGCAGGTGTGAATAGTCCCAAAAGCGTGCGCCCGTTGTCTTTTCCAATAGAAGGCCCACGCTGTACTCGATTACGCTGCATACAAGCGCCGCCGCGACAAACTGGCCCGAGGCATCCGGAATCCCGCGCAGCAAAAGCCAGCAGGCGATGCCGCCCACACCATAGATAGGACAACACGGCCCCAGCAAGAATCCGCTGTTGGCGAAGCGTCCTTGGTTAAGCATGGCGCAGACTGTCGACTCCCATGCCCAGCCGCAAAACCCGTAAAAGGCAAACGAGAGCACCAGTGCCGAGAGTGGACAGGCGGCAAGCGTCGCGCCGCCAAACGCCATATCAATCGCGGTTTCCACCGTCTACCCTCTCCTCTTTTCGCTCGATGCTTTACTCATGCCACCGTCAGCCTCGTCCTTGCGCGGCAGACGGCCGGCGACCGTCTCGCACAGTGCGCACCACTTATCAGCCAGGCACACAATCCATGCCTCGCGACACGTCGGCGGCACTGGCACCAGCGGAAACATATGTCGCGCGATAATATTCCGTTCGCGCGGCGTCAGCTCAAAATCCTCTTCGGCACGTGCCAGGGCAAAAAATGGATGCCGAAATCCGTGCAGTCGATGGCTCGGATCGGGGTCATGCCAATCGTAGAGAAAGTAATCGTGTAACAAGGCTCCGCGCAGCAGCGAGGCACGGTCGACCGAAATGCCAACACGGCCCAAGCGCTCGGCAAAGGACAGGCTCGCCCGCGCTACCGAAGTCACATGTGCATAGACCGTCACGTCGCCATGCTGGATAAACTCGTGCGTCAGGTCCAAGCGGCCCGCCTGGGCCAGCTGGTGGGCGGCATAGTCGACCTCGTGCGCGATTTTCTCGGCACGAACGGCATCAGACATGCTGCCTCCTTCCAGCGGCTCACGGCGG
>CABRRA010000034.1:0-23551 GCA_902473205.1 uncultured Collinsella sp.
CTGCCCCACCCCTCGGCGCCCGTCGGGTCCAGGACCGCGCCCTCTTCCAAGTCGTACACGAAGCCCTGGAGGCCGAACTCAAGCACGACGTCGAGCATCCCCAGCGCCTCGGCGAGATCGTCGCTCGAGCCGCACGTCGACCCGGCTCCAATCGCCCCCGCGCACGGGCGGAGCAACCCGCGCTCGCAGACGACGTACCCGCCCGCGCCTCTTTCCCTCGCGGATCTCCTCCTCCCTTCCGCCGGTATGGGGCGGGGCCCTCGGCCCCGCCCTCCCGTCCCTAACGCCTGACCCTGCTCACGGGCGCGGGCTCGAACAGCGCGTCGCGCTCGACCACGTTGAAGCCGCGCGAGCGGTTCACCGCCTCCATCTCGCGGACGTCGAAGTAGCCCCACTCGTCGGCGAAGCCCTCGACGAGGCCGAACGCCTCACCCGTGGCGGGATCGTACTCGGTCACGTACCACGTCCACGCGCGGCTGAACAGCTTCACGCGCGCGACGGGATCCGCCTCGTCCTCGGTCGCGTACAGCGGCGGCACCGTCGCCGCCACCCCCTTCGGCATGAGCTCCTGCATCTCGGTCTCCCTTCCGGCCCCGTGGGCCCAATCCTCTCGCCCCTGTGGGCAAAGCCTTCGGCGGCGCCTGCGGCCGCCTTGGCTTTGCTCCCTGCAAAGCCGCGCCGCAGCGAAGAGGGGTCAAGGGAGCTGCGCGGCAACCCCCACCAATCGGGAGCGCAGCGGACGATTTGTGGGGGTTCCGCGCGGCCCCTTGAGGCCTCGCAGCGAAGGCGCAACCGGGGGAGGCCTCAGACGGGATCTCTCGCCCGCGCACTCATGCGGCAGCGGGCTTCGACCGGATTAGAATGTCGGTAGGTGAATGCGATCGGAGGCACCATGCGGTTCATGGCACATTTCAAATACGACAGGGAAATCACCCTGTGGCTCTCGTCCTTCATGGCGAGGGCCCTGCCGGGGACCCCCTTCCCCGAGGAGGTCCCGTACGCCCTCGATGTATGCGAGCCCATGCTCGACGCCAGGGCCTACGGCCTATTCATGACGCTGGACGTCGAGGGCGGCCAGGTCGACATCGCCGTCACCATGGTCGTCCGGGACTTCAGCCCCCTCGTGGGCGTCGAGCCCCGGTTCGAGGACCCGGAAATCACCTGGGACGTCCAGGACGGGAACGGGTCTCATCTCAAGACCCTCGCCTGGAACGACGTCGAGGGGAAGTGGCTCGAGGTGGACGACCCCCTCGCGGGCCTCTCCGTGTTGGACGGCGGCCGTGTACAGGGGTAAGGACCTCGCGGGGACCTGCGGCATACCGCTGGAGTGCGACCGCGTCTACGTTGAGGTGGAGTGCGCGCCCCGGGGCCTCTACGAGCGCGCCGACGTGCCCCTCAGGCTCATCTGGCCCGACGGCCGCTCTTTCCCCATACGGTCGACGGCCCGCCACGTGGAGCACGGGCGGGCCGCCTTCGGCAACCTCGTGGAGAGGTTCGACGTCTTCATCGGCAAGTCCGAAAAGGTCAGGACCGTCTGGCGCCAGGACGGGAGATGGTTCGTCGGGAAACCTCGCGGTGGGATCACCCGACCGTAGAGGACGCCGATTTGCGACGCCCCCTGTGCACCCGATTACAATGACGCATGGCCCGATGGCCGACGGGCATTCCGATTGTTGGGAGAATCACGTGGAGCAGTCAGGTAGAGAGCTTACTTGCCGGGAGTTCGCCAAGCTACTCCGCAGCAGGAAGGCCCATTACCCCATCTCCGACCGCTATATCTCGGAAATACACGACTCCCCTGACAAGAGCGGCGAGGATGAGCGCGAGCACATGATCATCTGGTTTGAGTCCAACCAGACGTGCGGCTCCGGCTCTTACTCACGTAAAAGCCCAAATAGGAGCGCGAGGACATGCTACGGGCGCCTCGGCAACGCCGCATCCCTTCTTTGGATTGCCGAGGCCATGGGCGTGCCGGACGATACCGTGCAGCGCGCCTTCGATGCCGCAGCGGAAGCCGGCCACCACAGGACGGCCTGCAGCAGAATCCGCAAGATCATCCCTTGGGACGAGGTGAAGAAACGGGCAGAGGAGATTCTGAACGAGACGCAGCGCCCCCGCGGATTGACCCGATTCTTGCATCGCAGTCGTTCTTCGAGAGGCTAATCCCGCCTCGAACAGAGGCGGATTGCCTCACGAAACCGCGTCTTCCTCGAAGAAATCCTTGTCGGGCTCTTTGATCTCGAACGTCGCCTTGGTGCTGACGCCCACGCCGTAGTCGATCATGAGCTCGGCGAGGTCGTGACCGTCGACGAGGACGATCTTTTGAGTGTGGATGCCCCTCGCGTACTCTCTTGCCCCCGAGGAGAATTTGGCGGTCGTGATGAACAGGCCGCGCGAGGCGCCCTTGCCGGAGAGCGCGCCGACGAACGCCTGGATGTCGGGCCTGGTGACGGTGCGCGACGGCTCCCACCTCTTCGCCTGATAGTAGATGGTGTCGAAGCCGAACCTGTCCTCCTTGACCGTGCCGTCGATCCCCTCGTCGCTGCTCTTCGGCGTGACGGTCACGGACTCCTCGCGCTCGCCGTAGCCCATGGCGAGGAGGATCCTTCCGACGAGGTATTCGAAGAAGTACGGGCTCTTGCTCATGACCATGGAGAGAAGGTCCTCGATAAGCGCCTCGCGCATCTCACCATAAGAGGCCTCCATCGTTTCCATGGGGGACATCTGCTCCTGGGCCGCCTCGTCTGCGCAGCCGCCCTTGTCGGCGCTTTTCTTTTTGGAGGCGTAGCCGTTCTTCCACGCCCGGAACGCCTCGCACTCCTTCATGAGCTCCTTCGCGGTGAACGGACCTTCGTGATTGGACAGGAAGACCCGCCCGGAATCGGTGATGAGGTAGGTGCCCTTCTTTTCCCCGTATTCGACGAGCTTGGCTTTTTCGAGATCGGTGATGGCCCAGTAGAGGCGGTTGTAGAAGCGCAGCTGACCGCTCGACAGCCGCTCGGCCTGCTCCTCCTCGGTGAGCGAGAAGTGCTCGATCATGTCCGCCTGGATCTCCTTGGAAGAGACGAGCCCATCGTGCTTGCTAAGTGAAACGAGGACGGGCTGCATGAACTCATGCCATTTGGGCATCGTCATGGCTATTCACCGACTTTCTCTGCATACAGTTTGAACAGGTGCGCGACGATCTTCTCCTCATCGCCGTTGAAATCGACGCCGTAGGCGGCCTCGACTGCCGCATCGAGGGCCTTGTGGGCGCGCATCAGGTCAGGATAGAAAACGGCATTGGAAGGAGAGTACATTTTCGCAAGAGAGTCGTCCGGATGGTTTGAACGAGCGTCAAGGACGCCACGCACCGCGGACTCGACTTCGGCACGGCGGTCCGCATCACACTCGGGGAAGATGAAGCTGTTATAGACAGATGGGTTGTATCTGTAATCGCTCTTCAACCTACCTGCCACCGTCTTCACCCATGCCATATGCATCTTGGAGGCGAGCATACCGAATGCAAAAAGGCTATCGGTGGGAATGAAATGGAGCTGATTGCTGGGAACCACCTCGGGGCCAAGATAGCCAATCGGCAATATTTCCCTCCCCGCGCTAGAGACTTCGGGAAAAGCGAGGTAGGAACTGGTTGGCTTCCTGCGCTCGATGAAGAGAAATGGGGTATCCGCTCCCTCCCTAAACGCTTTTGTGGGGCTTGCCGCTCTGGAAGCACGAACGGCATTGAGTCGCTCCGTTATCTCGGGAAAGGCGTATCGAGTGATGTCCACGCCCTCAAACCAGAGGCAGTAGCGATCAATGTTGTTGATGAATTCTCTGGCACCGTAATAGGGATGAATCACCTCGGATAGCTCGGGATAACGAGAAATCAATTCGTCTTTTTCCTCTGGAGACAAAACGAGGTTTCCTCCATCTACTGGCTTGCAGCCTTGGACCATTGGAGGCATCCCCGGATTAAGCGGCTTCCCGCGACCTGCGATAAACACATTAGGAGCTGCCGATAGGTAACCGTTAATGTTGGAAACGGTCTTGACGGCTCCATCAGGGTAGAAGAGCTTCCTACTCCCATGGGCATCGTATGAGAATCCAATAATCACGCAGTGCACATGAGCCTTATCAGCCGCCTCGTTATCCCAAATGAATGAGCGATAAGCGAAATTGATTACGACGCCGTCGTCAAACAGTCGCTTCCACGTTGGTTCAACTTGCTCACCTTGAGTGATGCTGTTCGTCGAGACGAGACAGGCGTGGCAGTCCTTGCCCTTCATGAAATCAGCGGCCTTTTTATACCAGCCCACGCAGTAATCGCACTTGCCCCACTTCTTTTCTGAGGCGAAAACATATTCGAGGTCCGAGGTTTGTTCTCTCGTTCTCACGGATGAGCCCAAGAACGGCGGGTTTCCCACGAGGTAGGTGAGGTCGGTGGGGAACACCTCGGCCCAATCGGTCGTGAGGGCGTTTCCCTCGCGCAGGTTGTCGAGGTTGCGCAGGGGCAGGAAGTCGAACTGGTATCCCGGCAGGATCTCCTGCGTCTTGCGCAGCATCTGCTCCTCGGTGATCCACAGCGCGGTCTTGGCGACCGACACAGCGAAGTCGTTGATCTCGATGCCGTAGAACTGGTCGAGGGAGACGCGGATGGGGTTGTCCAACACGCCGAAGAGCGCCGTCTGGTCGCCGTGCTCGTCCTCGATGATGCGGTTCTCGATGGTGCGGAGCTGGCGGTACGCCTCGGTGAGGAAGTTGCCGGAGCCGCAGGCGGGGTCGCCGATCGTGATCTTCGAGATCTTGTCGTGCAGCGCCTCGAGCATTTGCTGGCGCTTAGCCCCGGACCTCTCGCCCTCCGCCGCGTGGAGCTCGGCCCACAGCTCATCGAGGAACAGGGGTCTCAGGCAGCGCTCGATGTTCTCGACGCTCGTGTAGTGCATCCCGCGCGCATGGCGGGTCTCGGGGTTCAAGGTGCCCTCGAACACGCCTCCGAAGATGACGCCCGAGATCTCGCGCCAGTCGAAGCCGCGCGAGGCGTCCTCGATCGCGTCGGCGATCTCCTCGGTCATCTGGGGGATAACGATGGACTGATCGGAGAACAACCCGCCGTTGACGTAGGGGAAGGCAGCCACGTCGTCATCCGCGTACTCGTCGCGCTTGTCGTAGGGAGTGTCGATGGTCTCGAACAGCGCGGCGAGCTTTCTCCGAAGTTTGCTCGGGTCTCCCTTGCAGAAGTCGCCGAAGGCGAAGTGCGATTGCAGCAGGTCAGCGTCCTCGGCGTAGAGCAGGAAGATGATGCGGGTGATGAGGACGTTAAGGGAGCGCTGCTCCTCCTCGTCGGTGTCGATGTGGTGGTACTGCTTGCTGATGGCGTCGTAGAGGCGCGAGACGTGCCGCCCGGCCTCGACGGACAGCTCCTGCTCCTTGTGGAGGCGGCTGGACGCCTTGGAGGTGAGGAAGCCCAGGAGGTAGAGGTGGTCGGGCAGCTCCTCGAGGGAGAACTCCTGCACGGTATCCTCGGGGCGCTCCTCGTCGAGGTCGTAGAGGCGGAAGGTCTCGAAGTTGCAGGTCATGAGCCAACGGGGGCGCTCGGAGTACGGCAGGTGCTGGGCGTACCACGCCGCTTGCTGGTAGGGGGTCTCGAGCCCGCCGTTTCGCGGCTCAGGCTTGTCTAGGTCGACGCCAACGGACTTCTGCTCGCACAGGAAGTGGTGGTCGCTCACGAACACGTCGATGCGGCGGCCGCGCACCTTGCGCTCGAAGTCGACGAACGTTGCCATGGAGCTCGACGGCACGCCGAGGACATTCACGAGCAGGTCCTGCCAGAACTTGGCGGTGTCCTGCTGCTCGTTGTTCTTACCATCGGGAACCTGTTCGAGAATCGACCGCCAACGTTGCACAAATTCCTTAGCGTCATATTTGGTGCCAGCCATAAAGACCTCCATCAAGATGATTGCCATCAATTCTAAGACAAGTGACACCCCGGGCGGTTTTCAACCCTTCCCACAGCCTACGGGTGAAATGCAGGACCCTTCGGCTATGGAAAGCGTTGAAAACCGCCTGCACCTCAAGTCAACTTGATGGATTCTTCTCCATAGAACATTCTTTCACCCCTATTTCACCCCTTTTGGATGAAGAAGGAAGGATGGATATAAAAATAGGTCAGAGGTTTAACGCCTCTGACCTGCGATTTTAAATGGTGCCCCCGGGCGGATTCGAACCGTCGACACCCGCTTTAGGAGAGCGGTGCTCTATCCCCTGAGCTACGGAGGCATGTTGTACTAGTGTAGCAGATTTACTGCATCGCCATACGTCGCATGACTAGACTTCGAAGTTGCGGTGGAATAGTTCCTGCCTGAAGCATCTAAAGCCGTATTTAGGAACTATTTCACCACAACTTATGAGGAGCTAGTTGCCTTTGTGGAAGAGGTTTTTGATGACGGAGGGGATGCTCTTGGCGCCCTTGGCCGTCACATCGATAAAGTCGGGCGAACGCACGAGCTTATTCTCGTCGATGTACTTGCGGACCGCGCGAAGCGTCTCTTTGTCGTCACGCGTCGAAAACGTAAAGTGACCGTTGTCCTTGGTGAAGATGGCAAAACGCGTGATCTTCTTGGTGCCGCGCAAAACCTCGGCGGCAATATAGTCGACCTCGTCCCACGGGATTTGAATATAATCCTCGGGATTGCGCTCGTTATAGTACTCAAACGCCTTATTGCCCACCATCACGTTACCGTGGCTGGTAAGCCCCATCAGGCAGGTTGCCGGCGTTGCCAGATCGACCGTGCTGTTTTGAGATTGCGCCATACGCGCCTCGCCCTCCAATAAAAACAATCGGACCGCATCCAGTGTACCCACCGGGTGCGGTCCGTTTCAATGGCTCAAAAGCCCTTACCTAGCAACTCTCGGTCTTAAGCCGAAGCGTGCTTACATGAAGCCGCAGAAGCGACCGATGATGCCGACGGCGAAGAGAGCCAGGATGATGACGATCGGGCTGACCTTCTTCTTGAGGAGCTTGCAGACCAGCAGGGTCAGGCACACGGCGGCAAGGCCGGGGATGAGCTGATCGAGGTTGGCCTGAAGCGTGGTGACCTTCATCTGATCAAGGGCGGTAGCACCGACGGAGTTGTACATCGTCAGCGCTTCCTTGATACCCTCGGAACCGGAGGGCAGGCTAGCCCAGTCGATAAAGGCGCCAGCAGACTGCTTGACCGTGGAGACGATCGGGGTGAAGGAAATGGACACCCAGCGCTCGACCAGGGCACCGATGATGAACATACCCAGGATGGAAGCGCCCTCGGTGACCTTGCCCATCAGACCACCGGAGAGGTCCTTGGCGATGGAGGAGCCGACCTTGTAGCCAAACTCCTGCGTGTACCACAGGAAAGCGTAACGGATGATGTTCCACGCGAAGAAGAACAGCAGCGGACCGACGATGCTGCCGGACATGGCCAGGGAAGCGCCCAGAGCGCCCAGAATCGGGCGAAGGGTGAACCAGAAGACGGGGTCACCGACGCCGGCGAGCGGGCCCATCATACCGACCTTGACGCCCTGGATGGCGACGTCATCGATCGGAGCACCGTTGGCGCGCTCCTCCTCGAGGGCGAGGGTAACGCCAATGACGGGGGCGGAAACATAGGGGTGGGTGTTATAGAACTCCAGGTGGCGCTTAAGCGCGGCAATCTGGTCATCCTTGCTGGTGTAGAGCTTCTTGATCGCAGGGATCATTGCGAAGCACCAGCCGCCGTTCTGCATACGCTCGTAGTTCCACGAGCCCTGAAGGAACTGATGACGGAAGCAAACCTTCTTGCGGTCAGCCTTGGTGAGCTGAATCTTGTTCTCTGCCATATGTATCACTCCCCTCCTACTCGTAATCGTTCAGAATGTCGCCGAGCGGGTCGCCGGAGCCACCGCCCATGCCGCCACCCTGCTTGGCCAGTTCCTTAAGGCCAAGGTAGATGAGGGCAAGGGAGATGCCGATGAGGCCAAGGGCGATCAGCGTGAGCTGAGGGATGGCAGCAAGGACAAAGCCGAGGATGAAGAACGGCCAGGTCTCCTTGGTGGCCATCATGTTGATGACCATGGCGTAACCGACGGAAGCGACCATGCCGCCGCCGACAGCCATGCCGCCGGACAGCCAGTCGGGCATAGCGTTAAGCGCGTTGGTAACGGCCTCGGCCGGGATGACGCACAGAAGCACTGCCGGGATGGCGATACGAAGGCCCTGCATGAGGATGGCAGCATACTGCCAGCGCTCGATGCCGGAGAAGTCGCCCTTCTCGGCGCAACCGTCCATGGCGTGAGCGATAGCGGTAGCAATGGTACGGCAGATCATGGTCAGGAACAGACCAGCGACCGACAGCGGGACGGCGACGGCGATGGCCGCGGTAACGGCCTTGGCCGAATCAGTGGCGCCGCCGTTGAGGGCGAGCACCATGATGATCGAAGAAGCGACCGAGGCCAGAGCGGCGTCAGGCGCGACGGCGGCGCCGACGTTAGCCCAGCCAAGGGCCATCATCTGGAGCGAACCGCCCAGGAGGATGCCCTCCTGAAGGTGACCGGTTACGAGACCGATAAGCGTGCATGCCACGAGCGGCTGATGGAACTGGAACTCATCCAGAATGCCTTCCATACCGGCAAGCAACGCGACAATCGCAACAAGAAGAATAGTGATTGCAGACATGTATCGGACCCTCCTTTACTATGCTTGAGCGGCCAGTTCGGCCTTAGCTTTCTTCAACATGGCGTCGAGATCCTCGGAAGCATCCGAAGGAACCTTGCGGACCTCGAACTTGACGCCCTTGGCCTTGAGGGCCTCGAGGGTCTTAACGTCGTCATCGCCCATAGCGACGGCGTTGGTGACGACGACCTTGCCCTTGGAGTGAGCCATGGAACCGATGTTGACTTCCTTGATGTCGACGCCGGCCTCGATGGCCTTGAGCAGATCCTGCGGGTTCTCGAAGAGCAGCATGGCCTTGGTGCCACCAAAGCGCGTGTCCTTGACGACCTCGGCCATCTTCTTGATGGGAACGACGTTGGCATGGACTCCCGGAGGGGCAGCCTGCTCGATCATGGTCTTGCGGAGCTCGTCGTGAGCAACGCCGTCGGAAACCACGATGATGCGGTTGGGGTTGATCTGCTTGGTCCACGTGGTGGCCACCTGACCATGAAGCAGACGGGTGTCGATACGGACGTGGGCAATCTTGATGTGCCCGTCGCCGATGACCGTTCCCGGAGGGATGGCGCCTGCAGGAGCAGCGGCGGCCGTAGCCGGCTTCTTCTCCTCGGGCTCCAGAGACTCGGGCTTGACGCGCACGCCAGCCTTAGCCTCAGTCACGAGATGTTTTGCGATCGCATGTGCAGTGTTCTTTGCGTCAAAGCGCTGCGAATATGCCTCGATGAGCATAGGCAGGTTGACACCGGTGACGATAGCCCAGGAATCGTGGCCCTCGATGAGCCCGCTGATCTGGTTGAACGGCGTGCCGCCCCACAGATCAACGAGGAAGAGTACCTGCTCCTGGTCGTCGAAGGAAGCGACTGCTTCCTCGACCTTAGCACGGAAGTCGTCGGGGCCCATGCTCGGCTCGAGCGAGACCACGGCCACAGACGGCTGATCGCCAAAGACCATCGAGCCCGTCTGCTTGATTCCAGCTGCCAAGTCCCCGTGGCTAGCAAGAACAATACTTACCATCACATAACCTCCTTTTTGTCTACGTAATTCCTACACGACATGAAAGGAGTATACCTGTTTGGTTTGTGGAATTATAGCTAAATCCGCAAAAGGTTGGATTATTTGTTTAAACGTCTAAGTTTGTTACAAATTGATTACGTTGCTGGTTTTCGACTCATTACCCGCCAGAGCGTCGCTCATCAAGCCATGTACTTTACAGATACAAGCAGGCTGTTCATTAATAATGATTTTAAGCAAGTGCGAATGTACTTGTACTACTGCTATTTTGTTTAAACAGACATGACTTGACTATTTTCGTGACTTATGCACTACGAAACTACTCAAAAAAGTTGCGGTGGAATAGTTCTTGTTTAAGAGCCAGAAGGCTGGATTTAGGAACTATTTCACCGCAACTTATAGGGGATTCTAGGCGATGTGGAGAGGGTTGGCGGCATCGACGGCATCGGGGGCGTCGGAGGGGTCATCGGGGACAGCGCCTGCCGGGTCCTCGTCGGGGGTCTCGATCTGCTTAATCATGACCTCCTGGCCCTGCAGCAGGTATGTCTCGCCGCTGCCGCAATGGGGGCAGGTCTTGCCGTGCTCGACCGTCGCGTAGTCGCGGCCGCATGCCTCGCAATGCGTCACGGCCTCGACGGGCTCCACAATAAGCTCCGCGCCCTGCGTGATGGGCTTTTTATCTGCCGCCCAGCGCCAAGCGTCGAGCAGGAGATCGGGAACGACGCCCGAGACCTCGCCCAGCAGCAGCGTGACGCTCGAAACGCGACTCACGCCATTGGCACGCGCCACGTTCTCAACATCGCGAATGATGTGATACACGATTCCCAGTTCATGCAAGATAAAAACCTTTCGACAGAGGTCGATGCGATGTCAATTCAACGTCAGCGAGCGGCGATCCAGGTGCCCCAGGTTGCCCCGAAACAAGGCGTCCGCAGGGCTTTTGCCTGCGGCGCCGAAGTTGAGGGGCAAGATGGGGTACCTGGGCGCCGCGCAGCGTCGGCAGTGCCGCCGTTCGTTAGAACGGCGGAACCTCATTACTTCTTCCCAAATTTAATCTTAATTGCACGCTTCAATGCGTACTTGCCGAGGCTGGGGAGCTTTTGCTCGTATTTGACCATCGTGGAGCACTCGGGGCGGTCGCGATCCAGATGGATGGCGTCAAACGCGCACTTGGTGGTGCACAGGCCGCAGCCGATGCACTTGTTGGGGTCGACGATCGAGGCGCCGCAGCCCAGACAGCGGGCGGTCTCGGCGCGTATCTGTTCTTCGGTAAAGGTCTCAACATACTCGCTAAACGGCGCAGCCTTCTCGCGCTCGCGGTCCACGTGGGCAACCTCGCGGCTCGCGTTGTCGTAGCTCTCGATCACGACATCGTCGCGGTCGAGCGCGGTGTAGCGGCGCTGGTTGCGGCCGATGGTGAGCGTGGATCCCGGCTGCACAAAGCGATGGATGGACACGGCGGCCTCGTGTCCGGCGGCGATGGCATCGATGGCAAAACTCGGACCGGTATAGACGTCACCACCCACAAAGATGTCGGGTTCGGCGGTCTGGTAGGTCTGGGGATCGGCAAGGGCACCCTGGCCACGGCCAAGCTCCACCTTGGAACCGGCCAGCAGGTCGCCCCACACGATGGACTGGCCGATGGACATGACCACGCGATCGGCATCGACGCGGCGCAGGTCGTTCTCGTCGTACTCGGGCGTAAAACGGCCCTCGTCATCGTAAACGCGCGTGCAGCGCTTAAAGGTGATACCGCACACACGACCGGCCTCGTCCAGGTGAATCTCCTTGGGGCCCCAACCGCAGCTAATGTGCGCGCCGTCCTCAATGGCCTCGCGACGCTCCTCCTCGCTGGCGGGCATCTGGGCCTCGCTCTCCAGGCAGAACATCTCAACGTGCTCGGAACCCAGGCGGCAGGCGTTGCGGGCAACGTCGATGGCCACGTTGCCGCCGCCCACCACGATGGTGCGGCCGGGCAGCGCGTCGATCTTGCCACTGTTGACCTCGCGAAGGAAGTCAACGGCTACGGCCACATCCTCGGCATCCTCGCCCGGAATGCCGGCAAGGCGGCCACCCTGGCAGCCGATGGCAACATAAAAGGCCGTAAAGCCCTGCGCGCGCAGCTCGTCGAGCGTCACGTCGCGACCGACTTCCACGCCATAGCGGAACTCGGCACCCATCAGGCGAATGATCTCGACCTCTGCCTCGATAACGTCCTTCTCCAGCTTGAAGCTGGGAATACCGTAGGTGAGCATGCCGCCCGGGCGCTCGTTCTTCTCGAACACGACGGGCTTGTAGCCCTTCTCGGCCAGGTAGAAAGCGCAGGACAGGCCGGCCGGACCGGCACCGATGATGGCAATCTTCTGGTCGAAGCCGCCGGCACGCGTCGGGGTCACCACAGGTGGGACACAGCGTGTCGCGGCATCAAGATCGCGCTGGGCGATAAACTTCTTGACCTCGTCGATAGCCACGGCGGCATCCACGCGACCACGAGTACAGGCATCCTCACAGCGGCGGTTGCACACGCGGCCGCAGATAGCGGGCAGCGGGTTCTCGCGCTTGATGAGCGCCAGTGCCTCGTCATAGCGGCCCTGTGCCGCAAGCTTCAGATAGCCCTGAACGGCAACGTGCGCGGGGCAGGCCGTCTTGCAGGGCGCGGTGCCGGACTCATGCGTCTCGATGCGGTTGTCGTTGCGATAGTTGGGCGACCACTTGGCGTGATCCCACTTGGTGGCATCGGGCAGCTCCTGGCGCGGATACTCGGGCACCTGTCCGCCCGCCTTTTTGCTGCAGAGCTTCTGGCCCAGCTTAGCGGCACCGGCCGGGCAAACCTCAACGCAGCGACCGCAGGCCACGCACTTGTCCTTCTCGACCTTGGCGACATAGGCCGAGCGCGACAGGTTGGGTGTGTTGAACAGCTGCGATGTGCGCAGGGCGTAGCACACGTTGACGTTGCAGTTGCAGATGGCGAAGATCTTGTTCTCGCCGTCGATATTGGTGATCTGGTGCACAAAGCCGTTGTCCTCGGCCTGGCGCAAGATGTCGTAGACCTCCTCGCGCGTCACGTAATGGCCGCGGTCGGTCTCGACCACATAGTCGGCCATGTCGCCCACGGCAATGCACCAGTCGGCGGGGTCGTCGGCGCAGCCCTCGCCCATCACGCGACGGCTCGCGCGGCAGCTGCAGGTGCTGGCGGCATACTTGCCCTCGTATTTGTCGAGCCAATGCTCGATATGCTCAATAGGCACCGAGGTGCTCGCGGCGTCGATGGCCTTTTCGACCGGAATGACGTGCATGCCGATACCGGCGCCTCCGGGCGGCACCATCGGCGTAGCCTTGGACAGCGGACCCTTGGATGCCTGTTCAAAGAACTTGGCATAGACCGGATGCTCCTCAAGCTGGCTCACACGCATGTTGAGGAACTCGGCAGAACCCGGCACCAGCATGGGCAGCACCCACTGCTTGGCGCGCTCGGGGTTTTCCCAGTTGTACTCGAGCAGGCCCGTGTAGCTCATGTCGTCGAGCATCTTCTCGATATCGGCCTCGGGCATGCCGGTGAGCTTGACCATCTCGGGCAGCGTATAGGGACGGCGCATCTTCATCTTGCAGAGCACTTCGGCCTGCTCGTCGGTCGCGGCCTCGGCAAACGACCAGTACTCGTAGCCCAGCAGCTCGTCGCGATGCAGCAGACGGTTGGTGCAGTGCTCGCACAGCTTGACGATTGCCTCGCGCGGATGCTCCGGCAGCGGCGGCACAAACTCCGCACCGATATCGGGCTCGGTGTAGCTAATTCCCGGTCCGTTGAGAATCATGGTTGTCCCTTCTCTTGCCACAGCCCGGCGAGACCGCGGCGCCCCTCTTTTTTGCAGGCCGGACATGCCCCCATGCCGTTCACCCGCCATTGTTGACATTGTGTCAAAAATAGTATTGACGAACCGTCAACAATATTCAAGACTGTTAGGCGAACGGTCGGGCTCAAACGGATGAAAGGCGGCAAGCGCATGAGCGATAATGCAGCGAACACTTCTGTGGCCGACGCCGTCCCCGCGCCCGACAGCGCGGCCAAGCGTCTGACGGGCGACGAGCGTCGTCGCGAGATTCTCGCCGCCGTTCGCGCCGTGAGTTCCGAGCTGGGCGTGTCGCATCTTTCGGTATCGGCCGTGACCAAGCGAGCCGGCTGTACGCGCTCATTGTTCTACCACTACTTTGCCGATATGGACGCCGCCGTCACCGCCGTCATGGACGAGGCAATCGACGGTTTTATCTCCGAGCTCGAGCAGTGGAATGCCAGCCGCACGGTTGGCGACATCGAAGGCGCACTCGACACCGTCGCCCCGCTCTTCAAGCGCCTGGTCGCCAGCGGCCACGAGCTGCCAAGCACGCTCACCTCGAGCAGCGGCGCACTCTACGGCGGCTTTCTGCACAACGTGGTCCAGCGCGTGGCTCAGTATATCTGCGACACCACCGTGGTGGATTTTGTCACCCATCATGAGCTACGCATCGACCATGTCTACGAGACGTTCTACACCCTCATCATGGGGTTGTTGATGTATATCCGCACGCACCCCGATGTGCCCGACGAGACGGTCAAGGAAATCATCGCCTCGACACTCCACATCGAGGGCTACACCGCCAAGTATCCGGAGCGCAAGCCCCAGAACTGACGACATTTGGCCAAACTGCCCGCGATCAGAAGAGGGGCCGCGGGCGTGTGAAAGGAGAGCAGCATGCTGTTCGACGTTTGGGGTAGCGATACCCTTATCCACTGGGCTGGCTGGGCCATGGTCTTTATTGGCCTCATCGTGCTCAACGAGGTCGGCCGCCGCACCAAGCTGGGCGCGGCAATCATCTTTGGCGTGGCTCCGCTGGCCATGACCATCTACTGCGTCGCCATCGCCGTGGGCGTTTCGCAGGGTGCCGAGTGGGCGCTCACCAACCCCACCCACGTGTACCAGAACAGCTGGTTCCACTACGCCAAGGTGTACGCGGCGCTGGCCGGTTGCTGGGGCTTCATTGCCATTAAGTACCAGTGGGGCAAGATCGGCAAGGCGCATTGGTTCCGCGCGTGGCCGTTTGTGATCGTCGCCATCAACATCTTGATCGCCGTCGTGTCCGACTTCGAGAGCGCCTATCACTTCTTTGTCCTGGGCGAGTCCACCTGGGTCACTTCCGAGGGTGCCACACAGCTTGCCGGCTGGAACAACGTGTTCAACGGCATCGCCGGTCTCATCAACATCTTCTGCATGACCGGTTGGTGGAGCGTCTACGCCTCCGAGGACAAGACCGACATGCTGTGGCCCGACATGACCTGGGTCTACATCATCGCCTACGATATCTGGAACTTCTGCTACACCTACAACTGCCTGCCCACCCACTCCTGGTTCTGCGGCTTTGCGCTGCTGCTGGCGCCCACCGTCGCCGCCTTTATCTGGAACAAGGGCGGCTGGATCCAGAACCGCGCCTTTACGCTGGCCATTTGGTGCATGTTTGCCCAGGTGTTCCCCTACTTCCAGGAGGAGTCCATCTTTGTGACCCACTCCACGCTCGACCCCGGCGCCGCCACCGCGGTCTCGATTGCCGCGCTGGTCGCCAACGTCGCCGCGATCATCTACATCGCCTACCGCGCCAAGAAGCTCGGCCGCAATCCCTACAAGCAGGATGTCTTTGAGGGCACCAGCGATTGGGAGAAGGCCACCGCTCGTCGCGCCAAGGTCGATTACGCTCACGCCGAGTAACATGTTGGTCGCTGCTGGCGCCTGGGCATAGGCCCGCCCGCCAGGTTTTTCATCCAATGCCTCGCAGAGCCCCCGGAAAGTGTTTCGCTCGCTTTTCGGGGGCTTTTGTCGTTGCGTCTCTATTCATCTATTCAAAAACATGCGCATATATAAAATCGGATTTCAAATCATGAGGCGGCTCTATAGGGTCCTGTTTTTGGGTACAGTGTTGTCCCGATATTGAGCTTGGGGGATATATGAAAGATGAGACGACGGGCCAAGAGGACGCGGTCCAAGATGCAGAAGCGTGTGCCGAGGCCCTGGAGAGCCTAGACCGGATTTCGCTTGACGATGTTGCGTTTGGCAATTCGAGCGTTGATGTACAGGATGAGTCGGAAATCGAGGCGCAGCCCGATGATCAGGATACAGGCGACGTTGAGCCTGCCGAGGATGAGGCAGATCACGAAGACACCGAAAGCGAGGCCGACGACCAGCCCGAATCCGACACGAGCGAGGAAACCATCTTGCTCGACAACTTGCCGGCCGAAGATTCGCTGACCCGCGAGCTCCCTGGCTTAGGCTCTGCGCCTGCCGTGGACGAGACCATCGCCATGGGCGATATTCCCCTACCGTCCGTTCCTTCGGCACGCGAAGCCGAGGTTCGTCATCGTAAGATGTCGCCCAAGCGCCGCAACCTGATGGTTGCCGGCGTTGTGGCCGTCGCGCTCGTCGCCGGCGGCGCAGGCTATGCGGCTTGGAACGGATACCAGCAAGAGCAGGCCGCCGTGCTTGCCGCAAACGCCCATACCATGATGTCGGTGCAGATTGGCGTGCATGCCGCGGGCCTCGACTGCTCAACTGGCTCCAAGATTCCCGTGCAGGTGAGCGGGCAGGATTCCGACGGTTCTTCCGTGAGCGAAACGCTCTACGTTGACGAGCACGGTCGCGGCATTAAGCTGCTGCCCGGCGATTACACGTTCTCCATCGCCGCCTCCCCCATCGCGGCCGACGGCACCATTTACACCGTGCCGGCCACCAAGGCGCAGGTCAGCATAAAGAGCGACGGGCAGGACCTGAGCGCTCAGGCATCCTTTAAGCTTAAGGTACCTTCGGCAGACACGGTGACCGACGACCAGATCGATGCCGCGGCCAAATATGCCGAGAAAGGCGGTTGCAGCTCTGCCGCGGCCGCCAAGATACTTCAGCAGGTAGCAACCGCTCGCCGTGATGCCGCCGCTAACGCCGTGAACGCGAGCGAAGCGCAGGCCGCGCGCGATGCCGATGCTCGGCATAAGGCGACGGATCTGTATCAGCTCGATATCCCCGTCGAGTGGTACGGTAAGGTTGCTACCTGGCAAAACGGCAGCACGCTGTGTATCTATCTGGGCGATGACGCCAATACGCCAATCGTGACGCTTGTCGCCGTGCGCGACGGCGAGACCTTTACGCCCGACGATGGCGATACGGTTTTGGGCACGGTCAGCCTAGGCAACGGCTACACCGTCTACGCCAGCGGCCCTGTCTATCCGTACGTGATTCCTCAAACCATCAACGGGCGCACGCAGGACCCCGTGTCGACCTACCCCATGGATACGGCGATTGAGCTTGTCGAACTCACGACCGGCAACCGCTACACATACAGCCAGATCAAAAACGACCTGGTCGGTAAAGACGGCAAGGCAGACGCCGCGACCAAACTCGAGACCGACTACCTCGCCCAGATTCTCCTGCCGAGCATCAAAGCCCAGGACTAGCCGGCCCGAAGACAGCCGCCCAACACCCATATCCCTAACGCAGTTGCGGTGAAATAGGGATTGTTTTTGCTGGTCAAACCGCAAAACAGTCCCTATTTCACCGCAACTTATTCGCGGCCTTTTGGGTAGTACTTAGCGCCACGGATCGGCTTCGAACATTGGCTCGCGCTCGGGGCGGCGATCGCTGTAGGGATCGTAACCGTCATCGTCCTCGTTCTCGGCACGGATATAGGGGTCGCGCGGCTTGGGCGCCGGTTTGGACGTGGGCTTGGGCGTCAGCGCACTTGTCTTGATCTCGTCTTTCATCTGCATAGCTCCTTGCCATGTACTCATGCTCAACATCATCGATTGTCGCACGAAAAAGGGCGGCGAACCCAATTGGATCCGCCGCCCTTGGCGTTTGGAGACGACTGGCAAATTTTGAGGCATGACCCAAAATCTACTCGGCGTCGGGGACCTCGTAGGTGGCCGCCGGCGTGTTGTCGCACACGACGGTAAAGCCGCCGTCCTTGTCGACATCGACCGTCACCTGATCGCCCTCACGCACCGCGCCATCGATGATAGCGGCGGCGATGGCATCCACGACCTCGCGCTGAACCAGGCGCTTGAGCGGACGGGCGCCAAAGACCGGGTCCAGGCCGCCCACGGCGAGCATCTGCTTGGCCGCCGGGGTGATGGCAAGCGTCATGCGCTCCTTGGCCAGACGCGCGCGGACGTCGGCGAGCTGGATGTCGACGATCTTCTCGATCTGCGCCATGCCGAGCGGATGGAACACCACGATATCGTCGATACGGTTGAGGAACTCGGGGCGGAAGGTCTGAGCCATGGCCGCGTCGACCTGATGGCGCATCTCCTCCTCGTCCTTGCCGGAAAGCTCGGCGATAGCCTTGGAGCCCACGTTAGACGTCATGATAATGATCGTGTTCTTGAAGGACACCTGGCGACCCTGGCCGTCGGTCAGACGGCCGTCGTCAAGCACCTGTAGCAGCACGTTAAAGACATCTGGATGGGCCTTCTCCATCTCGTCGAGCAAGATCACGGAGTACGGACGACGGCGCACGGCCTCGGTGAGCTGGCCGCCCTCGTCGTAGCCCACGTATCCCGGGGGCGCACCGATCAGACGCTGGACGCTGAACTTCTCCATGTACTCGGACATGTCGATACGCACGAGCGCGCGCTCGTCATCGAACAGGCACTCGGCAAGCGCCTTGGCGAGCTCGGTCTTGCCCACGCCGGTGGGGCCCAGGAAGAAGAAGCTGCCGATGGGCTTGTCCGGATCGGAGAGACCCGCACGGCTGCGACGCACGGCCGCGGCGACAGCGGAGACCGCCTCGTCCTGGCCGATGACGCGCTTATGCAGCTCGCCCTCCAGGCCCTTCAGCTTGTCGAGCTCACCCTGCATCATCTTGGAGACGGGCACGCCGGTCCAGGCGCTCACGACCTCGGCGATCTCATCGGAGGTCACCTGCTCGTTCAGGCCCTCGCCGTCCTGCTGCTTTTGTGCCTCGAGCGCGGCCTCGGAATCCTGAATCTGCTGCTGCAGGCCCGGAATCACGGAGTAGCGCAGCTCGGACGCACGGCCCAGGTCGCCGTTGCGCGTCGCGCGCTCCTCTTCGCTCTTGGCCTCGTCAAGCTGGCCCTTAAGCTCCTGCACGTGGTCGATGGCGTTCTTCTGGTTGAGCCAGCCGGCCTTTTGCACGTTGAGCTTTTCCTGAACCTCGGCAATCTCCTGGCGCAGGGCCTCCAGACGCTCCTTGGAGGCGTCGTCAGTTTCCTTCATGAGCGCCTGTTCCTCGATTTGCAGCTGGGTGAGCTGACGCGTGGTGGCGTCGATCTCGACCGGCATGCTGT
Source organism: uncultured Collinsella sp. (assembly GCA_902473205.1). Lineage (GTDB taxonomy): Bacteria > Actinomycetota > Coriobacteriia > Coriobacteriales > Coriobacteriaceae > Collinsella. Next base: position 18,993 of record CABRRA010000034.1, read on the forward strand.
CGAGCTCCATGCGCAGGCGGCTTGCGGCCTCATCGACCAGGTCGATGGCCTTGTCGGGCAGGAAACGGTCGGCGATGTAGCGATCGGAGAGGTCGGCAGCCGCCACGAGCGCGCTATCGGTGATATGCACGCCGTGGAAGATCTCGTACTTCTCCTTGAGGCCACGCAGGATCGAGATGGTGTCCTCGACGGTAGGCTCGCTCACCATAACGGTCTGGAAACGACGGGCAAGCGCCGCGTCCTTCTCGATGTACTTGCGATATTCATCGAGCGTGGTCGCGCCGATCGCGTGCAGGTCGCCACGGGCGAGCGCCGGCTTGAGGATGTTGCCGGCGTCCATGGAGCCCTCGGTGGCACCCGCGCCCACGATGGTGTGGAGTTCATCGATGAACAGGATGACCTTGCCCTCGGACTTTTGCACTTCCTTGAGCACAGCCTTCAAGCGGTCCTCGAACTCGCCGCGGTACTTGGCGCCGGCGACCAGCGCGCTCATGTCGAGCTCGATGAGGTCGCGGTCGCGCAGGGTGCTCGGCACGTCGCCGGCCACGATACGCTGGGCGATGCCCTCGACGATGGCCGTCTTGCCCACGCCCGGCTCGCCGATGAGCACGGGGTTGTTCTTGGTGCGGCGGGACAGGACCTGAATGGTACGGCGGATCTCGTCGGTACGGCCGATGACCGGGTCGAGCTTGCCGGCGCGGGCCAGATCGCAGATGTTGCGACCGTACTGCTCCAACGCCTCAAACTGGGTCTTGTCCTCGGCAGACGTCACGCGGTCATCGCCACGCAGCTCCTCGTAGACCTGCTCGATGCGCTCCTTGGTCACGCCGGCGTCGCGCAGAACGCGGCCGGCCTCACCCTTGTCCTCGGCAAGTGCCATCAGCAGATGCTCGGTCACCACAAAGCTGTCGCCCATCCTGGTGGCCTTCTTCTCGGCCTTCTCGATGACGCGGACGAGCTCATTGGAAAGACCCATCTGCTGGCCCTCGCCCGAAACCTTGGGCGCGTGGTCGATGGCATCTTGTGTGGAACGCGCGAGCTGGGCCGGATCGGCACCGATGCGCTCGATGATCACGGAGATATTGCGCTCGCCGGCACCGAGCAGGGCGGACAGCAGGTGAATCGGCTCCACCGCGCCGGCCTGTGCGTCGGCAGCCGTGCTCATGGCGGTTTGCAACGCCTCGCGCGACGTCATTGCTAGCTTATCGATTCTCATGGAATCACCTCTCTTGGGGCGGCCGCCCTACGGGGCGGCTTCACGTTGTTCGAGAAGTATTGTTGCCAGCTTTGTACGATCTTATACATAAATCTAAGTCTCTATATATAAGATTTTATGAGTGATTAAGAGATAGGGGGCAGGCACGCTCACCCGCTGCGGCCTCGTACCCTCACTATCTCGATCTGTAACATCTATCGACCGTTTCCGGCTCTAGATGTTACAGATCGAGATGAATTGTTCAGCGGCGCCCGTTTGTCTCAATCTGTAACATCTAGTCGGCAAATAGGGCTCTATCTGTTACAGATCGAGACGAACAGAAGACACCTGAATCGAAAATCTCAATCTGTAACACCAAGCCCACTTTTAGCGGCCAAGATGTTACAGATCGAGACAGACCGAAAACCACCACAAAGAGGACAGGCACCTTTGTGGTGGTCGCGGTCTCTACTCCTTCGCCGAACCCGTACTTCCCGATTCGACGGTCCAGGGCATCTCATCCTCGAACAGCCATGTACGGGCAGACCCACTATCGCGTGCAGTCTGCGGGTCAGGCAAGCAGGTCTGTTTATAGGCATCTTGGATACACTGACCCATAAAATCGTTGAGCTCGGTCTGGTCGCCCTCCATGACATAGGCGACATCGCCGTCCATGATGTAGATGCCCGGACCCTCATTGCCCTCGTAGCCCGGATCGTACGAGACATCACATAACTTGGCGCCGTTTGCAGTGTCCAGCTCGATGGAAGAGTGACATCCGCCAACCATGTCGTTCGCTTTTGCCCGATAGGACGCATATCCGTACCAACGCTTAAATGTTTTGCCCTTGAGTAGCTCGGACGCCCTATCGATCAGGCTTGTATCCGTGGTATAGCGCATGGCCCCAAGCTGAATACGCGGATAATTGCTAATACCCAGCACAGCCGGCTGCTCATCAAAATCAACGGTAATGGCCTCGGGCTTGTCGTCGCCGGTCAGAAGTTCGACAGATTGAGTCACAGGCTTGACCACCGGCTCCGTCACCGCAGCAGGTAGAAATGCCATACCGACAGCGCCCGCGCCAACCACAGCGATCGCAAGCGCCAAGACAATCAATCCAATACGGGCAGAACGGCTCACGGCAAAACACCCCACAATGCAAACCTTCGCCACCTGCACTAATGATACCGCCAGCTAACACTATTACCAAAAGAAGCCGCGCGCTCCTCACCACCACAAAGGGGACAGGCACCTTTGTGGTGGTTTTCGACGCTAACGGTCGACCATCTCGCGCCATGAGATTAAACTTGAATTGTTCTCTGAACATATCCATTTCTGCCTATCCTCAACAGATCTTTGTCTCGAGGAGCGCATGTGAAGCCGTCTCATTCCACCGGTCGTAACGTCATCGCCATTCTCGCCATACCCATCGTGATGCTCTTCCTTATCGTCATCACGCCCTTTTCTTTTGGTATCGCCTCGCCCTTCGATCTTTGCGGGATGATCGACGCCGGCTCGCGTGCCACCTCGCTCTCCTTTGTCTGCCGTGGCGTGTTCTACGAATATGCAATTCCCACCGGAAGTTGGCAGTCCAAGTTACCGTTGCTCGGCAAGGTCGACGGATGCTCCCCCTATTTCTGCCTTGAACCTCAGGCGCTAAACTATCTAATCGACGACCAGCCACTCGACTCCATCACCCTCGCCTACGACTACGCACCAAACACCGATGAGCGCCACATGAACCAAGTCCTCGACAAGATGCTTGGACAGTGCGGGCTCACCGAGGAGACCGGTCGAACCATCTATAGCAACCAGAAATTAAAGCGAACAGAACTCCGCCGTGTCGGAAAAATCAAAGGGCGAAACGGGGCCGCCTACTGGGATGCCTGGGCAACACGCGACAAGGGCGAATTCGGACACAGCACCTATATGGTCACTGTCTACACCAAAGACGGAATTAAGGACAATGTTGACGATTTCGCGTCATCCAAACTCGGCATCCCCAAAACAACCAAACCCGCCAGCCCGGATGAAATTCTGTAGAGACGCTCATTAGAATGTCGTTCAACGAGCACGGCAACATCGAGCTCGCCCCCACCACCACGAAAGGGACAGGCCCTTTGCGGTGGTTTTCGACTCTGGCACTCGACTGTCTCGATCTGTAACATCTAGCGGCTCTTTTCGATCTTAGATGTTACAGATTGAGATGAAATGATCAGCGGCGATCGTTTGTCTCAATCTGTAACAACCGCTCGTCAAATAGGGGCCCAGATGTTACAGGTCGAGACAAACGGGACCGCCACAAAGGTGCCTGACCCCAATGTGGTGGTTTTCGACAAAAAGAAGCCGCCCCAATAAAAAGAGGCGGCATCAAGCAAGTCTATTTATTAGCGTCCCTCAAGACCCAACGAGAACGTCGCGGTAGCCCCGGACACACCTTTCCCTCGGGCGACCCTCGCGAAGCGCGTGAGCACGAGGGAAAGGTGTGTCCGGGGCGTACAGCAACGTTACTCGGCAGCGGCCTTGAACTTGTTGTAGTTGATCAGGCAGCCGGCCTTGACGATGGCACGCTCCTCTGCCGTCATATCGGCAATATAGAGCTCAATCCGCTCGACCGTGCCGTCGGCGCGCACCACGTAGGCGGCGATGTCCTTCAGGTCGCCATCGAGCGCGGCACGGATACCCGGCACAAAGACGTAGTCGCCCACCTCAAAGTTGGGCTCGGCCTCCATCTGGAAGGGCACCATGCCCCAGTTCATCACGTTGGAGCGATAGCGCTTGGTGGCGTACTCGTGGACGATGTTGGCCAGGCCGCCGATCACGCGCTGGCAGCTCGCAGCCTGCTCGCGGGCAGAACCGTCGCCGGGCTTCTTGGCATAGAGCATGGAGCCGTACTCGGTCGCCTTGGCATCGGCCGCGATGCCCGCGCCGGTCAGCGCCTCAAACACGCCCGCAAGCTCGGCATCGAGCGCCGCCAAGTCGCCTGCTGCCTCGCCGGCAACGCGGCGCTTTTCCACCGCGTCGACCTCCTTGGAACGACCCACGTAGGCCGGATCGCGGCGGCTGAGAGTAAACTCGGCCAGGCCCAGCGGGTTGGAGCGGAAGGAGCTCGTCTCGCCCGAGGGAATGAGCTCGTCGGTCGTGGTGACCGGGTCCATGATCTTGGAGCACACCTTGAGCAGGATATCGTCGCCGAGAGGCTCCATCGCGGGCCACGGCTTGATATTGGGACCCTCGACCAGCTCGTCGGCAGGCTCCGCCTTGCCAAAGCCCCAGTACACACGCTTTTTGTACGGCGCGTCGTCAAAGGTGTACTCGCAGGCCTCGTCCCAAGTCTCCTCAGGCAGGTCGGTCGCCGGCGTCA
>CABRRA010000035.1:0-22926 GCA_902473205.1 uncultured Collinsella sp.
GTTGGCAGCCGTCGCCGCAATGGAGCGGGCGTCCATCAGGGCCACGGCGCTCAGCTGGCCATTGCCCGGCTTGGAACCCTCGCGGTTGGGGAAGTTGCGCGTGGTGTGGCGGATGGACAGGCCGTTGTTGGCAGGCGTGTCGCCGGCGCCGAAGCACGGGCCGCAGAATGCCGTGCGCACAATCGCGCCGGCCTCCATAAGGTCGTAGATATAGCCGCGGCGTGTAAGCTCGAGTGCCACGGGCTGGCTCGTGGGATAGACCGACAGCGAGAACTCGCCGCAGCCGGTGTTGGCGCCCTTGAGCACGCGGGCAGCCTGGACCACTGAGTCGTAGTTGCCGCCCGAGCAGCCGGCGATAACGCCCTGCTGCACGTGCAGCTTGCCATCGACGATCTTGTCGAGCAGGCTAAAGTGCGTCTTGCCCTCGCCGATCTTGGCGGCCTCGAGCTCCACCTCGTGAAGGATGTCCTCGAGGTTCTCGTTGAGCTCGTCGATCTCAAAGCCGTTGGAAGGATGGAACGGCAGCGCGATCATGGGCTTGATGCTCGACAGGTCAACCTCGACGCAGCCGTCGTAGTAGGCGACATCGGCGGGCTTGAGCTCACGGTAGTCGTCGCCGCGGCCGTGCATGGTCAGGAATGCGTGCGTGTCCTCGTCGGTGGCCCAGATGCTCGACAGGCAGGTGGTCTCGGTGGTCATGACATCGACGCCATTGCGGTAGTCGGTCGTCATGCTCGCGATGCCGGGGCCCACAAACTCCATGACCTTGTTCTTGACGTAGCCCTTGGCAAAGACGGCGCGGATGATGGCGAGCGCCACATCGTGCGGACCGACGCCGGGGCGTGGGGCGCCCGTGAGGTAGATGGCGACGACGCCGGGATAGGCAACGTCGTAGGTGTCGCGCAGCAGCTGTTTGGCCAACTCGCCGCCGCCCTCGCCCACGGCCATGGTGCCCAGGGCGCCGTAGCGGGTGTGCGAGTCGGAACCCAAGATCATCTTGCCGCAACCGGCGAAGTTCTCACGCATAAAGGAGTGGATGACGGCGATGTGCGGCGGAACGAAGATACCGCCGTACTTCTTAGCAGCCGAGAGACCAAAGACGTGGTCGTCCTCGTTGATGGTGCCGCCCACGGCGCACAGCGAGTTATGGCAGTTGGTGAGCACGTAAGGCAGCGGAAACTGCTCCATGCCCGAGGCGCGCGCCGTCTGGATGATGCCGACAAAGGTGATGTCATGGCTCGCCATGGCATCGAAGCGAATCTTGAGCGCCTCGGGATCTCCGGACGTATTGTGTGCCTGGAGGATCGAATACGCGATGGTGCCACGCTTGGCATCCTCGGGCGTCTGCGTAATACCGCGCTCGGCGGCCTCGGCCGCAGGCACAACCTCGCTGCCGCCGCGCAGGTAGATGCCGTCCTCGTACAGCTTGACCATACTGTCTCCCACTCTGCCCAAAAGATTTGGGCGCATAGCATACATTCGTTCAATATCGTGCCATAGAACGGTTGCAAGTGGGTTACGAATCTGCGCGTTCACTTTATCTCGGTAAAGTAAAGGACGAGCCCGGTGTGAGCAGGCAAAAATGATCCCTTGGGGACGGAGGAAAACGGATCACTGGGTCAGGCCGACCCCCTCAGTGATCCGTTTTCCTCCGTCCCCAAGGGATCATGAAGTTGAATGCCAGATTGCCCGAATGCATCCCGCGTAACTACAAATCGGTTCCCGCACCCAGCAGCTTGCGCATGACCTGTTCGGGGTTGACCGAGCCGTCGCGCGGGGCCAGGGCGGTGATCTTCTTCTGCATCTTGTACTCGTGCAGCTCGTCCTCGAGCTGGCGCACGCGAGCGCGGAGCTTTTCGTTCTCGCGCTCGCGCTCCTCGGCACGCTCCTTCATATCGAGGATGCGCACCACGCCGGCAAGGTTGATGCCCTCGTCGGTCAGCTGGTTGATGAGCTCCAGGCGCTCGATATCGGCACGCGAGTACAGACGCGTGTTGCCGCCCGAGCGCTGGGGGTTCACCAGACCCTTGGACTCGTAGACGCGCAGAGTCTGCGGATGCATGCCGGTCAGCTCGGCCGCCACGCTGATCATGTACAGCGGTTTGTTCCTATTGTCCTCGGCCATGCTACCTGACCCCTTTCCGTCTCGTTATCGTCCATCATAAGCCCGCGGGCGCGGGCGTGCGCCACGACCGCCCTAGTACGTCGCCTTGTAACGGTTGACTTTCTCGCGATAGTCGCGCGTGTCGGCCTCGCGCAGCTTGGTCATGGCATCGCGCTCGTCGTCGGACAGGTTCGTGGGGACCTGCACCTTGATCTCGACGAGCAACGCACCGGTGCGCCCGCGATGCTTAACGTCGGGCGCGCCCATCTCTTTAAAGCGGAACTTCTTGCCCGTCTGGGTACCCGCGGGCACCTTCAGGCGAACCGTCGCCCCGCCGGGCGTGGGCACGTCCACCGTACAGCCGAGCGCCGCCTCGTAGACCGAGACCGGTACCTCCATGGTCACATCGGCGCCCTTGCGCTTAAACAGCGGGTGCTCCTCCACGTGCGTGGTCACGACCAGGTCGCCGCGCTCGCCGCCGGCAACGCCATACTCGCCGCGACGCTTGTAGCGTAGCTTGCCGCCGTCGACCGCGCCCGCAGGCACCGAGACCGTAATGGTCTGCTGCTCGCCTGTCGAGGGAATGCGGTAGGTAACCTTGTGCGTCACGCCGCGAAACGCGTCCTCGGCCGTCACATCGACGGTCAGCGACAGGTCGCCGCCCTTGCGAGCACGGCTGCGGCCCGCGCCGGCACCGGCATTACCCGCAGCCCCGGCAAAGCCCGAGCCCCAATCGCTGCCCCAGGCGCCGTTGCCGCTAAAGATGCTGTCGAAGATATCGCCCCAGCCGCTGGCGCCCGCGCCGGCACCGTAGCCGCCGCCATACGCGCCGCCCGCGCCCGGCATGCCGCCAAACATGAGCATCTGGTCGTACTCTTTACGTTTCTTCTCGTCCGAAAGCGTCTCGTAGGCCTCGCTGATCTCCTTAAACTTGGCCTCGTCGCCGCCGGCATCGGGGTGATATTTTTGCGCGAGCTTGCGAAACGCGCTCTTGATCTCTTTGTCGGAGGCGCTCTTGGATACGCCCAGGATGTCATAGAAGGTTTTGCCTGCAGCCATCGTAGCTCCTCTCCTGTTACATCCGCCGTCCCTGCGGACGGCGGCTCATGCTGTCACATGGCACTTGGCCAGAAAGGGCCCCGGGTTTTGCCCCGGGGCCCTTCTCAATTACTCCTCGGTGCTCTCGGCCGTATCGGCCGTAGCATCCTCGGGCGCCGCTTCGGGCTCCGGTGCGGGGCGCTTCTCGCCACCGTAGGTCACCGTCACCATCGCGGAACGCAGAATGCGATCCGCCATGCGGTAGCCCTTCTGGTACACGTCGTTGACGGTCTCGTCGTACTGCGATGCGTCCTCGACGCGACCCACAGCCTGGTGCTCGAGCGGATCGAACGCCTCACCCTTGGGATCGATGGGTTCAACGCCCTCGTGCGCAAACACATCGAGCAGCTTGGCATGTACCGCGTCAACGCCATCGACGAACTGCTTAAAGTCGTCGGAAAGCTCTTGGCTGCGGGCATGGTCGATCGCGCGCTCGATATCGTCGATCACCGGCAACAGCGCGGTGACAAGCTTCTCGGTCGCACGCTCGCGCTCGGCGATGCGCTCGTTGGCGGTGCGGCGACGGAAGTTCTCCCAGTCGGCCTGCAGGCGGGCGGTGCGCTCGGTAGCGTCCTTCGCCTTGTCCTCGGCGGCCTTCTGAGCCTCTGCCGCAGCATCGAGCTCATTGCGCACGTCGGCAAGCTCCTTTTGGGCCTGCTCGAACTTGAGCTTAAAGTCGTTGTCGGCGGCTTCCTCACCGGCGCGGATAGCGGCTTCCACCATCTTGTCCTCGGTCATCGTCGCCTCCTTGTTGGAATCCTCTACCTGGTTCTCGGCAGCCTCGGCGGCCGGGGCCTCATTGACCTCGGTATCGTCTGCGGCCTCTACGGGAATCTTCACGTCCTTCTCCTCAGAGTCAACGGGGGCGGCGCTAGCGGCAGCCGCCTCCGTGCGAGCTTTACGGGCGGACATGATTACTTGTCCTCGTCGTCCACAACCTCGTAGTCGGCGTCGACGACGTCATCGTCGGCAGGCTGGGCGCCGGCGGCACCGTCGGTCTGCTGCTGAGCGTCGGCGTAGACAACCTGGGCCAGCTCGTAGGCCACGGACTGCAAGGACTCGCCGGCGGCCTTGATGGCCTCGACGTCAGAGCCCTCGAGCGCCTTCTTGGCGTCGGCGATAGCGGCCTCGGCCTTGGACTTCACATCGGCGGAAACCTTGTCGCCCAGCTCGTTGAGGGTCTGCTCGGTGGAGTAGCACAGGCTGTCGGTCTGGTTGCGGACCTCGACCTCTTCCTTCTGCTTCTTGTCCTCCTCGGCATGAGCCTCGGCGTCCTTGACCATACGATCGACTTCGTCGTCGGACAGAGCGGTGGAGCCGGAAATGGTGATCTGCTGCTCCTTGCCGGTACCCTTGTCCTTAGCGGAAACCTTGACGATACCGTTGGCGTCGATGTCGAAGGTAACCTCGATCTGCGGCACGCCGCGGCGGGCAGCCGGGATGCCGGTCAGCTGGAACTTACCGAGCGACTTGTTGTCGCGGGCAAGCTCGCGCTCGCCCTGGAGCACGTTGATCTCGACGCTGGTCTGGTTGTCGGCAGCGGTGGAGTAAACCTCGGTCTTGGAGGTCGGGATCGTGGTGTTGCGGTCGATCATCTTGGTCATGATGCCGCCCATGGTCTCGACGCCCAGCGACAGCGGGGTAACGTCGAGCAGCAGGATGCCCTCGACGTCGCCGGTGAGCACGCCGCCCTGGACGGCAGCGCCGTCGGCAACGACCTCGTCGGGGTTCACGGACATGTTGGGCTGCTTGCCGGTCATGGTCTTGACGAGCTCCTGGACAGCGGGCATACGGGTGGAGCCGCCGACGAGGATGACCTCGGTCAGATCGGAGAGCTTAAGCTTGGCGTCGCGCAGGGCGTTGGTGACAGGCTGCTTGCAGCGCTCGAGCAGGTCGCGGGTGATCTTCTCGAACTCGGCGCGGGTCAGCGTGTAGTTGAGGTGCAGCGGACCGGACTGGTTCATGGTGATGAACGGCAGGTTGATGGTGGTCTGCTGGGCGGCGGAGAGCTCCTTCTTGGCGTTCTCGGCGGCCTCCTTCAGACGCTGCAGAGCCATGGGGTCCTGGCGCAGGTCGACACCGTTCTCCTGCTGGAACTTATCGGCCATCCAGTCGATGACGCGCTGATCCCAGTCGTCGCCGCCCAGGTGGTTGTCGCCCGAGGTGGACAGAACCTCAAACACGCCGTCGGCGAGGTCGAGGATGGAGACATCGAAGGTGCCGCCGCCCAGGTCGAAGACCAGGATGCGCTGGTCGGTGCCCTGCTTGTCCAGGCCATAGGCCAAAGCAGCAGCGGTCGGCTCGTTCACGATACGCTTGACGTTGAGGCCGGCGATCTTACCGGCATCCTTGGTGGCCTGGCGCTGAGCGTCGTTGAAGTAGGCCGGGACGGTGATGACGGCGTCGGTGACGGTCTCGCCCAGATACTTCTCGGCGTCGGCCTTCATCTTCGCGAGCGTCATGGCGCTCACCTGCTCGGCGGTGTAATCCTTGCCCTCGATGTCGACGACGGCACGGCCACCCTGGCCCTCCTTGACCTCGTACGGCACGGTCTTAATCTCGGAGGTGCACTCGGAGTACTTGCGGCCCATGAAGCGCTTGATGGAGAACACGGTGTTCTTGGGGTTGGTGACAGCCTGGTTCTTAGCGGCCTTACCCACGACGCGGTCGCCGTCAGCACGGAAACCGACAACGGACGGAGTGGTGCGGTCGCCTTCGGCGTTCACGATAATGGTCGGAGAACCGCCCTCGAGGACGGCCATAGCGGAGTTAGTAGTACCAAGGTCGATACCAAGAATCTTACTCATTAGAAATTCCCTCTCTCTTGTGCGTTCGCGCCGCCTCGACGGTCTTTCGCGCGGCGCTTCGGCTTGTCTTTCAGGATGTAGTGTATCCCCTTATGGGCCGGAATATACAAAATCTAAGTCAATTCATATAAGATTTCTTATCTCTGAGAGTTTAGGTTCTTAAATGCGCAGGTAGATGCGCTGATTGAGTTCTCGGCAAATCTATTGAGATCTATGTAGAGTTGACTGAGGTGTGAGCCTGAAACTGTGTCCCGTTTTGGACGTGGATTACGGGATGCGGTTTCCGCAAGCACGCTCAATCGCCCTATATTACGAGTCACCTTTAGCTAACATTTACGCAGCTCACCGGCCCCACCTGCGCGTTTTTTAGTAAACCTTGGCATACTCGGCGAACGGTATGAAGATGCCGGCCAGAGGGTATTGCAAACGGTCGCTCCCGTGGTATGTTTTTGCCCGAATCAAACCGGCGCACATCGTCTGTAGCGTCGGTCAACAGAGAGGAAACTACCATGGCTCATCCCGTAATTGATGCCGACGAGTGCATCGCTTGTGGCGTTTGCGTCGACACCTGCCCCGCTGGCGTTCTGGAGCTCCAGGACGTCGCTACCGTCGCTGACGAGGACTCCTGCGTCGCCTGTGGCGCTTGCCAGGACGCTTGCCCCGCTGGCGCGATCACCGAGATCGTCGAGGAGTAACAACTCCCCACTTGCACACTCAAAAGTACACCGTGCACAAAAAGGAGGCCTCCGCATCGCCGCGGAGGCCTCCTTTTTTGTACGGATAGCTAATTTAGCACCGTCGCAGGTTGAGCCCACGTCAGCGAAAACGTCCCTAAGCGAGCAAGGTGACGTGAAAGAGGAGGGAAGCGTACTTTGGTACGCGACCGACGATTGAACGTCAGATTGCCGCTTAGGGGCGTTTGCAGCGTCGGCTAAGAGAGATCGTCTTCGTAGGGCATCAGGTCTGCTAGGTAGCCTTTCTCCTTAAGCATCGCCTCGATCTCGTCGAGGGTTTGCTCGTCTTCTGCCGCGATGCGATGGAAGTGATAGCCGCTCGTCACCGTTAGTAGCGGGAAACTCTTGCCGCTCTCGATATCGTGCAGGTAGCGCTCAACATCGCGACGATTGCGGATGTCCAGGTCGGCCGTGATCTTACCGTACACGCGGTGATTGACGATCACGTTGAGCACGGCGCCTCCGGCGTCGACGATACTCGTGAGCTCATCGCCCGCCTGCTCCACGCCGTGGCGAACCTTGACCAGGCGCGTGGGCACGGCGGGGCTGCTGGGGGCCTCCTGCAGCACATAACCACGGTTGGTCGCCACGATATCGTGCCCATCGGCGCGCAGCAGGGCGATGTCTTGCACGACAATCTGGCGGCTCACGCCCACCTCACGAGCAAGCGCACTGCCCGAGACGGGGTCTTTGGCTCGCTCGAGCACGCCCATGATGGCACGGCGACGCTCGCGGGCGTCCATTATTTACCGTCCAGCAGACGCAGGTGCTTAAGCGAGAGGTCGAGAATCGGCGCAGAGTGCGTCAATGCCCCCGAGCTAATAAAGTCAACGCCCAGGTCGGCGAGCGCGCGGATATTGCTGGCGTCCACGTTGCCCGAGCACTCGGTCTTGGCGCGACCGGCGATAAGCTCAATCGCGGCAGCCATGTCGTCGTGGGTCATGTTGTCGAGCATGATGATGTCGGCACCGGCCTCCACGGCCTCGCGTACCATGTCCAGGTTCTCGCACTCGATCTCGACCGTCGCGGTAAACGACGCATGGGCGCGCGCCATCTCAATCGCGCGTGCCACGCCACCGGCGGCGTCGATGTGGTTGTCCTTGAGCATGACAGCCGTCGACAGGTTATAGCGGTGGTTGCTGCCACCGCCGATCTCGACCGCGGCCTTCTCAAAGACGCGCATGCCCGGCGTGGTCTTGCGTGTGTCGACGAGCACGGTCTTGGTGTCCTCGAGCGCAGCTGCCATCCGATGCGTGTAAGTAGCGATGCCGCTCATGCGCTGCAGGTAGTTGAGCGCCACGCGCTCGCCCGAAAGCAGTACGCGCGCGTCGCCGCGCACTTGGCCCACGTGGTCGCCGGCGTGCACCTCATCGCCATCGACGACATCAAACAGCACCGAGCTCTGCGGATCCAGCAGCTCAAAGGTGCGAGCGAACACGTCCAGGCCGGCGATGATGCCATCGGCCTTGGCGATGAGCTCCACCGTGGCGGGACGCGCCGTGGGGCACACGCTCGCCGTGCTCACGTCCTCAAACGTAATATCCTCGCGCAGGGCCTGCAGGATCAGATCATCGACGACGAGCTTCATGGTAATGGGATTCATGGTCTACTCCTCCACGGCCTGCGTGCCGGCGGCACGGGCCAAATCATCGATTGCCAGGGTGTCGGCGCTCAGGGCGCGATGACGGCCATCGAGCGCGGGATCGCCCGCCTGCTCTACGACCAGTGACTCGCCGGTACGCATGTACCACGCGGCGCGGCGACCCCAGACCAGTGCCTCGAGCAGGCTGTTTGATGCAAGGCGGTTCTTGCCGTGAACGCCGTTGCAGGCCGTCTCGCCCGCGGCGTAGAGCTCGGGCATCGAGGTGCGGCCGTCCTTGTCGACCCACACGCCGCCCATAAAGTAGTGCTGCGTGGGCGTAACGGGAATGGGCTCGTCCAGGATGTCGCGGCCGTCCTCCAGGCAGCGTGCGCGGATGTTGGCGAAGTGCCCGGTCACCACGTCGCGCTCGACGGGGGCAAAGCTCAGCCACTCGTGCTCGGTGCCGTCCTGCTTCATCTGCTCGCGAATGGCGGCGGCGACCACATCGCGCGGCTGGAGCTCATCGGTAAAGCGCTCGCCGGCGGCGTTGAGCAAAATCGCGCCCTCGCCGCGGCAGCTCTCGCTGATCAGGAAGGTACGGCCCGGCTGCGGCGAGAACAGCCCCGTGGGGTGAATCTGCACGTAGTCCAGGTGCTCCATCTTAATGCCATGCTCCTGAGCGATGTAGCAGGCATCGCCCGTGAGCTGCGGGTAGTTGGTCGAATGGTCGTATACGCCGCCGATGCCGCCCGTCGCCCACAGCGTGTGGCGGGCATGGATCTTAAACGGCTCGCCGGCATGCACGCCCTCGGCGGCATTTGCCAGTTCGTCGGCGGGACGAACCGAGTTGTCCTCGTCCACGGGAACGGCGACGACGCCGGTGCACACCGTGGCGCCGTCACGCTCGCCCGTCAGGATGTCGGTCATGGCCACGTGCTCCAAAATCTGCACGTTATCCAGCTTGCGAACGGCCTGGAGCAGCTTGGTTGTGATCTCCTTGCCCGTAATATCGGCATGGAAGGCAATGCGCGGGCGGCTGTGCGCGCCCTCGCGGGTAAAGTCGAGGCGGCCGTCGGCCTTGCGCTCAAAGTCCACGCCCATCGCTAGCAAGTCGTTGATGACCGAGCGGCTCGAGCGAATCATGATGTCGACGCTCTCGCGGCGGTTCTCGTAGTGGCCGGCGTGCATGGTGTCCTCAAAGAAGGCATCGTAATCCGAGCCTTCGGGCAGCACGCAGATACCGCCCTGCGCAAGCATCGAGTCGCACTCGTCGACAGTGCCCTTGGAGAGCATGATCACGCGCGTGCTCGTCGGCAGATTGAGGGCCGCGTACAGGCCCGCCACGCCGCAACCGGCAATGACAACGTCGCACTCCATATCGGGGTATTGTTTGGTTTCCACAGGAATCCTCTCCCTTGTAATGTGACATAAGGGACTGCCCCTCATGTCACATCGTTCTAGCGCGCCGCGTACTCGAGCATGCGGTCGAGCGTAATTTTGGCCTGGTCGGCCGCCTCGTCCGACACGCCGATCTGTACCTCGCCCTCGCCCGTCTCCAGGCATCGCACGAGCTTTTCGAGTGTGATGAGATCCATGTTGACGCAGGTGGGCTGCACCGCGGGAAAATAGAACTTTTTGCCGGTGCCCTCGCAGCGGCGCTCGAGCTCGTAGAGCACGCCGCGGACCGTCACGATGATGAACTCACTCGCGTCCGAATCCTCGGCGTACTTGATGATGCCGGCGGTGGAGCCGATGTAGTCGGCCTCGGCAAGGACGTCGGCCTTGCATTCGGGGTGCGCCAGCACGAGCGCGTCGGGATGCGCCTCCTGCGCATCGACGATCTGCTCGACGGTGATGATGTGATGGCGCGGGCAATAGCCATTGTTGAGGATGACGTGCTTTTGCGGCACCTGCTCGGCTACGAAGCGGCCCAGGTTTTGATCGGGGATGAACAGGACGTGCTGCTGCGGCAGCTCGGACACGATCTTGACGGCGTTGGAGCTGGTGACGCACACGTCGCTCCAGCTCTTGATCTCGACCGTCGAGTTGACGTAGCAGACCACGGCAAGGTCGTCGCCGTACTCGGCGCGCGCCGCATCGACCGTCTCGCGCTTGACCATGTGCGCCATGGGGCAGTCCGCGCCCGGCTCGGGCAGCAGCACGGTCTTGGTGGGGTTGAGCAGCTTGGCGCTCTCGCCCATAAACTCCACGCCGCACAGCACGATGGTCTGCTGCGGCAGGCTCTTGGCGAGCTTTGCCAGGTAGAAGCTGTCGCCGACGTAATCGGCAACGGCTTGGACCTCGGGCGCCACATAGTAGTGCGCCAGGATCACCGCGTCACGTTGGGTTTTTAGTTGCTGAATGGCCTCGACAAGCTCTGCGGGCACCAGTGCCGCGCGCTCCGTTGCCGTCGTTGCCGATGCTAGGCCAGCCGCGATATCGCGTGCAAGCTCCGACGCATCCATGTTCGCGCTCTGTGCCATCAAGGCCCCTCTCTTTTGGCGAATCTTGAGGCTTTAGTATGACACCTAGGTTTACAGATGACAAGACAGCTGTAAACCTAGGTGTAAAGTTGAAATAAAGATTCGATCATGCGGCAGGCCCATTTTCGAACTGGCAAACTGAGGATAGCCGAGCTCTCGATAGCGTAGGAGACATCTTTGGACGGCCGCCGCGCATGGTCGACGGCATGCCCGCCAGGCAATCGCTCGCCGGCGCCAATCCGCTACAGTGGAGCAGCCGCCGGGGTCAGCTGCTTGATATAGGCCCACATGCGCTGCTTGGCCGCTTTGTCGGTCAGCGCCGCCTCAAAGCCATCGAGTGCGAGCACGCGGCGGCCCTGCACATGGGCGATCAGACCGGGCTTGAGCATGGCGGTGTCGAAGTCATCAATCGCCACGAGCATGTCGGCGTAGGTTTCGCGCATGACATCGGCCGCGCTGTTATCGAGCAGCAGCACCGCCTCGGGGTCCAAGGCCTCAAGCGCCTCGCGGAACAGGTCGCACGGCAGGGCGTGGCCCACCGCCACAGCTCCGTCGCCTGCGCCGGCAACACTCGCCAGCACACAAAAATCTTCGGGCGCGTAACCGATTGCCCCGAGCGCCTTGCGCAGCGCGGCACCGTCCGGACCGGCAGCCAGCTCGCCGCCCGCACGCTCGGCATCGTCTAAATCACCTTTTACCAGCACAATCGGCGAGCACGCGTTGCCTGCGATACGCACGCCGCGACCCGCGAGCGATGCGAGCTCCTGCTCGGTCGCCTGGGCGATGGCTTCTTTTTTCTGGCTTTGTGACGTGGACATGCGCTCTCCAATCGTTTACGTGCCCACCATTATATAAAAGAGCCGACCGCGAGTGGTTGCATTGCGGGCCGTTGGGTATAAGCACGGTCGTACTGAGTTTTACGCGGCCGAGCCGCGTCGCACTATGGAGGTCACCATGGCTGACATTAAGCAGATTACCCCCGAGAACTTCGATTCCGTCGTTAACGGCAGCCTTCCCGTGCTGGTTGATTTTTGGGCACCGTGGTGCGGTCCCTGCCGTTCGCTCTCGCCCATCGTTGACGAAGTGGCCGACGAGCTGGCCGGCAAGCTTGCCGTCGCCAAATGCAACGTTGACGACAATCAGGACCTGGCCATGAAGTTTGGCGTTATGAGCATCCCCACGCTGGTTGTCTTTAAGAACGGCGAGGAAATCGACCGCTCCGTTGGCGCGCTGCCCAAGGCCAGGCTGCAGGCGCTGCTTGAGAAGCACCTGTAATACGCCGGTCATGTGCTGCCGTCCATGAGCGGTTTTGCGCCGCTCACCGGAGAGCCGGGTGCTGCGCCCGCGACCACGGATAGTATGGTAATCACAAACAGCCCCCAGTGAACGGGTGCGGGTCAGACGGACTCGCACCCGTTTTCTTATGCGGCGATGCGCAAAGCGGGCGTAGTAGAATCTGAACCACTGATTAGACCCGTACAAAAGGAGATTTCCCATGCATGACGTCGGAATGAACATGAGCCAGCTTGCCATGAGCGTCAAGCAGGTTAACGACACGATCGAGCTCGCCCACGAGTGGAGCCATCAGCTGCTGCATGCAACCGAGAACTTTGATATGGAGCGCATTGGCGCCAAGCTCGAGGCCGCCATGGCGGCGCTCCACGAGGCGCACGACGCACTCGAGGGCTATGAGGATGCCATCGAGGCCGACCATAACTCTGTTGGCTCCGTAAAGCTGGTGTAGCGTGGCCGAGCACGAGCACGAGCATTCGCACGGGCCGACCGGCGACGCGGGCTGCCGTTGCAGTGGCTCCGCCTCCGAGCTGGTCCGTTTTTCGGTCACCGCGCCCGACGACCTGCTGCGCCGCTTTGACGAGCAAATCGCGCGCCGCGGTGACGTGGCCAACCGCTCCGAAGCTGTACGCGACCTGATTCGCGCCTCGATTGCCAAGGAGCAGATGCGAACGCCCGACGAGCAGGTCATCGGATCGCTCACCATGATTTACGACCATCACACCGGCGATCTGACGCGCCGCCTGGACGAGGTGCAGCACGACTACACCGACGAGATCGTATCGACCATGCACGTGCATCTGGATCACCACAACTGTTTGGAGATTCTGGCACTTAAGGGTCGCGGCGAGCGTGTCTACGAGCTGGCTGACCGTCTGCTGGGCCTGCGCGGCGTTAAACACGGCGAGCTCACCTGCGCCGCCACCGAGCAGAGCCTGGGGCTGTAACAGCACACATTTCAATGAAGGAGGGTCGCATGCGACATGTGCATATCCATGTAACGGGCATTGTGCAGGGTGTCGGCATGCGACCGTTTGTGTATCGCGAGGCCATGGCGCACGGCATTTGCGGCTGGGTGCTCAACGCGGGCGATGGCGTGCATATCGAAGCGCACGCTCCAAGCGAGTCGCTCGACAAATTTGTCGCCGCGCTTTCCGTGCATGCGCCCGCGGCGTCTCGCGTGGAGCATGTCGAGGTTGTGGACCTAGCGCCCGGCGACTGGAACGCCGCCAACGAGCAGGGTTTTCGCATTGTGGCGTCGCAGGATCAAACTGCCCACACGACGCTCATCTCGCCCGACATCGCCACATGCGACGACTGCCTGCGCGAGCTGTTCGACCCCGCCGACCGACGCTTTCATTATCCCTTTATCAACTGCACCAATTGTGGACCGCGCTTTACCATCATTCGCTCGCTGCCCTATGACCGAGCGGCAACCTCGATGGATCGCTTTCCCATGTGCCCCACCTGCGCCGCAGAGTATGCCGACCCGCTCGATCGGCGGTTTCACGCGCAGCCCGATGCCTGCTTTGATTGCGGACCGCATATTACGTGGCGCGAGGCCAGCGATGCCATCATCGAACGCTGCGTCGAGCTGCTGGCAGGCGGCGGCATCGTCGCCGTCAAGGGTCTGGGCGGATTCCACCTAGCCTGCGACGCCGCCAACGAACAGGCAGTGTGCGAGTTGCGCCGTCGCAAGCGTCGCAGCAACAAGCCGCTTGCCGTTATGGTGCGCAGTCTTGCCGACGCCGAGTGCCTATGTCACGTCGATGGCGTTGAGCGCAACCTGCTGGCCGGCAGTGTTCGTCCCATTGTGCCGCTGCGTCGCCGCGCAGCCGGCAACGACGCCCACAGCTCCCCCAACGCCCTCGAACTCGCGCCATCCGTCGCGCACGACTTGCCCGAGCTTGGCGTCATGCTCCCCTACACCCCGCTTCAACATTTGCTGCTCGCCGCAGCCGCGGCGCACGGCATGAGCGCACTCGTCATGACCAGCGGAAACCTGAGCGAAGAGCCCATCGAGACCGACGATGCCCTTGCATGGGAGCACCTTGTTGCCGCCGGCATCGCCGATGCGCTGCTCGGTAACGACCGCGCGATTCTGTCGCGCTACGACGACTCCGTGGTACGCGTAGTCGACGGGGTCGTCATGCCCGTGCGCCGCGCACGCGGATATGCGCCGCAGCCGCTGTCGTTGCCGGCGCTCGACAACGCCACGCCCTGTGTGCTCGCCTGCGGGCCGCAGCAAAAAGCCACGATCGCACTCACGCGCGAGGACACCGACGGCCATGCGGCCTGTTTTGTGTCGCAGCATATCGGCGATGTCGAAAACGGCGCGACTTTCGATGCTTGGAGCGCCGCACGCACGCGTCTGGAAAGCCTCTTTGACCTGGCGCCTGCCGCCTTGGCATGCGACATGCATCCCAGTTATCTGTCGAGCCAATGGGCGCGCGAGCAGGCACGGGAGCACAATCTGCCGCTTATCGAAGTCCAGCACCATCATGCGCACATCGCGAGCGTCATGGCAGAGGCGATTGCCGCAGGCCGGCTTGCGCCCGATACACGCGTCCTCGGCATCGCCTTCGACGGCACGGGTGCCGGCACCGATGGCACCATATGGGGCGGTGAGTTTCTTGTCGCCCATCTCGCCGATTTTGAGCGCGTCGTGCATCTGCGCACCTGGGCGCTTCCCGGTGGCGCCGCATCCGTACACGATGCCCGCCGCAACGCCTTTGCCCTGCTCAGCGAGCTCGACCTGCTCGAGCACCCGGGAGCCGTGGGGCTCTTGAACAGCCTTGACGAGCAAACGCGCAGCATAACGGCAACGATGATCGAGCGCGGCATCAACAGTCCGCGCACCAGCAGTATGGGTCGCCTGTTTGATGCCGCAGCCGCGATTTTGGGCATTTGCGGCCAGGCAACCTACGAGGGCGAACCCGCCATCGAGCTCGAAGCCGCCGCTTGGCGTGCACTGGACGGCAAAATCGCCCGTTTTCCCGACGACAACGTCGGCTATTCCACATCTGGCCCATCGTGGCTGGACGGCCCCGATGTGCTGGACCAGAAAGCACTCTTTGAGGCACTTTTGGAGGGAATTGAAGCCGGAGCGCCCGCCGACAGGCTCGCACTCGACTTCCATGTCGCCGTCGCGCGCTCCTCGGCGCGCATCGCCACCGAAATCTGCGCGCGCGAGAGCATTGGCACCGTCGCGCTCTCGGGCGGCGTGTTCATGAACCGACTTCTGCTCCAGCTCCTCACCCGCGAGCTCAAATACGCGGGCCTTGCTGTCTTGGTCCCCCACACCGTACCCGTCAATGACGGCTGCATCGCCTACGGTCAGGCGGCGGTCGCAAGCGCTCGTCTTGCGCAGATTGCATCGCAGTAGCTCGCCCTCACACGCCGCTGTGCCCAGCCGTCTCACAGGCGTAACGCGTTTGCCCGCAAACCCCGCGAGCGCTACCATCAACTGATGGATTATTGAGCGCCTATCCAGCGCAAAGCGTCTAAAAGGGGAACAATATGTGCCTTGCCGTTCCCGGTAAAGTAGTCAAACGCGACGACGACCTCAAGGCCACCGTCGACATGATGGGCATCGAGCGCCCCGTGTCGCTACGACTCGTGCCGACGGCGCAGGTTGGCGACTATATTCTCGTACACGCCGGCTTTGGCATCCAGATTGTCGACGAGCAGGAAGCGCAGGAGACGCTCGAGCTCGTTAATGCCATGACCGAGCTGATCGAAGAAGACCAACTGGTCAGCAACCCGGCCGAGGCATACTAGTGGCGGCCGGACAGCCGGCGCGCTCCGGTATCGACTTTTCGGCATTTCGCGATTCCAAGCTGGCCCGCGAGCTCATCGAACGCATCCATGAACTCGTCGGCGACCGCACCATCAACCTTATGGAAGTCTGCGGCACGCACACCGTGAGCATCGGCCGCTATGGCTTTCGCTCCATTATGCCAGCCGGGCTCAAGCTGCTGAGTGGCCCGGGGTGCCCCGTCTGCGTAACCGCCAACCGCGACATCGACCACGCGATCGCGCTCGCCAACATAGACGGCGCCATCATCACCACCTTTGGCGACATGATGCGCGTGCCCGGATCGTCCACCTCGCTCGCTGCGCAAAAGGCGGCAGGGCGCGACATCCGCATCGTCTATTCCCCGCTCGACGCGCTCGACATCGCCGAGCAAAGCCCCGATCGTCCGGTCATTTTTATGGGCGTGGGCTTTGAGACCACAACGCCCACCATCGCCGCCGCCATCTTGGAGGCCGAGGCACGCGGGCTTTTGAACTTTTCGGTCTATTGCGCCCACAAGACCACGCCGCCGGCGTTACGCGCCATCGCCAACGACCCCGAGACCGCCATCGACGGCTTTATCCTGCCGGGCCACGTCGCCACCATCACGGGCTTGGCGCCCTTTAGCTTTTTGGTCGACGAGTTCAATACCCCGGGCGTGGTCACGGGATTTGAACCGGTCGATATCCTGCAGGGCATCTGCATGCTGGTCCAGATGGTTGTCGAGGGCAGGCCCGCGATCGACAACGCCTACCGCCGTGGCGTCAACGCAGACGGCAACCCCGTGGCGCGCCAGCTGGTCGAGCAGGTGTTTGAGCCATGCGGCACCACGTGGCGCGGGCTGGGGCCGATTGCCAACTCGGGCCTTTCTATCCACCCCGAGTTCTCGCGCTTTGATGCCCGCGCTCGCTTTGACGTGCCCGTTGAGGCGACGGTCGAGCCGCGTGGATGCCGCTGCGGCGACGTGCTGCGCGGGGCCATTACGCCGAACAGCTGCCCGCTCTTTGGCCGCACCTGCACGCCCGAGCACCCCGTCGGCCCGTGCATGGTGAGCTCCGAGGGCAGCTGCGCGGCGTACTACCGTTATCGCGACTAGCCCGGACGCACCCGCACGCCGGCACCACCCACGATTGGAGTTTTGGATATGTCCCATAGCACCACCGATAGCACCGTCCTGTTGGGCCACGGCTCTGGCGGTCAGATGATGAAACGCATCATCGATGAGGTCTTTTTGGATGCCTTTGGGTCGCCCGAGCTGCTCGAGGGCAACGACGCCGGCGTCGCCGCGCTGCCCGCGAGCGGGCGCATCGCCATGTCGACCGACAGCTTTGTAGTCTCGCCGCAGTTCTTCCCCGGTGGCAACATCGGCCGCCTTGCCGTGTGCGGAACCGTCAACGACGTCGCGACCTCGGGCGCCAACGTGCGCTACCTGTCGTGCGGCTTTATCCTCGAAGAGGGCTATCCCATGGATAAGCTCCGCCAGATTGTGCAGACGATGGCCGAGACGGCGCGCGAGGCGGGCGTGTCCATAATCACGGGCGACACCAAGGTGGTCGAGCGCGGCGGGGCCGACGGCGTCTACATCAATACCGCCGGCGTGGGCGAGGTTCCCACGGGCGTGGCGCTCAGCGGCGCCAACTGCCAGCCCGG
This sequence comes from uncultured Collinsella sp., assembly GCA_902473205.1. Taxonomy (GTDB): domain Bacteria; phylum Actinomycetota; class Coriobacteriia; order Coriobacteriales; family Coriobacteriaceae; genus Collinsella. The sequence goes on from CABRRA010000035.1 coordinate 17,548, forward strand.
CGATGTCATCCTGGTGTCGGGTACGTTGGGCGACCACGGCATCGCCATCATGAGCCAGCGCGAGGGCCTGGCGTTTTCGAGCACGATAGAAAGCGACGCCGCGCCGCTCAACCACCTGATTGCCGACGTTCTGGCCGCAGCGCCCGGCACGCGTTGCTTTCGCGACCCCACGCGCGGTGGCCTGGCGTCCACGCTCAACGAGTTTGCCCAGGCAAGCGGTGTTGCCATGGAGGTTGACGAGGATGCCGTGCCCGTGCGTCCCGACGTGCAGGCCGCCTGCGAGATGCTCGGCTACGATGTGCTGCAGGTGGCAAACGAGGGCAAGATGGTCGCCGTGGTGCCGGCCGAGCAAGCCGATGCCGCGCTGAGCGCCATGCGCGCCGCCCGCTACGGCGAGAATGCCGCCATCATCGGTCGCGTGCTGCCGCTTGCCGAGGGTGCCCGTCCCGCTGTGCGCGTGCGCACCGGCTGGGACTCGACCCGTATCCTCGACATGCTCGTGGGAGAGCAGCTGCCGAGAATTTGCTAGGGCGGAACCGCACGGTCGGCGCGATGCGGCTTGGTATCCCTGGAGATGTTCAGATTCCAAGCACGCCCAACGCGGAAGCCCAGTATTATGAGGTGCGTTTTAAATCCAATGACGGGAGCTTTCATGGCAGCAGCTTTTTCCCATGTGATCTTTGACCTGGACGGCACCATCCTCAACACGCTCGAGGACCTGGCGGCCGCCGGCAACCATATCTGCGAGACGCACGGCTGGCCCACGTTTGCCGTCGACGAGTACCGCTACAAGGTGGGAAACGGCATGCTCAAGCTGGTTGAGCGTTTTATGCCTGCCGAGTATGCGGGCGACAGCCGTATGTTTGAGCAGACGCTTGCCGAGTTTAGGGCTTACTACGGCGAGCACAAGGAGGACCACACCGCCCCCTATGCCGGCACAATCGAGATGCTCGACCGCCTGCGCGCCGCGGGTGTGCAGCTAGCCGTGCTCACTAACAAGGACCACGTCTCGGCGGCTCCGCTTATCGAAAAATACTTTGGTTCCGAGCGCTTTGCGCTGGTACAGGGCCGTGTTGATGCGTTTCCGCCCAAGCCCGAAGCACCCGTCACGCTGCATGTGATGGAGGAGCTGGGCGCCAATCCGGCAACCACGCTCTATGTGGGCGATTCCAATGTCGATATCCTGACCGGTCACAACGCCGGCCTTAAGAGCGCGGGCGTCAGCTGGGGCTTCCGCGGCCGCGCAGAGCTGGAAGCCGCCGGCGCCGACTACGTGGTGGACACCCAGGCAGAGCTCACGGCGCTGGTGCTGGGCGAGTAACCGCTCATCCCTCCCACGGGCAGCTAATGTGGGACGGGACTCTTTTAGCTGCCCCCGTACCAAAGAAGTGTCCCCAACTGCCGGCAGAAAAGGAACGTCCCCAAGTGCCGCCCCAATGACTACCATGGCAACGCCGCAGGTAGAGGACGGACAGCGAAAACGCCCCTAAGCGAGCAAGGTGACGTGAAATGAAAGGGCGCTGACCTTCTGGTCGCGCCCTTGAAATTGAACGTCAGATTGCCGCTTAGGGGCGTTTGCAGCGTCGAGCAGTTACGCGGTTCGTAGAACCGCGTAACCCCCTAGCTCATCATCGCATTCATCATCTCGGTGGTTGCGGAATCGTCGGCAGACCACTCGTTATCCTCGTTGGCGGAATATTTAAAAGTGACCTTGGTGTCCTTGGTCTTAGCGGCCTTGGTCACGTCGACCATGACCTGGCCGGCCATCTTGTACAGGTCATCCTCGGAAGGCATCGTATCGAGTGCGGCGACCTTCTCCTGATACTGGGTGGCGAAATCTTCGACGATCTTATTCATGGACTTGCAGGTGATGGTAACCTCGGCGGTCGCAGTGCCCTTGTCCTCATCGACCGTCACATCGCCGATCTTGTAATCAAAGCCCTCGAGATAGCTCTTGGCGTACTCCTTGGGATCGATGCCCAGTTGCTCAAACTCGTCGCCCGAAGCCTCTTCCAGACCGGAGAGGAAATCATCGCCGCCGTTCTTGATCTCGTCAAACTGGCTCGTAAGGTCGTTGGTGATGAGCTCCTCCACCGAAGGCCCTCCGCAGCCGGAAAGCAAAACCACGCACGCGACCAGGGCAGCCATCAGGGGCGCAAGCAGCAGCTTCTTTTTCATGACATTCCTCCAAACAAGCGGCGCCGCGTTCCCTGCGCAGCGCACGTCGTAACAGCAAGTCCATATTAGCGGCCCGGCCCAACCCCCTGCGTCGCAAAAGCGCAGGCGGCTCAATTTGACGAACGAATGGCCCGTAAAGCAAGCCCCTTGCAATAAAATGCACCTGTTTAGCCTATTAAAAAAGGGTGGCCGGACAACCCGACCACCCTTGTGCATCTTCTGGATGCCGCAGACTACTTGCGGACGACCTTAACGATGGCGTCACCGGCGGCGACGGCAGACTCGGCCTCGACGGCGAGCTCGACGTCAGCGAACTCGGCGGTGTTGGACACGGCCACGACGACGCAGTCCTTGTAACCGGCGGCAGCGATCTTGGCGCGGTCGATCTTGAGTATGGGCTGACCAGCTTTGACAACGTCGTCGGCCTTGACGAAGCCCTCGAAGCCATCACCGTTCATGTTGACGGTATCGACGCCAACGTGCACCAGAACCTCGATGCCGCTATCGGACTGCAGGCCCACGGCGTGACCCATGGTGACGGTCACCTTGCCGTCGCAGGGAGCGTAGACCAGGTCGTCCTCGGGCCACACAGCGCAGCCCTTGCCCAGAACCTCGCCACCAAAGACGGGATCGGGCACGTCGGCCATCTTGATGACCTTGCCCTTGACAGGCGAGCACAGCACGTCGGCGCCAGCAGAAGCAGAGATGGAGGCCGGAGCAGCAGCTGCCGCGGGCTCAGCCTTCTTCTTAAACATGTCAAACAGACCCATATGTTTTCTCCTCTTGATTAAGCGCAACGTTATGCGCATGCCTATGGTGATTATAGTGCCAAATGATCAAATTGCTAAGGTGAGGGCTCGAATCGCAAGCCCTTCCCGGTAGTGCTCGTGGGATGAGTATCTCCTTTGCATCGCGGGTCGATAAGCCGAGTATCGCCTGCAGGTTATGGAGCGCATGGAAGGGCTCTACCAGACCACGCTGGCCGAAACGCAGGAGCTGCTCGACCCCACGCAGCTTGACCACGCCGCCAAGCTCATCGCAAACGCCCGACAGGTCGACATCTACACGGGCTCGCACAACCTCTATCCAGCAGGAATGTTCCGCGACCGCCTGCTCTCCGCCGGCAAAAGCGCAACGTGCCACGACGGCGCTGAGGCCCAGGTGCGTACGGCGCTCGCCTCGGGTCCCGACCATGCGGCAATCGTCATCTCCTACAGCGGCCTTGCCCCCAACCTCAAGGACATCTTGCCGATTCTCAGCAGCCGGCATGTCCCGGTCATCGTCATCGGCACGCCTTATTGCGCTCGCATTCACCCTGGCTTTGCCGCCTACCTCACGGTAAGTGACCACGAGAGTATGACGCATCGCATCACGCAGTTCGCGAGCCACATCGCCGTGCAATACGTGCTCGATTCGCTTTACAGCAGCTACTTCGCCAAAGACTACGCCCACTGCTCCGAATTCCTGGAGCGCTCGTTCCCCTACACCCGCCTGCCCGGGCTCAAGTAGCGACGAGCGTGGATTTTCGGACGCATATCTAACGAGCGTGGATAATCTCCCACTTTGAGCCCGCACACAGGCCAAAACCGGGAGATTATCCACGCTCGTGTTGAATGATCCGTTTTCCTCTGCGCCCGAGGGACCACTCGACCACCTTGCACCAAAGCAATAACGACTTCTCGTCATTAGATTATTCAAATCGACTCTAATAACTATTTTCGCCATAAACTCGTTATTAGAATTGATATGATTAGCCTAATAACGAGTTTCCGGCACTAAAGATATGGAGGGCGCGATGCAAATCGAGGAGAACGGCCAGGGAACGCTCCGCAATAATCTATCGGGGAAATTGGCTTACTATTCGTTTTTGCCAACGCCCTTGCAATCATTGAGGCAGCTAAACCTCACTGAGGAAACCTATCGCACGCTTTCCACATGCTCACGAAAGCTTGGAGAGCTTGAAGGCATGCTCTACTTTGTTCCCAACGCCGACATGTATCTGACAATGTATGTGCGCAAAGAAGCACTCCTTTCTTCGCAAATTGAGGGAACCCAGTGCACGTTTGACGACCTACTTAGTCCATCGCAAACCCAACTCCATCATAAAGATGTCGCAGATGTCGTGAATTATGTCCGTGCTGTCGACCGCGGCGTAGAACTGCTCAAAAAGATGCCCTTGTGTACGAGGCTTCTCAGGCAGGTTCATGCGGTCCTGCTGGACGGAGTGCGCGGAACGGAGAAGAATCCAGGCGAGCTGCGCTCCTCACAAAACTGGATTGGCCCTTCAGGCTGCACCATTGCAACTGCATCGTTCGTCCCTCCAAACATTGAAGATTTGAGCAACACGCTCCAGGACCTCGAACGATTTATCAATGAGCCTCAAGTCGAAATGGATCCGATCGTGCGGGCGGCGCTCGTCCATTACCAATTTGAAACTGCCCATCCATTCCTAGACGGAAACGGTCGCCTGGGCAGGCTTCTCATTACACTTATGCTCATCAATGATGGCGTTCTTCATTCTTGCTTGTTCTATCCATCGTTCCAGTTCAAGAAAAATCGAAGCGAGTACTACCGACAACTCACATCCGTAAGGGAACGAGGAACTTACGCGGAATGGATAGAGTTTTTCTGCGCCAGTCTTCTTGAGAGTGCGAAGGACTCGGTAGGGTCTTTAAAGAGTCTTGTTGATCTCCACAACCGTTCGACGGCAGCTATTACCGAAAATCTCGGAAGGACTGCCGCAAACGGACAAAGGCTGCTGAGCCTTCTTGAAGAGCATCCCATCCTCGACACCGCATTTATCGCTGCCCGACTCGATATCGGTAGGAGCACCGCGAGCTCGCTCGTCAAATCATTTGAAGAATTGGGTATCCTCCGTCCACTCGACGAGTCAAGACAGAGATACCGACAGTACGGGTATGAAGAGTATCTTTCGATTCTCAGGGAAGACGCTGAGCCGATTAGATAGGCACCGCAGCCCAGCCATATTAAAACGAGCGTGGATAATCTCCCACTTTGAGTCCACACGGGGGCCAAAAACGGGAGATTATCCACGCTCATTTCTGACTAGTCATTGGGGACGTTCTTAAACGACTAGTCAAACAAGAACGTCCCCAATGACTACTACGGCAACGCCGATGTTTTGGCAACGACAGCGAAAGCCCGTCAGAGCGAGCAAGGTGCCTTGAAACGAGGCGGCAT
>CABRRA010000036.1:0-22288 GCA_902473205.1 uncultured Collinsella sp.
CCCACCGGGCCGCGCGGCAAGGAGATATATTGCCAGACCGGAGGGGCCCCGGGGGACGTCAATTCCACTCTTCACAAGTCCTACACAATACATTGCTTCCTATATAAGTCATAGAAAGGCTGGTGCAGAAATACTGCACGTATCAGATGATGACCCTTCGGTTAAGAGATATATAAAGATCGGTCACCTGTAAGTGTCTATCTACCCGCGCTTTTGCTATATAAACCAGCGCTTCAGATAAAAAGAGGGAGCGCCGCGCACAACGCGACACTCCCCTAGCGATTCAAGAGAATCTATTAGGCCTCGAGAGCCTTCTTGGCGATGGTAGCCAGCTCGTTGAAGGACTCGATGTCCTCGTAAGCCATCTGAGCCAGGACCTTGCGGTCGAGCTCGATGCCGGCAACCTTCAGGCCGTGCATGAACTGAGAGTAAGAGATGTCGTTCAGGCGAGCAGCAGCGTTGATACGGGTGATCCAGAGAGAACGGATCTCGCGCTTCTTGTTGCGGCGATCACGATACTGATACTGCAGGGAGTGCTGGACCTGCTCTTTAGCATGCTTGTAAGTACGCGAAGCGGCACCGTAGTAACCCTTCGCACGATGCATAACGGTACGGCGCTTCTTCTTGGCGGCAACAGCGCGCTTAATACGTGCCATGTTCTATCAACTCCTAGACGGTAAAACGAAAAACGGGAACGCGAACTTAGGCGAGACGCGACTTGATGACCTTGCGGTCGGCAGCGGCGATCTCGGTCTCCTGACGGAAGCCACGCTTACGCTTGGTGGACTTCTTGCTCAGGATGTGGCTCTTGAAAGCCTTGGCGCGCATAAGCTTGCCGGTACCAGTCTTGCGGAAACGCTTCTTGGTGCCGCTGTGGGACTTCATCTTAGGCATGAAATACTCCTTAATCGGTTACAGAACACTAGTTACTTGGTATCGCTTGCCGCTTTATCCTCATCGAAGGCGCCCTTAATCGGGGCGAGCAGCATAAGCATGTTACGGCCTTCCATCTTAGGCTTGGACTCGACCGTAGCGTAAGGCTTGAGATCCTCGGCGAGACGCTCGAGAACGTTAAGGCCCTGCTCCGGGTGAGCCATCTCACGGCCGCGGAACATGATGGTGATCTTAACGCGTGCGCCCTTCTTGAGGAAACGCAGAACGTGGCCCTTCTTGGTCTCGTAGTCGCCAACGTCGATCTTGGGTCGGAACTTCATTTCCTTGACCTCGACCTTGGACTGGTTCTTACGAGCAGCCTTGGCCTTCATGGCCTGCTGGTACTTGAACTTACCGTAGTCCATGACCTTGCAGACCGGCGGCTCCGCGTTGGGAGCGATCTCGACCAGGTCGAGACCCTGATCGTCGGCGACGCGCTGGGCATCACGGATGGCGAACAGGCCGAGCTGAGAGCCATCGACGCCAATCAAACGGCACGAAGATGCAGTGATCTCGTCGTTGATGCGGGTGTCATCAGACTTAGCTATTTTCCCTACCTCCATTCATAAAAAAATAACCCGGCGCTTCTCAGCAACCAGGTCGTACACATAGACTTCCTCGATTTGAGGAAGGGAATCTAAGTTGTATGACCAGTCAGCTGCTCATTGGCGCCAAAAGGTGGGAACCCTCGGGTTCCTCTTTAGGGCATTGCGGGAACAACGCCTTGCGAATAATAACACGTACAGCGCGTTATCACATTACGTACACGAAAAAGGGGCCTTGACCCCCTTGAACGCTCGCTTGCATGTATGGTGCCCGAGGCGAGACTCGAAGGGCCTTCGCTTCGCGAAGCCCCGGGCTTCGGACGCGCGGCGCCCTCGCCACGCTCCGCTACAAACAGGCCGCAGGCCTGTTTGCTTAACGCTTCGCGCGCTCACGCGAGTTCGGCACGAAAAAGGGGGCCGCAACCCCCTTGAACGCTCACTTGCATGTATGGTGCCCGAGGCGAGACTCGAACTCGCACGTTGTTGCCAACGGTGGATTTTGAGTCCACTGCGTCTGCCAATTCCGCCACTCGGGCACGCAATGCGTGAGTTAGTTTATCACAGCTTTCTACCGATTAGTCCGAAAATGGAACTTCGAGCATTTCGATGAGTTCGACCGTGCGGAGCATCTCGCGCTGACGGCATCCGCGACCGTCGACCGAAGCCTCACCCATCTGGTTATCGTAAGGGTCCTCGCGCATGCCGTCGAAAGAGGTCTCAAACTCTGCCTGGAATCGATTGTTAGCCACCATACGCCACGGGTCGAGATTGCCAAAGTAGTGACGGCGGCGCCACTCCTCCCCCATCCTGCGAGCAGAAGATCCAAATGACACGTCGGCGTTGAGCCAACCGGTCTGCGGCGTATAGAACTCTGCCCAGTCGTGCGACCCCACCGAATCGGGCGCAACATACAGGCCGCTCTGCCAACGGGCGGGCACACCGGCAATACGGCACATGGTGATAAACGTGAGCGCCATAACGCCGCAATCGCCGCGGAGCGAATGCGCGCAGTCATCGGCAATAGATCCCAAAAGCAAGTACGGCGGCTGATAGCGATAGTCGATATACTGCGTCAGGTAATCATAGATAGCACGGGCGCGATCGAGCGGATCCTCGAGTCCGCCAACAACACCGGCCGTCAGCTGCTGCAGATACGGCGTGAATGCAATGTGCGGACGGTCCTCGGAAATATCCTCGGGCAGAGGCGCGTCCATACGCGGATGAACCGGAAGTGTGCCATCGTAGACATCACAATAAGCAGCATCGATGTGATAACGATAAGTCACCGAGAATGAGCGCTCACTCGAAGAAGACCACGAGGCGGTACGCGCCGAAGCGTTCGCGGGAGCAACAGCACCCTCCGGCGTCATGTCGAGAATCTCGACCTGAGACTGTTGGCGGCAGGTGGCGGCTACGGGAAGCCAAGCGCGAACGGTCTCCCCCTCTAGAGCGCCGGGGACAGACAAAGATGCCTTAAGCGTAATAACGCGAGTCAATCCGTTTTGCGACTCCATCTCCTTGAGCATCTCGTTGCGCAGTGCTATTCCGTCCGTAGAATCGGGACGCATGCCGGGGACCTCTTTGGGATATACGCGAAGCGAATCGAGGAAGTTGTCGAGAACGAACAGCTCACCATCGATAAAGCGCCAGTCAATACGCTTACGGTCAATCAGATCGTTAAACTGCTCCTCGGTAAACTCAGGCCACTCCTCGCGAATCATCGCAATAGCTCGATCGCGCGACACCGAAAAATGAAGCGGCGTCTCGAGCATGCGATACCGCTCGGCACGAACACAAGCAGCCAGCGAAGGCTCAGGGTTCTGCTCCAGAAGGCGATCGCAGGCAGCAACAGCCTGCGTCAAATACCCGGCATCCTTAAGTCGAAGAATCTCGGGCGGCAGACCAATATCGAGATGACGAAAATCATCACAACAAACATCAACAGAGCAACCAACAGGGCCTTCGTCAATAACCTTCCCATCCGAAGGCAGCACATCAATAACAGCCATACCAAAACTCCAAGTCACTAGAACGCCTGAAGCCCATTGTAGCGAGATAAAAAGAAAGCCCCAATAAAGGAACCATCAACACCGATAAACGGTACCTGTTAAAAATGAATTCAGCCCAGTAACCCTGCGGCGTTAAACGAAGGAAGCCCCGTCCCCCGGAACTGTTTCCTTGGGGCGACATCTGGCGAAGCCAGGGCAAATTATTTAGCCCAGTAACCCTGTAGCGAGTTAACAAAGGAGGCCCCGTTTCCCCGGAGCTGATTCCGTCGCGCGACTTCTGGCGAAGCCAGGTGAGCGCGAGGGAAACAGCGTAGGGGAAACGGGGCCTCCGGCGGGAAGTTAAACCGCTACTTACGCCTTGTTGACGGAGCCAAACTCCTCCATGAGCTCCTTGGTGCGGGCAACGATGTTGTCGCGACCAGGCTTGAGGAGCTTGCGGGGGTCAAAGCCCTTGCCCTGCTGATCCTTGCCAGCCTCGATGTACTCGCGAACGCCCTTGGCAAAGACGAGCTGCAGATCGGTGTTGACGTTGATCTTGGAGATACCCAGGGAGATGGCCTTCTTGATCTGATCCTCGGGGATGCCGGTGCCACCGTGCAGGACGAGGGGCAGGTCGCCGGTCTGAGCCTTGATCTCGCCCAGACGCTCGAAGGAAAGGCCAGCCCAGTCGGCAGGGTACACGCCGTGGATGTTGCCGATACCGCAAGCGAGGAAGTCGACGCCCAGGTCAGCAATCTGCTTGCACTCAGCAGGATCAGCGAGCTCGCCGCTGGAGGTCACGCCGTCCTCGGTGCCGCCGATGCCGCCGACCTCGGCCTCGATGGACATGCCCTTGGAGTGGGCAAGCTCAACGAGCTCCTTGGTGCGGTCGAGGTTAAGCTGGAAGGTCTCCTCGTGAGAGCCGTCATACATGATGGACGTAAAGCCGGCCTCGATGCACTTGAAGCAGTCCTCGTAAGAACCGTGATCGAGGTGAAGGGCGACGGGAACGGTAACGCCCGTGGCCTCGACGGCAGCCTTGACCATGTCGGCGCAGACCTTGAAACCGCCCATCCACTTAGCGGCACCAGCGGTGCACTGAAGGATCAGCGGAGACTTGGCCTCCTCGGCGGCCTGGAGAATAGCCAGGGTCCACTCGAGGTTGTTGGTGTTGAAGGCACCGAGACCGTACTTGCCGGCCTCGGCCTTCTTGAGCATGTCTGCTGCGTTGACGAGCATAAAAGAAACCTCCTGTAAGGTTGCTCCGATAACGCCTGAGATTTTACCACGACATACCCGAGCATAAACGTTCGTTTGTTCACGAATACCATCCGATTGGACAAATTTTGACCGTTTGCCCCACAGAATCGACCCACTGGGGAAAATAGCTTGACGATTGACCGGTCTTCGTGGTTCGAAAGACGGCTTCGAGCCTACATCTGCATAAACGGGTTCTGCATAAGTTCGCGCGCCATCGTGGTCGAATCGCCATGGCCCGTCAAGCAAACGGTATCGGGCGGAAGCATCTTGGCAAGTTTGGAGAGCGAGCACATAATCGCCGCCTCGTCACCGCCGGAAAGATCGGTACGACCGTGGCTGCCCGGGAAAAGCGTGTCGCCCACAAAGGCGATGTTCCCCTGCTCGGTCGCGGCGAACAGGACGATGCCGCCCGGCGTATGCCCCGGCGTCTCGATCACCTGCAGGCAGACGTCGCCCACCTCGATTGTATCGCCCTCGGCAAGCAAACGCGTCGGCTCACCCGGATCGGGCGTCTCGATACCCCACATGACACGCTGCTCCTCGATATTTGCGCGAGGTACCGTCACGTCCTTAGCGCACAACTCATATAGTGCACTGTCGCCAACGACAGCTCGAACCCCGGCAACCCCGCCAACATGGTCGGCATGACCGTGCGTGCAGACAGAGCCGAGTACGCGCACCTCGGGATGCGCGGTGCGGATATGCTCCACAAGACGCTCGCCCTCCCACGCCGGATCGACGATTAAGCACTCGTCATTCGAAATAACGGCGTAACTGTTGGTCTGAATCGGGCCGTTGACGAGCGCCTCAATCGAAGCCGCACCTCGGGGTGTCAGGTCCAAAGTCATATCGTCCATGCGCATGCCCTCCTTCTAAAATACGTTCGAGGCACCAAACGATGCCTCGAACGTAACCAATATCTATGATGCTGAGAGGCTCTCGCACCTACACACGGCGCTTGAGCTGAGCTCCGCCTTCGCCGGGCATAAGACGGCGAGCGTCGTAGACCGAATCGACACTGCTGATGGAAGCCAGCAGCGGATCCAGGCCGCTCGCATCCGAAATCTCGACCATAAAGCGCAGGGTCGCAATACCCTCGCGGTTGGTCGAGGTGGCGGCGGAAAGGATATTGCCGCCTGCATCGCCAATGGCAATGGTGACGTCCTTGAGCAGGCCCATGCGGTCCAGGCACTCGACCACGATCTCGACCTGGAAGAGAGTGTCGGCAGCACCATCCCACTCTACGTCAATCATGCGCTCGGGGTGCTCCATGAGGCCCTTGACGTTGGGGCAGTTGGCGCGATGCACTGAGACACCTCGGCCGCGCGTGATGAAGCCGACGATATCGTCGCCTGTCACCGGATTACAGCAATGCGCCAGACGGACCAGCAGTCCGCTGTTGCTCTCGCCCTTGACGATAATGCCGTTGCTGGCGCTCTTGCCACGCTTTTGCGGCTTGCGGTTGGAGCCGCGGGCCGGCTGTTTCACGACCTCGGCGATAGCCTCGGCCTTGGTGACCTGTTCCTCGGGCTTGGGGTCCAAGATTTGCTCGACCTTGTTACCCACAGCGCGCGGGGCAACCTTGCCGGCGCCGACGGCGGCAAACAGGTCCTCGAGCTGCTTGTAGTTAAACTGCTCCGCCACGGCGTTGAGCGCACGCGTGGATCGCGGCGTAGAGATGCCATACCCGCGCTTGCGCAGGTCCTTGGCCAGTATATCGCGACCGGCAGCGGCGTCATCGTCTTTGGTCGCGGCGGCGAAGTAACGGCGAATCTTCGACTTGGCCGAAGGTGTCTTGACGATCTTGAGCCAATCACGCGACGGCTTGGAACTCTTGTTGGTCAGGATTTCAACGCGGTCGCCCGTCTTGATCTCGTGCGTGAGCGGGGCCACCGCACCGTTGATCTTAGCGCCGACGCAGTGGTTGCCCACCTCGGTGTGAACGGCGTAGGCAAAGTCGAGCGGCGTGGAGCCGGCACGAAGCGCCATGACCTCGCCCTTGGGTGTAAAGACGAAGATCTCCTGGTCGAACAGATCGACCTTCAGCGAGTGCAGGTATTCCTTGGCGTCCGTAATCTCGTCAGAAGCCGCCCAATCGAGCGAATGTTTGAGCCAGTTAATCTGGTCGTCCAGACGCTGGGCATCATTGGTCTTAGACGCAGATGATCCGCCCGACTTTTTATAGAGCCAGTGGGCGGCAATGCCGTACTCGGCCTGCTCATGCATCTCGTAGGTTCGAATCTGAATCTCGAGCGGGCGGGCCGTGGGGCCGATAACCGTCGTGTGGAGCGACTGGTAGTTATTGACCTTGGGCATGGCGATATAGTCTTTAAAGCGACCGGGCATGGGGTGCCACAGTGTATGCACCGCACCGAGCGTGGAGTAGCAATCGCGCACCGAATGCGTGATGACGCGCAGTGCCACCAGGTCGTAGATCTCGGAGAACTCCTTGCCCTTGCGCTTCATCTTTTGGTAGATGGACCAATAGTGCTTGGAACGGCCATTAATCTGGAAGCCCTCCAAGCCAATGCGGTTGAGCTCGTCGGTGAGCGTCTTGATAGTCTCGGCCAGATAGCGCTCACGGACCTCGCGCGACTCCGCCACCATGCGCGCGATGCGCTGGTAGGCGTCGGGCTCAAGGTAGAAGAAGGACAGGTCCTCGAGCTCCCACTTAATAGAGCTCATGCCCAGACGGTCGGCCAGGGGCGCATACACGTCCATGGTCTCGCGAGCCTTAAACAGGCGACGGTCCTCGCGAAGGGCCGCCAGCGTACGCATGTTATGCAGGCGGTCGGCAAGCTTAACGATAATGACGCGGATGTCCTTGGACATGGCGAGGAACATCTTGCGCAGCGTGAGGGCCTGCTTCTCGTCCATGCTGTCGACTTCGATGTTGGTGAGCTTGGTCACGCCATCGACGAGCTCGGCTACCGTATCGCCAAACAGGCCGGACACATCGGCAAGCGAGGTCTCGGTATCCTCGACGGTATCGTGCAGCAGCGCGGCGCACACCACATCGCAGTCCATCTTGAGGTCGGCCAAAATGATGGCCACCTCGACGGGATGGTTGATGTACATCTCACCCGAGCGCCGCTTTTGGTTGCAGTGCTTCTCGGCAGCAAAGCAGTAGGCCTGCTCCACCTTGGAGAAGTCATCCTCATTCATATATTTGAGGCACAGGCGCTCCAGCTTGTCGTAGCTGTCCGCCATAATCTCGGGCGGCAGCTCATCGGCATGCTTATAGTGCTCCATCTCCGAAAACGGCTGGAGGGTGGAATCATGGGCGGTACGGGCTGCGGCATCCATCGAGGTCCCCTTCCCCTAGGCCCGCGGTACGATCGGGCGGTTAACTTTGGCTAGCATATCAGAAGCGCACGAATCGAGCGCCCAGCTCCGGAAAGCCGAGAACTCCATGCGCGAGCGCAAGCCCTCCAAATAGCGGATTGACCTGCTCAATTGCACACGGCCGGGGTTTTCGGCCATTGAGATGCGACGGGTGTCGTCAAACCCCGAAACGCGACAGAAACCAAGCTCTTCAAAGATTCCCAGACCGCTTGCCACCGAGCGCTCGTCGACCGGCGTGCGGGCATCGATGGCGAGGCACATCTGCGCGATGTCGATATCGCTCGCACTAAACGAGTCGTCTCCAGTCTTGCCGCGGTTGGAGCGCCACATAGTCTGCAACGCGCGATAGAGCGTGACGAGCTCGTCGCGCTCGGGCGCGTAGCAGTCGAGCAGGCGCTCGTTAATGCGAGCGTCACGCGACGAATAGAGCAGGTGAATCACGGCAGGTTGGCCATCGCGACCGGCGCGTCCGCTCATCTGGTTGAACTCGATGGCGCCAAACGGCATGTGGTAGAGCACGACATGGCGAATATCGGGCAGGTTGACGCCCTCACCAAAGGCAGAGGTCGAAACGATGCAGCTGAGGCTGCCGTCTCGAAACGCTTCCTCGACACGGCGACGGTCGGAGCGCGCAAGCCCCGCGTTATAGAACGCGATGCGGGTCGCGCAATCGGGTACCCGCTTGCGCAGCGTCTTAGCAAGCGCCACGGACTGGTCGCGCGAGTTGACGTAGATGACGGTCTTTTCCCCCGTCGCCACGATTGACACCAGGCGGTTCTCGCGGCTCGCAAGGTCTCGGTCATCCTCGAGCTGCAAGTTCTCGCGCACCGTCTCGTCGACCACCGTGCGGGTAATCGGTAGCACGCGGGCGAGCTCGGCCACAACCGGAGCCGTTGCGGTGGCAGTCGTGGCCAGAACGACCGGGTCGCCCAGTGCCTTGAGGATATCGGGCATGTCGAGATAGGCGCTCCGGTCGCCGCCCTTGGCAAGACCGGCATGGTGTGCCTCGTCGATAACGACAAAGCCGATGCGTCCAGAACGTGCAAAGCGATCGCGATGGATAGACAGGAACTCAGGCGTCGTGAGCACGATACCGGTGCGGCCCGAAGCCAAGCCGGCAAACACGTCATCGCGTGCGGCCTCCACGGTCTCGCCGGTCAGCACGCCTACGCCAATACCGAGCGCGGCCATCGTCGACGAGAGGTGATAGGCCTGGTCGGCAACGAGCGCACGCAGCGGATAGACAAAGATGCTCGCACGCCCACGAAGGACCGCCTCGCGCGCGGCATGCACATGGAAGATAAGAGACTTGCCGCGCCCCGTTCCCATAACGGCCAGAACACTTTGGTGATCGGCCAGGGCATCGAGCGCCTCGACCTGCGCGCGGTGCGGCTGGTTCGAGCCGATAAAGCTATGAATAAGCGAGCGCGTCAGCTCGGTATAGGAAAGCTGGGCGAGCGTTTGGCGCTTGCGGGACTCCAGACGAAGACCGGCGTCCGCAGGCTCCACGCCGCGTCGAAGCTCACATGCCGGGTCGTCAACGCTGGGCGCCGTGGTATCGCGGACCAAGACATCCTTGATCATGAGCTTGGGCTTTACGCGACCTTGCCAATGCTCGGCCACGGCCTCGAACACCAAATCGACGGCGCTATCGCAATTGATGAGCTTATCGATCTGCGGCACGCGGAACATAATGGCCGGCACACTCGCGGCGCCATCGGTCGCCACGAAGCGCATGTGCTCGCCGGTTTTGCCCACCACGGCGCGATCGCACATTGTCACGCCCTCGGCCGCCAACAGCGGCACCTTGTTGCCCTGGCCAAACGGCTCAAGGCGGGAGATCTGCTCGATGGTCTCGATATTTAGCTCGGAGAGGTCAACGGTGGCGGCAACCTCGTCGGTGTCCTCAAAGTCCTCGGCGGGAAGCTCGGACAGCACGGCCGAAAGGCGACGACGGAACTCGTCGAGCTTGGACGCCTCGATGGTCACGCCCACCGCACCCGCATGCCCGCCGCGACGAATCAGCAGATCGGAGCAGCGTTCTACGGCGTCGAACAGGTTGACCTTGCCCACCGAGCGACCCGAACCGCGAGCGATACCGTCTTCGATCGAGAACAGCAGCGCCGGCACGTGATAACGGTTGGTCAGGCGGCTCGCCACGATACCCTTGACGCCCTCGTGCCAGCCCTCGCCACCCACGACGATTGCGCGTCCGCCATCATAGGTCTCCTCGACCTTTGCCATGGCATCGCGTGTGAGCTCCGCCTCGATCTCGCGACGCTGCCGGTTGATCTCCTCGAGCTGGGCCGCCAGCGCGCTTGCCTCGATAGGATCGCGGGCAAGCAGCAGGTCGAGCGCCAGCTTGGGATCGGCCATGCGGCCAGCGGCGTTCAAGCGGGGGATGAGCGAAAACGACAAGCCGTCGGCCGTAATGGTAGAAAGGTCGGCCTTGGCAAGTGCGGCAAGCGCGATATAGCCGGGGCGTGCGGTCACGCGCATCTGCTGGATGCCCTCGGCAACCAGCGCGCGGTTCTCGGGCGTCAGCGGCATCATGTCGGACACGGTGCCCAGTGCCGCGACCTCTATCAGCGAACGCCAATACGACGGCTTGCCCAAACGCTCGCCCAGAACCTGCACCAGCTTGAGCGCCACGCCGGCACCGGCAAGCTCACGCGAAGGACCCTCGTCCTCGAGCTTGGGGTCGGTCAGAGGCACGCCCTGCGGCACCTGGTCGGACGGCTCGTGATGATCCGTGACCACCAAATCGATCCCCAGGCTCTCCAGATAGGAGACCTCTTCCTTGGCGGCAATGCCGTTATCGACGGTCACGATCAGCTGGGGGCGAGCGAGCTCGTTAACGCGGTCGAGCGCCGCGCGCGAAAGACCGTAGCCCTCGTCAAAGCGATGCGGAATAAATGGCGTGACATCGGCGCCAAACGTGCGCAGCGCCTCGGTCAACAGGCAGGTCGACGTAATACCGTCAACGTCAAAATCGCCAAAGACTGCAATGTGCTCGTGGTTGCGAATAGCGCGCTCAACGCGGTCGGCAACGACCGACATGCCCGGGATAATGAGTGGGTCGGCCCAGTCGCGATCGAGCGAAGGCGTCAAAAACAATTGGCCCTCTTTGATGGAGCCAATGCCGTGCGCAACCATAATGCGCGCCACCAGCCCGGGTATGCCCAGGCCAGCCGAAAGCTCCTTTTCGAGCTCGGGGTTTTGCTGAGCGACCGCCCAGCGATGCGTCGTCTTAAGCGATGACATAGGCGCCCACCCCCGATAGGGGCAGGTCGCCGCGATACCTCTCACGGTTCATAGCGATGAGTCCTCTGTGTATGCCCGCTTCGGCAGGCAGATCTGTTGAACGGATTTATTATACCGTGCAGCGCGGACGCAAATCGCCGCAGCACGCCGCGGTTTCGGTAAACGATGCCGGTAATAGCCTCGAAATATTCGAGCGTTTCTGACGCACGAACGCATGCGAGCGTCTAGCATATCCATTCAAAACGGATTCACGAGCAAAGGGAGTCACAAGAGCATATGAAGCAATGGGTTGGACTGGGCAAGTTTCTCGCGGGGCATATGCAAATCATCGTTCCGATTTGCGTGGCGCTCGGCGTGCTCTTTCCCCAGCAGATCGGCGTACTTAAGCCCATCGTTCCCGCCCTCTTCGCCTTTATGACGTTCCAAGGTGCGCTCAGCAACACCTTTCACCAGGTGGCTGAGGTGTTCCATCGTCCGCTGCACCTGGTCTTGGCGTTGCTCGTCTCGGCGGTGCTTATCCCTATCGCAGCCTATGTCATGGGATCGTTATTCTTTGGCTCCAACCCCAACCTTGTCTGCGGCATCGTGCTCGAGTACAGCGTACCCGTGGCAGTCACTGCCTTTATGTGGATTAGCATGTTCGGCGGCAACGGCCCGCTCGCGCTCACCATTATCCTGACGTCCTCGGTCATCTCGCCTGTGACGATTCCTCTTACGCTCAAGCTCCTGCTGGGCGCCACCGTCTCGATCGATGTGCCGAGCATGATGCAGGACATGGCCTTTATGATCGCCATCCCCGCCGTGCTCGGCATCGTGATCAACGAACTCACGCGCGGCTGGGGTCATGAGAAACTCTCCCCCGCGCTTTCGCCCGCCTGCAAGTTCATGATGATGGGCGTCATCGCGTCCAACTCCACCGCCATGAGCGAGTACGTGCTGCACATGAATGTTGTGCGCTTGGAAGTCGCCCTCTTTATCCTTTCGTTCGCCATCAGCGGCTTTATCATCGGCATCCTGGTCGCACGTGCCCTGCATCTGCCGTATAGCGAGACGACCACCATGTGCTTTACCTGCGGCATGCGCAATATCTCTTCGGGCGCCGTCATCGCCACACAGTATTTTCCCGGCGAGGTCGTGTTCCCCGTCATGTGCGGCACGCTGTTTCAGCAGGTGCTAGCCTCGATTATCGGGCATCTCTTTGAGCGCCTAACCGGCGAGGAGCGCGCCAAACAGCGCAAGCGGGTCGAGGCCGGTCGCGAAGCCATGGGACGCTAGACTGTCCGCATTACGCAGGCGCTCGCCTTACGACGCGAGCGTTTCCAGATGCGCGCGTAGGCGCTCGGCATCGACATCGAGCGTTGTCTCGGCATTGACCTGGGCCAAACGATAGCCCACAAAGTAGGGCGAAACCACCCAACGCGGCAGCGCCTTGGCAATGGTCCGACCGCCCAAGTGATAGAAGAACAAGTTGTACGACTCCGCGCGACCGCCGTGGTGCTCGTGCAGGATATAGCGCAGGGCCACCTGAATCGCATCGGCAAACAGGTCCGCTTCGGCTTGGTCGCGGGCGTCGTCGCTGGCGGCGATTCCCTGTGGAGCCGAGACGTTGACCTCAAAGAATCCCATGATCGGCTCGGTTGAGATGTTGACCGCAACCCTCCCGTGTCGCCAAACATCGATGCCTTCAAAGTTTGTTGAGGTCAGCGCCGCATAGCCGTCCTCCTGTTCCAAGCCCACAATCTGCATGTGTGGATGGACGAGGCTGCCGCCCGAAAGCGGGCCTTTGTTCTTGTACATGAGCACACTGCGGTACTGTTGGGAATCGATCATCTGCTGCCGGCAGCCCAGGGCAAACCGCATCACATGATGCAGCTCATCCGGTTCATAGGTCACCAGGTCGGCGTCGTGATTGGCCGACTCGATCAATACGGTCTGACGGGTGGCCCGCAAGGTCTTGAACTTATTCTCGAGCCAGATGCAGTCACCATCGCGCCGGATGATGTTGGCGAGCCCCTCCGTGTCGCAAAAGGGGCACGCGGTACCAGGGCGACGATTATCGTCGGGTTTGCCGCTCGCCTGCTGAACGTCAAATACCAGCGCCACGGGTTATACCTCCAGCGGCACGATCTTGGTGCCATGGAGCTCGGAGACGCCTAGCGCCGCCGCGACCGCGTCGCGATTTGCCGTAGTGATGCCGCCGCCGGGAAGGATGGTCAAACGATCGCCCGCATACTCGATTAAACGAGCCAGGTGATCGAAATTATCCTCGATCGACGTACCGGCAGCGCCGCCATGCGTGAGGATGCGCGTAACACCGCAGTCGGCAAGTGTATCAATCGCATCGAGCTGAGCCTCGGGTGAGAGCTGGTCAAATGCCATGTGGAAGGTGATGTCAAGGGACTCGCGCTTGCACTCCTCGGTCGCGCAACCCGCAGCCATCACGAGGGCGCCGAGGGTAAGCTCGTCGAGCGCCCAGCCGCCGGCACAGGGCTTGCAGCAGCCAAAGACCAGGCCGTCAACGCCGGCGCTCACAGCAAGGCCCAGGTCCATCTCCATCATACGCAACTCGTCCTGGTTGTAATGAAAGTCGCCACCACGCGGACGAATCATGCACATCACTCGCGCGTCATGCTCGTGAGCATAGCTGACTGTAGCGCTGATAACACCGGCCGAGGGTGTAGTGCCACCGACGGCAAGGTTGTCGCACAGTTCAATACGCCTTGCACCGGCATCGATAGCTGCCGGCACCCGCTCAAAGTTCTCGGCACAAAACTCGTACAGCATAGATAGACCCCCAAAGACAGCAGATGTTTTCCGACGGGCATTGTCACACATCCCCATGAAGTTGCGGTGGAATAGGGACTGTTTTGGCCTCTGAGACTCCCATTTAGTCCCTATTCCACCCCAACTTAAAAGGGGGCGCTGACCGGGTTGGTCAGCGCCCCCTTTGTTGAATGGATTAACCACCCAGGTAGGCTTTACGCACGTTGTCGTCGTGCAGCAGCTCTTGGCCCGTGCCGGTCATGGTAATCTTGCCGGTCTCGAGCACGTAACCGCGCGTGGCGATCGAGAGCGCCATCTGTGCGTTTTGCTCGACCAGAAGCACCGTGGTGCCGGCCTTGTGCAGGTCCTCGACAATCTGGAAGATCTGTTCGATCAGAATCGGTGCCAGACCCATGGAGGGTTCGTCGAGCATAAGCAGTTTGGGGTTACTCATAAGGGCGCGCCCCATAACGAGCATCTGCTGCTCGCCGCCCGAAAGGGTGCCGGCGACCTGGCGACGGCGCTCCTTAAGGCGCGGGAACTGCTCGTAGACGCGCTCAAGGCCCGGAGCAACTGTGGACTTGGGCTGCGTGTAGGCACCCATCTCCAGGTTCTCCTCGACCGTCATCTGCAAAAAGGCGCGACGGCCCTCGGGGACCTGGGCCAGGCCCTTGCCCACCAGCTTATCGGCGGGCGTATGAGTAATGTCCTCGCCCATAAACTTGATGGAGCCGGTCTTGGAACGCAGCAGGCCCGAGACGGTTTTAAGCGTCGTAGACTTACCGGCACCGTTCGCACCGATCAGAGCAACGATCTCGCCCTCGTTGACGTTAAAGGAGATGTCCTTGATGGCGTGGATAGCGCCGTACCAGACGTTGATGTTGTAGACGGAAAGCATCGGCTCTGCCATTTAGTTCTCCCCCTTATCCTGCTTGCCCAGATATGCCTCGATAACGGCGTCGTTGTTCTGGATTTCCTCTGCCGTGCCCTTGGCAATGACCTTACCAAAGTTGAGCACGCAGATGCCCTCGCAGATGTTCATAACGAGTGACATATCATGCTCGATAAGCATGATGGCAATGCCAAAGGTGTCGCGGATCTTGACGATATTCTCCATGAGCTCTGCGGTCTCGGACGGATTCATGCCGGCGGCAGGCTCGTCGAGCAGCAGCAGCTTGGGATTGGTGGCAAGTGCACGGACGATCTCCAGGCGGCGCTGAGCGCCGTAAGGCAGCGAGCCGGCCTGTTCGTTTGCCAGATGTTCCATATCAAAGATGGACAGCAGCTCCATGGCGCGCTCGTGAGCAGCCTTCTCGTGCTTCCAGTACGTCGGCAGGCGCAGCACGCCCTCAAAACCGGAATAGCGCTCCTGATTGTGCAGACCGACCTTAACGTTATCCTCCACCGTCATGGTGTTGAACAGGCGGATGTTCTGGAAGGTACGGGCGATGCCCATACGGTTGACCTGATAGACCGACTTGCCTGAAGTGTCCTCACCGTCGAGCAGGATGGTGCCGTGCGTGGGCTGGTACACCTTGGTGAGCAGGTTGAAGACCGTGGTCTTACCGGCGCCGTTGGGACCGATCAGACCGGCGATCTCGGTCTTGCCGATAGTCAGGCTAAAGTCGTCGACTGCCTTAAGGCCACCGAACTCAATGCCCAGGTGGATGCACTCGAGTGCCGGGCGCTCGCCCAGGTCACGGTCGGGAACGATGGCGCCAGAAGGATACGGGACCATCTTGCCCTTGTTGAACTCAAATTTACTGGGCATCGGCTGCCACCTCCTTCTTGGAAGCAAAGCGGTCCTTGACGCGACCGAAGAACGCCTTGAGCTGCGGGTTGTTGGTAAAGATCATGACCAGGATCAGCACGATAGCGTAAATGAGCATGCGGTAGTCCGAGAACTGACGGAGCAGCTCGGGAAGCACCGTGAGCAGCGCCGCCGCGATGACGGAGCCGCGCATATTGCCCAGACCGCCCAGGACCACGAACACCAGGATGAGAATGGACGTGTTGAAGTCGAACTTGGTGGCGGAGAGCTGCGAGAAGTTACCGCCGAAGAGGGCTCCGGCAGCACCGGCGAGGGCAGCAGAAACCACGAAGGCGATCATGCGGTACTCAGTGACGGAGATGCCTACGGACTCGGCTGCAATCTTGTTATCGCGCACGGCCATAATGGCACGGCCGGTACGGCTGCGAACCAGGTTGAGCACGATCACGAGCGCGACCATGACCAGGATGGCACCGGCGAGGAAGGTCGAGTACGTCGACACGCCCGAGGCGCCCTGGGCGCCCTTGATGATGGCGGTGCCGTCCTCGAGCAGGTGCAGGTCATCGATCGTGGAGTTGCCCGTGATGTTAAAGATCACGTGCAGGCCGCGCGAGTCGACACCCACGATAAGGCAAGTGACGATCTCTTTGATGATCTCGCCAAAAGCCAGGGTCACGATGGCCAGATAGTCGCCGCTCAGGCGCAGGACCGGAATGCCGATCAAGAAGCCCAAGATGGCAGCGGCGATAGCGCCGACCACAATGCTGATGATCAGACGCATCGGATCGGACGGAACGGCGCTCTCCAGCGCGACGGCGGTGACGATGCCCGTGTAGGCACCGACGCTCATAAAGCCCGCGTGGCCCAGCGACAAGTCGCCCGCGATGCCGACGACGAGATTGAGGGAAATGGCCATGACGATATAGGCCGTGATGGGAACCAGCTGACCGGCGATCATGCGCGGAATCATGTGGTTAGACTGCATAAAGAACACGATGGCGAAGGCCACGATGCACATGGCGTACGTGACAAAGTCGTGACGCGTCTGCTTGTCTTTAAGAAACTTCATAACGCTCACCTACACCTTCTCGGGGACGTACTTGCCCAAGAGGCCGGCAGGCTTGACGAGCAGGACGATGATCAAAACACCAAAGACGATGGAGTTGGCAAGGCTCGTGGAAATGTAAGCCTGCGCCATCGCCTCGATGATGCCGATGAGAATGCCACCGACAAAGGCACCGGGGATGGAGCCGATGCCACCGAAGACAGCGGCGTCGAAGGCCTTGATGCCAGGCATAGCACCCGTCGTGGGCTGCAGCACCGGCGAGTAGGAGCACAGGAGCACGCCGGCGATGGCGGCAAGGGCAGAGCCGATGGCAAACGTCATCGAAATGGTGCGGTTGACGTTGATGCCCATGAGCTGAGCGGCAGCCTTGTCCTCGGACACGGCGCGCATGGCCTTGCCCATCTTGGTCTTACCTGTAAAGAACATCAGGCCGGCCATGATAACCAGGCAGGCGACGATGGTGACGAGCGAGACGGCGCTTACGTTGAACTTGGCCAAGAACTCCGGCACCTGGAAGGTGACGAGCGAAGTGAAGTTCTTGGGCGTGGCGCCCCACAGAAGCTGCGCGGCGTTCTGCAGGAAGTAAGACACGCCGATAGCCGTGATCAGAACGGCCAGCGGGCCTGCTTGGCGCAGCGGCTTATAGGCCAGACCCTCGATGAGAACGCCGAGAACCGTGCAGGCCACGCAAGAGAGAACTACAGATGCCCAGCCCGGGAGGCCGAGATACGACGTGGCGCAGAACGAGACATAGGCACCGACCATGATGACATCGCCGTGAGCGAAGTTCAGCATCTTGGCGATACCGTAGACCATGGTGTAGCCCAACGCGATGATGGCGTAGACGCTGCCCATGGACAGGCCGTTGACCAGGTATTGGATAAAGACCGTCATGTTCCACATCCCCCTTTCGAATAGGTTTCCAGTTAATGTATGAAACAGGGACGTTACATCGTCCCTAGATACCAAGCAAGCAGGGAAGGCCAAAACCTCCCCTGCTTGGGATCAAAACCGCTCTATGTAAGGCGGCCAATTAGGCCTGTACGTACTTGCCGTCGGTAATGACGTACGCCGTCGGGTCCTTCTGGACCTGGCCCTTATCGTTCCAGGTGAGCTTGCCGGTCAGACCGTCAACGGTAATCTTGAGCATAGCCTTGGACAGCTTCTCGGCGGCCTCGGTCGGGTCGGCGTCGACACCAAGACCGGCCTCCTTGAGGGCCTCGGCCACCGCGTGCACGCCGTCGTAGGCGTCGGCGGCAAACTGGTCGGGGGTATCGCCGTACTTATCCTTGTAAGCGTTGACGAAGTCGGCGTTCTTCTCGTCGTCGGCGGAGAACGGGGTCATGAGCAGCAGACCCTCGGCAAGAGAGGTATCGAAGCCCTCAACGCCCAGGATGCCGTCCATGCCGTCGCAGCCCATCATCTTGACGTCGTAGCCCATGTCCTTGGCGTTCTTGAGCAAAACGGACGCCGGCGTGTAGTAGATCGGCGCAAAGATCATGGTGGCGCCGGCCTGCTTGGCCTTGGTCAGCTGGTTCGTAAAGCTCGTGGCGGAGTCGTCCTTAAAGGTCTCCTCGTCAACAATCTCGAGCTTGGACTCAGCGGCCTGGGCCTTAAAGGAATCTGCGATGCCCGAAGAATAGGCGTCGCCGGAGTTATAGAACAGCACGAACTTCTCGTCCGCATACTTCTGCGCCAGGAACTTGGCAGCGTTGACACCCTGGTTGGGGTCGGTGAAGCAAACCTGGAAGACGCAATCCTTGCCGTCGGTGACGTCCTCGGAGGACGCGGACGGGGTGATCATGAACGTCTTGGGGTCGTTACCGCACTCGGCGGCAACGGCAACCGACGCACCCGTGGTGGTCGGGCCGACGAGGGCCTGCATGCCCCAGTCGAGCAGGGTATTGAAGGCGTTGACGGCCTTCTCGCCGTCGGCCTGGTCATCCTCGGCCTTGCTGGCAAGC
The DNA here is from genome assembly GCA_902473205.1 of uncultured Collinsella sp. Classification (GTDB taxonomy): domain Bacteria; phylum Actinomycetota; class Coriobacteriia; order Coriobacteriales; family Coriobacteriaceae; genus Collinsella. Next base: position 18,900 of record CABRRA010000036.1, read on the forward strand.
GGCAGCTCCTTGGTCGAGAAATCCTTGCAGCCAAGCTCGACACCCTGGGTAACGGACTTGCCGTAGGACGCGTTGGCGCCGGTCAGCGGGCCGATGGTGCCGATCTTAAACGAAGCGTCGCCCGAAGCGGAACCGCTATCGCCGCCGTTGGAGGAGCAGCCGGCTAGAATGGACATCGCCCCCAGACCTGCTGCGCTCGCGATAACGCTCCTGCGATTCATAACAGGGTTCAATGACTTACCGGTGAGGCTCGACATGCGGCTCTCCTCTCAAATCTCGTCGGGTTTCGGTAACCCGACAGGCCATCCTTCGCCGTGTTCGGCGTTCGCAAAATAGTAGACGCTTTAGTTGAGAAAAGTGGCGATTATTTCAACTTTTCTTTTGTTTTGCCCATTTATCCATAATTCTGCGTATTCCTATCGGTTTATGCAGTTTAGCCACTTTATTGTGTGAAAGTAGTGTTTCCGTTCTGTTACAAGCGTCCTCGCCCTGAATAAAACGGCCCGCCGGTCTCGATGTATATGCACTTAGGCGGCGATGTACTTACCGTCCTGAATCACATAGGCCGTAGCAGGCTTTTCGACCTGACCTTCGTCATTCCACGTTAGCTCGCCGGTCAGGCCGTCGATCTTGATCTTGCGCATGGCCTTGGCAAGGTCGCCGGCAATGTCGGCGCCGTCGGCCGTAATGTCGATGTCTGCCTTGTCGATGGCCTCGACGATGGCGTGGACGCAATCGTAGGCGTCGGCGGCAAACTGGTTAGGCGTCTCGTCGTAGGCGTCCTTATATGCCTTGACGAAGTCGGCATTCTTCTCGTCGTCGGCAGAGAACGGGGTCATAAGCAGCACGCCCTCGGCAAGAGAGGTATCGAAGCCTTCCACAGAGAGCAGGCCGTCCATGCCGTCGGTACCCATGAGCGTCATGTCGTAGCCCATGTCCTTGGCGTTCTTGAGCAAAACGGACGCCGGCGTGTAGTAGATCGGCGCAAAGATGAGCGTGGCGCCGGCCTCCTTGGCCTTGGTGAGCTGGTTGGTAAAGCTCGTGGAGGAATCGTCCTTAAAGGTCTCGGTATCGACGATATCAAGTTTGGACTCCTTGGCCTGCTCGGCAAAGGCATCGGCAACACCCGAGCTGTACGTATCGCCGGAGTTGTAGAACAGGGCGATCTTGGCATCCGCGTACTTCTCGGCCAAGAACTTCGCAGCGCTGGCGCCCATGGTGGGATCGGTGAAGCAAACCTGAAAGACCGCGGTCTTATCCTTGGTGACGTCGAGCGACGAGGCCGAAGGCGTGATCATGAGCATATCGTCGGCGATCTCGCCCGAGACGGCGACGGCGGCACCAGTCGTGACGGGGCCGACGAGAGCCTGCATGCCCCAGTCGCACAGGGTATTGAAGGCGTTGATAGCCTTCTCGCCGTCAGCGACGTCATCCTCGGACTTAAGCGAGAGTTTGAGGTCCTTGGTCGAGAAATCCTTGGCGGCGAGCTTGGCACCCTTCTCGGCCGAAACGCCATAGGTTGCCGCGGCGCCGGTCAGAGGGCCGATGACACCGATCTTGAAGGTCTTGCCGTCATCGGCGGAGCCGCCCTCCGAGCCACCCGACGAGCAACCAGCGAGTGCCACGGTGCTGCCGAGCGCCGCGGCACCGGCGAGAAAGTTCCTACGGCTGAGCGTGCTGTTGATGTTGAACATGGTGTCCCCCTTTTCGCTGGCCGCAGTGCGGCCGTCTTGCGGTACGGGGCAAACCTTATGGCGCAAACGTTGACAGTTTGTTACGGAGTTTCGTTTGTAGCGAGCATGTTTCCAATGTTTCCGCAGCGTTTCGGGGGTGCCGTTTTGTGCGACTCCTGTTGCCTGGCGAGCACGCGCCCTCGGTTCACGCTAGAATGCACTCAACCTTTAAGCGGTTAATCCATCCATAAGATGCACGAAGGAGCTATCTATGAGCGAACCCCTGCGCACCGTGAACGTCGGCCTCATCGGTCTTGGAACCGTCGGCGGCGGCGTGGCCCGTCTGATCAAGAGCCACCACGATGAGTACCTGGCCGCCTACGGCATCGACCTTAAGCTGACCCGCGCCTGCGCGCTTGCCTGGGAGCAGGCCGAAGCTGCCGGTATTGAGCGCGAGGCCTTTACGAGCGACTGGCTCGACGTCGTCACCGACCCCGCCGTCGATATCGTCGTCGAGCTCATCGGCGGCGAGCATCCCGCAACCGAGATCTTCACCACTGCCTTTGAGCACGGCAAGCACGTCGTCTCTGCCAACAAGGCCCTGCTGGGCCGTCACGTCGAGACGCTTGCCGAGAAGGCACGCGCGTGCGGCGTGCAGATTAAGTGCGAGGCCAGCTGCGGCGGCGGCATCCCCATCGTGAGCACGCTTGAGCATGACCTGGTGGGCAACAAGATCCTGACCATCGCCGGCATCCTTAACGGCACCACCAACTACATCCTGTCGCGCATGGACGCCGAGGGCGCCGATTACGCCGACGTGCTTGCCGACGCGCAGGCCAAGGGCTATGCCGAGGCCGACCCGTCCGCCGACGTCGACGGCTTCGACGCCGCCAGCAAGACGGCGATCCTCGCTTCCATCGGCTTTGGCACCCGCGTTACCACCGACGATGTGTACCAGCAGGGTATCCGTACCATCGGTGCCGAGGACATCGCCCAGGCCCGTGAGCTCGGCTACACCATTAAGCTGCTCGGCATCGCCCGCAACACCGACGCCGGCGTCGACGTCCGTGTGCATCCCACGCTGATCCCCGCCGACCACATGCTTGCCAAGGTCAACGGCGCCATGAACGCTGTCTACGTGGTAGGCGACGCCGTGGGCGAGACCATGTTCTACGGTGCCGGCGCAGGCTCCTTCCCCACCGCGAGTGCCGTCGTGGGCGACATCCTGTCGCTCTCCGAGCAGATCAGCCGCGGCGTTGCTCCTCTGCCCGAGATTGAGCCCTATGGTCACAACCTCGCCTTTAAGCCCATGGACGAGCTCCAGACCAAGTACTATGTGCGCCTGAAAGTCGCCGACCGCGTAGGCGCCCTGTCCGAGACGGTCGACATCTTTGCCAAGCACAACATCTCGATCTCGCTCATCAACCAGGTCGAGGACGGCAAATCGGGCGTCAGCGATGCCTGCTCGGTCATCTTCCTAACGCACCGCGCGCTCGAGAAGGATATCCAGGCAGCCGCCGCCGAGCTTGCCAGCGTCGACTGCGTGGCCGAGGTCGCCAACGTCCTGCGCATCGAGGACGTCGAGGCTTGGACCGAAGGCGTCATGGCCAACTAGTTCGCTCTTCGTTATACGGCATATATGTTTTCCTAGCGAGCGACATGTCCTCCCATGTCACGGGTGCCGTGCCCCCCGTCGACGGAGCCGCCCGCTCCTAA
>CABRRA010000037.1:0-21896 GCA_902473205.1 uncultured Collinsella sp.
CAGGGCGATGACGTCCATGCCCATGTCGTTGGCGCTGCCGTGACCCTGCTGGTCCTCACGCACCGCCTCGATGGCACTCACGTACGTGTTGGCGGCAGACATCGCGGTCACGCAAGTCACGCCGCGGCGCACCGCCTCGGTGCGCAACAGATAGCCGTCGCCACGCGAGCCCGGGCCGTACGGTGTGTTGATGATCACCGCGATCTTGCCATCGGCGATGAGGTCACCGATGTTGGGACGCTCGCCGTCGTGCGGGCCGCTGATCTTTTCCACGACCTCACACGTCACGTTGCCTCCGCGCAGCACGCGCGCCGTACCCTCGGTAGAGCAGATGTCAAAGCCCAAGTAGCGCAGGATGCGGGCGACCGAAAGGATATGGCGCTTATCACGATCGCACACGCTGATGAACACCTTACCGCAACTCGGGTCGGGCAGCTTGTAGTCAATCGCCAGCTGCGTCTTGGCGTATGCCTCAGGATAGCTCTTGGCGATACCCATGACCTCGCCCGTCGACTTCATCTCGGGCCCCAGGATAACGTCGGCTCCCGGGAAACGTCCCCAGGGCATGACAGCTTCCTTCATGCAGAACCAGTCCAACTGACGCTCGTCGCTCGGCAGGCCCAGGCTCGCGATGGAATCGCCCGCCATGATACGCGCCGCGCACTTGGCCAGCGGCACGCCGGTGGCCTTGGAGATGAACGGCACGGTACGGCTGGCACGCGGGTTGGCCTCGATCACGTAAACAGTCTCGCCCTTGATGGCATACTGCACGTTTACCAGGCCGCGGACTCCCAGCGCCATCGCGATGCGGCGCGTGGTCTCGCGAAGCTTCGCCTGCAGGCTCTCGCTAAAGCTGAACGGCGGAATGCAGGTCGCAGAGTCACCGGAGTGGATACCGGCCTCCTCGATATGCTCCAGGATGCCGCCGATGTAGACCTCCTCGCCGTCGCACAGGGCGTCGACGTCGGACTCGATTGCACCCTCCAGGAAGCGATCGAGGTACACCGGGTAGTCGGGGCTAATGCGCGCAGCCTCGGCCATGTAATCGCGCAGATGCTCGGCATCGTAGGCGATCATCATGCCGCGACCGCCCAGCACATAGCTCGGACGCACCAGCAGCGGGTAGCCAATGTGCGCGGCCACGGCCTCGGCCTCCTCAAACGAGGTGGCCTGGCCCGCCGGCGGATACATAATGCCCAGCTTGTCGAGCAGAGCGGCGAAGCGCTCGCGGTCCTCGGCAAAGTCGATGGCATCGGGCTTGGTGCCCATGATGTTGACGCCACTCTCCTCGAGCATGCGCGCCAGCTCAAGCGGAGTCTGGCCGCCGAGCGTCACCACGACGCCGTCAGGACGCTCAACGTCAATGACGTCCATGACGTCCTCGTAGGTGAGCGGCTCAAAGTACAGGCGGTCGGATGTGTCGTAGTCAGTCGAGACGGTCTCGGGGTTGCAGTTGACCATGATGGTCTCGAAGCCGCGGGCCGCCAGCGCGTAGCTCGCGTGCACGCAGCAGTAATCGAACTCGATACCCTGGCCAATGCGGTTGGGGCCGGCGCCCAGAATCATCGCTTTGGGCTTGTCCGCCGGCGTGGTCTCGTCGGGAGCCACGCACTTCTTGGCATCCGGGCTCGTGCGGTAGATGTTCTCGTACGTCTTGTAGTGGTATTCCGTGGCGCTCGAGAACTCCGCAGCGCAGGTGTCGACCGTCTTCATGCTGGGAACCACGCCCAGACCCTTGCGGTAGGCGCGCACAAAGCGCTCGTCCGAGCCGGTCAGCGCGGCAATCTCGGCGTCGCTCGTACCATACTGCTTGAGCAGGCGCATCGCGTCGGCGTCAATGTCCTCCACACGCAGGCCGCGGACGCTCTCCTGGACCCGCACCATGTCGTTGATGCGGTTGAGGTACCACGGGTCGATGCCGCAGATGGCATGGATACGCGCGACATCCCAGCCGCGGCGCAGGGCCTCGACCACAAAGAAGATGCGGTGCTCAGTCGGGGTTGCCACGGCCTGAGTGAGCTCATCGTCGCTCAGTTTGTCGGCGCCTTCCTTGCCACCGGCGCAGATACCCTGGTGACCGTCCTCCAGCGAACGCATGGCCTTGCCGAAGGCCTCCTCAAAGGTGCGGCCGATCGCCATGATCTCGCCCACGGCCTTCATGCGCGTGGTGAGCGTGGGGTCGGTACCCTTGAACTTCTCGAAGGCAAAGCGCGGCACCTTAACGACGCAGTAGTCAATCGTGGGCTCAAAGCAGGCGGGTGTGGCCTTGGTGATGTCGTTGACAATCTCGTCGAGCGTATAGCCCACAGCCAGGCGCGCGGCGGCCTTAGCGATGGGGAAACCCGTGGCCTTGGAGGCCAGCGCGGACGAACGGCTCACGCGTGGGTTCATCTCGATGACGATCAAACGACCGGTGTTGGGGTTCACGGCAAACTGCACGTTAGAGCCACCGGTCTCGACGCCGATCTTCTCCAAGATAGCGAGCGAGGCGACACGCATGCGCTGATACTCAAGGTCGGAGAGGGTCTGCGCCGGCGCCACGGTGATGGAGTCGCCGGTGTGCACGCCCATGGGGTCGAGATTCTCGATGGAGCACACGATGATGCCGTTGCCAGCGTGGTCGCGCATGACCTCCATCTCGTATTCTTTCCAACCCTCGATGGACTCCTCGACCAGCACCTCGTGGGCGGGCGAAAGCTCAAGACCCTGGCTCACGATGGAGACGAGTTCCTCGTGAGTATGCGCGATGCCACCACCGGCGCCGCCCAAGGTAAAGCTCGGACGCAGCACGCAGGGATAGCCCACACGCTCGGCGATGGCCTCGGCGTCAGCCACGCTGTAGGCATAGCCCGAGCGCGCGACCTCCAGGCCGATCTCGGCCATGGCCTCGTTAAAGAGCTTGCGGTCCTCACCGCGCTCGATGGCGGCAAGGTCACAGCCGATCATCTCGACGCCGTACTTGTCGAGTGTGCCGTCCTTTGCCAGCTCGACGGCGGCATTCAGACCGGTCTGGCCGCCCAGCGTGGGCAGCAGCGCGTCCGGGCGCTCCTTCTTGATCACGCGCTCGATAAATTCGGCGGTGATGGGCTCGACATAGGTGCGGTCGGCCAAGCCCGGGTCGGTCATGATGGTCGCCGGATTGGAGTTGACTAGGATGACCTCAAAGCCATCCTCCTTGAGCACCTTGCAGGCCTGGGCGCCGGAGTAATCGAACTCGCAGGCCTGGCCAATGACGATGGGGCCCGAGCCAATGACGAGGATGCGCTTGATGTCGGTACGTTTAGGCATGTTTAAAACCTCCTAGAGAGGCTGACTCAATGTTTTGGAAAAGTCAGCGAGGGTGCAGCTGGTGCATCAGGTTGCCGTGATGCGAGGGCGCGCTGGGCTTATGCCCGCGCGTCCGAAGCAGAACGGCAAGATGATGTGCCAGATGCAGCCGCAGCGTCGACAGGTCCGCCGTTCGGTAGAACGGCGGAACCACTATCGGCGAAATTCCAGCCCTGCAGGCGGTCCTTGGCGGTATCGATGTCCAGATAGTTCTCCTCGCCGTCCATGAGTCGCGTAAAGGCGGTAAAGAGATAGTGTGCATCGGTGGGGCCAGGTGAGGCCTCGGGGTGGTACTGGACCGAGAAGCACGGCGCATCGAGCAGCTGAATGCCCTCGGCGGTGCCGTCATTGAGATTCACATGCGTCAGGCGAATGCGGCCGAAACGCTCGTTCATCACGACCGGCGCGATACCGCGGCGCACCCAGACGCGCAGATCGCCATCGGCCGCGTGCTCGGTCTCGCCGCCCGAAAGCTCGGGGACAAGCTTGCCCAAGCTGGGGAACAGCAGGCCGAAGCCATGGTTTTGCGCGGTAATCTCCACGCGACGGCTGACCAGATTCATAACCGGCTGGTTGCCACCACGGTGACCGAATTTGAGCTTTTCCATCTGGGCGCCGCACGCCAAGCTGATCATCTGGTGACCGAGGCAAATACCAAAGACCGGCACCTTGCCGATCAGCTGCTGCACCTGCTCGTAGGTCTCCACCACGGCATCGGGGTCGCCGGGGCCATTGGACAAAAAAACGCCATCGGGATTCATGTCGAGCACCTGCTGGGCGGGCGTATCCCACGGCACGACGGTCAGGTCGCAGCCGGCACGGACCAGGCCCTCCAGAATGCCGCGCTTCACGCCGCAGTCGTAGGCAACCACTTTGTGGCGGGCAGGAGCGGCAGGGGCAAGCGCAAAGTCATGCGTAGCGGGCAGGTCGCTCGCAGCAAAGGCATGGGGCTCAGGGCAGCTCACGGTCTTGACCAGGTTCTCGCCGACCAGCGTGGGCGCGGCGGACAGGCGCTCAGCAAGCTCGTCGACGTCGAAGATCTCCGTCGAGATTATGCCCATCTTGGAACCGTTGTCGCGCAGGTGGCGCACGAGAGCGCGGGTGTCGACGCCCTCGATAGCGACGATGCCGTGTGCACGCAGGTACTCCGGCACGCTGACAGTCGAGCGCCAGTTAGAAGGCGTGGCGCACATGTCGCGGACGACCATGCCACGCATGGCGGGAGCACTCGCGGGGCGAGTGGTATCGCCGGGGAAGGCCGACTGGACGTCGGTCTCGTCAATGCCGTAGTTGCCGATCTGCGGATAGGTCATGGTTACGATTTGGCCGTCATAGCTCGGATCGGTCATGACCTCAAAGTAGCCCTCGAGCGACGTGTTAAAGCAGACCTCGCCGGTTGCGGTACCCTCGGCACCACATGCACGGCCATAAAAAATGGTCCCATCCTCAAGATACAGGATGCAGGGACCGCAGGTGCCCTTGCTGGTTTTAGCCAGCATACGCTGGCACAGCACGCTGGGCGCGATGGTGCGGGCGGCAGCGCCCGCAATATGGTTGTTCGCCATAGTTCTCCTTCCCGGTCTCACAGGACCGGCTTAAAGGTGTGTAGTTAGGCCTCGCGGTATTCTAACCGCAAGCATCGCCCATGGCATTAATTACATAGAATTGTTTACAAAATGATAATTATGACTTCCTGTGCATAATGATTTTTTAATCCCCGTCCCAGAAAAATCATCCCGCGTGGGCTTGCGGCTCACGCGGGATGACATCGTTCTATGTGGCTGCGGACTACTTTTGCTTGTCCTGCTCCAGCAGCTCGGACGGCGTGCGATCGGGCTTTCCGCCGCGGAAGATCTCTCGACCGTGCAGACGATGCTCAAGATCGCGCTCGGCCTGCTCCTCCGTGATCTTGGTCTGGCTCACCACCGGGTCCTCGATCAGCGATGAAACCGAGTTAACCTGTTTTTGAATGCGCTCGGCAATGGTGTCGTCCATGCTTACGATGCGCATCTTCCAGTCGATACTCGTGGCGTTGGACGAGCTCTTGGTCCAGACGAACGTCAGGATGGCGCTCTGGTGCCCCTGAGCAGGAAACATGCCAAAGAAGGAATCGTGCTGGATCCTGCTGTCCTCGTCGATATAGGCGTGAACGTTATACACCACGCGGTCGATCTTGTCGTTGAGCAGGGCGTTGGTTGCGAGCGCCGCCGCCTGAATCTGACCGTTGGACAGCAGCTCGAGCTCATTGGCAGAAGACGTGTCCAGCACCGTCACCTCAACCGTGCCCGTGCGCTCATCTGCCTCGTCGACGGTAAAATCGAGCGGGAACTGCGTAAAGCCATTGCCCCATTCAAGTCCACCCTTGAGCGCGGTCGAAACGGTATCCACCGAAACACTTTCGGAAAGGTTCGCGGTATTCAGACGTCGCATCACGCCGTAGCCAATCTGCATGCCAACAATCAGCACCAAAATGCCGATAACCACGGCCATGGCGGTCTTCGTAATGGTATGGCTCACCTGCGAGCCCGAAGGGTCGTCCTCGGACAGCGGGTCGATATGTTTTGCCTGGCTCGCGCGATCCTCGCTGCGCAGCCGCGCCAGCGTCGCCTTGTCGCCGCGCTTGACGGCAGCCTCTTTCTCGCGCATGCGCTCGGTGCGCTTTTTGGCGAGCGTAGGATCCAAGACGCCGGATGCATCGATTTCGGAGAATAACTCCGTCACTTCTTCCGGAGTCAAAGGGTTCTTATCAGCCATGATCTTCCTGTCATATCAATCAGTCGAGCTCGTGCGCACGCGCACCTTCGAACTGCATTCGATAGTAACGGGCATAGGTGCCGCCACGGGCGAGAAGCTCCTCGTGCGTGCCACGTTCCACAACGCGACCATGCTCAACGGTCGCAATCTCGTCAGCATGCTTAATAGTCGAGAGACGGTGGGCGATGATGATCGTGGTACGGCCGCGTGCCAGCTCTTCGAGCGACTCCTGCACCGCTTCCTCGCTCTCGTTATCCAGGGCACTCGTCGCCTCATCCAAAATAAGGATCTTGGGATTCTTGAGAAAAACGCGCGCGATGGCGACGCGCTGCTTTTGACCACCCGAAAGACGGCTGCCGCGCTCGCCCACCACGGTGTCGTAGCCTTGCGGAAGCGATTCGATAAAGGTATCAATATTGGCGCGGCGGGCCGCTTCGGCGATCTCTTCTGCCGTGGCGCCCGGCTTGCCGTAGGCGATGTTCTCGCCGATCGTTCCATCAAACAGGTACACATCTTGCTGCACCAGGCCGATGGCACGGCGCAGACTATGCTGCGTCACGTCGCGCACATCCTGGCCGTCGATGCTAATGGAGCCGGCGGCAACGTCGTAAAAGCGCGGCAACAGCGAACAAGTCGTCGATTTGCCGCCGCCCGAGGGGCCAACCAAAGCGATGGTCTGACCGGGCTTGATGGACAGGTCCATGTGGTCGATAACAGGGCGTCCGTCGGCGCCGCGCTCGGCCAATTCAACATCCTCGTAGCTAAAGCACACGTCGCGGTACTCCACAGCACCAGCCGTCACCTGCAGATCCGCAGCACCCGGCTTATCCTGAATATCGGGGACAGTCGAGAGCACCTCATTCATGCGCTTAAAGCCGGCGATGGCTTTCTGATACGTCTCAGCCGAATTGACGAGCGTCTCGAGCGGCGTGCAGAACAGCGAAATGTAGAGTGCGAAGGTTGCCATATCGACCGCCTGCAGCTGACCCTGGGCAACGAGCCAACCGCCCAGCAGCACCACGATCACATAAAGCACTCCCGAGAGCAGGCCATACGTCGCGGTATAGACGCCCATGGCGTGATACATGTTCTCCTTGGACGAAAGGTAGCGATTGTTCGAGGCGCGAAACTTAGAGCGCTCGGTCTGCTCATTGGCAAAGCTCTTGACCACACGCATGCCCGCCAGCGAATCCTGCAGCTGCGCGTTGATGCCGCTAATCTTTTTGCGGTTATCGCTAAAGACCTCGCGCATGCGCATATTCTGCCAAAACATAATGACCGCGAACACCACCGTCACCACAGCCATGGCGAGTGCGAGCACCGGCGCGATGGTAAACAGAATCACAAACGAGCCGATGATCTCGATACCGCAGATAATGATCCATTCGGGCACGTGGTGCGCCGCCTCGCAGATATCGAACAGGTCATTGACCACGCGGCTCATCATGTCGCCCGAGCTGTTGCGATCAAAGTACGCAAAGCTAAACCGTTCGTACTGATCGAACAGGTCCTCGCGCATTTTGGACTCCATGCGCGCGCCCATCACATGACCCCAATAGCTCACAAAATAGCGGCAGGCGCAGCGGATGACATACATCAGCACCAGTCCCACCGCGATCATACCGAGCGCCTGCATAATAGCAGCCTGACCCTGAGTAAAGAGCCCGCCGGTCAGATTGCGCAAGATAATGGGGAACGCCAGGTCAATGGCGGCAAGCACCAGAGCACAAAGAGTATCAGCAACAAAAAGCCCCATCTGGGGCTTGTAATACGAAAGAAACCTCTTAAACATAGTCACCTTACGCGGTTTTACCAAACCGCGTTTCGTCTCGACGCTGCAAGTGCTCCATTTGGACAATCTGGCCTTCAATCGTCGGTCGCGTATATCCATACGCTTCCCTTCTCTTTTAGGCCACCTTGTCTCAAATGGAGCACTTTCGCTGACTTACACAAACCTGCGGGATCATCCCCGCTCGTTAAAGTTCCGCTCCACCCAAACGATGAGCAATGCTGTCGCAAGCCAAGGCACCCACAACGGTCTTGGCGTCTTCGATCTTGCCGTCGAGTACGGCGTCGATCAGCTCATGCAGTGGCACCAGGTCGACGTTGACAAACTCGTCATCGTCGGGGTCGGGCGCATCAAACTCGAGCTTGGTAGCCAAGTAGATGTGGATGATCTCATCGCAAAAACCGCAGGACGTGACAATCGACGTCAAAAAGCGAATGCGACCAGCCCTAAAGCCCGTCTCCTCATGCAGCTCGCGCTTGGCGCAATCGAGCGGGTCCTCGCCCGGATCGAGCTTGCCGGCGGGAATCTCGACCGTCACGCGGTCGATGGCGGTGCGGTACTGACGCACCAGCACGATCTTGCCGCTCTCGGTCAGTGCCACAACGGCCGCCGCACCCGGATGGCGAACGATATCGCGGGCGCTGCGGCGACCGTTGGGCAGCTCAACCTCAAGACGGTGGACGTCGAGGATCTTGCCCTTCCAGGCGCACTCCTCCGAAAGAATCTTCTCGTGCAGCTCGGCATCGTGCGGGTCGTCGTCGCCCAGCACCAGCGCCGGCTCGTCAGCGACCTCGCCGCCAGGCTCGCCCTCGGCGTGCCCATACATGCGGCTGTCCTCTTCGACGATCTGCGCGTCCACGAGCTCTTCGTTCTTCTCGTCCATCCGTCTCATTCCTCTCGGATTTTAGGCATCCCAGGCGTCGCGGCCGCGCAGCGCACGCAGGCCAATGTCGTGGCGCAGGGTCTTGCCCTCAAAGTTGATCTTCTCGCAGGCCTCGTAGGCAAGGTCGCGAGCGTTCTCGAACGTATCGCCCAGCGCGGTCACGGCGAGCACACGACCGCCGTTGGTCACGAGCTCGCCGTCCACCACGGCAGTACCGGCGTGATACACCGTCACGTTCTCCATAGCCTCGGCATCCTCGATGCCGGTAATGACCTTGCCCTTCTCGTAGCTGCCGGGATAGCCCGCGCTCGTCAGGACAACGGCCACGGCCCACTCGTCACGCCAATCGAGCTCAATCTGATCGAGCTCGCAGTTGGCGCAAGCCAGCATGACCTCGACCAGGTCGTTCTTAAGGCGCGGCAGCACGACCTGCGTCTCAGGATCGCCAAAGCGGGCATTGAACTCCAGCACCTTGGGGCCGGCAGGGGTGAGCATAAAGCCGCCGTACAGGCAGCCGCGATAGTCGATACCCTCGGCAGCGAGCTCTGCCACGGTCTGCTCCATGACCTTCACCATGGTGGCGTGCTCCTCGTCGGTCACGATGGGCACCGGGCTGTAGACGCCCATGCCGCCCGTGTTGGGGCCCTTGTCGCCCTCGAGCGCACGCTTGTGATCCTGCGAGGTGGCCATGGGACGCACGGTCTTGCCGTCGGTAAAGGCCAGCAGCGAGCACTCGGGGCCGGTCAGCATCTCCTCGATGACCACCGTGTTGCCGGCATCGCCAAAGGCGCCGCCAAAACACTCACGCACAGCCTCCTCGGCCTGCGAAAGCTCGGTTGCCACGATAACGCCCTTGCCCGCGGCAAGGCCGTCGGCCTTGACGACCAGCGGAGCGCCCTGCTCGCGCACATAGGCAAGAGCCGAAGCCTCGTCGGTAAATGAGCCATAGGCTGCCGTCGGGATACCGGCGCGCTCCATGAGCTGCTTGGAGAACAGCTTAGAGCCCTCCATCTGGGCGCCCTCGGCACCCGGGCCAAAGCACGGGATGCCCGCCGCGCGGACGGCGTCGGCAACGCCCGCCACGAGCGGAGCCTCGGGGCCAATCACCACGAGTCCGCATCCATGGCTCTGGGCAAACGCCGCCACGGCCGCAGGATCGCAATCGTCGAGAACCACATTCTCGCCGCAGCTCGCGGTGCCGCCGTTACCCGGCGCGATGTAGAGCTTGCCGGCGCGCGGTGATGCTGCGAGCTTGGCTGCCAGAGCATGCTCGCGGCCGCCGCTGCCCAACAACAGGATGTCGATGGTTTGAGTGTCCGCCTTCAAGGGTGCCTCCTCTATGGATTACCGGCCCGCTCCGCGCGGGCCCATTACAAGCAAATATACCCCTCGGCCGCCCATCTGGGCTGCAAAGGGGTATATCGCAATAACCAAATAACGCCGATTACTTCCAGAATCGGTTGATGATCTGCTCGCGACCGGCGCCGACGCCGATGAACGTCACGCGGGTGTGTGCCAGATCCTCGATAAATGCCACGTAGTCCTGAGCCTCCTGCGGCAGCTCATCAAAGCTGCGGCAGCCGGTGATGTCGCACTTCCAGCCAGGGAGCTCCTCGTAGATGGGCTTGGCATGCTCAAAACGCACCTGGTGCTCGGGCACGCTCGTGTAGCGCTCGCCGTCGACGTCATAGGCAACGCACACCTTAATGGTGTCGAAGGCCGAAAGCACGTCGAGCTTGGTCACGGCGATGTCGGTGAGGCCGTTGACGCGCGAGGCATAGTTGGCGATAGGGCCGTCAAACCAGCCGCAGCGACGACGGCGACCGGTGGTCACGCCGTACTCGTAGCCCTCCTCGGTCAGCGTGTGGCCGGCCTCGGACTCATAGGAAAGCTCGGTGGGCATGGGGCCCGAACCGACGCGGGTGATATAGGCCTTCATGACGCCCAGCACGCGGTCGACGTTCTTCATGCCGACGCCGGAACCGGTAATGGCGCCGCCGGCGGTGCAGTTAGAAGACGTCACGTACGGATAGGTGCCGTGATCGATGTCGAGCAGCGTCGCCTGGGCGCCCTCAAACAGCAAATCCTTGCCCTCATCGATCATGTTGTTGAGCAGCAGGCTCGTCTCGGTGATGTAGGGGCGCAGGCGCTCGGCCATGGGCAGGTACTCATCGCAAATCTGATCCACGGTGTAGGTGGGCAGGTTGTAGATGAGCTCTAGCTCGGGGTTCACGCGGGCAAGAGCGGTCTCCAGCTTATCGCGGAACAGCGCCTCATCCAGCATGTCCTGCATACGCAGGCCAATACGGGCCATCTTGTCCTGGTAGCACGGACCGATGCCGCGCTTGGTGGTACCGATGTTCTTCTTGCCGAGCTTCTGCTCAAAGGCGCCATCCAGATCGATGTGGTACGGCATGATGACATGCGCGTTGCCGCTGATCTTGAGATTCTTGGTGGTGATGCCGTCGGCCTCGAACATGTCGATCTCCTCAAGGACGACCTTGGGGTTGACGACGCAGCCGTTACCGATCACCGACACGTGGTCGGAATACATGATGCCGGAGGGCACCTGGTGCAGGCCGTACTTCTTGCCGTTGACGACGATGGTGTGGCCGGCGTTGTTGCCGCCCGAATAGCGCACGACGGCATCAAAGTCGCCGGCGACCAGGTCGCAGATCTTACCCTTGCCCTCATCGCCCCACTGGGCACCGACCAAAACGGTTGACGGCATGTTTACTCCTCACATTCATGGACTGTCCGCACACCGCAAGTGCGCAGAAGCACAAAACATTCCCAGTATACCCGTGCAACGGGCGCCTGTCCTACTCCTCGGTATGCGCCCCATCAAGCTCATAGAACTTGGTGGATGCCGGCAGGAACATCAGGTCGACGTCGCCAATCGGGCCCGAACGGTTCTTGGCCACGACGATACGCGTAACGCCCTCGTCGGGTCGGTCGTCGCGCGAGGCCTCGGCCTCGTCGGCGGATCGGTCCAAGAACATGACGATATCGGCATCCTGCTCGATGGAGCCCGATTCACGCAGGTCGGACAGCTGCGGGCGCTTGCCGGTACGGGACTCGACCTGACGCGACAGCTGCGACAGCGCGATCAGCGGAATCTTGAGCTCCTTGGCCATAATCTTCAGACCACGCGACATCTCGGAGACCTCGACGGTGCGGCTCTCGGAACGACGTCCCGGCGGGGGACTCACCAGCTGCAAATAGTCCAGGATGATGATGGCCTTCTCCTTGTTATGGAGCATGCGGCGGCTCTTGGCGCGAATCTCGGTCACCGTGGTGCCGGGCGTATCGTCAATCAGAATATCGAGCTTGGACAGCGTCTGCGTGGCCTCATTGATGTTGGCCCACTGCTCGGGACTAATGCGGCCCGTACGGAAGTCGCTGATCGAGATCATGGCATAGGCGCAAATCAGACGCTGGGCAATTTCCTTGCCCGACATCTCCAGCGAGAAGAAGCCGACGGTATAGCCCGCGGCGGCGGCGTTGAGCGCCAAGTTCAGGGCGAACGACGTCTTACCAACGGCGGGGCGGGCGCCGATAATGATGAGCTGGCCCTCGCGGAAACCCATGAGCATACGGTCGAGCGACGGAAAGCCCGTGGGCACGCCTGCAGCCTGACCGCCGGCCTTGCACACTTCCTCGGCCTCGTTATAGGCCTCGACCATAAACTCGGTCAGCGTCTTGTAGCTCGACTTAACCTCACGCGCCGTGACCTTGAGCAGCTTGCTCTCGGCCAGCTCCACGACCTCTTTGGTGTCGGTGGGGGCGTTGTAGGCCAGCGCGTTGATCTCGTTGGTGGCGCCAATCAGCTCACGCAGCATCGAGTCGCGGCGAACGATGGCGGCATGGTGCTGCCAGTTGACGAGCGACAGAGTCTGTCCCATCAGCTCCAAAATGTATGCCTCGCCGCCCACGGCATCGAGCTTGTTGATGCTTCGCAGGTAATCGATCAGCGAGATAGAGTCAATGGGGATGCGACTGTTATACATATCGACCATCGCGGTATAGATGGTCTTATGAATGGGCCGGTAGAAGTCATCGGGCTGCAGCTCGACTTGGGCCTCTTCGACCACCTCGGGCGATAGCAGCATAGCGGCCAGTACGTTGGCCTCTGCATCTTGGTTTTGGGGGAGACCCAACTTAGAGCCACGGTCCTCGACCGTCAGCCCCGTCTCCCTATCGTCATATGCCATGAGCGTCCTCATTCATATCGCTTGCGAGCATCCATAGTATCAGCCGCGGCTATAAATCGAGCCGCGGCTTGGCAATCATCACCGAACCAAACGGATGAACGGTCCCATACACGGGACCGCATCTCAATGACTGCCACGACACTCACCCAGCGCAAAAAATAAAAGGGCGCCCTGGTCTCCCAGAGCGCCCTTCTTAGAACAAGATTGTTGCGTTGCAGCAAATGCTACTCGGCAGCAGCCTCGGTCTCGACCTCGGCGGTCTCGGCCTCGGCGACCTCAGCGGTCTCCTCAACCTCAGCCTCGGCAGCGAGCTCCTCGGCGGTAACGCCGACGAGAACGACAACCTCGGCCTTGATCTCGCGGTACAGCGAGATAGCGACGGTGTGGGCACCGGCAACCTTGATGGGCTTACCGAGCTCGACGCGCTTGCGGTCGATGTCCATACCGAGCTGATCCTTGATGGCGTCAGCGATCATAGCGGCGGTAACGGAGCCAAAGAGGATGCCCTCGTCGCCAACCTTGACGTCAACGGTGACCTGCTTGCCCTCGAAGGCAGCCTTGGTCTCGTTGGCGGTAGCCAGACGGACGGCCTCGCGCTTGGCGATGTTGTTGCGACGCTCGTCAAGCTGCTTGAGGTTGCCCTTGGTGGCGGCAACAGCGAGCTTCTTGGGGAACAGGAAGTTCTCAGCGTAACCCTGAGCGACCTCTACGACGTCACCCTCGCCGCCCTTGCCCTTGATCTCATCGAGAAGAATAACCTTCATGATGCGTCTCCCTTCTTAGCCGCGGTCGCGGTTGCCACGAGAGGAAACCACGGGGACGGTGTACGGCAGGAGAGCCATCTCGCGGGCGCGCTTGATGGCGTTGGCGATGTCATGCTGATGCTGCGTGCAAGCGCCAGTGACGCGACGGGGCTTGATCTTGCCACGGTCGGTCATGTACTTACGGAGAAGCTGAGTGTCCTTATAGTCGATGAACTCAGTGTTCTCCTTGCAGAACTGGCAGTACTTACGACGCGGCTGACGTGCAGAATAATCATTAGCCATGTCAAAATACCTTTCATTTGGCAACTTCGGCGAGCCGAAGCCGCCTCTCACTCAAAAATAGGTGAACAACCCTTAGAACGGGATGTCCTCATCGTAGACGTCGACCGCGGGCGGCGTAGCCACCGGTGCGGCAGGACGTGCTGCGGGCGCGGGAGCTGCGGGGGCGTAACCGCCCTGATCGTAGCCACCCTGGCCACCACGGGAGCTCATAAACTCGATCTCATCGACGATGACCTCAAGCTTGCTCCTGCGCTGACCGTCGCGCTCCCAAGAGCTGTAGCGCAGCTTGCCCTCGATCGCGACCTTGTTTCCCTTTGCCAGGAAACGGCTCACGGCCTCGGCGCGGGTGCCGAACATAGTGCAGTCAACAAAGTTGGGATAGTCCTCCCACTCGCCAGTCTGCGCGTTGCGGCGACGATCGTTCACGGCGACGCCAAAGGACAGAACCTGGGTTCCGCCGGCGGTGGCGCGCAGCTCGGGATCGCGGGTGAGGTTACCGGTGATGTTCACTCGATTGATGCTCATAACTCACTACTTCCTCTTGGGGCACTAGCCCAGTCCAAAACGACAGTCTTACTCCTGGTCGTCGCGACGGACGATCATGTGGCGGACCACAGCGTCGGTGATGCGCAGGACGCGATCAAGCTCGGCGATCTGGGTAGGATCTGCGTGGAAGTTGATGAGGGTGTAGTCACCATCGGTGAGGTCGTTGATCTCGTAGGCGAGCTTGCGCTTGCCCCACTCGTCAACGGAGTCGACCTTGCCAGCGCCCTCAGCGATCGTGGTATCGATACGCTTCATAACAGCGAGACGAGTCTCGGGGTCGAGCGACGGGTCAACAAAGAACAGCAGTTCATAAGCCTTCATATTGTCACCTCCTCTGGGCAAATGTGGCTTCAGGTCGTGAAGGTGCGCCTGAAGCAGGAAAAGACTTGGTAATAATATCTTTCAACCTCCCAGGCTGCAAGAATATGCAGCTACAACCTCATGACCTCCACATATACCCATGCTTACACGGCTCTTCATGCGTATTCCAACCAAATGCTGACCAAGAGCTTGACGGATTCGATAGCAAGATACGCTGCGGCGAGGACAACCTGAGTCAAACCGCAGGTCGCCGATTGCAGGGTTGTGGTCACGAAATGCATACCACCGGTTCGATCGATTGCCTCAAAATTTTTAAATTCGCTGCCACGTCATTCATGAATACCTATTTTGAACAGATCATCGAGCGGGATCTGGCTGGTCAGGATGCTTTTTTAGTACTCATCTGGCACATGCCGGATACGGGTGCGGAGCGAGCGCTTTAAAAAATGCCAAGTTTTCTGTTTGCACTTTTCGATTCCTCGTGTATACTGACTTTCGCATTTAACGGAGAGTTGTCCGAGTGGCCGAAGGAGCACGATTGGAAATCGTGTAGGCGTCAAAAGCGTCTCCAGGGTTCAAATCCCTGACTCTCCGCCAGTTAATTCCAAAGCAGGCCTTAGTGCCTGCTTTGTTTTTACCCCACGCGGAGGGGTGGCAGAGTGGTTGAATGCGGCGGTCTCGAAAACCGTTTGGCCTGTATAAGGTCACGAGGGTTCGAATCCCTCCTCCTCCGCCATTTTGGTTGTGAAAGCTCCCAGGAATGGGAGCTTTTTTGTTTTGAGTCCCTAACAAGCAAATACGGCGAAGAAGGAGGGGTTCGAACCCGCCAGGGCGCAAAGCGTAAAGAAAACGCACCAGTGGCGCGTTTTTAGCGCAGCGCGGTCGGCGTAAGCCGACCGGATAAATTTTGAGCTCCGATCAAAATATAGACATCCCTCCTATTCAGCCACGCCCTCATCGCGTTCAGCATCAACCCAGATCCCCAAACATGTACACCACCCTCCAAAAACGATATTTTTCGATATCTTTGGAGGCTGATGCACATACTTGAAACCTATGACCGCACCCAGTCCCGACCGTTTGCCGAGCAATAGGGTCGCGATCGTCGCCGAACATGTACTATGTACGGGCATTGTCCAATCCCGTAACTCAAAGGACCCCATCTTGCCCGTCGTCGCCGCCATAACCGTTACCTCACATGCCTCGGATGCCATGGTCGCTATCCCATTTTGGCTCGAGATGTTCGCCGTTGTCGCTGCATCGATCTCGGGTGTGCTGGTTGCGCGCGAACACAAGCTCGACCTGGTGGGCGCGGTCGCACTCGCGGTAGTCTGCGGTCTGGGCGGCGGTCTTTTGCGCGACATGACACTCCAGGTCGGCAACGTCTACATCCTCAACCAGCCAATGGCGCTGCCGCTCTCCATCGCCACGGCGGCCATCATTTACATCTTCCCGGCAATCGTCGATAAGCCCGACAAACTCATCCCCCTGCTCGACATCATCTCGGTCGGCATCTATGCGGCAACCGGCGCAGACAAGGCACTGGTCTACGGATTTGCACCCGTCGTTTGCATCATGATGGGCTTTTTCACCGCGGTGGGCGGCGGCATGCTGCGCGACGGCTTTATGGGCGTGGTTCCGGGCATTTTCCAACGCACCAACTTTTATGCCATCGCGGCCATCGCCGGATCGGCAAGCTATGTAAGCCTCGTCATGAGTGGCTTGGTCAGCAATGTCGCCGCGCTGGTCGTATGCGTTATCGTGACCATGGGTCTGCGCTGGCTCTCGCTGCGCTTTGACATCAAAAGCCCCACCGAAGAAGACATCGCGCACTTTTTACATCGCAAAAAGTAGATAGCACGGCACGACCTTTCGAAATGCAACCGAGAGGTTCTTTTAGAGCGCTCGCACGTTGGGTACCCTGTTAGATATACGCCGAGTATCTAACGAAGGATTCACTATGCCTTGCAACCTAGAACCGTCGACCAAGCGCCACAAAGCGCAGGCCCGCATCGCCCTCCTATTCGTACTGATTGCGCTTGCGCTGACCGTACTTCCCACGGCGTCGTTCGCCGGCACAGACACCGCGGGCAACGTACTCGCAACCGAAGCTGACTCAAATCCGTCTGGCGTCGCGGGCGACCTGTACTGGGCTGGCCAAAGCCTTAACCTGGACGATGCCTCCATCGGCCGCGATATTATCGCGGCATGCGACAGCCTATCGATTCGCGACTGCACCGTAGGCGGCGCCATTCGCCTGGCGGCGCGCACCATCGATATCTCCAAAACCGCAATCGATGGCAGCGTGACGGTAGCCGGTCAGCACGTCGTGCTCAACACCGGTAGCACCGCCAACTGTTTTTACGCGATGGGCGATACTGTTGCCCTGCGAGGCTCCACCAAGTCGGCAGCACTTGCAGGCGATACGGTGACCATCGACGGCACCGTCGAGGGCGATGTCGAGGTTTGGGCCGATAAGCTCGTCTTGGGCAAAAACGCCCGCATCACCGGCACCGTGAGCGCGCATGTTTCCGAGGACCCCGAGCGGGCCGAGGGCGCTCAGGTCGGAGCCCTCAAGATCGACCGTACCGAGAACGAGAACACCTCAACGATTAACGACACCATCGGCGGCATCGTCGCCGCGGCGCTTTCCACCTGCTTTGTCGCGATCCTCCTCGAGCTCGTCTTTCCGCGCGCGACCGCCAGCGCCGCCGGCATGCTTCGTCAACGACCTACCCCTCTGTGGGTGAGCGGTCTTTTGGGCACGGTGGCCGCCGTTCCCGCCGTCCTGTTACTCATCATCTCGATTGCAGGTCTGTCACTCGCCGGAGCTCTCATGTGCGCCGTGATCGGTATCGCTCTGGTCTCGGCGGCGTTTACGGGCACCGCGATCGCACGCATGATCGGACACAGCCAGAACCGCTACGCCATGGCCGCCGTGGGCGGTATCGCCGCGGGCGCACTCACGGCACTTCCCCTTATGGGCAGCTTTGTCAGCGGCGTAGCCTTCGTCTTTACGCTCGGCTACGTCATCCAGATCATCTGGCGCAACGCCCGCCTCAAGCCGCAGCAGGCCGCCAATACTCCGGGCCTTCCTTCCGCCTAGCCGTCAACCACCACAAAGGGGACAGACACCTTTGCGGTGGTGCAGACCAACTCAATCCCTGTGCACCAAAAAGGGCACCGACCGCGATGGTCGGCGCCCTTTCTTGTTAGTCGCTATAAAGCTCGGCGCTTATTTGTTGACCTGACCAGCGCGGACGGCGGCCTTCTTACGGTCGGTGGCGTTGAGCAGACGCTTGCGCAGGCGGATATTCTTGGGAGTAATCTCGACCAGCTCGTCGTCGGCGATGTACTCCAGCGCCTCTTCCAGAGAGAAGGTGCGAGGCGGCACCAACTGCACGGAGATGTCGGAGGTCGAGGAACGCTGGTTGCCCAAGTTCTTGGTACGGGCGATGTTGACGACCATGTCGCCGGCCTTGCTGCGCTCGCCCACAATCATGCCCTCGTAGCACTCGGTGCCCGGCTCAACAAACAGCTGGCCGCGCTCCTGCAGCGTACCCAGAGCGTAGGCAACGGCCTTCTCGGTGGTCATGGAGATCATGGCGCCGTTCTGGCGGTTGCCGATCTCGCCGGCGTAGGGGCCGTACTCTAGGAAGGTGTGGTAGAACACGCCCTCGCCGTGAGTGACGTTCATGATGCGGTTCTTAAGACCCATGATGCCGCGGGTCGGGATCTTAAACTCAAGGTGCGTCACGATGCCCGAGGTATCCATGCTCGTCATGATGCCACCGGAGGTACCGAAGACCTCGACGACCTTGCCCGAGTACTCGTCCGGGCACTCAACGACGGCCTGCTCGACAGGCTCCAGCTTGTTACCGTTCTCGTCCTTCTTAAACAGAACGCGGGGACGACCGACCTGGAACTCGAAGCCCTCGCGGCGCATGGACTCCATCAGGACGGACAGGTGCAGAATGCCGCGGCCAGAGACCTCGACGCCGCTCTTGTCCTCGAGCTCCTCGATCTTCATGGTCACGTTGTTCTCGGCCTCGTTGAACAGGCGCTCCTTGAGCTGACGGGCACCCACGATGTCGCCGTCACGGCCGACGAGCGGGGAGGTCGAAGCCTCAAAGACGATGGACAGGGTCGGCGGATCGATCTCGATGGGCTCGAGCTCGACGGGGTTCTCGGGGTCGGTGTAGACATCGCCGATATCGGTGCGGTCAATGCCCACGACAGCGGCGATATCGCCGGCGCCGACTTCCTGGCACTCGGTGCGGCCCAGGTAGTCGAAGGTAAAGAGCTGCTTGACGGTAGCGGTGGCGCTGGAGCCGTCGTTCTTCACAACCAGGATCTGATCGCCCTGGTGAATGGTGCCGGAGTACACGCGACCGATACCGATGCGGCCAACGAAGTTGGAGTGGTCGATGGTCACGCATTGCATGGCCAGCGGGGCGTTCTCGTCAACCTCGGGCGCGGGCATGTCGTCGATGATCATATCGAGCAGCGGATACATGTCCATGTTGCCGTCGTTGGGGTCAAGGCGGGCAAAGCCGTTCATGGCGCTGGCGTAGACCACGTGCTCCATGGCGAACTCAAGCTGGTCGTCGGTAGCGCCCAGGTCGGCCATAAGGTCCAGGCAGTCGTTGTAGGCCTTCTCGGGGTTGGCGCCCGGACGATCGATCTTGTTGATGACGATCATGATCTTGAGGCCGGTGTCGATAGCGTGACGCAGCACGAAGCGGGTCTGGGGCATGGGGCCCTCAAAGGCATCGACCAGCAGCAGGGCGCCATCGGCCATACGCAGCACGCGCTCGACCTCGCCGCCAAAGTCGGCGTGGCCCGGGGTGTCGATGACGTTGATCTTGACGTCCTTGTACTCGATAGAGATGTTCTTGGCGAGAATCGTAATGCCGCGCTCGCGCTCCTGGTCGTTAGAGTCCAGGACGCGGTCCTCGACCTGCTGGTTGGCACGGAAGGCGTCCGTGGCACGCAGGAGCTTATCGACCATCGTCGTCTTGCCGTGGTCGACGTGGGCGATGATGGCGATGTTCCTCAGATTGTCTACGCGCATGTAGTTCCCCTATCTTCTATCCATATACAAACGGCACGCGTATGCGGCCCGCCCAGCGATACAACGCTCAGCGGGAATATTGAGCCTTTTACCGAAAACTCGTTTATTTTAGCGATTTTAGATGAGAGGGGTTTCCTCACCTGCAGGTTCAGGGTCGCTCCACATAAAACCATCGCCGGCGCCCATGCCCTCATACAGCACATATGCCGAAAAGCCGCTCTCGAGCGTCGTCTCAAAGAAGCTCACGAGCAGAGCGTCATGGTAGCCGCCGTCAATCTCGACGCAGCCGGTATAGCCGATGGCATAGCGGGCGATACGGCCCAGGCCCTCGTCCTTAAGACCCATCTTGTGCTCGGAGATAAAGTTGGTGGCGGCCTCGAGGCACGCCTCTTCGCCGTCCTCGTCGAGTGCCGCCAGATAGCGGTTGGAAGCAGCGTCCTCGATCGCCACAACTACGCCCGGATTCTCGCCGGCGGCAAGGTCGTCCAAGAACGCACCAATCAGGTCACACACCATGGCGTCGAGCTCGGCGGAGACGTTACCGGCGTCCTGCATATCCTGTGCCATCTTTAGACCTTCCCATCGAATCCGGCGTCGTTACAGTTTTTGTGCCTCGGCGGCGATCTTAGCAGCGGCATCGCGGGCGCGTATCATGTCCGCCGCGCGTTTATCGAGTACCTTGATCTGGTTGGTCAGCATGACTGCATCGACCACACCCCAGATTACCAAGCCTGTTGAAATCGAAAACCCAAGCGCACCAACTGTACCACGAAGACGAGAACAGATTACTGCGACAAGGGCGGAGATGATAACCATCTTGATATAGGAGTCGCGGCGCTCGCGAAGCGTGCGGGCCTGCGTCACATAGGCGATGCGAGCCGCCTCGGATGCCTCCGAGCGCATCTGGGCTTCACGCGCGATGGCGGCCGCTTCAGCCGATACGCGGGTGCCCATCAGCGACCTCTCCGCTCGTGTGCCAGACATTTAGAAATCATCGGGGGAGAGCGTATGGACGAACTCGTCGAACTTCTCGAACTCCTGCTCGTCGTCGACTTCCTCGGCATGGGCAGAAACGGTACCCAGGCGATTCATGATGTCGTCCTCCACAAACATGGGGGCATTGCTGCGCACGGCAAGGGCAATGGCGTCACTGGGGCGGGCGTCAATCTTGCGCTCGTCACCATCGATCAGCACGACAACCGTCGCATAGAACACCGGCGGCTCGGCACGAACGATCTCGATGCGCTCGAGCTTGGCGCCCAGGGCGTCGACGGTGTCAAGCAACAGGTCGTGCGTGATCGGACGCTCGGCGCGACCGCTATCGATGCCACGGCTAATGGCCGCGGCCTCAAACGAGCCGGTCTGAATGGAAAGCGAACGCAGGGGTGCCGTCGAATCCGACTTGCCGCAGCGCTCGCGAAGCACGATAAGCGATGGCACGGGACCGGCGGCCATGACGATGGTCTCTATGTCGACACGAACCATGGAACACCTCCGGTACGTAGTGGTTAACACACGGCAGGGTCGCCGCATTGAATAGCTATACTACCCAATCTTTCGCCCAGCACACAAAATCAAAGTAGTTAATTTGGGACGGGGCTATTTTCACTACTTTTGTTGGATAAGAAAAAAGCCCCGAGGCAATGCCCCAGGGCTCTTGACGTTTTGATGGTGGACCTGACAAGATTCGAACTTGTGACCTCCCGGTTATCAGCCGGACGCTCTAACCAACTGAGCTACAGGTCCATCATGGTGGAGGTTAGGGGGATCGAACCCCTGACCTCAGGCTTGCAAAGCCCGCGCTCTCCCAGCTGAGCTAAACCCCCACGGAGAAAGTAATAAACACCCCAGCGGCGACTCGACTCTCGCTGGGGTGTTTATTGCGAAAGAAAGTGGTGGACCTGACAAGATTCGAACTTGTGACCTCCCGGTTATCAGCCGG
>CABRRA010000038.1:0-16892 GCA_902473205.1 uncultured Collinsella sp.
AAAAAAAAAAAAAAAAGCCACGGCCTGCACGCATTGAATAAAAACATCATCGAATCTACCAGTATGGCATCGGACAAAACGTTTTGCCCCGCCAGTTGGCGAATTACCGCGCCGCCGTCACATATCAAACGCCAAAATGTGCGAGACTGTTCTGTGCAATTGTGCCGGCCGAGGGAGCGCCGGCGCTCGATTCGCATGGAGTAACCCACAACGATGCTGCTTACGCAAACGACAACGCCCGAGGACGTCAAGGCTCTCAATCGCGCCGAGCTCCCGCCGCTCTGCGACGAGATTCGCCACGCCATCCTCGAAAGCTCCGCCGCTGTCGGCGGACACGTTGCCCCCAACCTGGGCGTCGTTGAGCTCACGGTCGCGCTCCACCGCGTGTTTAACTCCCCCACCGACAAAATTGTCTTCGACGTGTCGCACCAGACCTACGCACACAAGGCGCTGACCGGGCGCGCGTACACCTATATCGATCCGGAGCGTTATGGCGAGGCCTCTGGCTTTGCCAATCCCGACGAGTCCGAGCACGACCTGTTCGCCATGGGTCATACCTCCACATCGGTGAGCCTGGGCTGCGGCTTGGCACACGCCCGCGATCTGGCGGGCGACAGCTACAACGTCATCACCATCATTGGCGACGGCTCGCTTTCGGGCGGCTTGGCGTTTGAGGGCTTCAACAATGCCGCCGAACTCGACAGCAACCTGATCATCATCGTCAACGATAACGACCAGTCCATTGCCGAAAACCACGGTGGTCTGTATCGCAATCTGGCCGAGCTGCGCGCCAGCAACGGCACCTGCGAGCGCAACGTTTTCCGCGCGCTGGGGCTCGACTATCGCTACCTGGACGCCGGTAACGATGTCCAAGCGCTGGTCGATACGCTGCAGGAGCTGCGCGATATCGATCATCCCATCGTGCTGCACGTCTCCACCGCCAAGGGCAAGGGCTTTGAGCCGGCCCAGAGCGACCCCGAGCACTGGCATCATGTGGGGCCCTTCGATATGGCAACCGGTCGCAAACTTTGCCCGGGCCACCCGAGCGAGCCCGCGCCGCGCACCTATGCCGATATTACGAGCGAGGCACTCAACGCCGCTATCGCGAACGACCCGCAGGTTGTCGCCATCACGGCTGCCACGCCCTATATCATGGGCTTTACGCCCGAGCTTCGCGCCGTGGCAGGCAAGCAGTTTGTCGACGTGGGCATTGCCGAAGAGCACGCCGTCACCTTTGCCACCGCGCTCGCCAGCGCCGGCGCCAAGCCGGTCTTTGGCGCATACGGCACGTTTTTGCAGCGCGCCTACGATGAACTGTGGCACGACCTGTGCCTCAACGACGCCCCCGCAACCATCCTGGTGTTTGGCGCTTCGGTCTTTGGCACAACGTCCGAGACGCACCTCTCGTTCTTTGATATTTCCATGCTGGGCGGACTTCCCAACATGCGCTACCTGGCACCGGCCTGCATGGAAGAATACCTGTCCATGCTGAGCTGGTCGCTCGACCACCGCGAGCATCCCGTGGCAATCCGCGTACCGGGCATCGGCCTGGTAAGCCGTCCCGATCTGGCGCCCGCCGAGGGCGCCGATTATGGCATCGTGCGCTACGACGTCGCGCGTCAGGGCCGCGATGTAGCCGTGCTTGCGCTTGGCGACTTCTTTGAACTGGGCGAGCGCGTGGCAAACCGCTTGGCTGCCGAGTACGGCATCGAGGCCACGCTCGTCAACCCGCGCTTTGCAACCGAGCTTGACCGCAAGTTTCTCGACAGCCTTGCCGCCGAGCATCGCGTTGTCGTCACCCTCGAGGACGGCATCTTGGACGGTGGGTGGGGCGAGCGTGTCGCGTGCTACTTGGCCTGCACGCCTGTGCGCACGCGCACCTTTGGCATCGCCAAGGGCTTCCCCGACCGCTACGACCCCAACGAGCTGCTCGCGCAGAACGGCATGACGGTCGAGAACATGGCCGCCGAAGCCGTAAGGCTACTCAATCAGCACTAGAGAAAACCACCACAAAGGGGACAGGCACCTTTGTGGTGGTTTTTGTTTTCGCGGCGCGATTATCTCGATCTGTAACATCTAGGGCCCGAATTCCCGTCTAACTGTTACAGATCTAGACAAGACGTCTTAGTCCCTGACCTTTGTCTCAATCTGCAACAGATTGAGACCTTTTAGCCGTCCAGATGTTACAGATTGAGACATTCAAATCCCCCTAAGGGTAAAATCTCGATCTGTAACAGTAAGAACCCATTTCCTCGTCTACCTGTTACAGATCGAGACATTCGAATTCCCTTAAGAGAAAATCTCAATCTGCAACAGTTACTCGGCAAAAACGACTGCAGATGTTACAGATTGAGACAAAGCAGCGAGGCGGGCCGCCACATCTGCAAGAACCACCACAAAGGTGCCTGTCCCCTTTGTGGTGGTTTTCGTTGCCGCCATTATAGCGACCGCCGCGAGCGATAATGCCGTCTGCAAAACGCTTTCTTTACTGTAATAACTGACGTTTACCCAGATAAAACCTGCCAAAATAAACCTGTCCCTTTTTGGTAGGTAGAATTACCCATAAGACGAGTATGTTTCTGAGTTATTTCGTGTTGACCCATTTGAGCGGGATAGGGTATAACTCTACTCAACCGCTAGAGATTTTATTGAGAAAGGTGTTCTACCATGAGCAAGAACCTCTCCCAGCAGGTCGTTCTCGACCGCCGCGGCCTCGTTGCCGCCACCTTCGCAACCGTTGCCGGCCTTGGTCTTGCCGGCTGCTCTGACACCAGCGCCGAGGCCGACAAGGGTTCCGCCACCGGCTCCTCCAAGGGCTCTGAGGATACCGAGGTTTCCGCCACGCTCGATGCCAAGGCATTCGACAAGCTCGTCAACGACGGCCCCAAGGCCGATGACGACGCCATCGCCGCCAGCACCTGGGCGACGGCCGTCAAGGACGCCGGCGTCTTTAAGATCGGTGGCGTTCAGACCTCCACGCTCTTCTCCCTCCTCAACGAGAAAGACGGTCAGACCCGCGGCTTCGACGCCGGTATCGCACAGCTCCTGTCCAACTACATTCTGGGCGAGAATAAGGTCGAGATCACCCAGGTGACCTCGGACACGCGCGAGTCTGTCCTGCAGAACGGCCAGGTCGACGCTGTCTTTGCCACCTACACCATCACTGACGAACGCAAGAAGCTCGTCTCCTTCGCCGGCCCCTACTACTACACCCAGCAGGCCATCCTGGTGCTCGCCGATAACGACGACATCAAGAGCGTCGACGACCTGGCCGACAAGAACGTCGCCGTCCAGTCCGGCTCCAACGGCCCCGCCATCCTGGAGGAATTCGCCCCCAAGGCCAGCCAGCAGGAGTTCAAGACCGACGAGGAGGCCCGCCAGGCACTCCAGCAGGGCCGCGTTGACGCCTACGTCATCGATAACAACATGCAGCAGAGCGCCCTGGTCCGCGAGCCCGGTAAGTACAAGATCGCCGGCAAGCCCTTCGGCAGCAAGGAGCCCTATGGCATCGGTCTGCCGCTCGATTCCGACGGCGTTGCCTTTGTCAACGACTTCCTTAAGAAGATCGAGGACGACGGCACCTGGACTGAGCTGTGGCAGATCTGCATCGGCGACCGTACGGGCGACACCAATGTTCCCGAGCTGCCCGAGATCGGGGCCTAGGCAGCGAGCCTGGTAACGGCCGCAACGAAACCATATGGAAACGCACGATGCGCTTTATTGCGATAAACTGTTTCCTCACTGAGTTGTCGGGGCTTCCGTACACACGGGAGCCCCTTTCCTTATCGGCGGGAGGTCCGCATGAGTCTCTCCGAGCTCTGGTCGCTCTATGGCCAGAACTATATTGACGCGCTGCTAGCAACCTGGGGCATGACGCTTGAGTCGTTTGCCATCGCCATGGTGTTGGCCGTCGCCGTCACCGTGATGCGCGTGTCGCCGCTCAAGCCGCTGCGCGTCTTTGGCGACCTGTATGTTCAGGTCTTCCGTAACATCCCCGGCATCGCGCTGCTCATCATCGTCGTCTATGCGCTGCCGCCGCTTAAGGTCGTTCTGCCCTACCGCACCTGCGTTATCGTCGCCACGGTTCTTTTGGGCTCGGCCTTTGGCTCCGAGAACTTTATGAGCGGCATCAACACCGTCGGCGTCGGTCAGGTCGAAGCCGCACGTTCGCTCGGCATGAGCTTCAGCCGTATCCTCGCCAAGATCGTGATTCCGCAGGCGCTGCGCTCGAGCGTGTTGCCCATGACCAACCTCTTTATCGCCGTCATGCTCACCACCGCGCTCGGCAGTCAGGTGCCGTTGCAACCGCAGGAGCTCACCGGCGTGGTGAGCTACATCAACACGCGCTCGCTCGGCGGCGTCGCCGCGTTCTTTATCTCGGCGCTCGGCTACCTGGGCACGGCCTTTGTGGTGAGCCACATTGGCAACTATATCGATAAGAAGGTGAGGATCCTCCGATGAGCAAGCATTCCTCCCCTGCGCTTACCATGCGCGATGCGCTCTACGAGGCTCCCGGCCCCAAGATGCGCGCCAAGATTCGCATCGGCACCGCCATCTCGCTTGTTGCCGTCGCCGCGCTTGTCGTCCTCGTGTTGCAGCGCTTTTATGTGACCGGCCAGCTTTCGGTTCACTATTGGTATTTCTTTACGCACCTCACCACCTGGAAGTTCCTGCTTGCCGGCTTTGAGGGCACCGTTAAAGTCGCACTCACCGCTGGCGCCATCGCGCTGGTGCTGGGCTTAGCCCTTATGCTCGGCCGTACCAGCGACATTAAGCCGCTGCAGCTGGTCTGCCGCGTGCTCACCGATTTCTTCCGCGGCGTACCGAGCCTGCTGTTCATCTACTTCTTCTTTTTGGTGCTGCCCCAGTACAAGATCGCGCTGCCGTCGTTTTGGATGCTCACGCTTCCCGTCGCGCTCGCTGCAGCTGGCGTACTTGCCGAGATCTTCCGTGCCGGCGTCAACGCCGTGCCGCGCGGTCAGGTCGAGGCAGCCCAGGCGCTCGGTCTCTCCAAGGCCAAAATCACCTTTAAAATCGTGTTGCCGCAGGCTATTCGGTTTATCATTCCGTCCTTGATTTCGCAGCTTGTGGTCGTAGTCAAGGACACCACCGTTGCCTACGTGGTAAGCTACCCCGACCTCATGCAAAACGCCCGCGTGCTCATTACCAACTACGACGCCCTCGTGTCGGTCTACCTGGTTATCGCGGTCATCTACATCCTCATCAACGTCGCGATTAACAAGGCCGCTGTCTACGTTTCGCACAAGACCGGCGCGACCATCATCCGCTAACGCTTTACCATTTCGAGTCATAAGGAGCCGAGCACCATGGCACAGAGCATCTCTTCCACCGGCAATCAGCCGCTGATCGAGCTCAGGCACGTCGATAAGCACTACGGCGATCTGCACGTTCTCAACGACATCAATCTGTCGGTCGACCGCGGCGAGGTCGTCGTTGTGATCGGACCCTCGGGCTCGGGCAAGTCGACTATGTGCCGAACCATCAATCGCCTGGAAACCATCGACTCAGGCGAGATCCTCATCGAGGGCGAGCCCCTGCCACAGGAAGGCAAGGATCTTGCCCGCATGCGTGCCGAGTTGGGCATGGTATTTCAGCAGTTCAACCTGTTTGCACATATGACCGTACTGCAGAACGTCATGCTGGGACCGGTCGATGTGCTGGGCGTCTCCAAGGAGGAAGCTCGTGAGCGCGCCATGGACCTGCTGGGCCGCGTGGGCGTTGCCGAGCAGGCCGATAAGGTGCCCGCACAGCTCTCGGGCGGCCAGCAACAGCGTGTAGCCATCGCACGTTCGCTTGCCATGCAACCCAAGGCCATGCTTTTTGACGAGCCCACGAGCGCCCTTGACCCCGAAATGATCAACGAGGTGCTCGAGGTCATGGTCCGTCTGGCCCAGCAGGGCATGACGATGATCGTCATCACGCACGAGATGAACTTCGCCCGCCGCATGGCCGACCGCGTCGTGTTTATGGCCGACGGCCAGATCGTGGAAACCGGCACACCCGACGAGTTCTTCGACCACCCCCAGACCAAGCGCGCCCAGGACTTCCTCAACTCCATTAAGGGCCACTAGCCCAATTGCCACGCGGGCAAATTCATCAGTAACGTTTGTCCCGCGCCACCCCTGTGCCATGTCCACCCGGATTCGAAAGCCGCACCCATGATCGGAACCCGCACCTCATCGTCCTACACTCCGCACGTCGACGTCGATCCCGCTGACCGCCCGCTTATCCTGGTAGCACCACGCTGGGAAGAAGCGAAGCCCTATTTGAGCGAGACGCTCTCCCCCAACGAGGAGATTGCGAGCGTATTTGTCGACGCCATTCTTGCCGCCGGCGGTCTGCCGCTGCAGATGTCCATCACCGAGGACATTGAGGTCATCCGTCATTACGTCGATATCGCCGACGGCATCGCCATTCCCGGCGGCCCCGATGTCAATCCCAAGCGCTGGGGCGACGAGCGTCCTTACGACCCCACGCTGTGCTGCGAGATCCGCGATAGTTTTGAGTTTAAGCTGGTCAGCGAGGTGCTCCGTGCCAAAAAGCCGCTCTTTACCACCTGCCGCGGCACGCAACTGCTCAACGTCGCCACCGGCGGCACCCTGTGCATGGACGTGCCGAGCCTGGGCGCGCGCGAGGGCCGCACGCAGTGGCGCCATACCCACGTGCTCAACGACCCTGTGCATCCTGTCGAGGTCGTGCCGGGCTCGCTGCTGGAGCGCGCGGTTGGCGGGCACAGGCTGATCCAGACCAACTCCGCACATCACTGCTGCGTCGATCGTCTGGGTAAGAGCACGCGCTTGGTCGCCAAGGCAACCGACGGCGTTCCCGAGTGCATCGAAGTCGAAGGCCAGCCGTTCTGTCTGGGTGTGCAATGGCATCCCGAGTACACCTGGCAGACGCTCGAGACCGACTTTAACCTGTGGAAGTCGTTTGTCGAGGCGGCGGCCAAGGTAAAGCAGGCCCGCTAGCCCGCAAACCACTCAGGTTAAAGCCTCCTATGCCAGGCGGGCGAACACCAGCCACGGTGCCCGCCCGCCTGCATTTGGTTTGCTCGGTATGATTATCCCTCACAAACAATCAAATAAATCTCGACCGCAATCGGTCGATAGTGAAGCAAATGGTAAAAACGCTTGCTACGTTTATTAGGCAGTCAATTAAAATCGAAACGCATTGGCCGTCCCCCAACGGGGTCACACCGCAAATCCACATGAGCATCGAGGACGGAAGCGGAATCATGGAATTGGCCCCGAGCTGTATGTAGATCGCTACAACATTGACAAGCAGCAGCATGCCAATCGGACCGAAGCCGGACCCAAAATAGGAAACAGCAATCACGCAAGAGACCACATATGCAAGGCAGACGACACTCGCCAGAAGAAGTCGATAGCAAAAAATATTCAGGTTGAAATACTGCTGAGCATCCAAAACGATTACGCAGTTAAGACAGTACAAAACGACACTTGACAGGATAAATGCGCCCAAAAGGGCAAAAGAAGACAGCACCACTCGCGCAACGATAGCGCACACACGCTTCCCTCCCCGAGCCTCCGACAACCCCCACGGTTCCTCAATAAAGCCCGAGCTGACAAAGCGCGGCACAATGCAAGCCGCGATGAACGGAAAGAACAATGCATGAGCCAACGGGGCCACGTTGAACAGCAGACCGCGGAAAACCTCTGCATTACCAAATAGAAGGACATCCTCTGCCGATAGCCGAAGTGTCGGGTCTGGGAAAAAGCCCAAGAAACTGTTCTCACGGAGGCTACAGAACCACATCGGGAAAGAATTAAGCTGCAATACCACCATGCACGCATAAATTACCAGGATTAAGGCGTACGTCCATTTGCTCACATGCCTCAATTCTGAATGAAGAAATCTTCTAGTCTGGCGAGCCATTGAGCACACCCCCAGCACGAAAGCTCACGAGAGCGTAAATCAATACCGATAGACAGCTGGCTGCCACGCCGTATCCCAGAAGTGTCAGCTGACCCATATCGCTATACCCAAGGGCACATCCGACTCCAAGATACGGCCCCGGAAGAAGGAAAATCCATCGCAATGACGGTATGGGCGCCTGAAGGAAGGTTCCGTAGAGCGTCAAGCTCATGACAAATCCAATAATTATCGCAGCCCCGCTCAATACAGCGCTGTCTGTAATCCGATAGATGGTCACCGTCTCCAGCGCAACCGATATCACCAATACAGCGTTGACTATCATTGCAGGCAAAAATGCAGTTAGCATATCGTGCGAAAGGTTATGCCCTCCACGTATTATGGCTATTGCAAAAAGAAGAAGGCAAAGCGCACTATATGCTACGCCAATTATTAAAGCAAACGAAAGCACATGTGCTAGGACCCCATTAAAGCGGGTAAGACCTCTTGCTGAAGAAATTCGGTGCCCCTCATCATAGCCGCGCTCCTGTAAAATCGCCAGGCAAACGATGAGCGGAACGAACAGAGACGTGCCGGCAAAAGCACTGCGCACAAGGGACTCATCGGGTGCAGAAGGATCGATTACATTCCAGCAGAAACCAATATCCTCCCCAAAAACGCTATTGCCAAAGGCGAGCAACGTTGTTCCGTTTTTTAGAAAGACACCGAAGAGAAGGCCGAACGCCAGAATAAGCGCAAGACCAAACTTCGCCGGAAACATCCTGTGCAAACGCATCATATCTGCCTTTATGGGATGGATCGTCCGCTTCATAGCGAGCCCGCCTTCATCAAGCGCCTGTAATACTCTTTTAGGGACGACGCCTCATCCCTTATGACGTCCATCGATTCCTTTTTCAGCAGTTCGCCGTCATGAATAAACACGCAACTTGTTGCAACTGATGCCAACTCATCCAAATCATGGCTAGAGACGAGCATGGTCTTACCCTGTTCTCGATTCAATCGACCGATAAGGGCCCATATACTCTCGATGCCCAGCGGGTCCAATCCATTTGCCGGCTCATCGAAAATTAGTACGTCGGTGTCGCCCAACAAAGCCGTAGCTATATCCAGCCGCCGTTTCATTCCCAGAGAAAAACTGTTCACGCTCTTTTTCTCTTCGACGTCCAGCCCGACTAGGCTCAAAACGCGAGGAATCTCACGATTCGCATCAAGCCCCCATTCCGCACATCGGATCCGAAGATTCTCAGCCGCACTGAGGGATTGGTATGCTCCGCAGGAATCTGGCACATAGCCGACACGCGTCCGCATCAGGCTCAGCTCTTTTTTCGACTTGCCCCCAAAGAGCTCCACGCTCCCCGACGACGGCTCGCAGAGGCCCAAGACGATTTTAATAAGCGTGCTTTTGCCCGCACCGTTTGAACCAACAAGGGCAAGGAGCTCAGACTGATGCACCTCGAAGGAAACGTCATGCAAAACGCGCCGTTTCCCGTAGCGCTTTGACACCTTTGATAACTTTATCGCTGATGCGTTCATCGGCCTCCCGTTCTGCTTGATAGCAAAACCGCTCATATCGTTCCTTCTTTCCTTTATCGTTTTTCATAGTTGTTATTGTTTTTCGATAACTCATATTTGTCAAGGTAATCTAAAAGAAAGAACCCGTGTTAGACACGGGCCCCTTTACGCTGATATTTCGTTATAGTTGTTCGCTTTATGCTACTCGTCGCTCAAATCTACAGCAAAGACTGATGTCGGAAGCAACGCCTCATTGCCTCCGCCGTCCCGCATCTGCCTCACGACATTTTTTGCACGCTCAACAATAAGCTCCTCAAGCTCTTTCTCGCTCACGCGCTGAATAATATCTCCCGGTTGACAGTCAAGTTCATCGCAAATATCGAGAAGCGTCTTAAGGCGAATAGCTTTAATTTTTCCGTTTCTTAGCTTAGAAATATTAGCCGGAGTATGCCCCGTGGCACGAATCAGATCAGCACTGGTCTTTCCGGTCTTAAGTAGCTGCGTCTCAAGCTCGATGATGAGATAGCTCATGCTTCCTCCTACACAAGCTCGTCAGACTGCTCTTGGAGCAGCGAGGCATAACTCCAGATCACCGAGATACACAGACAGACAGCCGCGCCGATAAGCGACCCCGCATCAAAGGCAACGCCTTGGCAAATCTCAATAACGAAGGAATGAGGCACGACGTAAAGCTCCAGCCCACCAATGGTAAGATTGACCGATCCGTAGGCACCAATAAGCGAAACCGCGGCGTTAACAGCAAAGGCAAGCGCAAGAATACGGATAAGCCGCACATGCGTCTTGGTAAAGGGCGAGACGCCTCGCGAGATGTTACGGCTGATCCCACACAGAACGACAAGCGAAATACCCACGACGAGTGCCAGGCACAGTCCGCTTGGGATAACGATGCACCCGCCATCGAGAAGCGTCACGACGCCGAAAGAATCGACAGAGGCAACGTTTGCAACCGCATACCAGATCACGTAAACAACCAACGCGGCAAAAGCGACGAGCATCCCTGCAAAAACGGCTGCCATGCAAAAGCCAAGCTTCCTGATATTTTCGCCCGCTTTGGCCATACGCTGAACGCTGTTAGACATACACTCACCCTCATCGACTCTATCGTTATTCGAACAGTTTATCGAACAACGATATTGATTGCATGCGGAAAGCCCCGCCAGTGCGCATAGGCCATTTACTAACCCGGAGGGGTGAGCGTGGATTTTTGGACACATATCGAACGAGAGTGGATAATCTCCCACTTTGAGGCCGCCACCGGGCCTAAAACGGGAGATTATCCACTCTCATAGTCATCAAGGCCCGCAAGCTCTTATTCAGCCGCCTCGCGCAGGGCCGACATCGTAGCCGCATATTGCCGCTGCAACGCATGCATTCCCTCGCGAGCGCCGTCAACGGCATCGGCGCCGCGCAGCGCCTCGGTCACCACGACCGCCGGCTCATACAGATTATCGAATCCCAGGTTCTGGCTCACGCCCTTGAGCGTGTGCGCTGCCATAAACGCACCTTCGGCGTCTCCCGCCGCCATGGCGGCCTCCAGCTTGTCCATGCTCTCGTCATCCAAAAACTTGAGGGCAAAGCGGGCGAGCATTTCCTCGCCCATCAGCCGAGCGCACGCGTCATCATAATTGGCGCCGATCTTCTCATACGCCTCACGCATGGAAATCATGGATTCAAAACTCCTTTGGTCAAACTAAATCGTGGGAAACGCGACGACATCGGCGGGGCGTGCCAACGTCTCGGCAATTTGGTCTTGCACCTCGAGCAGGCAATCGAGCAGCAGTGGGTTAAAGGTACCGCACTTACCGTCCAGGATCATCTGGATCGCCTCCTCGTGCGGGATAGCGTCCTTGTACACGCGCACGCTCGTCAGTGCATCGTACACGTCAGCCACCGAAACCACCTGCGCGGCGATGGGGATATCGTCGCCCTTAAGGCCATCGGGATAACCCTTGCCGTCCCAGCGCTCGTGATGCCAACGCGCAATCTGGTACGCATATTCCATAAGCGCATTGCCGGCGTGATGGCTACCCAGCTCACGCAGCATGTCGGCGCCGATCGTGGTATGCGTCTTCATAATCTCGAACTCCTCGGACGTAAGGCGCCCGGGTTTGTTGAGAATCGCATCGTCAATCGACATCTTGCCGATATCGTGCAGCGCCGAAGCCAGGGCAATCGTGGAGCGCTCCTCATTGTCAAGGGAAATGGTGTCGCTACGCTGGACCAGACAGCCAAGCAGCAGCTCGGTCAGCTTTTCGATGTTCGTAACGTGCCTGCCGCTCTCGCCGTTGCGAAGCTCCATGACGCCGGCCATGATGTCGATGAGCATGCGACTGTTCTTGACACGCTCGTTGTACTGCTGGGACAGCAGGCTCGTCAGGCGGCGCTGTTTGGCGTATAGGCGGATGGTGTTGCTTACACGGCGGCGCACGACACGGGAGTCAAACGCGCGGTTGATATAGTCC
Organism: uncultured Collinsella sp.; assembly: GCA_902473205.1. Taxonomy (GTDB): domain Bacteria; phylum Actinomycetota; class Coriobacteriia; order Coriobacteriales; family Coriobacteriaceae; genus Collinsella. The sequence continues at coordinate 11,910 of CABRRA010000038.1, forward strand.
GAGGCGCCTAGCTCGTACGCGCGCAGAACCATATCATCGGAATCTTCGCTCGAAATCATGATGACAGGCAGATTGTCGCTAACCGATCGGCGCGACAGACCGGCCAGCACCTCAAAGCCGCTTATGCCCGGCATGACAATATCCAGCAGCACGAGCGACAACTCATCACCATAGCGGTCGACCATGTCGAGCGCCGTACGACCGTTGTCGGCCTCGAGGATGCAATACTCGTCCTTGAGCATCTCGCTGAGAATGACTCGGTTCATCTCGGAGTCATCGACAATAAGTACCAAAGGCTTTTCGCTTTGGAAGGCCTCGATGGAATCGGCATCGGTCACGACCGTACCGGCTTTTGCCTTAGCGCGGCTCAGTAACTGGACAGCGCGGCCAACGCCCTCATCGACCGTCTCGCCATGAATGCGAACGCCACCAACACATGCCGTCAAGCTCACGTACTCATGGCCCGGAATAATCGTGGAACGAACGGCATCGGACACCTGATGCAGGCGACGGGTGAAGTCATCGGAGGGAATATTGGGCATGACAACCACAAACTTGTCGCAGCCATAGCGCACAAGCTCGTCAGTCGAACGGATTCCGCTGCGCATGGCTGTCGCCACAGCACCGAGCGCAAGGTCGCCGGCATGACGGCCACACGTATCGTTGAAGACCCTAAAATCATCAAGGTCGATCATCGCAACGCCGGCATTCATGCGGGCGCTTCGGAGCTTTTCCTCGTAATACCGGCGATTATGCACGCTCGTCAGCACGTCGGTGTAGACAAGGTCCTCTTCTGCAGCCTCTTGCCCATCGATCGGACGCACCATCAGCAGGACATGAGGCTTGCCCTCGACCTTCAGAGGGCGCAGATGGGCACGGTACTCAACGCCATCGTTGAGCAGTTGCTCCGACACCTCATCGGAATCTGTCAAGGCCTCAAGACTCGACTGGCGCAGGCAAGGGCAGCGATCACCGGCGAGCAGGCAGTTAGGCTCGCTCTTAATCTGATCGGCCGACAGTAAGCGTACCACGGGGTAGGTCTTCGCGACACGGGCGACCTCGGCGGCAGCCTCCTCGTCGGTTAGATTGACCTCGTGATTATTGAGCATATGGGGCCCTTTCGATAGCTTCGCATGGTAGCGGTGGGTTCCAAATGTTACAAGGGTAACACCTTGCCGATGCAGGTAAGCACGTAAATGCTGTTACATTTTTATGAGTTGGCAGACGGCGCGATTGAAGCCGCAGACGTGAGGTTTTGAGCACATTTGTTAACACGGCCGAAACGCTTGCGAGTGAAGCCTGTTTTGTTTTTTACAGCTGTTAGAGCCCCAGGATGCCGCGGACAGCCCGGGCAGCCGCTGCCGGGCGATCGCGCAGGCCGTTGTGCGCGCCGGGAACCATTACGAGTGGACAGTCCAAAAGCTCAGCCGCTATCCTCGTGCCCGCCTCGCGAGGCGTGCCAATCGAGAGCTCGCCCAGGAGCACGGCGGCCACCGTTTTTGACGCACGAACGCTATCCCAATCGGGAACGCAGGTCATAGTGATCCCGTATTCGTTTGCCATGAAACTACGGCCGTTGCGCAGGGCATGCTTGGCTTCTGCCTCGGTTGTTCTGGGAGCTTCGGGGTCCGAATCGCCGATGGCGCCCAGGAAGGCCCGTAATGCCCTGGAGACCTTTCCCGCGGCGATCATCTCGAGCAAAACCGGGGCCGCGCCCAGACCGGCACCCTCATCCGTCACGGCGGGTTCATGCAGAATCGCACGCGAGATTATGGTGGGGTTTGCACGGAGAAGCTCCAGCGTCACCAGCGTACCGGCACTGTGCGCGAGCACGTTTGCCGGAGTGCCAATATGCTCGATAACGGCCTGCAGGTCCGCGGCCTGGACGGCGAGGTCGTAGCGTCCGTCTGCAGCGTCGCCGCTCTCGCCGCAACCGCGCCGGTCGTAGGTAATGACGCGATAGTCACAGGCGAGCTCGCGGGCGATGGCGTCAAAAAAGACGCCGTCGACGCAGGCACCGTGCACGCAAACCAAGGCGGGTGCATCGGACGATACAACCGGGCCGGCATACTCGCGGCAGGCGATCGTAGTGCCCGCATTCTCGACCGTAAAATCCATACTGTGTTCCCATCGTCAACACCACCAGGCCGTGCCGGGGTGCGGCTTGGTCAGATGGCGTCATTTTGTGTGTACATGAATGCGTCTACTGTACCCAGCTCGCACCCTTTCATGACAGGGTTTCGAAAACTCGCCCGATTGCAAGGTTTCTGCCTAAACAACAGCGCCCAAACCCGCAACCCACATGAAGGCCGATGCTATGCTTAAGCTCAACTGTCCCAAGGAGCATATGCCTATGTCTACGTTTTTAAATGCCAGCCCCATCTTTGGGCCCGTCCGCAGCCGTCGCCTGGGCCTTTCGCTCGGTGTCAACATGATGCCGGCGAGCGGCAAAATCTGCACGTTCGACTGCATCTACTGCGAGAACGGTCTCAACGCCGAGCACCCCTGCCACGAGCCGTATAACACGGCTGCCGTGGTGCTCGATGCACTCGAGGCCAAGCTGCACGAGATGGCAATCGAGGGCGAGCTGCCCGATGTAATCACGTTTGCCGGCAACGGCGAACCAACCGCCGCACCTGAGTTTCCGCAGGCCATCGCCGGTGCCATCGCGCTGCGCGACCAGCTGGCCCCAAACACCAAGATTGCCGTGCTTTCCAACGGCACGCGCGCCGACCGTCCCCAGGTACACGATGCGCTCATGATGGTCGACGACAACATCCTCAAGCTCGATACGGTCGACCCGGCATTTATCCAGCTGCTCGACCAGCCCGTTGGCCCCTACGATGTAGAGCACCAGATCGAAACGTTCGCGAGCTTTAACGGCCACGTCATTATCCAGACGATGTTTTTGAGCGGCGAGTACCGAGGCAAGTCTCTCGATAACACCGGCGAGGAGTACGTCGGCCCTTGGCTCGCGGCGCTCGAACGCATTCGCCCGCAGGAGGCGACTATCTACACGGTGGCGCGCGAGACACCGGTCGCCGGCCTTGCCAAAGCAGCACCTGAGGTACTCGACGCCATTGCCGCACGCGTCCAAGCCCTCGGCATCCCCTGCCAGGTGAGCTACTAGCAAAACCACGCAGCAGCCAGTGCCCGCCATCCCGCCCCATCAGTTGCGGTGATATAGTTCCTATTTGTGCTGTTAAACCGCTTAAATCGGAACTATATCACCGCAACTTTTATAGACGCGTGGGTGGGCTATACTAGCTGCGGATGAAAGGAAGTTAGCCATGTTTGACAAAGGACCCGTGCCCGGCCGCAACGACGCTTGCTGGTGCGGCAGCGGCAAAAAATATAAGAAATGCCATAGCACCTTTGATGAGCGCCTCGAGCGCTTGTGGGAAGAGGGCTGGGAGGTTCTGCCCCGCACGCTCTACAAGACGCCCGCCGATATCGAGGGCATCAAGCGCTCGGCCGCCATCAACGTGGGCGTGCTCGATTACGTAGGCGAGCACATCGCCGCGGGCATGACCACCAACCAGATCGACCAGATGATCTACGACTACACCGTCGAGCACGGCGGCACGCCGGCCGACCTCAACTACGAGGGCTACCCCAAGAGTGTGTGCACCTCGATCAATGATGTGGTCTGTCACGGTATCCCCTGCGATACGGACGTGCTGCACGAGGGCGACATCATCAACGTCGACTGCTCCACGATCCTGGACGGCTACTTTAGTGATTCGAGCCGCATGTTCTGCATCGGCGAGGTCTCTGCCGAGCGCCAGCGCCTGGTCGACGTCACCCGCGCCAGCGTGGAGGCGGGTCTGGCAGCCGTCAAGCCATGGCTTCCGCTGTCCGTTATGGCCGAGGCCGTGCAAAAGACGGTCGAGGACGCCGGTTTTAGCGTGGTGCGCGAGTACGGCGGACACGGCATTGGCAAGGAGTTCCACGAGGACCCGTTTGTAGGCTTTACCACCGAGGCGCCCGATGTGGACACCATCATGGCCCCGGGTATGGTCTTTACCATCGAGCCCATGGTCAACGCCGGAGCGCCCGACATCAAGATTAGCAAGGGTGACGGTTGGTGCGTGCGCACCAAGGACGGCAGCGATTCGGCTCAGTGCGAGGTACAGCTCGTGGTGACCGAGGACAGCTACGAGCTGCTGAGCTGGTAGCCGCAGATGCGCCGGATGCTGACGGGCACGCTCGTCTTGCATCCGGCGTTTTATTTGAACGTTTTGCCTGATAAAACCTGCCAAAATAAACCTGTCCCTTTTTGGCAGGCTGAGCGGAGATGACTGCTTGTGAACATCCTGGTTTTGCTGCCCGTCAACGACCGCCATCGCGCAATTCTTGAGTCGAGTGCTCCGGGCGAGGACTTTATCTACACGAGCTCCGACGCCATCACGCGTGAGCAGGTCGCCAACGCCGACGTAATCTTGGGCAACATAGACCCTGCCTTGCTTACCGCATGCGAGCATCTCCAGCTGCTGCAATTGCAGACCGCCGGCTATGACGACTACCTTGCCGCCGGCACTGTGCCGGCTGAAGCCAAGCTGTCTTGCTCAATCGGCGCCTACGGTCAGGCCGTGAGCGAGCACATGTTTGCCATGGTCCTTTCCATGATGAAGCGCCTGCCCGGCTATCACGACTTGCAACGCGAGCATCGCTGGGAGGATTTGGGGCCGGTTACCTCGCTCAAAAATGCCAACGTGCTGGTGCTGGGCGCGGGCGACATTGGCGGCCACTTTGCCACGCTCTGCCGCAGCATGGGTGCGCACGTCCGCGGCATCAAGCGCCATCCGCTCGTCTACCCCATTGTGTTTGAGGACATGGACGGCATGGACGCCCTACCTGAGCGCTTGGCGGAGGCCGACATCGTCGCATCCTTTATGCCGAGCACACCCGAGACCCGCGGCCTGGCGAACGCCGAGTTCTTTGCCGCGATGAAGCCGGGCTCCTTCTTTGCCAACGGCGGCC
>CABRRA010000039.1:0-14931 GCA_902473205.1 uncultured Collinsella sp.
CTTAGAGGTCCTCGCGCCAGAAGGGCATGCTCATGCAGCGCGGGCCGCCGCGGCCGCGGGAGAGCTCGGCGGAGGGCACGACGAGAAGGTCCAGGCCCTCCTTGTACAGCACGTCGTTGGTGACGGTGTTGCGGGCGTAGACGCAGATCTTGCCGGGCTCGACGCACAGGGTGTTGGAGCCGTCGTTCCACTGCTCGCGGGAGGCCGCGATCGGGTCGCCGCCGCCGCAGGGGATCAGCTTGACCTGGTCGACGCCGGTGGCGTCCTCCAGGACGTGCTCGAGGGTGTCCTCGATCAGGCGGATGTTCACGTCGCCCGGGTTCTTGCCGGCGGTCAGCTCGTAGACGCGCAGGGTGCCCATGATGGCGGGGTGGATCGTGAACTTATCGACGTCGATCTGGGTGAAGACCGTGTCGAGGTGCATGAAGGCGCGCGAGACCGGGATGTCGAAGGCCAGGATGCGCTCGACCTTGGAGTCGGAGTTCCAGAAGATGTTCTGGGCCATGACGTCGATAGCGGCGGCCTGGGTGCGCTGGGAGATGCCGACGGCGAGGGTCTTCTCGTTGATGTTCAGCACGTCGCCGCCCTCGGTGTGGAACTGGCAGTCGCGGCGGAAGTACAGCGAGACGTCCTTGTAGTCGGGGTGGTACTTGAAGACGTACTTGCCGTACAGGGTCTCGCGGTTGCGGGTGACCGAGTACATGCGGTTGAGGTTGACGCCCTCGCCGACGACCGCGAACGGGTCGCGGGTGAAGTAGAGGTTGGGCATCGGGTCGATGATCAGGTCGGACTCGGACTCGGAGTTGACCAGGGAGTCGAGGGTCGTGGACGCCGTGAGGGGCATGTCGATCTCGGCCTTGGTCATGCCGGCCATGGTCTTCTTGACGAACTCGAGGTTGTCCTCGATGGAGTCCAGCTTCTCGCGGACGATCTGCGGCATGTGCTGGCCGCGGATGCCGGCCTCGGCGATGTACTGGTCGGTGAACTCGGCGCGGGCGCCGGGGACCTGGTCGAACACCTCGGCGACGAGGTTCTCGAGGTAGAGCACCTCGACGCCCTGGTCCCTCAGGATCTGGGCGAAGGTGTCGTGCTCCTGCTGTGCGACCTCCAGGAACGGGACGTCGTCGAACAGGAGTCGCTCGAGCTCGTCGGGCGGCAGGTTGAGGAGCTCGTCGCCGGGACGGTGCAGGCAGACCTTCCTGAGCTTGCCGATCTCGGAAGGCACGTGCAGACCTTTCGTCATGGCCTCCTACCTTTCTTTCGGGCCCCTGTCAGGGCCGATTCGTTAGCGCCCCTCCGTGTGAGGCGTTATTGCTGACGACATATTTATATCCAAAATCAGTCCATACTTCCACCTTGCCCCCGAACGGTTTTATATGAGGGGTGAACGGCATACACATATACTTCACGCATGGTACACTTTGATTTAATAAAGTTTATTTACGTGCTTAAACGCTTTTTAATCGATAAATCAATTGAAACTAATCTTTGTTAAACCACCCTCAAATTGCATATTTCACGCAACGATATGAATAGAATTCGCAATTCTCGCTGTGTCTCAACCATTTTGATTTTTATTCAGAAAAAAGTGCGTCCTATTCATTTTTGACAAACAGATTACCGTTTACCAGACGTTGGATACCGTTCACCGGAAGCTCAGTATAAGGCCCATCGAATACCCGATCGATCTTGCGTCTCCATTTGTAACAACTTGACTTTTTCGGCAGCAAAGACAAACAGACCCGTTCCCAAAAGGGAGCGGGTCTGCATTCGGTACACCTAGGGCCCAGTAAGGTTTAGGCCTTCGAGAACCCCAAGGGACTAGCGATCGAACTCGGCCAGTGCCTCGCCCAGAAGCCTCAGGCCCTCGCGAAGAACATCTTCGCTCGCGCAGTAGCCCAGGCGCGCTCCGCAGGGAAGCTCAAAGCGGCTACCGGGTACCAGCAGCACTCCCCTCTCGGACAGCAGGCGCTTGCAGAACTCCTCATCGTCCTCGGGAATATCCAGTTGGATAAACGAGGTAGACACGCCCCGCGGAGCCGTCCAGGAAACGCGATGCTGCGTATCGATCCAAGCCTGCGCGATATCGCGATTGCCAAACACGATCTTGCGATTGCGCTCGAGGATCTTGTCCTTGTGCTCAAGCACATAGGTCGCCAGGGCATCGTTGAACACGCCGCCGCAGATCATGGTGTAATCGCGATAGGTACGGATGCGGTTGGACACCTCTTCGTCGGCCACAACCCAGCCCACGCGGGCCGCGGGCGTCGAATAGGTCTTGGACACCGAGTTGGTGACAATGGCCCTCTCGTAAACGTCGGCCATCGACATAAAGGACTCGGTGTTCTCGAGCGGCAGATACACCTCGTCGCACAGCACGTAGGCGCCAACCGAACGGGCAATCTCGGCAATCTGACCGAGCGTATCGGCATCGAGCACCGTACCGATGGGGTTCGATGCGTTATTGATGCAGATGAGCTTGGTATTGGGGCGAACGAGGCGCTTGAGCTGTTCGATATCGAGTTTCCATCCGAGCTCCTCGCGAAGCTCCCAATACTCGACCTCGGCACCAAGCGTACGCGGGATCTCATAGAGCGGCGCATAGGTAGGCCACTCGGCAATCACGTGATCGCTGGGCCCGACAACGGCCATGATGGCGTTGAGGTTGGCGCCCGTGCAGCCATTGGTCTGCAGAATGTGATCGGGATTGACCTCGCAACGATACAGCTTGGCGACTTCGGCCTTAAACTCCGGCGAACCCTCGATCCAGCCGTAGTTCATCTTCTCGCGATCCAGACGCTCGTAGAACGTAGCGCCGTCCTGCTCGTCGAGCGCGCGAAGCTCGCCCATGGTCAGCGATGAGATCGTCGACTGGGCAATGTCCCACGTAGCGCTCTTCTCCCAAACGTTGAGCCATTCCTCAACGCCAATTGTCTTGATATCCATGACTAAGCTCCAATCGCTAGAACACGGGGATGATGCCGGCAAAGGTCATGGGAATCGAGATGATGCCCAAAAGACAAAGAAGCCGACACCGTTGGGGTATCAACGTGACCGCCTCTAGACATAATGGACACCTTATCTGATGCTAATTTAACTTATTAGACAAGAATGGGGCGGTGCGAAAAACCCGCACCGCCCCATTGGGAGACATCTAATGGCAGCTAGATGTTTGTATTAAGACCCGTACGGTCTATGAAAACCTTAGAGGTCCTCGCGCCAGAAGGGCATGCTCATGCAGCGCGGGCCGCCGCGGCCGCGGGAGAGCTCGGCGGAGGGCACGACGAGAAGGTCCAGGCCCTCCTTGTACAGCACGTCGTTGGTGACGGTGTTGCGGGCGTAGACGCAGATCTTGCCGGGCTCGACGCACAGGGTGTTGGAGCCGTCGTTCCACTGCTCGCGGGAGGCCGCGATCGGGTCGCCGCCGCCGCAGGGGATCAGCTTGACCTGGTCGACGCCGGTGGCGTCCTCCAGGACGTGCTCGAGGGTGTCCTCGATCAGGCGGATGTTCACGTCGCCCGGGTTCTTGCCGGCGGTCAGCTCGTAGACGCGCAGGGTGCCCATGATGGCGGGGTGGATCGTGAACTTATCGACGTCGATCTGGGTGAAGACCGTGTCGAGGTGCATGAAGGCGCGCGAGACCGGGATGTCGAAGGCCAGGATGCGCTCGACCTTGGAGTCGGAGTTCCAGAAGATGTTCTGGGCCATGACGTCGATAGCGGCGGCCTGGGTGCGCTGGGAGATGCCGACGGCGAGGGTCTTCTCGTTGATGTTCAGCACGTCGCCGCCCTCGGTGTGGAACTGGCAGTCGCGGCGGAAGTACAGCGAGACGTCCTTGTAGTCGGGGTGGTACTTGAAGACGTACTTGCCGTACAGGGTCTCGCGGTTGCGGGTGACCGAGTACATGCGGTTGAGGTTGACGCCCTCGCCGACGACCGCGAACGGGTCGCGGGTGAAGTAGAGGTTGGGCATCGGGTCGATGATCAGGTCGGACTCGGACTCGGAGTTGACCAGGGAGTCGAGGGTCGTGGACGCCGTGAGGGGCATGTCGATCTCGGCCTTGGTCATGCCGGCCATGGTCTTCTTGACGAACTCGAGGTTGTCCTCGATGGAGTCCAGCTTCTCGCGGACGATCTGCGGCATGTGCTGGCCGCGGATGCCGGCCTCGGCGATGTACTGGTCGGTGAACTCGGCGCGGGCGCCGGGGACCTGGTCGAACACCTCGGCGACGAGGTTCTCGAGGTAGAGCACCTCGACGCCCTGGTCCCTCAGGATCTGGGCGAAGGTGTCGTGCTCCTGCTGTGCGACCTCCAGGAACGGGACGTCGTCGAACAGGAGTCGCTCGAGCTCGTCGGGCGGCAGGTTGAGGAGCTCGTCGCCGGGACGGTGCAGGCAGACCTTCCTGAGCTTGCCGATCTCGGAAGGCACGTGCAGACCTTTCGTCATGGCCTCCTACCTTTCTTTCGGGCCTTTCGGCCGAATCTCTCAGCGCCCTTCCGTAACGGGCGCTGCTTGCTGACAGCTCTATTTATATCCAAATTCTACCCGCAATTCCATCTCGCCCCCGAACGGTCAACAAAGTGAGATGAACGGTATATCGCATATGATTCCTCCATAATGCACTTCGGCGTTCTAAAGTAACTTTTCTAAGGTAAATGCTCTTTTTTCTCAAAAAACATTTGCGATTGCGTCTCTAAACTTTTGATTCAGAATTGCATAGCTAAATCAGTTTTATGTATATAAATCACGCTTGTTTACGTTTCTGCCTGTATTCGACGATATTCAGCTATCTATCATTCTTATTCATACTTACGTACCAGTTGAGTGAGGATATAGACCGTTGCGAACGAGTGGGGCATCAGTCCTACGGCTCGTCAGCGTAAGAAGTAGGTAAAGATACCGTTCACGAGATACGTCCGTGCCGGCGGTCGGCTAAATTGAGACAATAGTGAATTAAAGTTAGGCTACCGTCCCCTGCGGGGACTGAACGGACAGATGCATATGCCGAGCAAAATCGAAAAGAAGCAAGAGGCCGCTAAGCTGCGCAAGCCGCCGCGCGACTTCTCGTACACGCAAAACCGAGAACTTAGCTGGCTGCGCTTTGACAACCGCGTGCTTGACGAAGCCTTCGACGAAACCGTTCCGCTGTTCGAGCGTCTAAAGTTCGTGTCGATTTTCGAGTCCAACCTCGACGAATTCCTTATGGTGCGCGTGGGCGGCCTGTCCGATCTGGCGGAGCTCAAAAAACAGCCTGTTGACAACAAGAGCAATATGACCGCCTCCGAACAGGTCGATGCTGTCATGGCAGAGCTGCCCAGGCTCCTTACCCGTTGGGAGTCCATCTTTAAGAGCATCGAGGGCAAACTCGACACCCTGGGCGTTCACCGCGCCCGCATCGATTCGCTTACGCCCGAGGAACGCACCTTTGTAACCCGCTACTTCCAGGCCTACGTGTCGCCGGTTATCTCACCGCTGGTCATTGACCCGCGCCACCCCTTCCCCAACCTGCGCAACGGCGCGCTCTATCTGGCTTGCGGCCTAGACGGCGTCACTGACGAGGAGAGCCTGCTGGGCCTTATCGAGATTCCCGCCTCGATGAACCGCGTGGTCGAAATCCCCTCGCCCGCCGGCACCTACTCCTACATCTTGCTCGAGGACGTCATCCTCGCCTGCCTGGACAGCTGCTTTGGCTCCTATAAGCCACTGGATCGCGCGCTGATCCGCGTCACCCGCAATGCCGATATCGACCCGGACGGCGAGGGCGTCGAGGAGGAAGAGGATTACCGCCAGCACATGAAGCGCATCCTCAAGAAGCGCCTGCGCCTGCAGCCAGTGGTGCTCGCCGTATCGGGCTCGCTCGAAAAGCCAACGCTCAAGACCATCCGCAAGGCGCTCGAGCTTTCTCGCCGCTCGGTCTTTACCTGCGATATCCCCCTTGACCTGGGCTACGTCTTTGGCATTGAGGGCAAGATTCCCGAACATCTACGCAACGAGCTGCTCTTTACGCCGTTTAAGCCGCAGCCCAACCCCACCATCGATATGGCCCGCTCCATACGCGAGCAGGTGCTGCAACACGACAAGCTGCTCTTTTACCCTTACGAGGCCATGAACCCGTTCTTGGACCTGGTGCACGAAGCAGCCTACGACCCCGAGTGCATCTCGCTGCGCATCACGCTCTACCGCGTGGCCAAACAGAGCCGCCTGTGCGAGTCGCTCATCGATGCTGCCGAAAACGGCAAAGAGGTCACGGTACTCATGGAGCTCCGCGCCCGCTTTGACGAGCAGAACAACATCGAGTGGGCCGAGCGTCTGGAAGAGGCCGGCTGCACCGTTATCTACGGCTCCGAGGGCTTTAAGTGCCACTCCAAGATCTGCCAGCTCACCTATCGCGAGGGCATGGCGCTTACCCGTCTGACACTTTTGGGCACCGGCAACTTTAACGAGAAGACGGCCAAGCTCTACAGTGACTTTATGCTCATGACCGCTCATCCCGGTATCGGCGAGGACGCCAACCTGTTCTTCCGCAATCTGTCGCTGGGCAACCTGCGCGGCGACTACCGCTTCCTGGGCGTGGCGCCGGTCGGCCTGAAGCCGCTCATCATGCGCGGCCTGGACCGCGAGATTCAGCGCGCCCTTGTCGGCGAGCCCGCCCGCGTGTTCTTTAAGCTCAACTCGCTTACCGACCGCGAGGTCATCGACAAGATTGCCGAGGCATCGTGTGCCGGCGTGCGCGTGGACATGATCATCCGCGGCATCTCGTGCCTCAAGCCCGGTGTTCCGGGCAAGACCGAGAACGTGCACGTGCGCTCCATCGTCGGACGCTTTTTGGAGCATGCGCGCGTCTATGCCTTTGGCGTGGACTCGGATATGATCTACCTGAGCTCGGCAGACATGATGACGCGCAACACCGAGCACCGCGTGGAGATCGCCTTCCCCGTGCTCGACCCCACCTGCCGCGCCCTGGTGCACGAGTACATGGGCATGCAGCTGCGCGACAACGTGAAGGCACGCAGCCTGACGAGTGACGGCACCTGGGTTCCCGTGGAGCGCAAAGAGGACGAGAAGCCCTTCAACTCGCAGGAAGCTCTGCTGGAGCGCGCGTATCGCAACGCCGAGGCCGCCACCGAGGCAGAACCCGCGCTCGCATCCCAGCCTGAGCCCGAGCCGCAGCCGGCCGTTCCCGAAGTCCAGAAGGTCCGAGCGACCGTTATCGAGCCCGAACCTGCTCCCGCAGCCCAACCTCAGGCACCCACAACAACCCCCGAGAGCAACGCGCGTCACAAGAAGCCTACTGGCAAAGCCAAGGCCATCGAGCGCCATCGCCCCGGCCGCGTGCGCATGGGCTTGGGGCTGATCGGCCTAGGCCTTAAGACGCTCATTACCGGCAAGACGAAATAGACGTTTGTAGAAGCGCCCCGTATTTGAGGAATGCCCCAGATACGGGGCGCTTTTCCCTGCTACCATGGTTGCGAACAAAACCGCGAATGGCAGGCAGGAATATGAAGCTCACCATAGAATCGATGACGTACGGCACCGACGGTCTGGCACATGCCGACAACGGCAAGGCCGTCTTTGTGCAGGGCGCCGTGGCAGGCGACACCGTCGAAGCCGAGGTCGTGCAGGACGGCAAGTCGTTTATGCGCGCCCGCACGACCGAGATTCTGGAGCCGAGCCCCGATCGCATTCAGCCCCCCTGCCCCTTCGTGGGCATCTGCGGTGGTTGTTCGTGGGGCAATCTATCGCGCGCAGCTCAGCTTGCCGCCAAAGAGCAAAACCTGCGCTCCACGCTCGAGCGCATTGGCAAGTTCACCCCCGAGCAGGTCAACGAACTTGTCCAGCCTATCCGCCATACCAAGGACGACTGGGGCTACCGCAATAAGATTGAGCTGGAGCCCACTCTCGTTAACGGCCGTGTTCGCCTTGGCATGCACGGCGTCGACCCCAGCAAGATCGTGACCGTCGATTCGTGTCCGCTGTTCGATAAGCGTTTTCCCAAGGCACTCAAGTCAGTCGTCGGCGCGCTCAACTATCTGAGCGGCAGCCACGACCTGGGTCTGGAACGTGTGGGCATTCGCGCCTCGCGTCGCACCAAGGCACTCGAAGTCGCGCTTTGGACGCCCACAGGCTCCTTCCCGCGCTCGCAGGTCTCGCGCGTGCTGGCAGACGCCGTACACCCCACGAGCGTCGTGCGCGTCATGAGCAAGGGCGAGAAGAAAGCCCGCCGTGTCTCCAAGGTAGAGATGCTCGCCGGCGAGGGCTCGTGGACCGAGAACATCGCTGACGGCCAGATGCGCCTGTCCGCCCCATCGTTTTTCCAGGTCAACACCAAGGGTGCCGAGATTTTGATCGAGCTTGTCATGGAGGCGCTCGATCCGCAGGAAGACGAGCTTGCCGTGGACCTGTACTGCGGTGCCGGCACCTTTACCTTGCCGCTCGCCCGCCGCTGCGACTTTGTCGCCGCCGTCGAGGCCTACGGCCCGGCCGTGCGCGACCTGCGTCGCAACCTGGAGATCAACAAGCTCGATAACGTCGACGTCATCGGCGGCGATGCCGTGCGCGAGTTCCCCGACCAGGACGCCGATGTCCTGGTGGTCGACCCACCACGCGCGGGCTTGGCGTCCGTGGCCATCGACCTCATCGCCAGCACGAGTGCGCGCGATGTCGCCTATGTGAGCTGCGACCCTGCCACCCTGGCGCGCGATCTCAAGCGCTTTGTCGAGGAAGGCACCTTCTCCCCCGTCAAGATCACACCGGTCGATCTGTTCCCGCAAACCTTCCACTGCGAAACCGTCGTCCACCTCAAGCGCAACTAGACTGTTTGCCCAAGGCCGCGCCCGATGATTTTTCTGGCACGGGGATTAAACAATCAATTTGTACCGAATGATTATTTAATCCCCGTGCCTTTTTAAACATTGGGAAATCGAGTGTGGCAAGCGTATGTCTTCGGGGTATAAGACGGCTAATTGTATGCCGCCTTACGAAAGGAACCCTCATGCCCAGCGTTGCCGTTCTCGCCGCCGATGGCTTTGAAACGATTGAATGCCTGACCATGGTCGACGTCATGCGTCGCGGCGGCGTGCGTGCCACGCTCGTCTCGATCATGCCCACGCGCGAGGTCGTGAGCTCGCTGCAGATTCCCGTGACCTGCGATGCGCTCTTTGACGAAATCAACTTTGACGAGTATGACTGCGTCGTGCTGCCCGGCGGCCTGCCCGGTGCCACCAACCTGCGCGCCGACCAGCGCGTCTGCGACGTAGTCTGCGATTTCGCCGCGACCAAGCACGTTGCCGCCATCTGCGCCGCTCCATTTATCCTGGGCGAGCTTGGTCTACTCGATGGACGCCGCGCCACATGCTTCCCCGGCTTTGAGAAGAGCTTCCCCGAGGGCACTTATACCGGCGAGAAAGTCACGCAAGACGGCAATATCATCACCGCTAGCGGCATGGCACAGTCACTCCCCTTTGCCTTAAAGCTGCTGCGCACGCTCGCCGGCGACAAGGCCGTCGAGAAGGTCGCCGAGGGCATCCAACTGTGATTTTGGCTTCGCAATCGCCGCGCCGCATCGAGTTGATGCGCGAAGCGGGCTACGACATTCGCATCATCCCTGCAGACATCGATGAAACACCCTTTGATGGCGAGACCCCGTTTACGCTCGTCGAACGCTTGGCGCGTGCCAAAGCCGCTGCCGTCGCCGCCGAGCATGCCGAGCCCAATGAGCTGACCGTCGCGGCCGATACCATCGTCACCTTCGATGGCAAGATTTTGGGTAAGCCGGCAAACGAGGACGAGGCGCGCACCATGCTCCACGAGCTTTCGGGCCGCACGCACCAGGTGGCAACCGGCGTCTGTATCGTTAAAGCATGCGACGCTACAGCTCCGCATGCCGCCGAGAGCCTGTCGTTTGTCGATGTGACCGACGTGACGTTCTATGAGCTTACCGAAGAGCAGATCGAGCGCTATGTTGCCTCCGGCGAACCCATGGACAAGGCCGGAGCCTACGGCATCCAGGGCACAGGCGGCCGCATGCTCGTGCATGACATTTCGGGTGACTTCTACAACGTGGTGGGCCTGCCCATCGCTCGCGTCGCACGCGCGATTCAAAAACTCTCGTAATTGCATCTGGCGCTGGGTATCTCCCAGCGCCTACAATTTTGCCGTACCGTGCGGATCCCGACCGGGCATAAGGCCCGGCGGAAAACCGATAGGAGAAAATATGGACACGCTGCTCGAAGCCATCGATGTTTGTAATGTCGATGGCTTTTGCTTTGGCAACTATACGGACGAGGAGGCTGGCACCGGCTGCACCGTAATCGTGGCGCCCGAGGGTGCCACCGGCGGCGTTGACGTTCGCGGTGGCGCTCCCGCTTCGCGCGAAACCGACCTGCTGCGTCCCGAGAACACCGTCGATAAGGTCCACGCCGTCTGCCTTTCGGGCGGATCGGCCTTTGGTCTGGAGGCCGCAAGCGGCGTCGCCCGCGAGCTCGAGAGCCGCGGCATCGGCCTTCCCGTCGGCCCCACGCAGGTGCCCATCGTGTGCTCCAGCTGCATCTTCGACCTCGCCTTTGGCGACCCCACCGTACGCCCCGACATTGAGGCTGGCATCTCCGCCGTGCGCGAGGCGCTCGACAATACCCCCACCAAGCTCGAACAGGGGAACGTAGGCGCCGGTACGGGCGCCACCGTGGGTAAGCTCATGGGCCCTGCCACCTGCATGAAGGCCGGCCTAGGCGCTGCTGCCGTGGCACTCGGCCCCGTCAAGGTGGGCGCCGTGGCCTCAGTCAACGCCTGCGGCAACGTAATCGACCCCTTCACCGGCGAGTGGGTCGCCGGTATGCGCGCCGCAGCCGATAGCGACCAAATCGTCGACATGGAACTCGCAGCCTTTGCCGCCGCTGGATCCATGCAGATGCCGCTCGACCGCACCAACACCACCATCAGCTGCATCGTCACCAACGTGGAGCTCACTAAGGCCCAGGCCACCAAGGTCTCCCAGATGGCAGCAGATGCCTACGCACATGCCATTCGCCCCACACACACCACCAACGACGGCGACACCATCTACACCCTCGCCAGCGGCAAACTGGGCACTCAGGCAAGCGCCGCCGTTCCCCTGGACCTGTTGGGCATGCTCGCCGTAAGGGCCTTACAGACCGCCATCGTAAACGGAGCCAAAACCGCCAAAACCTCCCACGGCATCCCCGGCGCCGCGAAGTAATCTCACTCGACCGTCGGTCGGAGGCGGGCGGGCATTACGTTTGCTGCTCTACAGTCCTATGCAAGACGAAGGTCACATTAAGTGGCCTTCTTTGCATGCGGAACTCGCGACAAACGTAATGCCCGCCCGCCTCCGACCGACTTCCAACCTAATTCTTTTCAGCCCAGGCCCCTGTGTACCGCGCGTCCAAGATCTTCAAATTCAGCTAGCTAACACAAAGCGAGAAACAGCAGAGGACCCCTGGTCCTTAACTTGATACAAGTTCCGCACGCAAAGGAGGCGCCAGTGGCGCCTCCGTCTTGCGCAGGACTGTTCGAAGTAGCAAGTTAAGGACCAGGGGTCCCCGTTACCCGAGCGCTTCTGTGCTAGTTGAATTTGAAGATCTTTGAGGCAAGACGGTATAGGCCGAGTGTGGTTTTATCACCGGCACGACCGCGCAGGTTGGTGAAGAAGCCGACCACACCGTAGCGTGCGCGACGATACATACGCTCGTCATAGGACTTCAAATCACTCCACAACGTCTTCAGGCGCTCGTCGGCACAATCCTCGTCGGAAAGCTTAGTAAGCACCGAGCAGATTGCCATCATCATGGTGAAATAGCCCATCATGTACGAGCGCAGACGCGACGACTCGACATCGCTGTACAGGTGGAACGACTCCATCATGATGCGCGTCACGCGAAACTGCTGGTCCAGACGCTTGACCATCGTGGCCTCGTTGACGCTCTGGCCCTCGCGACCGATAAAGTAGCGGTAGAGGTCGATGTCGGCGTAGTACATGGTCTTGCAGCGCGGCAGCGGCACGTAGGCGTAGATGTTGTCTACATAGAACGTGTGCGGCGGCATAGGCAGATTGGACGCGCGCAGCACATCCGTGCGATAGCACAGGCTGTGCATGAGCAGATTCTGGTCCAGACGGAAATGGCCAATCTGGTCCCAGGTAAAGATCTTTTTTCGCGGCAGGGCAAACTTGTAGCCAATAGCGGTATGCGTGCCCTCGTAAACCTTCTCGTACACATAGTTCGAGATAAAGAGGTCGACCCGCTGGTCGCGCTCCTCAAAACCGCGCAGGATCGAAAGCATGGTCGACAGGGCTGCGCCATCGAGCCAATCGTCCGAGTCGACGACCTTGTAGTAGGTACCCTGCGCCTCATGCAAGCCCGAAAGGACGGCGATGCCGTGGCCGCCGTTCTCCTGATGCACCGCGCGGATGATTCCGGGATAACGTGTCTCCCACTCATCAGCCTTGGCTGCCGTCTCGTCCTTGGAACCGTCATCGACGATGATGATCTCGATATCGGTGGCATAATTGCTCCCCTCCAGAATGGAGGTGATGCAATGGTCCATGTCCTTGGCGGCGTTATACGAGGGAATACCGAATGATATGACTTTATGCATGGCAGGCGATAATCTCATCCGAAAGATCGAGGGCAGAGTTGGTCACGGCGTCCATATCGTAGTAACGATACTCGGCCAGGCGACCCACCGGGTGGAAGTTCGTCAGGTTCTGGACGCGCTCGAGATAGCGCTCATAGAGCTCGCGGTTCTCGGGCTCCAGAATGGCGTAATAGGGCGTCTCGCCCGAGCCGGGTGTATAGGCCTTGGAATACTCCTTCATGATGGTGGTCTTGCCGGGCAGGACCTGTCCAGTCATGTTCTTGAACTCGGTGATACGCGTGTAATCCTCGCTCGTGGTGTAATTGACGGTGCCCACGGGCTGGAACTGGTCCATATCGAGCGTCTCGAACTTCATGTCGAGCGTACGGTACGGCAGAGCGCCCAGATCGAGGTTGAACAGCTCGTCGAGCGGACCGGTGTAGACGATCTCGCCGCCATAGACCTTACCGTCGATCTTGACGGTAGTTTCATCGATCTCGAAGAGGTCGCGAGCGTCAACGTCGCAGAATACATCAATCAGATCGTGGTCGAGCATGTGCTCGAACAGCGCGGTATAGCCGTCCTGCGGCATGCCCTGGAAGGGAGCCTGCGGGAAGTAGCGGTCATCGTCGCCCACAAAGACGGGAACGCGGCCGGTGATCGAGGGATCGATCTGGTCGGGCGTCTGACCCCACTGTTTCATGGTGTAATGCAAAAAGACGTTCTCGTAGACGTAATCGGCAACCTCGGCCAAGTCGGGGTCGTTCTTCTTACGCAGCTCCATAATGGGCACCTTGACATCCTTGCCAAAGGTCTCCACGAGCTTCTGATACAGCTCCTCGCCGCGCTCGTCACCAAAGGCGAGCTTGAGACTCGCATGGTTGAAGGGCACGGGCATAAGGGTACCGTTGATGTTGGCGAGCACCTTGTGCTGATAATCCGTCCACTTGGTAAAGCGCGACAGGAAATTGTGCACGCGCTCGTTAAAGGTGTGATAGATATGCGGACCGTACTCGTGGATCAGGATTCCGGCCTCGTCAGTGCAGTCATAGGCATTGCCCGCAATGTGGCTACGGCGCTCCAAAACGGCAACACGATAGCCGATGGTCTCGGCGAGACGGCGGGCACAAACGGCACCGGCATATCCAGCACCGACGACAATCATGTCGTACGCGCCGGCGTTAAAGCCTTCAGGCAGGCCTGAGGTAATCTGCATCGATACTCCTTGTCAAAAGCCACGGGCTCGTTAGCTGGGCTTTTCTCGAACATTCT
The DNA here is from genome assembly GCA_902473205.1 of uncultured Collinsella sp. GTDB lineage: Bacteria > Actinomycetota > Coriobacteriia > Coriobacteriales > Coriobacteriaceae > Collinsella. The sequence goes on from CABRRA010000039.1 coordinate 13,864, forward strand.
TCGAGACACATTTATCAGAGCGATTATAGCGCTAATGCGTCCTATAATGAGCTTGCCACACAAGGAAAGCTCAAGCACCGCGGCGAACATTAACGTAAGGTAAACCCGCTAGCAGCGGGTTTATTCGTGAACAGCCGGGCGCCTGGAGCTTAGCGAAACGCTTGTAAGGAGTAACATGAGCGATTTCCTAAACCGTATGAAGTCTGCCGCCAAGGCCGACCTTAAGACGATCGTCCTGCCCGAGGGCGAGGATCCGCGCACTATCGTCGCGGCCACCAAAATCATCGAGGAGGGCCTGGCAAAGATCGTCATCCTGGGCAACCCCGACGAGATCAACGTTCCCGGCGCTACCGTCATCGACCCGCGCAATGCCGAGAAGCACGAGGAGTATGCGCAGAAGTTTGCCGAGCTCCGCGCCAAGAAGGGCGTTACCATCGAGCAGGCTCGCGCCCAGGTGATGGACGCCACCTACTTTGGCACCATGATGGTCAAGATGGGCGATGCCGACGGCCTGGTCTCCGGCGCCTGCCACTCCACCGCCGACACCCTGCGCCCCGCGCTTCAGATCCTCAAGACCGCCCCGGGCACCAAGCTGGTCTCGGCCTTCTTCGTGATGTGCACCGACACCCCGCAGTTCGGCACTGACGGCACGCTGATCTTCGCCGACTGCGGCCTCAACATCAACCCGTCCTCCGACGAGCTCTCCGAGATCGCCATCGCCTCCGCTCACTCCTGGTCCACCTTCATGGGCAACGTTGAGCCGCACGTGGCCATGCTCTCCTACTCCACCATGGGCTCCGCTGGCGGCGAGGTCGCCAAGAAGGTCCAGGAGGCTGTGAAGTTCTGCAAGGAGAAGGCTCCCGAGCTCGCCATCGACGGCGACCTGCAGCTCGATGCCGCTATTGTCCCCACCGTCGCCCAGCTCAAGGCTCCCGGCTCCTCCGTTGCCGGCAAGGCCAACGTGCTCGTGTTCCCCGACCTCGAGGCCGGCAACATCGGCTACAAGCTGGTCCAGCGCTTCGCCGGCGCCGACGCCTACGGCCCCATCCTGCAGGGCATCGCCAAGCC
>CABRRA010000040.1:0-14636 GCA_902473205.1 uncultured Collinsella sp.
GCGCCTGCTGCCTGCGGGGACTTTGGGGTTGAGGCGGTAACTTTGGCGCGCCTGCGTTTGTTGTTTGTGAAGGCTTAGGGGCTGGTGCTAATCGAAGGTGAATGGTTTCTCGGGAAGTGAACGACCTATTTTGGACCCTTGAAGCATCGGCATATTTTGGCCGCCATTTCCTGCGGTTTTATCGCATGAATCCTGCTGTTTTGCAATTAAAAAATGCGGATGGTTCGGGGCCCTAGTTTTACTCGTTCACTTCTCGGAAAACCATTCACCTTCATTTTCTCCGGGCAGAGTTTTGGTTGTTACAGCTCTACATTGGCCGAAATTGAGCGGAAAACAGCCTCGCTTAAGCAATTGTGAGCCCGCTCGGACGTATCTGTGGGGTTGTCTGCACAATTCGCGGTATCATGGTGCGGAGTTTTGAAAGGAGCCGCTGGTGGTCACGACGACGTTTGCTTCGCCTTTGGGCGAGATTCTACTTGCCGCTGATGGCCGCGGTCTGACGGGGCTTTGGTTTGAGGGGCAGGAGCACTTTGGCTCTACGCTGCTCAAAGAAGATGCGGAGCACGTTGAAGGCGCCGATGCGGTTTCTGGTGCTGGCGGCATGTCGTCGGTGAGTCCGGCAAATGGTGCGGCCTCTTCGGTGCTTGAGTGTTCCTGGGCTTGGCTGAATGCTTATTTTGCAGGGCAGGAACCTCAGTTTACGCCGCCGTTGCATATGATCGGCACAGCGTTTCAGCGCGAGGTTTGGTTTGAGCTGCTTTCTATTCCTCGTGGTGAGGTCGCTACGTATGGTGAGATCGCCCAGCGTGTCGCCGCCCGCCATCGGGTGCTGGGAAACGAGGCGCCCGTTGTGTCTCCTCGTGCGGTGGGGGCTGCGGTCGCGCGTAATCCCATTTCGATTATCGTGCCGTGCCATCGCGTGGTGGCGGCCGACGGATCGCTCAACGGATATGCCGGCGGGCTTGACCGCAAGGAGCGGCTGCTTCGGCTTGAGGGCGCGTACGAGGAGTAACGCTCGAACACTTTGCATAGCCAAGACGCCGTGAAAGAACGAGTCGCCGTCTTTTCGCGACCGGCATGCGTCCAAGCGCTCGGCATCTGAGCCTTAAGTTTGGTTAAGCCATATCCTGCGTATTTGAAAACGCGCAGGTTGAGCAGCTAAGGCTGCGCTAAGACGGCTGGCGGTGCGCTATCATCGGCGGTATCGAAACCTGTATAGCCGTGCGCCAAAGGAACAACCATGAAGCTGATGCTTGCCGAAGACGAACCCGGCCTCTCCCGCGCTCTTACCGCGATTCTTCAACATAGCGACTACGAGGTCGATACCGCCCTCGACGGTCTGACGGCGCTCGAATATCTGCTCGCCAACGACTATGACGCCGCAATCCTGGACATCATGATGCCCGGCATGGATGGCATCGAGGTGCTCAAGCGCACGCGCGCCGCCGGTAAGCGACTGCCCATCATCATGCTCACGGCAAAAAGCGAGGTGTCCGATAAGGTCGAAGGCCTGGATGCCGGTGCCAACGATTATCTGACCAAGCCGTTTGCCGCCAAAGAACTGCTCGCTCGCATTCGTGCCATGACGCGTGCCGCGACGGCAATTGACGCCACGACGCTCAGTGTGGGCAATATGCGCCTCGACACGGCATCGTGCACGCTTGTGGGTCCCTTGGGCGAGGAGCACCTAGCCAATCGTGAGTTTCAGCTTATGGAGCTCTTTATGCGCAACGCCGGCACGCGCATGCCCACCGAGCGTCTGATGCTCGAGGTTTGGGGTGAGGACGCGCCCGAAGGCGCCAACGTGGTGTGGGTCTATATTTCGTACCTGCGCAAAAAGCTGACGGCGCTGGGTGCCAATGTTGCCATCCGCGCGTCGCGCAATCAGGGATATTCGCTTGAGGTTGTCGAGGAAGGCGAGCAGGCGTGAGCGTGCGCACGTGGTGCAATCGCATGACGGAGCGGTTTCACGCCGCCTCGAGTAGTGCGGGGCGGGCAAATTCTGTTGACGCATTGGGTCGCCGCCTGCGTCGCAAGTTTATCCTCGTTGCCATGGGCGCCGTGACCGTGGTGCTCACGCTCATCATCGCCGGCATCAACATCGTCAATTATTCGCATGTCTGCAAGATGGCCGACGCTCGCCTGGACTATATCCTGGCGGGCAAGGACGGTATCGATTGGGGGAACGAGCCTAAAGCCGATCCCGGCCAGGATGCGGTTGCCGGCAAGGTTGCTACTGGTAACCAGGCGGCTGTTCGCGACGGGCGTTTTGAAGGCATGACGGCGGAAGCTCCCTTTGACACGCGCTACTTTACGGTGACGATTGCCGCCGGACAGGTTGCCGATGTCAACACGGCCCGCATTGCCGCGGTGGGTGCCAAGCGCGCCGCCAGTATTGCCGCAAAGTTGTATTCCAAGGGTTGGGTCTCGGGTTTTTCTGGCAATTATCGCTATACGACTGACGTTCAAGACGGTGAGACCACCTATGTGTTCGTGGACTGCTCGCGTGAGCTTGCAAGCTTTCATTCGTTTTTGAGCGCGAGCGTGGCAATCAGTTGCATTGGCTGGTTGGCAGTGCTGGCAATTGTGGCGGGCGCCTCGGGTGCGGTGATTCGGCCGATGGTCGAGAGCTACAGCAAGCAAAAGCGCTTTATTACCGATGCAAGCCACGAGATCAAGACGCCGCTAGCTGTGATCGACGCCGCCAACGAGGTGCAGGAAATCGAGAGCGGCGAGAGCGAATGGACGCAGAGCATTCACGAGCAGGTCGCGCGGCTGACGGCGCTGACGGAGCGTCTGGTGTTCCTGGCGCGTATGGACGAGGGTTCGGCCGGCTTTACCATGACATCGATCGATCTTTCGGAGGCCGTGGACAAGGCGGCGGCGCCGTTTGAGTCGGTGGCGGTTTCGCGCGGCAAGCGTCTGTCGACGTCGATTGCGAGCGGCGTGCGGGCCCATGCCGATGTTGCGGCGGTGGCACAGGTGGTTGAGTTGCTGCTGGACAACGCCACACGCTACGCAAGCGAGGGCGGCGTGATTGAGCTAAGCCTGCGCGCAGCCTCGCGCGGTGCGGGCAAAGGCTCGGCCGAGCTTGTCGTATCGAATGCTGTTGATGAGCTGCCCGAGGGTGACCTGGACCGGCTGTTTGACCGCTTCTACCGCGCAGATGTCTCGCGTAACTCCAAGACGGGCGGCTCGGGCGTGGGCCTATCTGTGGTGCGAGCCATCGCCGAGGCCCATGGCGGGAGTGCTTCTGTCTGCGGCCACGGTAACCAGATCACCTTTACCGTCCGCCTCTAAAACCTGCCAAAATGAACCTGTCCCTTTTTGGTCGGTGCGAAATGGGTAATACTAAAGAGTTATCCGACCAGATGGGAACCGATCGATGGCCTATATCGAATTCAAAGACGTCATCAAGGCATACGGCGAGGGCGACGCCCGCATTCACGCACTCGACGGCGCGAGCTTTACGGTCGAGCGCGGCGAGCTCGCCATCATTTTGGGTGCTTCTGGTGCCGGCAAGACCACGGCGCTCAACATTCTGGGCGGCATGGATACGGCGACTTCCGGCACCGTGACGGTGGACGGGCGCGATGTGAGCTCCGCTAACGAGGCGCAGCTCGTGGAATACCGCCGCGCCGACGTCGGCTTTGTCTTCCAGTTCTACAACCTGGTCCCCAACCTGACGGCGCTCGAAAACGTCGAGCTTGCGGCGCAAATCTGCCCCGATTCGCTCGATGCCGAGCAAACGCTTTGCCAGGTTGGCCTGGGTGAGCGCCTCGCCAACTTCCCCGCGCAGCTTTCGGGCGGCGAGCAGCAGCGCGTGTCCATCGCCCGTGCACTGGCAAAGAACCCCAAGCTGCTCCTGTGCGACGAGCCCACGGGTGCACTCGACTACAAAACCGGCAAGCAGATCCTGCAGCTGCTGCAGGACACCTGCCGCAAGCAAGGCATCACGGTCATTATCATCACCCACAACTCCGCGCTGGCGCCCATGGCCGATCGCCTGATCCGCTTTAAAAGCGGCCGCGTGGAGAGCGAGACGGTCCAGCAAAATCCCGTGCTTATCGAGACGATCGAGTGGTAGCGCCCATGGACCAAGATCGCCAAAACAGCCAAAACCATGATACGGAGCACGCGGGCCGCGACCGGGAGTTCGCGACCTACCGTACCGCTCAAAGCTCAAACGATATGGTGCCGACGGTTTTTCGCCGCGGCATCTACCGCACAATCCGAGGCAGTCTTAAGCGCTTTTTGTCCATCGTGGTTATCACTGCGCTCGGCGTGAGCGTGATGTGCGGTCTTAAGGCGGGCTGCGATGATTTGTGCGATTCGGTCGACGCCTATTTTGACCAGCAGAATGTCTATGACATTAACGTGCAGTCGACCTATGGCCTTACGCGCGACGATCTTGCGGCTATCCAAGAGGTCGACGGCGTCGAGACGGCCGAGGGCATCTACACCGAGACCGCCTACACCGCCGTGGGCACAACGCGCGAGCGCGTGGTCGTGCAGAGCCTTTCCAAAGAGAACATCGATCAGCCGGTGCTCGTGAACGGCGATTTGCCCGAGAGCGCCGATGAGGTCGCGGTGACTTCGAAGTTCCTGAAGGCTTCGGGCAAAAAGCTCGGCGATACGGTGAGCTTTGCCGCCAATGACGCGAGCTCGTCGAACCAAAGCGCCAAGGATCAGTTTGCCGCAGGCGATTACACCATTACGGCCGAGGTCCTCGATCCCACTGATGTGAGCTCCGACTCGACAGTCAACGCCTTTCGCGCTGCTTCGGCGGCGGACTATAAGTTCTATGTGAGCGAGGATGCCGCGACATCTTCTTCCTACTCCGCGGTCCACGTGATCGTCGAGGGAGCCAAGAGCCTTAACTCCTATTCGGATGCCTACACGACAAAGATCAACGAGGTCAAAGGCAATATCGAGAAGATCCGCGAGGAGCGCGAGAAGGCGCGCGCTCAGGAGCTGACGGTCGACACGCCGGCAAGCTTGGATGCGGCCGAGCGTCAGACCGCCATGCTCTTTGGGATCGAGCAGGATAACATCAACCGTATGGCCGAGGGCAGCGAGGAGCGCGTCCAGGCTCAGACCGAGTTGGACCAGCGCCGCGCCGCCGCCGACCAGCATTTTGCCGATGCCCGCGCCGAGCTTTCCGATCTGGGCGAATGCACCTGGTACATTCAGGACCGCGGTAACATCGCAAGCTACTCGAGCGTCGAGAGCGACAGTTCTTCGATCGAGGCCATCGCCACAGTTTTCCCATTTATCTTCTTTGTCGTCGCTGTGCTCATCAGTCTTACCACCGCCACGCGCATGGTCGAGGAGGAGCGCACGCTTATTGGCCTGTACAAGGCGCTTGGCTATTCACGCGAGCGCATCCTGTCCAAATACGTGGACTATGCGCTGTGGGCATGTCTGATCGGCGGCGTGCTCGGCAACATCATCGGATTTGTGGGCCTGCCGCTGTTCCTGTTTACGGTGTTTGACGACATGTACTCGCTGCCCCAGATGTTGCTTTCGTACGACATCGTGTCCTCAATCGTCTCGGTGGCGCTGTTTGCCGTGGGCGTGGTGGGCGCTACGATTATCGCCTGCCGCCACGAGATGGCCGAGACCCCAGCCTCGCTCATGCGTCCCAAGGCCCCACGCGCCGGCTCTCGCATCTTGCTTGAGCGCATCGGCTTTATCTGGCGCCGCATGGGCTTTTTGAACAAGGTGGCAGCACGTAACCTGTTCCGCTACAAAAAGCGCGCTTTTATGACCATCTTCGGTATCGCCGGCTGCACGGCGCTCGTGATCTGCGGAATGGGCATCCGTGATACGTCGGTGGCGCTTTCGCCCAAACAGTACGGGCATATCACGCGCTACGACCTGCTGGCGGTCGCCAATCCCGACGATTTTTCGCAGACGTGCGCGGCATTGGATGAGCGCAGCGCGGCCAATGATTTCAACGTGACCGTGACCTCGACCCTGCCGATTATGACCGACAACGTCACCTTTACATTCGGCGGAAAGAGCGAGACCGTGCAGCTGATCGTGGTGCCCGATGACCGCACGAGTGACTTGGGCGATTACGTGCGCCTGGAGGATGAGTCCAAAGAGCCGCTGTCTTTGCGTGACGGAGACGTGTATCTGAGCAAAAGTTCACAGCTGGTGCTGGGGATTCAGCCGGGCGATACAGCACACGTCCAGGATTCGTCGCTCAATGTTGCCAAGGTCAAAGTCAGCGACATTTCGCTCAACTATCTGGGCAACACGCTTTACATGACGCAGGGCACCTATGAGCGCGCGTTTGGTCGAAGCGCGCGTCCTAACGGCGTCTTTGTGCTGCTTAAGGGCTCGTCGGCCGACCAGATTGCGTTTAGCAAGAATCTTAAGAGTGACGGTTGGCTCACGATTTCGAGCACGGCCGAGCATTGGGAGAACTATGAGGCGAACTTTACGATTATCAATTCGGTCGTGGTGCTCGTGACCTTTATGGCGGCGTGCCTGTCGTTTGTGGTGGTGTTTACGCTGTCCAACACCAACATTTCGGAGCGCAAGCGCGAACTGGCAACCATCAAGGTGCTGGGCTTCCGCCGTGGCGAGGTGCATCACTACGTTAACAAGGAGACGTTGATCCTCACGGCGATTGGCGCCGCGCTGGGCGTGCCGCTGGGCGGCTTGCTGGCCGAGAGTTTTACGTACATTTTGCAGATGCCGTCGCTGTACTTTGACGTCGAAGTCGAGCCGCTAAGCTACGTGCTATCTGTGCTGCTGGCCTTTGGCTTTACGTTTATCGTCAACCTCGCCACCAATCGTACCCTCAACAAGATCGACATGGTCGGGGCCCTCAAGAGCGCAGAGTAGCCTGTTCTGGGATTCAAACTGTAGCGAGCTGTGACGTGTCACAGCCGCTTTATTGCATAAACTGCCCCGCCGATTGCATATTTCGGCGGGGCGGTTGCTTTTTGCCTGCAGGTACCCCAGGGGGCGGCGTGCAAATTCTGGAGTTTTCAGCATCCCGGAGTCCGCGGGCGCGGGATCGGACGCACAAAACAGCGCTGGAAGCCCTGATTCTGAGCCCCAACGCCTCAAGAGCTGGCCATTTTTTACAGAACGCGACCCATAGCGCCCGCCTTTCGCCCAAAATCCAGTATGCAGGCACCCTCGGCTGCTGAAAACTCCCAAAAATGCACGCCGCATCCTACCCTAGGCACCCGTAGCTACTCTGCGGGTGCGTGGCCTGATAGTAAGTTGCGGTAGGGTTGGGGCAGATTCTAACTAGAAATGGTGGTCGCTACCGGTTATTCTCGGCATACTCGGCTCATTCGATTACGGTCGCCACATGAAAGGAACCACTATGGATCTTGCGATGGCACAGCGCCTCGTCGATCGCCGCAGAGCTGCCGGTCTTTCCCAGGAGGCTCTTGCTGCCCAGTTGGGCGTAAGCCGCCAAGCTGTCAGCAAATGGGAACGCAGCGAATCCTCGCCCGATACCGATAACCTTATTGCACTCGCCGCGCTGTATGGCGTGTCACTGGATGAGTTGCTATATGGGGAAGCGGCTAGCGATGTCGACACCTCGGCCGACGATGACGTTGACGCAAATAATTACGACGAGACTGAAGGCACCGAGTCTTCTACCGAGCACGTGGATCCTGACGGCAAGCCACTTGTCGACATTTCCCTTGCACGCGGCATTCACGTCGTCGACCCCAACAAAGGTGAAGAGGTTCATGTTGGTTGGAGCGGCATCCACGTGGCTAACGAGCGCAAGGGTGAAGAGGTCCATGTGGGGCCGGGCGGATTGCATATCGATACGCTAGAGGACGATGGACACAGCGTACATACCAATGACGACGGCACCGTCACCATCAACGGCGAGACGTTTTCCAGCTGGAAAGAGGCACACGACAAGCTCGACCATCATGGCAAGCATTTCCACACCAAGATCGGTCGCGCATGGAACGAGTTTCCCTTTCCTGCACTTGTCGTCCTCGCCTATCTCGCGCTCGGCATCATCTGCGGCACGTGGGGTATGGGGCTCTTTCTGGTCTTTCTGATTCCCGTCTACGAGGCGATGGGCGACTTTATCGACCGACATCATCTCTCCAAGCTGATCGGCGTCGTCTGTGCAACAGCCGCCATTGCCTGGTTCCTCTATATGTGGCTTTGTTTGGCACAGCCCCATCCCGCATGGGTCATCCTCATCACGATTCCCTTCATAGAGGCACTCATGTGCTGGTGCCGAAAGCAATGGAAGCGCCGCAAACAAGCCTAAGCCGTTCCAACCCGTCAACAATGCTTGGCCAACGCCGCTCGCCCCTTCCAAGTTGCGGTGAAATACGGACCGTTGAGGACCTTGGAGCGTCTAACAGTCCCGATTTCACCGCAACTCACGAATGGACAGGGCAATTCCAACACGGGAACTGGCATTTAACTCGCCGCATGCCAAGAAAAAGGCCGATTTACTACGATGAACTCGATGAGGCCGACCACACCCATCTTTTTCAAAAATCGGCAAGCTTTCTACCTGCGGTTTTACTTTCACCCTTTTCGGCATGGTCGAAGGCATTCGAATCATCGTAGTAATTAGGCGCATTTTGTAGCAAACGGTTCATTCAAGCTCGAACTCGAAGACCGATGGTCCCCTCATCCACGGCTGTGAGCGAAAATACCAAATAGAATAAAAATCGAATGGCTAAGTTTGTTTGGTGAACGGAGGCAATATGGGCGAGGTAACTGAAAGCGACTGGAAGCTGTTTAAAGAGCTGCTCCCAAAATGGCAAGAAAGCTATATGGAAATGCTCATCGGCCAGTACATCGAGATACTGAACGGTGGCAGTGAAGCGTCCAGTAGATTTTGGGCGTTAGAAGAGCGTATCAATAGGGACAAGCTGTCCTCAGGAGTGCTTGTGAACGATATTCGCCGCAGCACCATGCGTTATGAGATAGCCAACTTGCTTTCCGATAACGTTATCACGCTCGACGACCTTGACGGTTTCACCGAAGACATTAATGGCTACGCACGACGTTGCATCGGTCGGCAAGAACGCTGAGCGACATGCGCATCCAACGCCGCTGTACTGCATAAACCGCCCCGCCGGATGCATATTTCGGCTGGGTGGTTGCTTTTTGCCCACGGGTACCCCAGGGGGCGGCGTGCAAATCCCGGAGTATTCAGCATCCCGGAGTCCGCGGGCGCGGGAATGGGTGCACAAAACCGCGTTGAAAGCCTTGATTATGAGCCCTCGGCACCTCAAGGATCGCTCATTTTTACAGTATGCGGCTCATGGCGCCTGCTTTTCGCCCAAAATCCAGTATGCAGGCACCCACGGCTGCTGAAAACTCCCAAAAATGCACGCTGCACCCCACCCTAGGCATCCGCAGCAAGAAGGCGAATAGCCTCGGCCTCCCTAGTTACCGCAGGAGGCCCCAGGGCTTACCTCCCAAATCTTTCCGCAGGACGGAAGGACCCCGCCGCGCGAAGCGCACGGCGGGGTCCTGACATGTCCGAGGACGATTTGGGAGGTAAGCCCTGGGAGCTCCGATGGGGGCGGTTCCAGCCGAGGCTATTCGTCGCCGAAGCTGATGCCCAGCGCCTTGGCCTCGCGCACCAGATCACTCTGGGGGTCGACAAACTTGAGCTTGCCGGCGACATCCTCGAGCGGCATGTGGCACATTTTGCCGTCGCGCAGGGCAATCATGTAGCCAAACTCGCCGCGCAGGCAGCCGAGCGCTGCCTCGACGCCGCACTGAGTCGCAAAGATGCGGTCCTGGGCGTCGGGCTGACCGCCGCGCTGCGTGTGGCCGGGGATGGCGACGCGGGTCTCGCGACCGGTCTTGGCCTCGATCTCCTTGGCGATGTCGTACACGATTGACGGGCTCGTGCGCTCGGCGAGCTTCTTCTTGTACTCCTTCTTGGGCAGCGCCGCGTCCTCCTTGGAGATAGCGCCCTCGGCGACGGCCACGATAGTAAAGCGGCTGCCGGTCTCCATGCGATGCTCGATGGTCTTGATGACGTTATCCATGTCGTAGGGAATCTCGGGAATCAAGATGACATCTGCGCCGCCCGCGACGCCGGCATACAGCGGGATCCAGCCAACCTTGTGGCCCATGATCTCGATAACGAACACGCGCCCGTGACTCGACGCGGTGGTGTGGATGTCGTCGATGCACTTGGTAGCGACGTCGATGGCGCTCGTAAAGCCAAACGTCAACTCGGTGCCCCAGGTGTCGTTATCGATGGTCTTGGGCAGCGCGATAACGTTGAGGCCCTCTTCGCGCAGGCGGTTGGCGGTCTTGGTGGATCCGTTGCCACCCAGCATAAACAGACAGTCGAGCTGCAGCTTATGATAGGTGTGGACCATTGCGGGCACCTTCTCGACGCCGTCGGCCTCGGGAGTGTCCAGGCGCTTGAACGGCGTACGGCTCGTGCCCAGGATGGTGCCGCCGCGGGTGAGGATGCCGCTAAAATCGGCGGGAGTCATGACACGGAATCTGCTGTAGATAAGGCCCTGGTAGCCGTCCTCAAAACCATAGATTTCGATAGGCTCTTCGCTGTTGGTCATAAGTGTTTTGACAATGCCGCGCATGGTGGCGTTGAGTGCCTGGCAGTCGCCGCCACTGGTAAGAAGACCGATCCTAAGCATGATGAATCCTTCCGGGCAAGTTATAACATGCGCATAAGTTTACCCCCGCACACTGTTGACGCGGGGGTAAAACGTGTTAGCTCAAGCGTATGGAAATGTAAACAACGTCAGGCGGGCGTAAGGTTGACGGGCCTGGCTCCTTACAGTGCGAAGGCGTCGACGTCGCCCCAGTGGCGGCGCAGCGTAATAGCGGCGGCGGGTTCGGTATTGTCAAAGACGACCGACCATTGCGTATTGCTGGTGATGTCTTCCGGATTGGGTTCTTGCGCTGCGGCACGCAGGGCTTCCCAGACAATCGTTTCGTCCTGGGCACCGACATGGGCGTCAAGAACATCGGCGATTGCGACGGCGCGCTCTTTACCATGGCCCAGCTCGCCATTCTTTTGGTTGGACAGCACTTCGTCGTCATAGCAGGCGTAGAAGTTCGTAACCTGGCGTACAGGAGTCGCTTTGAAAGCGCGGTCCGGATCGCGCGGGTCCCATTCTACTACGCGCGCGTCACCGGCGGCGTCGTTGATAAAGAAGTGGTAATCGCGTCCTGCCATGGCGTGCATGTCGTAGGCGAAAAGCAGGTCGACAGCTTCTTGCGTGGTGGCGGCACGGTCGAGCACCAGACGGATGGCGAGCGAGGTGTTGATGACGGGCCGTTGCGTGTCCTGGTCACAGGGCTTGGAATCCAGGGTGAGTACGGCAATGGACACGCCGCATTCGTTAACACCGTCGAGCTGGGCAAACGGGCCCATGAGTGCCGCGGCGCGTCCGGCGACGGAGTCAAGTGGAGTGTTATCGCCCAGGTTGTTAAGGGCGGCAAGCCCGATGGAAGCATAGCCGCCGCGTGGGTGATTGCGCACCAGCAGCGCCGAGGTGTCGTCCTTAAAGTCGTAATTGCGACCGGTGCGCACGCGGCCTTCGGCATCTACGGCGACAAAAGCGCTGCAGGCAAACTGGGGCGCCTGGACATGTGCCGGCACACCGGGCAGCACCTGCGCCACCACGGCATCGATGTAGGCCTGGTCGTCGCGCACGCCAGCGGCGATGATGCGATCGAGATCGTAGTCGTAGGCGATGTCGATTGCGTACAGGTCATAGCCATCCGCGTAGCCGGTCAAGCGTTTGAGCGACGCGGCGGACTTGATTTGCTTGTGATAAACGATACCGGTGGCAGCGGCAAGGCCGACGGCGACTCCCGCGACACCGCAGGTGATGGCAATGTTACGTGGCTTCATGACGGCTCCTCTCGTCCTGTTAGCGCAATTGTCGCAAAAGGAGCGCGGGCATGATGGCTCAACTTGGTGAGTGGCGCGGAATTAAGCACGGAATGAAGAGTGCGGCGCTGGCGTGGCGGGGTATGCTGGAGGGGACCATCAACCCAGCGAAAGGGGAGAGCATGACGGATCAGGAAACGCCCGAGCGCGCGCATGTGACGGCCGATGATATCGAGGCCGCCAACGACCTTATCGACTTTATCGAGGCATGCCCCAGCATGTTCCATACGGCGGCGACCATTATGGCCGAGCTCGACGAGGCGGGCTTTACCTACCTGCCCGAGAATGCGGCGTGGGACATCGAACCGGGCGGGCGTTATTACACGCAGCGCAACACCTCGAGCGTTGTTGCCTTTAAGGTGGGCGAGGACCTGGCCGCGACGTGGGGCGAGGACGGCGTTGCCGGTGACTATCATTTTCAGCTCACGGCGTCGCACAGCGATTCGCCGACGTTTAAGGTCAAGGCCGTGCCTGAGCTTGACGGCGCGGGCGAGACGCTGCGCCTGAACACCGAGGCCTACGGCGGCATGATTGACTACACCTGGTTCGATCGTCCGCTGGCACTCGCGGGCCGCGTGCTGGTGCGCGAAGGCGACCGTATTGAGAGCCGTCTGCTTTCCACCGAGCGTGAGGTCGCTATTATCCCGAGCCTTGCCATCCATATGAACCGCGGCGTTAACGAGGGCTTTGCTCCCAACCGAGCCGTCGACCTGTGCCCACTCATCAGCACCGGCGAACTCAAGCAGGGAGATTTTGACGCCCTGATCGCCGACGAGTTGGACGTTGAGCCCGAGCAAATTTTGGGCCGCGATCTGTTCCTGGTCAATCGTCAGGATGCGCGCATTTGGGGCTGGGCTGACGAGTTTATCTCGACGCCCAAGCTCGACGACCTGGCCTGCGCCTACACCTCGCTGCAGGCATTTTTGGGCGCCGAGAACGCGCACGATGTCTCGGTCTTCTGCTGCTTCGATAACGAGGAGGTTGGCTCCGAGACCAAGCAGGGCGCCATGTCGACGTTCTTGGCCGATGCATTGCGTCGCATTAACGGCTCGCTGGGCTTTGACGACGAGTCGTACCATCGCGCACTTGCCGCCTCGATGCTCGTGAGCTGCGACAATGCACATGCTGTGCACCCCAACCACGCCGAGAAGTGCGACGCTCGCAATCAGGTTGTGCTCAACGGCGGCATCGTCATCAAGGAAGCCGCCAATCAGCACTACTGCACCGATGCCTTTAGCCGCGCAGTGTTCCAGGCCATCTGCGATGACGCTGACGTGCCCACGCAGGCCTTCGCCAACAAGAGCGACATGGCCGGCGGCTCCACGCTCGGCAATCTGTCCAATATGCAGGCGAGCATGCATGCCGTGGACGTGGGCCTGCCGCAGCTGGCCATGCACTCGAGCTACGAGACCGGCGGCGTGCGCGACGTGATGTACGCCATCCGCGCCCTCACGGCCTTCTACGAGCGCAACCTAACCATCAACGGCGCCGAAAGCGTGGAGCTCTAAAAACCTGCCAAAAAGGGACAGGTTTATTTTGCCAGGTTTTATCTGGGCAAATGCAAAGGATGAAACCGAACTAGATTGGTGATGCGTAGCCGCCGAGGTGCAATGTGCCTCGGCGGCTTTTTGTGCACGGAGCACGGCTAATACTAATTTATTGCTATACATGCTTTACGTATCTACCATAGTGTTTTATGATAATTCTGAAGTATTAAGGAGGGGCCATGACCACAACAGCCGCTCAGATCAACGTACGTCTTGATGCCGATCTTAAAAGGAGCGGCGACGCTGCTCTCTCCAGGGCCGGTATGACGCCGAGCCAAGCGGTGCGAGCGCTCTGGCAGCTTGCAGCGTCGCTGGCCGATCGCCCCGGTGCGCTCGAGGATATCCTGCTGCCCAGTCGTGCCCGGGCGGAACAGCGCGAGCGCGAAAAGGCCGCCAAACGTAAACTCGAGCTCATGGATCAGGGATCGAAGCTGTTCGCTGCCGCTTGCCGTGAGTCGGGAATCGATATGGTCAGGGCTCAGCCATCGGACGACGAAGAGCTCAAACGGAATGCATATGCGGATCGCTATGGCGAGGAGATGAGCTGGCTCTATGAGTGAGGCTCTAAAGCGCATCTTGGTTGACACCAACGTGTGGCTCGATTACTTCATTCCCTCACGACGTGGTCGTTCGGCGGCGATTGAGTTTTTACGCGATGCATGCACGGCGCAGGTGGATTTGCTGTATGCGGCGACATCGTCCAAAGACCTGTTCTATTTGATTTCAAGCGAACATAAGGCATGGTATCGGCGAGAGCATGGCTCACTATCCCAAGATGCCGCCGTGGCGGCGACATCACTTGCATGGGATTGCCTCGACGTGTTGTCGCAACTTGCCACGCCGGTACCCTGCGACCTGAGTGACATATGGATGGCGAGCAAGCAGCGTAATCTCCATAGCGATTACGAAGACGATTTAATCATTGCGGCAGCGATACGCTCCCAAGCAGATTTACTGGTCACCAACGATGTCAAACTCTGTTCACACGCGCCTGTCGCAGCAATGAGCGTAGAAGACGCAAAGAATTACTTAGCAACGCTCTAACAATTTGAAGACCCCACAGGTTGAGCAAAAGTCAGCGAGAGCCTGCCGTTTGAGCCAAGGTGCCGTGAAATGAAAAGGCGCTGACCTTCTGGTCGCGCTTTTGAAATTGAACGGCAGATTGGCCAAACGGCGGGCTC
>CABRRA010000041.1:0-12801 GCA_902473205.1 uncultured Collinsella sp.
CCGCGGTCGTGTAGGCGCTATTTGTTAAGTGCGTGCGTTCGAGCTCGCGTGCTACAGCGAGTCGATAAAGCGCTGCTGGGCGGCGCGTCCCGCCTCGTCCCACTTAAAGACGCCGGCGTTGTCGAGCACGTGGCCAAACACCACGCCGACCTCCTCGTGCAGGATATCGATGGCGTTGTCGGCCGTAAGCTCGTCGGCGCGGCGAGCAAAGACGTCCTCGGCCCACGCGGCATGGCTGCGACAAAGATCATCGACCTCGAGCGCACCGGCAAGATCGTAGCTGGCATCGACCTTGGCTGCCAGCAGATGCTCACGGACAGCGCCAAGCTCGGGAACCAAGCGCGGCGGCAAAATGGCCAGGCCCATGACCTCGATCAGGCCGATGTTCTCCTTTTTAATATGGTGATACTCGGCATGCGGGTGGAATACGCCCAGCGGATGCTCGTCGGTCGTGATGTTGCAGCGAAGCGCCAGGTAGGCCTCGTAGATCTCGCCGCCGGCATTGCCGCGGGAGTCGACGCGGCGGATGACGGGCGTCACGGTGTTGTGCGCCACGCCATCGGCTGTGTGCGCGATGACGCCAACCGACTCATCGGTCCACTCGCGCCAGGCGAGGATAATCTTCTCGGCGGCGTCGAGCAGCTGGGCGCGGTCGTGCGAGCGCAGGCGCAGCACCGAGAGCGGCCACTGCAGCACGGTGCCGCTGACCTGGTCAAATCCGGGCACGCTAAACTGCGAGACCTCGGCGGCATGCATCATGGGGAACTCGTGTGCGCCGCCCTGGAAGTGGTCGTGCGACAGAATTGAGCCGCCCACGATGGGCAGGTCGGCGTTGGAGCCAATAAAGTAGTGCGGGAACAGGTCCACAAAGTCGAGCAGGCAGGTCAGGCCCTTGCGGTCGACGTGCATCGGACGATGCTCGGAGCTCATGGCAATGCAGTGCTCGTTAAAGTACGCGTACGGGCTGTACTGGAAGCCCCAGCGCTCGCCGTCGAGCTTAATGGGGATAACGCGCAGATTCTGGCGGGCGGGGTGAGCGCCACCGTCGGCTGCGGCGGAGCGTCCGGGGTAGCCCTCGTTTTCAATGCAGAGCTGACAGACGGGATACTTCTCGCCCGTGTTCTTTGCGGCACCGGCCGCGGCAATATCGCGCGGGTCCTTCTCAGGCTTGGACAGGTTGATGGTGATCTCCAGGTCGCCCCAGTTGGTGGGGGTGCTCCATTTGATATTGCGCGCGATGGCGGCGCGGCGCACGTAGCCGGCGTCGCAGCACAGGCCGTAGAACCAGTCGGTCGCGGCGCGGGGCTCGTTGACGCCCATGCGGCCGTTGAACTCCTCGTTTACAACCGAAGGCCTCGGCATGAGCGCGCCCATAATGCGCATGGCAATGCGGTCGCGGCCAGACGCCGTGTCCTCGGCGGCGCCGTTGGCAACGGCAGCCTCGGCAAGCGCAGCAAGCGTGCCCTCCAGGTCAAAGTTGGGCAGGGTATCGGGGTGCAAGAGCGAGAGTTTCTCGACCTGGAGCGCCCAGGCCATGTCGAGCGCCGGGCCCGTAGCACCGATGCACTCGAGAATGGTGTTATACGCCCAGATGCGATCGTCCTGGCCGATCATCGATCGGTGGATAGCGTACTCGATCAGGTTCTGCGCGGCCTCGCGCACGTCAGTCATTACAGCCATGCCGCGTAAGCCCCCTTGTCAGAGATGGCGTAGTGGCGGGCAGAGCCCTCGCCCAGCCAGCCGTTCATCTTGGCGATGAAGGTGTCGACCAGGTCGAGCGGCACGAAGGCCTGGATGGTGCCACCAAAGCCGCCACCGTGGATACGGACGGCGCCACGGCCGTCGAGCACGTGCTCGGCCAGTGCCAGGGCATACATCGAAGGCTGCTCGGAGCCCAGCTTGGCAACGACATTCTGCAGGTACATGGCAGAGCTGGCGCCGGACTCGCGCGTCAGGACCAGGAACTGATCGATGTCGCCGGCGTTCAGGGCAGCCCAGCGCTTATCGACCAGGCCGTTTTCGTACCAGTAGTGAACGGCGCGCAGGCAGGCGCGGTCGCCCAGCTTGGCGCGCAGCTCGGGGAGCTTGGCGTCAAAGTCCGCCACGTTTACCTCGCACAGGCGTGCCTTGCCAAACTCGGCGGCGACGTCCTGCATCTCGCGCGGAACGGCGGCGTAGTCGTCGGTGGCGGCCACGTGGTCGGCACCGACCTTAACGAGCACGAGCGCATAACCGTGATCCTCAAAGTTGAGCTCGAGCTTCTGGGTTTTAGGCTGAGCCTGATCCTCAAAGTCCATGTAGGCGAGGCCGCCCAAGCAAACGGCGGCCTGGTCCATCAGACCGCAGGGCTTGCCGTAATAGTTGTTCTCGGTGCGCTGGCTCATCTGGGCGAGCGCGACGGGCTCGATGGCGGGTGCGTCCCAGAGCGTCTCCATGGCGCGACCGTATGCCGCCTCGACAGCAGCGGAGCTCGAAAGACCGCCGCCCGAGGGGACGGAGCAGGTGAAGGCAAAGTCGAAGCCCTGGGGCTCAACGCCCAGAGCAGCGATTTCGTGGGCCATGCCGCGGACGAGGCTCGCGGACGTGCCCTTCTCGGACTCCTGAACGTCTAGCGTGTCGAGCGCGATTTCAAACGTGGGATAGCCCTCGTCGGCTACGCGAACCTTGTTGGAATCGGTTGCCACGGCGATGCCGTCGACGGCGACATCGAGCGAGCCGGCGATAACGTGGCCACCCTCGTGGTCAGTGTGGTTGCCGCTGATCTCGGAGCGGCCGGGCGCGTGCAAGTAGAGCACCTGGCGGTCGCCGATGGGGCCAAACTCCTCCTCGAACAGCTTGGTGAGCGTGGCGAGTGTCTTTTTGTCGGGGGTGGTCATGGGAGTCCTTTCCTTGGCGCGCCCGGGTGGGTTTTGCGTCGTTATGAGTACGTTAACAACTTAAAGCGGCATGAACCAAGTGTTCACGATACCGCACGTTACGGGCTATGTTAACGTACTCATAACACATCGCTTGTCACTTTTTGAGAATCTGGTAATCGGTAGAAATTCAGCCGTGAACGGTACTGCCGTATGGACTTATAAAGCAGAAGAGATGCAGATAGAAAAAGTAGAGTACGTTAACATGCGTCCGACGATAGCGGGCCTCGGCGCGGGATGTATTTCTGCCCGGGCCGGCATTCACGCTATTCAGATCTCGCAAGGGTGAAGGTGATCCTGTGGCAAGGCGCCCGTCCAACGATACAGGTACGCGTCCGGTCTCCATGGCCGACGTCGCCCGCGCTGCCGGCGTTTCGCAGCAGACGGTTTCGCGCGTCGCCAACGGCTTGCCTAACGTTAACGAGCAGACGCGCCAGCGCGTACAGGCCGCTATGCAAAAGCTCGGCTTTCGTCCGAGTTATGCCGGTCGCTCGCTGCGCGACGGCCGTTATCATTCGGTCGGCCTGTGCGTCAACGATGTCACCAAGTTCGGCAACCTCTCAATGATCGACGGCATCGCCAGCGCTGCTCGCGAGCATAATTGCGCCATCACGCTGGTCGAGATGTCCAAGACCGAGGAGTTTTCGCTTGCCGAGGCCACGCGTCGTATGGCCGCATTGCCGGTGGACGGCATCATCATCGGCATGAGCCGCATGGCGCCCGATTTTGAGACGTTTGATCCACTGCCGGGCATTGGCACGGTCATCGTTACCATGTACGCGCATCCGCGCGTGACCACGGTCGATTCCGACCATTACGGCTGCTCGCTATTGCTTATGGATCACCTGTTTGAGCTGGGGCACGAGCAGATTCGCTATATTGGCGGCCCGTCGTTCTCGGTCGACGAGCAATTTCGTCGCGCCGGTTGGCAAGATGCACTCGAGCGTAAACACATCGAGCCGGTAGAGCCGCTCGAGGGTGACTGGTCTGCCAACAGCGGTTACGAAGCCGGCAGGTATCTGGCCGAGCACGACCGCACCATGACGGCGATCTATGCGGCAAACGATCAGATGGCAAATGGCGCGATTGCCGCGCTGCGTGATAGCGGCCTGCGCGTGCCCGAGGACGTAAGCGTGGTGGGCGTCGATGATTCGCTCGATGATTTTGTAGCACACAACGAGCTCACGACCGTGCGATTCGATCTACATCAGCGCGGACGCGAGGTGTTCGAGCATGCGGTTCCCGAGGCGGGTACGGCGGGCAAAACCGTTGCCATTCGTATTCCCGGCCAGCTCATCGTTCGGCATACCACGGCAGCTCCCCGCGCATAGTTTTCGCAGCTCATCGGCTCAATATTCCGCCTCAATAACAATCGATAAGGATGCTGACAGATAGCCGTGGCTATGAAGGCGAGTGCTATGATAGACGGGTTCTTTTGTCTATCTAGGAGGCTTTGCCTGATGGAGATCACCAAGGATATCCGCTACATTGGCGTCGACGATCACGACATTGACCTGTTCGAGGGCCAGTACGATGTGTCCGAGAACGGTATGGCATACAACAGCTACGTTATCTTGGGCGAAAAGATCGCTGTCGCCGATTCAGTCGACGGCGGTTTTGTTGACGAGTGGCTCGGCAACCTCGAGGCCGTGCTCGATGGCCGTACGCCTGACTACCTGATCGTCCATCACATGGAGCCCGATCACTCCGCCGGTATCGCCGCCTTTATGGAGCGCTATCCCCAGGCACAGATTGTGGCCAGCATGGGCGCCTTCCGCATGATGGTCAACTACTTTGGCACCGACTTCCCCGAGCGCAAAATGGTCGTCAAAGAGGGCGATGTGCTCGATCTGGGCGGCCACAGCCTGACCTTTATCGGCGCCCCCAACGTTCACTGGCCCGAGGTGCTCTTCTCCTACGAGTCCACCGACAAGGTGCTTTTTAGCGCCGACGGCTTTGGCAAGTTCGGCGCCAACGACATCGAGGACCCGGAAGGGTGGGCCTGCGAGGCTCGCCGTTACTACTTTGGCATCGTCGGTAAGTTCGGCAAGTTCGTGCAGGCCGTCCTCAAGAAGGCCGCCGACCTGGACATCCAGATCATCTGCCCGCTCCACGGCCCCGTGCTGACCGAGAACCTGGGCTACTACCTCGACACCTATAACACCTGGTCGAGCTATCAGCCCGAGGACGAGGGTATCACGATTGCCTATGCGAGCGTGTACGGGCATCTGAAGGCTGCCGTCGAGGAGCTCGCATCTGCGCTTGAGGCTCGCGGCCAGAAGGTCTCCGTCTTTGACCTGGCTCGTGACGACATGGCCGAGGCCGTTGAGGATGCGTTCCGCTACGACCGTCTGGTGCTCGCCTCCATCACCTATCAGGGCGAGATCTTCCCGTGCATGAGCACCTTCATCCATACGCTCGCCGAGCACGCCTACCAGAACCGTACGGTGGCGCTCGTCGAGGCCGGCTCTTGGGCACCCGCGGCTGCCAAGGTTATGACCAAGGAGCTCGAGGGCATGAAGGACATCACCCTGACGCAGAACAAGGTGACTGTGCTGGGCTCGCTCAACGAAGCCTCGCGCGCCCAGATCGAGGCCCTCGCCGACGAGCTGTCCAAGTAGCGACACGCTCACTTTTGACGCTCAGCCATCACAACCACCACAAAGGGGACAGGCACCTTTGTGGTGGTTTTTGTTTAAGCGCCGGCGATGATGAGGGCTGGACGTGCGCTGTCGGTGGCCTCGGCGATTGAGGTGGCGACGGCATGATCGGGGTCACGGTCCATCACGATGGTGTCGACATCAGTCAGTTCGGCAAAGCGGTACATGCCGCGTCCGTTAACCTTGCTAGCGTCCATGAGGGCGACGCTTTGATGGGCTCCGGCGATCATAGCTGTTTTGGTCTCGGCCATCTGGGGAAAGTCGGTCGTAAAGCCGCAGCCGGGAACAAAAGCGCCAGGGCACATGACGGCAAGATCGGCGTGGACCATTTGGAGCGCCTGCATGGTAAGTGGACCGTACAGATAGCGATGACCTTTGCGCAGTGCCCCGCCCAGCATGACGACATCGACCGAGGGCATGCTCTCGTCAATATAATCGGCGATGGTAATGTCGGCCGTGATAACGGTGATGCCGTCGCGCTGATCAAGGAGCCGGACGAACTCGAGCGCCGTGGTGCCCGAGTCGACGAGCAGCGTGTCGCCGTCATTGACGAGCTCGATGGCGCTTTGCGCGATGGCCTGCTTGGCGGCGACGTTGACATTGATGCGGCGATCCTGCGTGGAGACGGTCAGGCGCTTGTGAAGCGAAACGGCACCACCATGTGTGCGGCGCAGCTTGCCTGCTTCGGCGAGCGCGTCCAGGTCGGCGCGGGCGGTGACGGAGGACACGCCAAAGGTCTGGGCGATTTCTGCTACCTGCACCGAGGCGTTGTGCTCGAGCATTTCCATGATGGCGGCGCGGCGTTCGTCGGCAAAAGCACGGTTGGTAGCTTGGGTCATGTCTGCTCCATTCTCGGCTAAATTTGCAGGAATTGTGTTGACTCTATTTTCGTTCATTTTCTTTTTGAGTAAGAAAACACCTTTCGATTACTTATCTTTTCTATAAAAGAAAGACGCTCAACGCCCAAAATTCAATATCGAACACGCCCACTCGGCTCCAATTCCTTCCGTTTACTTTTCAAAAACGACGGTATTGACCTGCATGGGCTCAATATCTCGCACGTGCAAAGACGCTGAATTTCATACAATGAGCGCAGTAAAACGCAAGGTAAAACGCCTTGTGAACAACTACGCCCGATGTCCAGATGCGGGCGAGGGAGAGGAGCAAACGCTCATGGCACTTGTTACCACCGAAAAGATGCTCAAGGACGCTCAGGCCGGCCACTACGCCGTCGGCGCGTTCAACGTTGAGAACCTCGAGTTTGTTATGGCCGTTCTGGCTGCTGCCGAGGAGACCAAGTCCCCCGTCATCATGCAGACCACCCCGGGCACCATCAAGACCGCTGGTCTGGACTACTTCTACGGCATGGTCAAGGCTGCCGCCGAGCGCGCTTCCGTGCCCGTCGCTCTGCACCTCGATCACGGCGATGGCTATGACCGCTGCATGCAGGCTTTCCGCACTGGCTACACCTCTGTCATGATCGACGGTTCGCACGAGTCTTTCGAGGACAACATCGCCCTGACCAAGTCCGTCGCCGATGCTGGCCGCGCCATGGGCGTGCCCGTCGAGGCTGAGCTCGGTAAGGTTGGCGGCAAGGAGGACGACGGTCCCGCGGTTGAGGGCGAGAGCCCCTACACCGATCCTGCTGAGGCCAAGGAGTTCGTCGAGCGCACCGGCTGCACCTCGCTGGCCATTGGCGTTGGCACCAGCCACGGCGTGTACACGAGCGATCCGCACATCGAGCAGTCCGTGGTCAAGGCCATCCGCGACGCCGTCGACGTGCCGCTGGTTCTGCACGGCACCTCCGGTGTGCCCGATGAGCAGGTTGCCGAGGCTGTGAAGAACGGCATCTGCAAGGTCAACTACGCCACCGAGCTGCGTCAGGCCTACACCAAGGGCTTCATGGCCTACATGGCCGAGAACCCTGCCTGCTTCGATCCCAAGAAGCCGGCCAAGGAGGGCATGCGCGAGATCACCGAGCTGGTTAAGATCCGCATGACCAACCTCAACTCTGTGGGCAAGGCAGAGTAACAGCAAGGGTACTCTGATCCCACCGGACGGCTTGGGCGGGTCCCCGTACTCAGTTTCCAAAACGTCCTCGCGCATGAAGGCCCCCGTTGCCTCGCTTCTACGAAGCGTTGGCAACGGGGGCCTTCGCGCTGCGGAATGATTTTGGAAACTGAGTACGGGGACCCGCCCAAGCCGTCCTGCTCAATCGCCCTTGTGGCGTTAGTGTCGAAAAATAAGACGTTGCTTTTTGCCCTCTGCGGAAAGATTGGGGAACTAAGCCCTCGTCCCTCCCAGGTTGACCTACTCGAGGTCGTCGCCCTTGTGGCGTTGGGGCGGAAAGGGGTGGGGCGTCAGGGCTTCTTTGTTGATGAGGGGTTAGTATGCCCGGGCTTGGTTGGGGAAGGTTTTGTCTAGGGATGCTTGGAGCTTTTCGAAGGATGCTCGCAGGTTGAGTTCCTGGTCGGTTGAGCGTTTGGCTTTTGTGGTGGGGGAGTCGAGGAGGCCGTTTCTCTGTGTCGGGGGGAAGGAGAAAAGGTCTGCATGTTTTAGGGATGGCTGCCGTGCTACGGCATTGGAAGAATGCATGCTTATACGGCCTCCTCGATGTCCACCAAAAGGTTGCGCATGGGGTGTGCTGCTAGGTCCCGTGCGCTGGCAGTATTATGCCGCGGCTGCTGCAAAGAAGCGCTAAAGAAAGGCTTAACCTGGTTTGGTTTTACGATGAAACTGCAGGTCAGAAGTATCGAGTAACACTCTTGAAAGGTTTTGAGCTTAAGGACTTTCTAAGGTTTGTGGTGCGGATGTGGCTCGCCTGTGCGGGGCGTGTGGATGGCTCGTTCCTAGCGCTGCGGCTCTGCGGCGCGCACCTGCTCGATGACCTTTTCCATCGTGGCGTCGATGCGGTCTTTTTTGAGCTCGCATTCCCAGATGGTTATGGGTGTCCAGCCCATTTGGGTAAGCGCGGAGATGGCGGCTCGGTCGCGCTCGACGTTGCGACGGAACTTTGCCTCCCAAAACTCAACGTTGCGCTTGGGCTGGCTTGGATTGCACTTAGGACAGCGGTGCCAAAAGCAGCCGTTGACGAAGATGGCGATCTTGCGCCCGGGAAAGGCAATGTCGGGCTTGCCGGGAACCTTCCATTCCAAGCGATAACCCGTAAGGCCCGCTGCGCGCAGGCGCTGGCGAACGAGCAGCTCGGGCTTGGTGTTGGCGCGCTTGTTGCCCTTCATGGACTTTTTGATGGCGGCGCGACGGCGGACCAGTTCGCGCTCGTCAGCGGAGAGGTCCGAGGTATCGATGCCGTCGAGCAGACCGGGCTTGGGACGCTTTTTGCTGCGGCGCTTAGGTGCGCGCTTGGGTTTGGCGGCGGGGTGTTCGGTCGTGGCGGCCTTGGCATCTTTGGCAGTGCTGTTGGCCTCAAGCCGATCTTCCTTCAGCTCAATCAGGGCATCGATAAGCCCCTTGTCGGCGGGCATCCATTCCACCGTGGCAAGCGAGGTGCGCGGAATCCAGCGGATATCGAGCTGGCGGTCGTGCTTCTGAGGCTCATCGGATTCATCGGCGAGCGAGCAGTAGTAGCACTCCATGGAGAGATGAAAATCGGGGTAGTCATACTCAACGGTATAGAAATCGCGCAGGTTGGTGACTTTGACCTGCAGCTCTTCCATGAGCTCGCGGCGTACGGCGTCCTCGGGCGTCTCGCCGCGCATGAGCTTGCCACCGGGGAACTCCCAAAGTCCCTGCATGTCGCCATAGCCGCGCTGCACGGCCAGTAGCTCGTCGGATCCTTCCTTGCGAATGATCCCAGCGGCAACATGAACAGTCTTCAACAGGAGTCCTCTCTCAACATCAACACGTGGCAGGGTAGCTACCCGCACCTTACACAACGGTAAGGCAAGCGTAAGCCATATCGATGGTAGCCGACTCGTCTTCTTGCGACTATAGATGCCGTAGACTAATTGCAAGAAAGGACTCGGTATGCAAACCACGCACATGGCGACCCCGGTACTGGAGGCCGCGCATCTCGAAAAGGTATACGGAGCGCTGGGCAACGTGACCCGCGCGCTCAACGACGTCAGCTTTACCGTCAACCGCGGCGAATTTGTTGGCATCATGGGCGCTTCGGGCTCGGGCAAGTCGACGTTGCTCAACTGCGTGTCGACCATCGATAGCGCCACAAGCGGCACGATCCGCATCAACGGCCAGGACGTAACGCGCATGAAGCAGGCTAAGCTTTCGCAGTTCCGCCGCGAGGAACTCGGCTTTATCTTCCAGGACTCCAACCTGCTCGATACGCTCACGGCACGCGAGAACATCGCCCTGCCGCTCACCATCGCCCGCACAAACTCGGCAGAGATCTCGACCCGCGTGCAGGATGTGGCAGCGCGCCTGTCCATCAGTCAGGTGCTCGACAAGTATCCCTACCAGATGTCCGGCGGTCAGCAGCAGCGCGTCGCCGCGGCTCGTGCGCTTGTCACCGACCCTACCATGATCATGGCCGACGAGCCCACCGGTGCCCTCGATTCCAAGAGCGCTCGCCTGCTGCTCGAGAGCCTGGAGGCCCTCAATCGCCGCCTGCGCGCCACCGTGCTCATGGTCACGCACGACAGCTTTGCCGCCAGCTACACGAGTCGTGTGCTGTTTATTCGCGACGGCAAGATCTTCACTGAGCTGCGCCGCGGCGACACCGACCGTCGCGAGTTCTTCGACCGCATTATGGAGGTCGTTGCCATGATGGGCGGTGAGGGCTCCGATGCTCTGTAAACTCGCTTGGGGCAACGTCCGCCGCGCCGGCCGCGACTACCTCGTCTACCTTTTGACGCTCACCCTGGGTGTCACGGTCTTCTATGCCTTTAACACCATCTCGATGCAGGTCGACATCGCCGGAATCGATGAAAAAGGCTTGGCGCAGGTAATGGGCAGCATGCTCGGCGACCTGACGTACTTTTTGGCCGGTGTCATGGCCTTTTTAATGGTGTATGCCAATAACTTCATCATGAAACGCCGCAAGAAGGAGTTTGGCCTGTACCAGGTGCTCGGCATGGGGCGCGGGCGCGTCGCCACGATCATGGCGCTCGAGACGGTGATTGTCTCGGTCGGCGCCTTTGTCGCCGGCATTGTGCTGGGTGTGGGACTCTCCCAGCTCATGACGTTCTTTACGGCCTCGCTCTTTAAGACGCAGATCGCCAATTTCCACTTCTTTTTCTCGGTGCATGCGTTCAACCTGACCCTTGTCTGCATGCTCGTGATGTTTGTGCTCACGCTACTGCTGAACCTTCGCGCCGTGCGTCGTACCAAACTTATCGAGCTTATGGGTGCCGAGCGTCGCAACGAGAGCATCAAGACACGCAACCCCTGGATTGCGATTGCCATCTTTGCCGTGGGCGTGGCGCTTGTGGGCGTGGCCTATTACCGTCTGCTACGTGATGGGTTCCCGCTAACCGCGACGGACAGCAAGCTGCAAGAGGCCATGAACCAGTTTGGTATTACGACCGCTATGGTTACCGTGGGCACCTTTGCCCTGTTCTGGGGACTCTCAGGCATGCTCATCAAGCTGCTGCAGAGCCTGCGCGGCGTGTATTGGCGCGGCCTCAACATGTTTACCGTGCGCCAGCTTGCGGCCAAGGTCAACACGGTGTGCTTTTCGATGGGCGTCATCGCGATGCTCCTGTTTTTGGCCATCACCTCGGTGACGTGCGGTATGTCGATTGCCAACGTGATGAACGAAAACCTGGAGCGCTATAACCCTGTTGATGTGTCTCAGACGTATGTCTATTACACGCCCGATACGCTCGGCTACTACAAAGAGTATGTCAATCCGTCTGAAGCCGATCGCATGGTGCTGGCCGATGCAACGGTCGATTTGTACCCCGCATGGCACGGCGATCGTATCGATTCCGATAACGTTGCAGACGGTATTAAGGGCAAGTCGGCGGACAACAACGACGAGACCGGCAAGAAGGTCAATATCGCCGATGTTGCCGGTGAGCATGTGCAGATCGATTCGTATCTGAGTTACCCGGTTGGCGGCTCGAATCCTTCGGTGACCCCAAGTGAGATGTGCAAGACCATGGGCGAAAAGCTTCCCAAGGCGTTCGGGGGTAGCAATGCCGACATGACAGGCCTGTCTGTGACGCCGGCAAGTCAGTACAACAAACTGCGCCAGATGATGGGCAAGGAGCCGGTGCACATCGGTCACGACCAGTATCTGCTCACGTGTGATATGGGCGGCGAGCTGGTCGACCTGTACACCAAGTATATGGCTGGCGGCCATACCCTTACCTTGGGCGGTCATACGCTCAAGCCCGCAACCGATAAGTCGGACGAAGATACGGCGGCCATCGCCAACTCGGCGATGGGCAGTAATGGGGGTACCGTCGTCGTTGCCGACGAGCTGTTGTCCCAATTTAATCTGCAGCCGTATTCCAGTAGTCTGCTCGTTAACTACAAACAGGGGATGGATACGACCGAGGCAGACGAGAGTATTAAATACACTGTGCTCGACAATCTGCTCGTTGACGGCAAGGAGCCGGGGTCGTGGGGAACCTTCATCACACGCTCCGAGATGTACACGCAAGCAGCGCAAATGAACGGTCTTATTAGCTACCTAGCCATCTACATCGGCTTTGTATTGGTCGTTGCATGCGCGGCGATACTGTCGATCCAGCAGCTCTCCAATGTGGCCGACGGCAGCCGCAGCTATCGTGTGCTGGCACAGATCGGCTGCGACGATCGCCAGATTCGCCATTCGGTGATGGCGCAGCAGGCGGTATTCTTCCTGTTCCCGCTGGCAGTGGGCCTGGCGCACTCCTTTGTGGCACTTAAGGTGATCATCGAGCTGGTGAGCATTTTCGGAAATATGAGCATCGGCGGCACCGTGGGCCTCACCTGTGCAATCTTCCTGGCAGCATACGGTGGCTACTTCCTGGTGACCTACCTCATGAGCACCGGCATGGTACAAGCCGCCATCGCCACCCGCTACAGCGAGTAACAAGCGGGCAAAACCGTCGCAAAATCAGAGCGAATAACCGCCGCGAAGGGAGTCCAGCTCCCTTCGCGGCGGTATTTTGCGTATCTAGAGCATCTCAGATGCAAGTGAGTAGGCTTTTTTGGATCTGCCGAGCACATCGCGGCAAGTGCTCAATAAAATCGCAGGTCAGGGCTGTGGCGTTTTGAGGTGTGCTCGGCATCCCGCCAAAAGCCTACTCACTTGGTTT
>CABRRA010000042.1:0-12600 GCA_902473205.1 uncultured Collinsella sp.
GAATCCGCCCGGGGGTACCAGAGAATATGACGGCGTCGCGATAGCGGCGCCGTTTCTGGTTTGTGGGGACCGCCGGCGGATTCGGACCGTCGACACCCGCGTCACCAATTTCCCCGCGGGGGGAGTTTTCGAATCCGCCCGGGGGCACCAGAGGAATATCGAGCCCGGTACCGCTACGGTGCCGGGCTCTTCTGGTCTAAAGGCATGCCGTAGTTTTTGCTGCTTCAGATAAATAAAGCGCCCGCTTGCGGGGGAGCAAGCGGGCGCCGTTGAGCGAATATGTTTGCGGCCCTAGCCGCTGCGGGTGATGGGTCCTCGACTAGTTAGTCGTGCCGGAATCGTCGCCCGAATCGGAGCCAGAAACCGAAACCGTCAGCGTAATCGTGCTGTCGGTGGACTGCTTGCCAGTGGGGGAGACGCCCGTCACGGTGGCGTTTTCGTTGCCACTCACGGGGTTGCCGTTCTGATCGCAGAATGCGATGTTGTAGAATCCGGCGTTGTTGAGCGCGGTGACGGCGGCGGAGATGCTCTTGCCGTACAGGTTGCCCGGAACGCTGGCCTTGCCGGACTTCTTGGCGATGACGACGGTGATCGTGGCGCCGGGCTTCTGCTTGCCGCTGGGGTTCCAGCTAATGACGGTGCCCTCGGTGACGGAATCGTTCTCCTGGTAGCTCACGTTGACGCCAAAACCGGCCATGTCGAGAGCGTTGCGTGCCTGGGCCTCGGTCATGTCGGTCAGATCGGGGACGGAGGTGGTGTCAGGACCGCTGGAGACCTTATACGAGATGGTCGTGCCCTTCTCGACTTCCTTGCCGGCATCAGTGCCCTGCTCAAAGACCTGGCCTTCGTCGGCCTCGTTGGCCTCCTCGGTTGCGTTGCCCTTCAGGCCCACGCTTGCCAGCGCGGCCTCGGCCTGGTCCTTGGTTAGGCCGACGAGCTGCGGAACCTCAACTTTCTCGGAGGGCTTGGGGCCCTTGGAGATCACCAGGTTAACCTTGGAGCCCTTGGGCTTCTTAGTGTTGCCGTTGGGGGTCTGCTCGGCAACTTTGCCCTCGTCGACATCGTCGTTATAGCTCTGGTCGACAGTTCCGACCTCAAGGCCGGCCTCCTTGATCAGCTCGATAGCGGTCTGCTGGTCCTTGTTAAGCACATCGGGCACCGTAACCTGCTCGCCCCCAAAGAGCCCGGTGGCGAAGGCCACCACAACGCCAACCACGGCGATTGCGGCGACTACGGCGGCGATAATCTTGTTCTTGTTGGACTTGGGCTGATCGACCTCGTAGGAACCGGTGGAACCCGAGACGGCGCTGCGGGGGTTGGTCTGTCCGCTTACGCCCGATACGGGGCGAACCATAGCACGCGTGGAGTCAGACAGCTCACGGGTCTTGGTGGCGCCCAGGTCGCCCGCGGCACCGATGATGCGCGTGGGCTCGGAGACGTTGACGGCGCGACCGGACAGGTAGTTGTTGAGCACCTGGCGCAGCTCGTCTGCCGTCTGGAAGCGGTTCGCCGGGTCCTTCTCCATGCACTTGAGGATAATGCGCTCCAGATCGGCGTCGACGCCGGAGTTGACTTGGCTCGGCGGAACCGGCAGTTCGTTTACCTGCTTGAGCGCAACCGAGATGGCGTCGTCGCCGTCAAAGGGGACGCGACCGGTGGCGCACTCGTACATCACGACGCCCAGGGAGTAGATATCCGAAGTGGGACCGAGGTCCTGGCCGCGCGTTTGCTCGGGGCTTACGTAGTGGGCGGTGCCCAGTACATTGTTGTCCTGCGTGAGGTGGCTGTTCTTTGCGCGCGCGATGCCAAAGTCCATGACCTTGATGTTGCCGTCGGGCAGCACCATGATGTTTTGCGGCTTAATGTCGCGGTGGATGATCTCGTGCTTGTGGGCGACCGAAAGCGCGGAGCTGATCTGCGAGCCGATCTGCGCGACCTTCTTTGGATCGAGGGCGCCGTGGCTCTTGATGCCGCTCTTAAGGTCGGTACCGCGCAGGTACTCCATGACGATGTAGTAGGTATCGCCATCCTTGCCCCAATCGTAGACGCCCACGATATAGGGGGAGGAGAGACCTGCTGCTGCCTGGGCCTCCTGCTTAAAGCGGGCGGCGAAGGTGGCGTCGCCGGCATACTGCGGCAGCATGATCTTGACGGCAACCGTGCGGTCGAGGACCTGATCTTGCGCACGGAAGACGGTCGCCATGCCGCCCGTTCCCACCTTATCCTTGAGGAGGTATCTTCCCCCGAGGACCCTCTGTTCCATTCCTGCTCCTAACTAACTTATTCGCTCAACGATGTGTGTAGTACCAAATCTATGGCCGCTGGGACCGCGTGGCGCCTTGCCGCTAGCTCATCGGCCGCGGCGCGCCCCAAGTATCCGCTTCGATCACAGGCATCACGCTCCTTGGGCGGCAAGTGCCGCGGTCAGGACGATGCCGGCGATCTTGGCTGCCTTGACGTCGTGTTTGTCGTAATCCTCCAAGGCCACCGAGATGGCGACCGTGGGTGAATCGTAAGGTGCGAAGCCGACGAACATCGAGTTGACGTTGGTGCCGCCGATCTCGGCCGATCCAGTCTTGCCGGCGACCTTGACGCCCGGAATCTGGGCATCGGTGCCGGTGCCGGACTGGACAACCGCGAGCATGGCCTGCTTGACCTGATCGGCCGTGGTGGCGCTGACGGCCTGGCCGAGCGAGCGGGATTGCGTGGTCTTGACCACGGTTCCGTCGGGGGCGAGCACCTGGGCCACGAAGAACGGGTCCATGACCACGCCGCTGTTGGCGATGGCCGCCGCTATCACGCAGTTTTGCATGACGGTGGTCTGCGGACCTGGCGTGTGGTCCATGCCGACAGGCTGGCCGGCGCCTGCCCAGGCGGTCTCCCACTCGGTCATGAGCGAGGGGTCGGCCATGATGGAGGCCGCGGTGGTCAGGTCCTGACCGAGCTTTTGGCCGTAACCAAAAGCGTTGGCAAACTGGACGAGCGAGCTGGCGCCGATCTCGTTGGCCACCTGGCCAAAGACGACGTTGGACGACACGGCAAAGGCCTGTTGCAGGCTGATGGTACCGTAGCTCTCGTTGGCGTAATTGGTGACCGGCGCGTTGCCGATATCCATGGAGCCGGGCGCCTGGTACGTGCTGGTAAGGCTGGCGGTGCCGGTTTCGAGCGCCGCGGAGAGTGTGACGACCTTAAAGGTCGAGCCCGGGGTATAGAGAGCGTCCATGGCGCGGTCGTACATGGAGCCGTCCTCGCCACCGCCCGACTGCATCAGGGCATCGATGTTGGTGTTGTCATAGGTGGGCGAGCTTGCGCATGCGAGGACCGCGCCGGTGCGCGGATCCATAACCACCACGGCACCCTTAAAGCCCTTGAGTGCCTGCTCGGCAGCCGTCTGGATGCGCGAGTCGATGGTGAGCTTGGCGGTGTTGCCCGGTTGGTTTTGGCCCGCGAGCGACGCGAGGGCGTTGTCCCAGCTGGAGTAATCCTTGGAGCCGGTGAGCGTTTCGTTCATGACGCTCTCGACACCAGCGGTGCCGTACTGCTGGCTTACATAGCCCACCACGTGAGCGGCCATGTTTCCGTTGGGGTAGGAGCGGGCGTAGGTGCCGTCTTCCTGTTGCAGCGACTCGGCCAGCGTCACGCCGTCGGACGTGATGATGGAGCCGCGCTGGATGTACTTGGAGCGGGCGATGGTGTGGTTGTTGGTCGGCATGTCCTGATAGTCCTTGGCCTTGATGACCTGGACATAGGTGAGGTTGCCGATAAGGATGGCGAATAGTGCCGTAAAGGCGAGCACGGCGCGGGTCAGTCGATTGGCGAGCGCCACGCGGCCGAGCACACCGGATTCGGGCGTGTCGAGCAGGCGACGGCGCATGCGCGAGCCGGCGGAGTGGCTGCCGCGGGCATACGAAGACGAAGTGGCGAAGCGCGTGCCAGCCGGGGAGGCCGCCGAGGCGACCTGGTCGTCGGTGATGGCGGCCATGGTGCCGGTGCCGGTGAGCTCGGCCTCGCGACCGGTTGCCTCGTCACCGGCGCGCAGCAAAAGCGCGACGATGATAAAGCTTGCCAGCAGCGAGGAGCCACCCTGGCTCATAAAGGGCAGGGTGACGCCGGTCAGCGGAATCAGGCGGGTAACGCCGCCAACGATCAAGAACGCCTGGAAGCTGATGGCGGCCGTAAGACCAGTGGCGCTAAAGGCGGCAAGGTCGGACTTGGCACGGGCTGCCGTGGTCAGGCCACGTACGGCAAAGAGCATAAACAGGATAAGAACGGCGCCACCGCCCAAAAGGCCCATCTCCTCGCCGATAGCCGAGAAGATAAAGTCGGACTCGACGACGGGGATGTTGTTGGCCATGCCGTTGCCAATGCCGACGCCAACAAGGCCGCCGTCGGCCAGCGAGAAGAGGGACTGGACAATCTGGTAGCCCTGGCCCTGTGCATCCTTAAAGGGATCGGCCCAGATCTGGAAACGAACCTGGACGTGCGACAGGAACTTGTAAGCGCCCACGGCCCCCACGGCCAAGAGCACAAGGCCGATGATGACATACGAGAAGCGACCCGTGGCAACGTAGAGCATCAGCAAGAAGATGGTGTAGAACAGCAAGGCCGAGCCCAGGTCACGTTCGAAGACAACGACGAGCAGGCATACGCCCCAGACTGCGAACAGCGGCAGCAGCAGGCGCAGACGCGGAATCTTAAGACCCAAGATCTTGCGGTTGGAGATAGAGAGCAGTTCGCGGTTCTCGGCCAGGTAACCGGCTAGGAACAGCACGATAAAGACCTTGGCGAACTCGCCGGGCTGAATGGTAAAGCCGGCGATGCGAATCCACAGTTTAGAGCCCGAGATTGTGGTGCCGATAAAGATGGGCAGCATCAGCAAGATGATGCCGATGATGCCAAAGGTGTACTTGTAGCGCATGACCACGTCGAGGTTTTTGACCAGTGCAAGCGTTCCCACCATCAGGGCCACCGAGACAAACAGGATGATGAGCTGTGAGATGGCGAGAGCGGGGGCGAGACGCGTCACGAACGTGATGCCGATGCCCGAAAGTATAAATACGATGGGTAGGATGGCGGGGTCGGCGCCGGGCGCCAAGATGCGCACGGCGATATGTGCCGCGGCGAAGGCGGCAAAGAGGCCGATCGGCACGGCGAGCGTCTCAAAGGAGATGGCAGCGCCCGCGGTGAGGACGTACATCGCATACAGCAGGATGACGGGGAACGCCGAGGCGATGAGCAAGAGCAGCTCGGTGTTGCGGCGACTCATAAGCGGCACTCCCTTTCTAATTCTTATCGGAGGCTTCGGCCTCGGCGGACTGTTCGGCGGTTTTCTCGGAATCTGATTCGGAGGTCGATCCCTGATTGGTGTTGTCGCGAATCGTTTGCGCGTCGATCACCTGGCGGGTCTGCTCCTCGTCGATCTGGTGGCGGTACTTGGATATCGTGTCCTGCGCGTCGTCGACACTTGTTTGCGGAATGCCCGCCTTGAGGCGGTTTTGCGTGTCTTCGGGCAGGTCGGATAGCTTGATGCTGGTTTCGCTTTCGAGCCAGTGGAGCTTGAGTCCGAGCGGCTTGCCGGGAATGCCCCGGTAGACCGCGACGGTGTCCTTGTAGGTGCCCAGGTAGTACGAGCCGGTGATGCCTGCGTAGGCCCAGATGGCTGCCGCCAGCACAAAAGCGATGCCCAGTACGGTGGCAATGGTGATGTTGCGGCGGCGGACGCGCTTTGCCTCGCGCATGACGCCATCGTCGACCAGGTCAACGACAAGCACGGTGACGTTGTCGTGCCCGCCGGCGACCAGTGCCGCGTCAACAAGGTTGTCGACGCAAATCTGCGCGGTCGAGGACTGTGTGGCGATGTTTTCGATATCGCTATCGGGAATCATGCTCGAAAGACCGTCCGAGCACAGGATCAGGCGGTCGCCTTCCTCGATATGCAGGGTAAAGTGGTCGGCATACATGGCGGGATCCGAGCCCAGCGCGCGGGTGATGACCGAGCGGTTGGGGTGGACGCGAGCCTCGTCTGCCGTAATTTCGCCGGCGTCCACGAGCTCCTCCACATAGGAGTGGTCGCGGGTCACGCGGATGAGCGTGCCCTCGTGGAGCAGATAGGCGCGAGAGTCGCCCACGTGGGCGATGGCGAGCGTGTCGTTTTCGATGTAGGCGCAGGTGGCTGTGCAGCCCATGCCGGGCTTGCCAAGCCCGTTGAGCGCAGCCTCGATGACCGCGGCGTTTGCAGCTTCGACGGCGGCTGCCAGTCGTGCGGCGTCGGCTGCCTGCGGCGCTGTCTTGGCAATAGTCTCGACGGCGATGGAGGAGGCTACCTCACCGGCGGCGTGGCCGCCCATGCCGTCGCATACGCAAAAGAGCGGCGATTGCACCAGATAGGAGTCTTCGTTATGCGGGCGCACACAGCCAACATCGGAGCGGGCGCCCCACATGAGCTGCGTGGTCGTGCCGGCGTCGTAGGTCGAGTCAGTCTCGACGCGCTCGTCGGTCAGCGGCTCAAAACTCATGGTCGAACCGGGGTCCTTAAGCTTGGCCTCCACGGCGGCAACGTCAATCTCGGCCGTATCGCCGGGCGAGACGGTGTCGGCATCGTTGCTCGGGTCGTTGACGTTGGGCGTGGCGGGCTCTTCGGTTGTACGGTCGACAGGCTCGTCGTCTTGCGGGGCGACGGCTGCAGACTCGGGCGTCGCGAAGTGCGCGGGCGCGGGCGTGCCGTGGGATTGGGAGACATCCTCCGTCGTTGCTGCGGGCACGTCTTCGGTTACAGACTGCATGGCTTCGGGCGCCGATGCGTCCGCGGGGGAGGGCGCCGCCGCGGGTTCCGGTGCAGATGCGGACTCGGGCGCTGCGGCGGGTGCCGGCGCTACGGGAAACACCGGTGCCGCGGGCTCGGGAGCCGCAAATACCGCGGAGCTCTCGGTAATCGCCGTGGCGACGGGTTCGGCAAAGTGAGCCGGCGCGGGCATGTCTTGCGGGACCGCGGGCTGCTCGGTAGCGGCGTGCACGCCGATGGGGGTGTTACCGCCGTCAGCGTTGTCCTCGGTATCCTCGTCGTCGGTCAGCGTCGGATATTCTTGCGTTACATGCGAAAGAGGCAGGGAGAACACAGTGTCCTCGGGCTCCACGGGCGCATGGCCCGCCGGGGCGGCATGAGCCGGCGCGGTCGCGGGGGCGGCCGACGTCTCTGGCATGGTTGCGGACTTGTTCTCCTCGTCGATCATCGACGGTTCACCTTCATGACCACGTCGCCAATCTGGACTTCGTCGCCCTCGCGCAGCGTTGCGGGTTCCACCAGCTGGCGGCCGTTGACGAGCGTGCCGTTAAGCGAGTTGAGGTCCTCGATAATAAGTGCCGGACCCTGCAGCGAAAAACGCGCATGCGAGGCCGAGACAAACGGTTCGTTGATGCAGATGTCCGACGACGGCGAACGGCCGACGATGACGGGGCCGAGCATATCCACGTGGATGCCGCGGATGCCGCGCGGGCCCTTGTCCACATCGATCGTCCAGATGGCCGAGTCGCGGCGCTGGCCGCGGACGAGCCCCACGCCGGTCTTCATGACGGCAAACAGGAAGATGTAGAGCAGGACGACCAGGACAATGCGGCCTGCAAACAGGACGATATCGATGTTCATAAGCGACTATCCCCTAAATTCGAACGTGCTCAGGCCAAACGTCAGCAGGTCGCCGTTGCGCAGCGGGCAGCGCGTGATGCGACGGTTGTTGACGAGCGTGCCGTTGGTGGAGTTGAGGTCCTCGATCGACCAGTCCGAGCCGGTAAAGGTGAGCTGGGCATGACGGCGCGACACGTTGGGGTCGCGCAGGGCGATGTCGGAAACCGAGCGCTCGCGACCGATGGTCACCTGTGCGGAGGTGATGGCGTGGCTCTCGCCGCTCACGACATCGACGAGCTGGGCGAGCGGACGCTGCGGGGCGCGAGAGCTTGCCATGTTGGAGGCGATGCTGGCTGCGGCGCCAAGGCCAGCGGCGGCGCCGGTCGCGGCGGCTCCGCCCATGCCGGCAAGCGCGTCGCGCGAGACGGTTTGGGGCACGGGAATGGGTGCGGCGGCGGGGTCGGGCATATTGGGCGCAAAGGGGTCGGCCACGGCAAGCGGGTCGGGAGTGGCAGCACGAGGTGCCGGCTGCTGCTGCGGCATAGCGGCGGGGTGTTGCTGCGGGGCGGCAAACTGCTGCTGGCCGGCGCGCGGGGCGCTGGCGGCACGGCTCGCGGCTGAGTTGTTCTGGCCCAGGCCGTTTTGGTAGGCGCGCTCTTCCTCGTACAGGCGACCGAGCGTGGGGGCATCGACGTTCTCGGCAAAGACCGAGAACTTGCCGCCGCGCAGCTGCGGGTCGATCATAAAGCGAACGAGGGGCTCGCCGACAAAGACGTAGCGGCGCTTTTCGGCCTGCGCTTTCACAAACTCGCGGACCTCGCGCGAAAGCTCGGGATAGAACGGGGCGAGCATGGGATCGTCGTCGGCGGCAATCAAGATGGTATAGAGCGCCGGCGCGGTGTTGACGCCGTTGATCACCAGGGTCTGATCCTCCATGTCGCGAGCGGCCTGCTTGGCAAGCTTCTTAAAGGAGAACGGGGCACGGGTGGCACCGAAGATGCCGGCCACGTGGTCCTCGAAGATGTTCAGGAAGTTCACGAAAGATCACTCTCCGTATAGGTTCTTTGGTATCCGAGCAAATAAAGGCATATCCCGACGATTATAGAGGATAGGATTCCCGTAACCGCCGCCTTGGCGACGACCGGGCCCGCAAGGCTGGCAATTTCCATATGGTGTGCAAGACAAAACGATACGGCCGAGCCGATGCCGGCGACGGCAATTGCGACGATGGCGGCAAGGTTCGATCCCTGCTCGGCGCGCTTGGCATGAGCATTGAGCAGCAGCGATGTTGCCGCGGCTGTTGCTGCAACCAGCACGATTGCAGCGAGAAGGAGCGCGTCTCCCAGCGCTGCGGCGACATTGCTAAGCCCCAGTACGCCTCCCGCAGAGAGAGCCGCTGCAGCAAGGCGGGCAAAGAGTGCACCCATGCCCGTAGCTGCCGCGGCGCTTGCCGGGCCGAGCCAAAACGCCGCGATGCCCGTGGCGGCTCCGGCGGCAAGGAGGGCGTCTCCGGTGAGGCAGCCCAGCGCAAGCGCGCAGGTGAGCGTCGTGCTCGCAGCTGCCTCGGTGCGTCCCCAAGCAATCCACCAACCGGACATGGCAGCGGCAAAAATGACCGCGACCGGCAGCATCGACAGGATGCCCTGCGCCTGCATGGTGGCGTTGGCCATGAGTACCAAAAAGCCCACGGCCGAGATGGCCGAGCCAATCTGCGGGGCCAAGCCTGCCGCCGCGCCAATGGCGATGGCCGCCACGACCAGCCCGGGAAGCGCCGCGACGCCGGCTGTCTGCATAAGCAAAAAGCTGAAGGCTCCGCATGAGAGCGCCGAGATGCCGCGCATGGTGTAATTGCGTGCGCGGCCCCAGCGCGTGCCCGCCCAGCCAAGTGCGGGGTCGACCTCGACGGTGTCATCCTCGTAGCTCGATGGCTCGATATCATCTGCCGCGCACTCGTCATTCGAAAGCTCGCCTACCATCTGCTCCAAGCTGCGACGGCCTTCGCGCACGCTCCCCAAGCCGGCAAGGAGTCGGTCGCAGAATGCCTCGATGCTATCGGGGCGGTCTTGCGGCATGGGGGAGAGGGCGCTCATGAGCGCCGCCTCGGCCCCCTGGGGAAAGTGCGGGATCAGCTCACTGGGATAGGTGGCGCCGCCGATGATGCGGTCGAGCGAGCCGGCGGGGGTGGCCGCCATGAAGGGGGCGCTGCCGCACAGGCCCTCGTAGATCACGCAGGCAAGGGCAAAGACATCGGCGCGCTCGTCGACCGTGCCGGTCTCGATGTCGAGCTGCTCGGGCGGCATGTAGCCGATGGTGCCGCCGCGCGATCCACCAAAGCCGCCGGCAGACGACAGCCGCGCCATGCCAAAGTCGGTGAGCTTTACATTGCCCGAATGGTCGATAAGCACATTGGCGGGCTTTATGTCCAGATGAAGCACGCCGTTTGCATGGGCAAAGGTGAGTGCCTGACCCAGCGCGTCGGCAATGGCAGCAGCCTCGTCAAAGGTGAGCGAGTGGCCATCCACGCGATGCAAAAACTCGGCCAACGACATACCGTCGACATACTCCATGACCAGGTAGGCATAGGCGGTGTCGTGCGTAAAGTCGATAACCTGCACGATATTGGGGTGTTGAAGCATGGCGGCGGTATGCGCCTCGCGCAGTACATCCATGATGTCGCTGGCGGGCATGCCGGCGCCGTTGATAAGGGGGATGCGCTTAATGGCCACGCGACGGCGCAGGTGCGTGTCGCGGCAAATCTCGATGGAGCCAAAACCGCCGGTCGCAAGCGTCTCGAGCGGCTGGTACCGCTTGAGCAGCTCGCGAGAGCTAGTGCCCTCCAAGGGAACGTCCGGCGAGAACCGGGCGGTATGTTGCGAGAAAAGCGGCATGGCCAACCCTCGTGCGTTTAAAGTTCGTTTGCGAGCGGCGGGCGCGGGGCCGAGCCGTTCGCGGTGGCATAGATGCTGCTAGTGTAGCACGCTCAGGCGGATGGCGAGGATGGCGGGATGCGAGGCTGCCTGTCTGGCTTGACCTTAGCGCTTCTTCTTGCTCTTCTTTTGCTTGCGCTGTTTGGCCTTTGCATTTTTGGGCTCGCTTTCCTGCTTGGCCTTGGCAGCGGCCTTTTCGGCCTTCATCTTCTTACGTTTGGTCTCGATGCGGAGCTTTTTGTTGATGCGCGCCTTAAGGAAGGGGCCAAACTGCTCGGCATCGCCGCGGATAAAGGTGTCCTTAGGGATCGTCACGCCCTGGTCGGCGAACATGGCTACAAAGATGCGCTCGCCGTCGAGCACGTGGTCGAGCTTTTCAAACGGGAAGAACTGCGATTTGCCGCTCTTGCCCCAAACCATCAGGCCGTTCTCGTTGGCGGCGACGCGGCGATAGCGGCCACCCATGGACTCGTCGGCCTCGACGGCATCGATAAAGTCGCGGGCTAGGGTGTGGTGCAGGTTTTTGCTCCACCAGGCCAAAAAGGCGCCGAATACGAGCAGGACGACGCCAAACTTGATCCAGTTGCCGCCGGCCACCAGCATGCCAATGCCGATGAGCGCGGCAATTGCCGCGGCGACATACAGCGAGCCGCGACGCCTGGGCGAGGCGACCAGACGGGCGAAGTCGGTGACCAGGTCGTTTTCGTACTGGTACTCGTTGAGGTACAGGATGCCGTCGTCGGCTGCGGCCTGCTCCTCGAGCGCGACCTCGACCTGGTCGGCTGCTTCGGAGGGAACGAGGTTGCTCTCTGCGTCTGCCATGCTCTTTGGACTCCTATCGCGGCGGGCTCGCCGTACGGGTTATTATGAATGCAGTATGCCGTGCGACCGCATGGCCGTCGCGGCAACAAGACTCAGTATACCCGGGGGAGCACCCATGGAATCGTTGTACCGAAAGTATCGCCCGCTCACCTTCGACTCCGTGGTGGGCCAGCAGCATATCGTCTCGACGCTCGAGCATGCCATCACCGAGGGGCGCCTGTCCCACGCGTACCTGTTCTGCGGACCGCGCGGCACGGGCAAGACCACCATGGCGCGCATTCTTGCCAAGGCACTGCTCTGCCGCAATGCCGAGGCGGCGCGCGCCGAGGGTGCGAGCGGTTGCATGCCCGACGGCACCTGCGAGGAGTGCGAGCTCATCGCCGAGGGCAATCATCCCGATGTTTACGAGCTCGACGCCGCAAGCCGCACGGGCGTGGACAACGTGCGCGAGGAGATCATCAACTCCGTCAACTTTGCCCCGGTGCGCGGCAAGTACAAGATCTATATCATCGACGAGGTCCACATGCTCACGACGGCAGCGTTCAACGCGCTGCTCAAGACGCTCGAGGAGCCGCCGGCGCACGTGATCTTTGTGCTGTGCACCACCGACCCGCAAAAGATTCTGGAGACCATCCTCTCGCGCTGCCAGCGCTTCGATTTCCACCGTATCGGCAACGAGGATATCGAGCATCGCCTGTCCTACGTGTGTGAGCAGGAGGGCTTCGATTACGACGACGAGGCGCTGGCCATCGTGGCACGCCATGCCAAGGGCGGTATGCGCGATGCGCTTTCCACGCTGGAGCAGCTGAGCGTTTTTGGCAACGGCGCCGTGCATGCAGACGATGCCCGCTCGCTTTTGGGCGAGGTTTCGGACCAGATCCTGGGCGAGTTTGCCCGCGCTATTGCCGAGCGTGATATTGCTGAACTCTATGGGCTCATTCGCGCACAGGTCGAGGAGGGCAATGATCTGCTTGAGCTGACGCGCGACCTGGTGGCGCATGTGCGCGACGTGTATGTGGCCTGCGTTGCCGGTGCCCGTGCCGAGCTGTTTGAGGGCGGGGCCGAGCAGGCCGGAGAGGGAGGAGATCATGTTGATGAGGGCGTTGGCGGGCATGATGGCTTCTTCTGTTACCAGCAGGGGGATGCTGGCCTGGACGGAGGGCTGGTAGGCACCGGAAATGCCGTACAGCAGGAACAGCATGACAAGAATCAGGCCTACGAGGCTGACTC
>CABRRA010000043.1:0-10730 GCA_902473205.1 uncultured Collinsella sp.
GCGCCGCTGACCGGTGGACGGCACCGAGCCGTCATCGAACTTGGAAGGGGGAGGCCGCGCGGCCTCCCCCTTTTTTGCGTTTACCAGGCGTAAATGACTCATTTACACCAGACGATCTTATCGTTTTTGGTATTGAGCTTTTATTTAAAGAAAATAAATCGAATAACAAGGGCAACTGCTATGACCGCAATGATCAAAAGCAGGATTGTCAGTCGATGCTGCTTGCGTCGTTTACTTGTCGAAACGAAGATTGATTTTCCCTGTTTTGGCGTTTCGAGATAGCGAGCCGAATGCGTCAAGGTTTGCTTTGGTCGAGGACCTCTTTGTCGATGAGTGGCGGATGCTTTCATCGGCTCATCACTAGCTGCGCTGTTTTTAGATAATGGTGCGTCTTTCAGATATACAGGGTCTCCCGAGGCGACGCCCATATGTTTACGTCCCGTTTGGGCATCCTCGAGCGTTTGATATCGATTTCTCGTCACATACTCGGGCTCCGGATCATTAATGGGCTCTTGCGAGATGTGGGGGCGATGGAACCGCGGCGGCTGCGTGGAAGTATCTTCCCCCTGCGTCGGCATAAACATTTTGTTCTGGTTTTGGTCGTCCATGATGCCCTTTAGCTCGTTACCAACAACGTGTACGCGCTCATTGTAAGCCCCTTGCTATTTGTAGCTGTGAACATACTTGTTATTTAAGCTCTGGTTCAAAGAACCTTAACCTTATTAAAACCTAAGTCAAACACACTTAGATATGCTTATAGTACTTGACTCAAAAAACTTTATAGTCGATGTATATATAAGCACTGTGTGGGCATATATAAGAGCGTCAAAAGAAGTCCCAGTCACCTAGAAGATGGCTCGGCAGTCCTAAAAGGAGTGGTAAACATGGCAAGCATGGTTCCTTATCGTTCGGTTTTTGGCGTTCGTCCTTCTGCTAGCTCGCTGTTCGATCTGTTTGATGATATGACCGACCTTGCAAACAACTCGATTGCTTCCAAGGCGTTTCCCGTTGACGTTGAGGATAAGGGCGACGGCTATGAGGTCAAGGCTTATCTGACCGGCGTCGCCAAGGACGATATCGATGTCGAGCTTAACGAGGGCCGTCTGTCCATTAGCGTGAATGTCGAGGAAGACGAGGAGAACGAGGGCAAGAACTTCCTGCAGAAGGAGTTCAGCTCGTACAGCGCGACGCGTGGCGTGTATTTAAAGGACGCTTCGAGCGAGGGCCTCTCGGCTAAGTACGCTGACGGCATCCTGACCGTTACGGTCCCCAAGATCGTCGAGAAGAAGAACGTTACGAAGATCTCCATCGACTAACTTCGTTGGTGTTCTGCGCTATTAAAAGACAGCAAAAGGGGCTGGGAAGCGATTCTCGGCCCCTTTTGCTGTCTAGGACAGTCTATTGAATGGTTGCTGGCCGATACTGGCTTGCGGGGCGTATCGAGAGATTTTGCGATCCTTGGAGAAGGGTTGCGGAGCTGCCGACCTCGTCATCCAGGGTTGCGGCTAGAGCTTTGGCATAGCTTTTGACGGTAAGGCTCGGACGATTGTTTTCTTGGCTGATATGCATGGCAATGAGCTGTTCGGTGCGATCGGTAACAAGTTCGCGCGCGGCTTCGGCGGCTTGGCCATTGGAGAGGTGTCCCCTTGCAGACAGGATGCGTTCCTGAAGAAAGCGGGGATATTCTCCCTCGCGCAGCATGGTCACATCGTGGTTGCTTTCGAGTGCGAGGACTCGACAATCTTTGAGGGTGTTCATGGCTTGGCTCGATAGCTCTCCGGTGTCGGTGGTAAAGCCGATGGAATCATCGAGGGTGTCGAATCGATAGCCGACTGGATTGATGACATCGTGTGACGTTGAGTAGGTTTGCACGTGGATGCCGGCAATGGATAGGGTGTCACCGGGATCGAATTCCTCGACAGGCAGATGCGAAAGATTTTCTTTGCTCGAAAGTGTGCCCCTGCTGGCAAAGAGGGGGCCGTGCCAGTGCTTGCACCAGACATCGAGACCCTTGATGTGATCGCTATGCTCATGAGTAATGAGAAGAGCCGAGACGTTGTCTGCCGAGAGCCCCAGTTCTGCCATACGCTTTAATGTCTCGCGGCGAGACAGTCCGTCATCGACCATAATGAGCCCCTGCGGGCCCTCGATGAGTGCGCAGTTGCCTTTAGAGCCACTGCCGAGGATATGAAGGTGCAGGCAAGACATAAGATTCCAAAGGATACAATGGGTGCGGACGAATAGAGGAGGAAGCAAATGCCTACGGTATCTCAGCATTATGGACACCATGCCGTGCCTGGGGCAGTCGATGAGACCCGGACGAGGCAGCAGGCTGCTCCTGTCGTGCTCATGGTATCAGGCGGCGCGGACTCGACGGCACTGCTTCTTATGGCGTGCACATCAAAGCTGGATATCCAA
The DNA here is from genome assembly GCA_902473205.1 of uncultured Collinsella sp. Taxonomy (GTDB): domain Bacteria; phylum Actinomycetota; class Coriobacteriia; order Coriobacteriales; family Coriobacteriaceae; genus Collinsella. The sequence goes on from CABRRA010000043.1 coordinate 2,419, forward strand.
GACGGACGCGGTGTTGCCCCCATTGCTCGCGAGCGCCTGCATGTGCTGCATGTAAACCATCATCTGCGCGGCAAGGCGTCCGATGGCGACGAGGCCTTTGTGCGTGAGCTCTGCGCGAAATATGGTTTACCGCTGTGTGTGGAGCACGCTTATTTTGATGGGGAGTCGGGTAATATTGAGGCCGCCGCCCGCGAGGTGCGCTATGCCGCGGCGCGGAGGTATGTTCGCGAGCTGTGCGCCCAGACGGGGACACCGCGAACGGCGGCTCGTATCTGCACCGCGCACACGTCTTCGGATCGCGCGGAAACGTTTTTGATGAACGCGATTAAGGGTTCGGGGCCCGCTGGCCTATCGAGCATTCCTCGCCGGAGGAATATCGTGGTACGTCCCTTGCTCGACCTAACTCATGGCGAGCTCGTGGGCTATCTACAGGTACATGGTCAGCCGTGGCGTGAAGACGAGAGCAATGAGGATATCTCGTATCTGCGAAACTACGTGCGCCATCGAGTAATGCCGGTGGTGGCGCAGCGCAACGCGAGCGTCTGCAAGACGATTGGCGCCGCCTGCGAAATCTTAGGCGATGAGGACGCGTTTTTGTCTCAGCTTTCGGCACAGGCGTTTCGAAGCTGTTTGCGCAAAGAGGCAGCGGGTGCGCTGGTGCTCGATGCCAGGCGCCTGGCTGCGGCCGAGGTGGTAATCGCGCGGCGCATCGTGCGACTGGCGATTAAGCGCATCGATCCGGACGCTCGTCCCGAGATGCGACATGTGGAGCGAGTCCTTTCCTGCGTTGCCGAGGGCACCGGCTCGGTCACGCTTCCGGCGGGGATTGACGTACGCATTGAGTTTGGCATGCTGGCGTTTAAGGCGCCGGCGGCTCGCGAGGGCTTGGTCGCGGACTGGGTTACCGTACCCGGTCGTTTGCCGTTGGGCGGGGGACGTATGCTGGTCACAGAACCGATGGCTGTTGAGCCGGGATACGATATCGTGCGCCGCGCCCGTGAGCTTGCGGCTGCCGGGGAAGTGACAGCTTTGGTAGACGCTGCTGCCCTGGGTTTTGCCGACAGCGATAGTGAGCGGATCCTGGCGGGCTCGCGTGGCGAGATCCCTGCCGAGGCGCGATTGGCGCGCCTATGGGTGGACGGTCCCGCGCCGGGAGACGTGATGTGCCCGTTAGGGATGAGTGGCCGAAGCAAGAAAGTATCCGACTTGCTAGGTGAGGCTCGCATTCCCGTTTCCGAGCGCGCCGGCGTGCCCATGGTGAGGACGGCGCCGGGGGGTGCCGTGGTGTGGGTCGCCGGAGTTCGCGCGGACGAGCGTTTTAAGTGCACGGCCGCAACGCGCGTGGCATATCTGCTCCGCGTGGTCGATGCGGAATAGCGTCCCACGCCTGCTATTCTGTGCGACGTTGACGGTATTCCCGCGCTGATGGCGCACGGGCTGGTAAATTTACCCCGTGCGCTGCTAGAATGTGTAGTTCGCGTCCATACGGCGGTGTGTGGGCGATAAGCACAAGAAAGGGTTGTCATGGCTTCTCAACATCCGGATATCGAGAAGGTTCTGTTCACGCAGGAGGATATCGACGGTATCGTCTCTCGCCTAGGCGAGCAGATTACGCGCGACTACGCGGGTAAGGATCTGGTGCTGATTGCGGTCCTGCGCGGCGCCGTGGTCTTTATGGGCGACCTGATGCGTAAGATCGAGCTGCCGACCAACATCGATTTCATGGCTGTTTCGAGCTACGGCGACGGTGTGAGGTCCTCGGGTATCGTGCGTATCATTAAGGACCTGGATATCGACATCCGCGGTCGCGACGTGCTGATCGTCGAGGACATTCTGGACTCGGGCCTGACGCTCAAGTATCTGATGAAGAACCTCGAGAGCCGCAAGCCCGCTTCTCTGGAGGTCGCCGCCTTCCTGTGGAAGGACGTTGAGGACCGCGTCTCGGCCATCACGCCCAAGTATGTTGGAACCCATTGCCCCGATGCCTTTGTGGTGGGCTACGGCCTCGACTATGCCGAGCGCTATCGCAACCTACCGTATCTGGGCATTTTGAAACCGGAGGTTTATTCGTAAGATGCCCGACGACCGTAACGATAACAATTCCCAGACTCCCCGGGAGCCTAAGATCCCGGGGATGCCCGGAGGCAAGAAGCCCACGCGTACGGGCTGGCTGTATTTTATTTTGGCTTGCGCGCTTCTGGGCTACGCCTTCTTTAACATGGGCTCCGGCTTTGCCAATTCCAGCAATACCGTTAAGCTCGCGACGAGCGAGATGGTGAGCGCCATCAAGCAGGATCGCGTCGAAGATCTGACCTATACGGTTCAAGACGGAAGCGTGACGGGTCATTACTGGAAGACGAAGAAGGACAAGGGCGATACGAGCGAGCTCAAGAGCTTCTCCTCGACCTATGTCGGCTCCGATTCGCTTGCCGAGCTCATGGCGGAGCACCCCGATACCAAGTACATCGTCAACACCAACGATCCCGATTTTTGGGGCGACTTGGCGATGAGTGTGCTTCCGACGATCGCCCTTATCGCCATCATGTTCTACTTTATGCGCCAGATGATGGGCGCCAACAACAGGAACATGCAGTTTGGCAAGACCAACGCCAAGACCAACGAGGCCACACGCCCCAAGGTCAAGTTTGAAGACGTTGCCGGCGTGGACGAGGCAGTTGAGGAGCTCGAGGAGATCCGTGACTTTTTGAGCGATCCGGATCGCTATCGCAAGCTGGGCGCCAAGATCCCGCGTGGCGTGTTGCTGGTTGGCCCTCCGGGCACCGGTAAAACGCTGCTGGCCAAGGCCGTTGCCGGCGAGGCGGGCGTGCCGTTCTTTAGCATCTCGGGTTCCGATTTTGTCGAGATGTTCGTGGGTGTCGGCGCCAGCCGTGTGCGTGACCTCTTTAAGGATGCCAAGTCCCAGGCCCCGTCGATCATCTTCATCGATGAGATCGATGCCGTGGGACGTCAGCGCGGAGCTGGCTTGGGCGGCGGTCACGACGAGCGCGAGCAGACGCTCAACCAGCTGCTGGTCGAGATGGACGGCTTTGAGGAAAGCGAGTCGGTCATCCTGATCGCTGCGACCAACCGTCCTGACATTCTGGATCCGGCGCTGCTGCGTCCCGGCCGTTTTGACCGTCAGGTTACGGTCGACCGTCCGGATGTGAAGGGCCGCGAGCAGATCTTGCGCGTGCATGCCGAGAACAAGCCGATGGACGAGGACGTGAAGTTTGAGAAGCTCGCCCAGATGACCGTTGGCTTCACCGGCGCCGATCTGGCAAATCTGCTCAACGAGTCTGCGCTGCTGGCCGCTCGCCGTCATCGTTCCGTGATCTCGATGGACGAGGTCGAGGAATCGATGGAGCGCGTGATTGCCGGACCGCAGCGCAAGGGTCGCGTGATGACCGAGGCCGAGCGCACCACGATTGCCTACCACGAGAGCGGTCACGCCCTGGTGGGCCACATCTTGGAGCATTCCGATCCGGTTCACAAGATCTCGATCGTCAGCCGTGGCCAGGCGCTGGGCTACACACTGCAGCTTCCGCAGGAGGACCACTTCCTCAAGACCAAGAACGAGATGCTCGACGAGCTCGCCGTGTTCTTGGGCGGTCGCGTTGCCGAGGAGCTCATGTGCGATGACATCACGTCGGGCGCGAGCAACGACCTGGAGCGTGCGACCAAGATGGCGCGCGAAATGGTCACGCGTCTGGGCATGAGCGAGGAGCTGGGTACGCAAGTGTTTGGCGAGGCGCAACATCAGGTGTTCCTTGGTCGCGATTACGCCGATCACCAGGATTATTCCGAGGAGACGGCGCGCCGCATTGATATCGAGGTTCAGCGCATCATGCGCGAGGCCCATCGTCGTGCTGTCGAGATCTTGGATGCCCGTCGCGATCAGCTCGATCTGATGGCGAAGGTGCTGCTTGAGCGCGAGACTGTCGAGGGCGATGCCGTGAATGCCCTGCTCGATAACGAGTGGGACGCCTACCTTGAGCGCGAGGGCGATATCCTGGCGGCCAAGGAGGAGCGCAATGCCAAGGCGGCCGGCATGCCGACCAAGAAGCGCGTGCCTCGCATGAGCGAGGAGGAGCTGGCGGCTGATGCCGCGGCCTTTGCGCAGGCGGCCATGCAGGAGGATGCCGAAGCCGCATCCGATGATGCTGACGATGACCATGCCGTCGTCGATGCCGACACCGACGCCGACAAATAGTCTTTGTGGCGAAAGCCTCCGCGGGGAAACCTGCGGAGGCTTTTTCTTTTGAGCGATATGGGGCCGTCTGTTGATTGGGGACAGACTTAAATGAGCGTTTTCACGCATTTAAGTCTGTCCCCAATCAACATTGCTGCGGCACTTTGCTCGGCTAAAGCGTACAATAGCGCCTATGCGAAAGGGGAACAGATGATCAACGAAACTATGTATGCTCGCGGCGCGGAAAGCTCCATCATCCGTGAGATTTTTAGCTATGGCCTTGAGCGCAAGGTGCAGATCGGTGCGGAAAACGTATTCGATTTTTCGCTGGGCAATCCGAGCGTTCCGGCGCCCGCTGCTGTGGCTGAGTCGATTAAGAAGGCCCTGGAGCTGCCGAGTGACCAGTTGCACGGCTACACGCCCGCACCGGGCCTGCCGCAATGTCGTGCCGCTGTGGCCGAATCGCTCAACCGCCGCTTTGGCACGAGCTATGAGGGCAAAGACGTCTTTATGACGGTGGGTGCCGCGGCTTCGCTCACCTGCACGCTCAACGCCGTTACGAACCCGGGCGACGAGGTTATTGTTATCGCCCCGTATTTTCCGGAGTATCGCGTTTGGATTGAGAAGGCCGGCTGTACGTGTGTTGAGGCGCTCGCCGATGAAGATACGTTCCAGCTGAGCGTGGACAACGTGCTCAAGGCGATCAGCGATAAGACGGCGGCCGTCATCATCGACTCTCCCAACAATCCGACCGGTGCCGTATATACGTGCGACACGCTGACGCGACTGGCCAATGCTCTGCGCGAGGCCAACGCTCAGCGCGATCCCGAGAATCCGATTATGCTCATCTCGGATGAGCCGTACCGCGAGATTGTGTACGGTGCCGAGGTGCCTTGGGTGCCCTCGATCTACGAGCACACCATCGTGTGCTACTCGTATTCCAAGTCGCTGTCGCTGCCGGGTGAGCGCGTGGGGTGGATCTTGGTTCCCAACACCAATCCGCAGGCTGCCCGTCTGATGCCGGCTGTTGCGGGTGCTGCCCGTACGCTGGGTTTTGTATGCGCACCGGCACTCTTCCAGCGCGTAATTATCGACTGCATCGATGAGCCGAGTGACGTTGAGGCCTATGCACGCAACCGCACCGCGCTTACCAACGCACTAGCGGAGTACGGCTACACCTATGTTGAGCCGGATGGCGCGTTCTACCTATGGGTGAAAGCGTTGGAGCCCGATGCGAATGCGTTTTGCGAGCGCGCAAAGAAGTATGAGTTGCTTGCGGTTCCCTCGGACAGCTTTGGTATGCCGGGTTGGTTCCGCTTGGGCTATTGCGTGAGTTACGAAACGATTGTCAATTCGCTACCCGCTTGGAAACAGTTGGCGGACGAGTATCGTTAAAAGTAAAGCGCTCTGCCTACAATGTTTTACGTGAAACGGGGTTTGGTGTTAAGCCAGGCCCCGTTGTCATGAACGTTGTGTCGTTGGGATGGAGTGGTTTTACGACTATTGAAGGCTATGCGTACAATGAATATAAGCGACGGCCGTGCCAGATAAGGAGACCTGATGCCCTACCTGCTTTCTTGTGACATTCATACCCATACGATGTTCTCTGCGCATGCATATTCGACCATTGAGGAGAATGTGTACTGGGCGGCAGAGCGTGGCCTGCAGGTGCTCGGATCTGCCGACCATCTGAGCTCTATGGTTACGGCTTGCCCCAATGACCTGCGCAGTTACCAGTTCTTTATCAACCAGGATATCTGGCCGCGCATTTGGAGCGGCGTGCTGGTGCTGCGTGGTGCCGAGGCCGATATCGTTTCGCTGGACGGAAGCCTGTTTGGCGAGGACACTCCTGTCACGCTCGATATTGCCGGCGATTCGTACAGCCGTCAGCATTCGCTGTTCGATTTGGTTACGCGTAATTTGGATTATTTGGTTGCGAGCGTGCATAATCCGCAGATTGCTGAGGGCGCGACGCTGGCCCAGACGACCGAGATGTATATCAATGCCCTGGAGCACCCCAAGGTGTTCATGCTGGGTCACACGGGGCGTTCGGGCGTGCCGTTCGATATCGACGAGGTGCTGTTGGCAGCTAAGGCCAAGCACAAGATTATCGAGATCAACAACCATAGTCTTGAACACGGTGTCGACACTGAGCATTGGGCCGTATGCCGCAAGATCGCCGAGCGCTGCGCCGAGCTGGGCGTGGGCATTGGCGTGTCGACCGATGCCCACATTGGCATGGCCATTGGCAAGCTCGATCACGCGCGCAAGATGCTCGACGAGATTCACTTCCCACTGGATTTGATCGTGACGCGCGACCGCGAGACGCTGCTGTGCGAGATGGCGGCAGCCGGCGTGTGCGATCTGCGCAATGGGATGTAGCGGAGTTTATAAACCAAGCGAAGGGGGCGGCCCAGGCGGGTCGCCCCCTTTCTTGTCCCAAAAATCTACTGAGGTTGGTTAGCGGCGTTCGAGGACCGCTACGGTTTCGGTGTGGTCGGTGTGAGGGAACATGTCGACGGGCGTGATCTTGAGCAGGCGATAGCCTCCGTCGAGGAGCTGATGCAGGTCGCGCTCTTGAGTCACGGGGTTGCAGCTGATATAGGTGATGCGGCGCGGCTTAAGTGCGCAGGCAGCTTCGAGGAACTCGGGGGTGGAGCCGGCACGCGGCGGGTCGATGGAAAGGACATCGATCCGCTCGTTGTTGTCGGCGGCATCTAGGATGTAATCGGTGGCATCGTCGGCCATAAACCAGGCGCTGCGGGTAAGACCGTTGAGCTCGGCATTGCGGCGTGCGTCGGCAATGCCCGCCGGGTTGCGCTCCACACCGAGCAGCATGATGCCGATCCCCTTGTTCTGGGCATCTTTAGCTGCGCAAAGACCGATGGTGCCGCTGCCGCAGTAAGCATCCATAAGCACATCGCCCTGGCGCAGATCCATGCCGTCGATAGCGAGCTGATAGAGCAGCTCGGTCTGCTGCGGATTGGTCTGATAGAACGCGGTGGGGGAGATATCGAATTCGCAACCGAGCAGCTGGTCGCGCATGCACTCGGCGCCATATACAATGCGGGTTTCCTCGCCGAGGATGGCGTTGCCGGGACGTCCGTTGATGTTTTGGGCGACGGTGACGATGTGCGGATTGAGTGCGGCGACAGCCTCAAAGAACTCCTGCGCATGCGGCAAGTCGCGCTGAGCGGTCACGAGCGTGACCATGACCTGGTCGGTACGCCAGCCGCAGCGGACGATGGCATAGCGAAGCAAACCAAGATGCTTGTCCTCATTAAAGGCGGGAATATGCAGCCGCTCAGCTTCGTGTGCGATGCCGTTGAGAATCTGACGGGCGCCCGGTGCCTCGATGGGGCATTCGGGTACGGCAACGATCTTGTGCGTGCCGCGCTCAAAGAAACCGCAACGGACGGCGCCCTCCTTACCGGGAGCAAAGGGAGTGGCAGCCTTATGACGAAAGCCACGCGGCGCAGGATATTTGCCCGGGTCGCCCAGGGTGACACCCATGCCACGAATAGGATCTACAGCAATGCCCTCACGCTCACAAAGCGAAGCAAAAAGCTCCTCCATAGCAGCCTGCTTGGCGGCGAGCTGCTTCTTATAAGGACGATTGAGCGCCGTACACCCACCGCAAGCTTTCATGATGGAACAAGGAGACTTGGGATCAACGGCCTTACGCGCAGACGGAACCGGATTCTTATGCGAGCGCTTGGAGCGAGTCTGAGATGCCTTATCCTCGTTCCGACGAGAGCCGGGACGCTTGGCCTTAGCCTTGCCCTTGGCCGACTTACCCTTCGCGTCCTGAGACGACTTGGATTTCTTAGAAGATTTTTTCTCCTCTGACCCCTCAGCCGCCTCGATCAAAGCACGACGAGCCTTACGCTCCGCACGAGATTCTGCCATGAATTAACCCCACTAATTTACAAATTGAAATCTGAAAGCATTGTACCGTGCCAAGTTAGCAGACGATATGCAAGCGCCCATTTCATGTCAGCGATAAGTCCAACGATGTTTGCCCGGCGTGGGCGGGGAGCGGCGCGTAATTAAGTTTATCGCGAGTTTCGCACGCAAAGGAAAGCACTTAATGTGCTTTCCGTCTTGCGCAGGACTGTAGAGC
>CABRRA010000044.1:0-9217 GCA_902473205.1 uncultured Collinsella sp.
CAGCCTGGGCCGCGCCCGCCTCGAGCGAGCGGGCGTTGAGCGCGTCGACCTTACGCTCGCGAATGGAAGCATGGGCCTCCTGGCGGGCAGCACGATCGGCAGAATCTGCCGCTGCCACGCGCACGTGGTCGCCAATGACGCCTGCATTTTCGGGCGCCGCGGTCAGCGATTCCTCAAAGGTAATGCCCTCATCGCCAAAGGTGAGCTCCATCGACTCGCGCGCACCGCGGTCGGGAATGGCAAACACGCAGGCGTAGCGCTTGCCCACGACTTCCTGAATGCGCGTCATAAAGCGATTGTCCGAGCCCGCAATGGCCGGCTGCTCAATCTTGAGCTCGGCCGTCACCGCACCGCCGGCACGGATGAGGCTTACGTAGTTCAAGCGCTGCTGAGCACCAAAATCGAGCTGTTGAGCGCGCACGTACAGACCGTCCAGTCGGTCAATCCCCGCCTCGCCGGCACGCGCCTCGATATCCTCATAGGCGCGCAGGCAATCGTCGAACAGCGAGCGCGGCTCGGACAGAACCACGAGCGCCTTGCCGCTCACGTGCGCCAGCGGGCTTACGGTCTGGCCATACATCACCGGCAAAAAGCGGTCGAGCTCGGGCGTGACAATACGCGCATCCACCATCTCGAGCAGCGCCGCCAGCTTGCTGTCGTCCTGGCTGGCGCGGTAGAGCGCCACATGCATGTTGTGAACGGCATCGTCGGTAAGCGCCAGCTCACGGCAGGGGAAGATCTCGATACTGTCCTCGTTGCCGATGGTTTGGCCCGTGGAGCTCACCATGCGGCGGATGCGGTCAATTTCGTCGCCAAAGAACTCGATGCGCACGGGCGCCTTCTCCTGTGCGGGAAACACCTCGACGGTGTCGCCGTGCACGCGGAACAGACCGGGCGCGTCGGCGGCGCCGGCATTGGTGTAGCCCATGCCCACCAGGCGCTGCGGCACCTCGTCAAAAGGAATCTCCTCACCCACCGCAAAAGTGGTGGACTCCCAATAGCGACTCTCGACCGGCGGCACGCAGCGCAGCAGCGCACGGGCCGAGGCAACCATGATGCAGTTGTCCCCGCGCACGATGCGCCCCAGAGCCTCGCAGCGCTGCGCCACCACGGCATCGTCGGGCGCCTGCTCGCGCCACGGATAGTCCTTGCGCTCGGGAAAACGGCACACGTGCGCTAGGCCCACGTAGGCGGCAAGGCTGCGCGCGGCGCGATCGGCCGCATCCTCGCCACTCACAATGTAGACCGTCGGGCGCGGACGGCGCGCAAACTGGGCGGCCGCCATAAGCGTGCGGCCCGACTGCGACACAGCCAGCGTCACATCCTCGCCGGCATCGAGCCCGGCCTCGACGGTCTGCAGTGCCTCGGCAGTGTAGAGCTGCGCGGCTATACGGTGAATGAGCATGCTGTTCCTCCGGCATTGCAACGCCAAAAGCCCGCCGAGGCAAGCTCGGCGGGTATGCGGCGGATTTCGTTGCCTGTCATGGTAACGCATGAGGTGGGCACGCCAGCGCGCGCCGAACAGCTACCCCAAAACGCGCACGCTGGGGCAAAGGTCTGCCAGCGGGCACTCGTCGCACTTAGGTTTGCGGGCGTCGCAGATCTCGCGGCCAAAGGTGATCCACTGGTGGTTGACCGACTCCCAATACTCGTGCGGCAAAATCTTGAGCAGATCTTGCTCGGTCTTGAGCGGCTCCTTGGCATGCGTCTTGGGGCTCAGCATCAGGCGGTGCGCGATGCGGTTGACGTGCGTATCGACCGCGATGCCCTCGACAATGCCAAACCCCACGTTGAGCACGATGTTCGCCGTTTTGCGGCCAACACCCGGCAGCTTGACGAGCTCCTTCATGTCGGCCGGCACCTCGCCACCGTAATCGGCAACGATCATCTGCGCGGCCTCCACGGCGTGCTTGGCCTTGCTCTTATAAAAGCCGAGCGACTTAATGGTATCGGCCACATCGGCCACGCTCGCCCCCGCCATGGCCTCGGGCGTGGGCCACTGGGAAAACAGCTTCGGCGTCACCTTGTTGACCTGCGCGTCGGTCGTCTGCGCCGAGAGCAGTACCGCGATGAGCAGCCTAAAGGGATTCTCGTGATCCAAAAAACACTCAACCGGGCCATAGCGACGGTTGAGGCGCTCGCACACCTCAACGGCGCGCTCGCGTTTGGCGGCATTGGTCTCGCGTGGCATAACGACTCCTCGGCTCAGCGGCATAACAAACCTATGGGCACGATTGTCCCACGTATGGGGTCTTTACGCCTCCAAAAATGCGCCGGTCTGGCGGCCCCACAGGCTTGCGTACTCGCCGCCCGCCTCGACAAGCTGCGCATGCGTACCGTCCTCGACAATCTCGCCGTCCGCCAGCACCACGATGCGGTCGAGCGCCGCCACGGTGGACAGGCGATGCGCCACCACAATGGAGGTGCGGCCGCGCATCAGATTCTCGAGTGCCTCCTGCACCAACGCCTCGGACTCGCTGTCGAGGGCCGAGGTCGCCTCGTCGAGCACTAGAATCGGCGCGTCGGTTAGGATGGCACGGGCGATAGTCACGCGCTGACGCTGGCCGCCCGAGAGCTTGACGCCGCGCTCGCCCACCATGGTGTCAAAGCCACGGGGCAAGCGGTCGATAAACTCCAGGGCGTTGGCCAGGCGCGCGGCCTCGCGAATCTGCTCATCAGTAGCGTCGGGACGACCGTAGGCAATGTTTTCGCGAATGGAGCGATGGAACAGCAGCGCCTCCTGCGGCACGTAGGCAACCTGGCGGCGCAGGCTCTGCTGCGTGCAGCGCGAGACGTCTTGGCCGTCCACGAGCACGCGGCCGCCCTGTACGTCGTCCAGGCGCAGCAACAACTTGGTGAGCGTCGTCTTGCCCGAGCCCGATTTGCCTACCAGGCCCACGCGCTGGCCCGCCGCCACATGGAGCGTCAGGTCGTCGAACACGCTCTCGCCCGCCGCGGCGTCACGGTATGCAAAGCTCAAGTGCTCAAAATCAATCGCGCCCTCGCCCACCTTGAGCTCGGGGGCGTTCTCGTCGTCTGCCACCAGACGCGGCTCGTCCAGTACGCGCGTCATTTCGGCCGCATCGCCCAGTGCGCGGTTAATGCGCTGCATCATGGAGCTTACGTAGTTCAGACGCATGGTGAGGTTGTACGTATAGGTAAAGATCATGACGAGCGCGCCGGCAGAGATGCCAAACCACGCGTTGCCGCCCGCGACGAACACGCTCACCACGGCCATGGTAATGACGATAAGGCCCGAGGTCGTAAAGTTGCGCTGCATCATGGCGTGCATCGAAACCGTCTCGGCGTCGCGCGCGGCGCGGTCGGCGGTATCGAACAGGTCGCGCTCAAAGTCCTCGCGCCCGCAAGTCTTGACGGCCAGGATGTTCGTGACCGCGTCGGACAGCACGCCCGACAGCTTGTTCTGAGCGGCGGACGTCGCGGCCGAAAGCGGCATGATGCGCTTGTACATAAGCCAGACAAACGCGATGTAGACGACCATAATGCCCACCAGGATCACGGTAAATGTCGGCACCACCGGAGCGAGTGCCGCTACCGTGCAGACAACCGAGGTGATGGTGGGAATGAACGAATACACTGTTACGTCCACCAGACCCGTGTAGCCGCTCATAAAACGGCTCGTTTGGCTCACAAGCGATCCGCCAAAGCGGCTGGTGTGAAATGTCATGGATTGATTGGAGAGCGTGTCGAAGCACAGGCGCGCCAAGTGGTAGTTACCCGCAATCTCGAGCTTGTAGACGGTGTAGTCCTGCAGCTTGGAGAGGATCTGGCCCGCTAGGTTAACGAGCACGAGCGCCAGAATGTAGGGGCCAAAGACCTCGAATACTTGATCGCCCGCCACGGGACCGGCTTGGACGCGGTCGACGATGAGGGCCATCACGTAGGTGTTGGCAAACGTGAGCAAAAAGATATAGCCCGCCGACGAGAATACCGAGAGAAAGACGATCAGCGGCTGTGTGCGCGTAACGTCCCAAAAACGCTGCAGCGTGCGGCGCACGGTGGAGCGTTTGAGCGGACTGGTGCTTCTCTGAGACATGGGCTTCCTTTCGCGTCTGATAGGGCGAAACGCCATTGTTGCACACTAAAGTGCACTTCAGGCAAGCACGATGCGAAAAGCGCCCGCGCAGTGCTTGCGCAAGCGCCCCGCCGTCAGATGCAACTAGTCCTCGTCTTTTTGGTCTGCGAGCAGGCCTGCGGACTCCAAGCCCAAAATCTCGTCGGCCTCCCGCGCGTCTTCCAGCGCGTCGATGTCCTTGAGCTTGCGCTCCATAACGTTGGTGCGCGTGGTGATGATGCCCTCGACCGTTTTACCCGCGGTCTCGATCTGCTGCTGGGCGCGGCGCAGCGCCGCCTGATAGCGCGGCAGCTCGGCCTTGACAGCAGAGAGCACACGCAGCACGTCATCGGTGCGTTTTTGCAGTCTAAACGTCTGGTAGCTCATCTGCAGACTGTTGAGGATGGCCGCCATGGTGCTGGGGCCGGCAACGTTGACGTGATAGTCGCGGCCCAGGGTCTCGATAAGTCCGGGGCGGCTGACGACCTCGGCGTACAGGCCCTCAAACGGCACGAACAGAATGCCAAAGTTGGTGGTCGCGGGCACGCTCAGGTACTTTTCGCAGATGTCCTTTGCCTCACGCTTTACCATGGCGTCGAGCGTCTTGCGCGCGGTGGCCACAGCCTCGGCATCACCCGACTCTTGCGCGTCGAGCAGATGCTCGTACGCGTCGCCCGGGAATTTGGAGTCGATCGGCAGCAGCACGGGATCGCCCTCGTCTACCGGCAGCTTGACGGCAAACTCAACGCGCTCCGAGGCGCCGGGCTTGGTGGCGACGTTTTCCAGATACTGGTCGGGCGTAAGGATGTCCGCCAGGATTGCACCCAACTGCACCTCGCCCAAAATGCCACGCGCTTTTACATTGCCCAGCACGCGTTTGAGGTCGCCCACGCCGGTGGCAATGGACTGCATATCGCCCAAACCCTTGTACACAGCCTCGAGCTGGTCGCTCACCTGCTTAAACGATGCAGACAGGCGATCGTTGAGCGTGCGGGAGAGTTTCTCGTCCACCGTCGCGCGCATCTGATCGAGCTGCACGTTGTTGTCCTTGCGGATGGCGCCCAGCTGGGCATCGACCGTCTCGCGCACCTTGTCCAAGCGGTGCTCGATGCCCTCGCGGTTGGCACCGAGCTGCTGGGCCGTCTCGCGGCGCAGGTCATCCATACGGTCGCCAGCCTGCGAGAACTCACGCGCGATGGTCAGGTAGCGCTGCTGCTCTACGGCCGCATCGGTCGTCTGCTGCTGCGCGATGGCATTTGCCGTGCGGCGGGTTTCTGCCAACGCGACGTTCAGGGTGTCGAGCGCGTTGTTGGCCTGCTCGAGCGCAGCCAGCATCTCTGCCCCGCTATCGCCGCGCTCCCGCAGCTCGGCGCGAAGGCCCTTGAGCTGCAGGGCACAAGCCACAGCAACCCCCACCGCCACCAAGGCGATCACAACAAGCACGATATCAATAGCAGACATAGTCTCCGCCCAACAAACCTCATCGACTATCAATCAAAACCGCGATCAATCTTACCCCGCCACACGCACCGGGCGCTCCACGGCAATCGGGCAAATGGATTTTGGGCCACAGGCATCAAAACGCTAACTCTCCCAGCCGGCGCGGATGGTTGTTATGACATCGCCCAGGCGCTGGCCGAGAGCTGCCAAGTGCTCAAGCACCTCGCCGGGCGAGGCGCCGTTGAGAATGCACGTGAGGGCATATGAGGCCAAGAAGATTGCCGCGAGTCCCAACGGGATCAACACGATCATCGCCAGTGTACGCAGGCGCTGGGCCCAGCGACGGCGACGTGCACGACGTTTATCGAACGCGAGCTCCTGGGCATATGAATCTTGCTGTACGGAATAGGCTCCTGGGTCCACCTCACTCGAAGACGATACCGCGGGCGCGGCGTTTTGCGCAGGAGGCTGGGCGGCCGCCCCCTGCATTTGCATCTCCATAAGCCGTTGCTGCTGGCGCAACATACGCTCGGCTTGTTGCTGCGGGGTCTCAAGAAACAGATCCATGTTGGCCTCCTCAATCGGAGCATTCGACGCTCACGCCCAGCATCCCGCACCGCCAAGGCCACGGCAACGCAATCCGTAGCAATAGCTGCAAAGATTCTTTGGTCAGAAAACTGTCGAAAAGCTCAACAACTCCCCTACCAGCACTTTCTCTGAGCTTTTTTATCGAATGATCTTTTGCCCTTCCGCCCTTACGCCAACCGACCAAAACCTAACCAAAAGCTTGACGGAAATTGTGAAGACAGGGACCCCACACAAAAACGTGCCGCCCCAAAAGGGGCGGCACACAAACTTCTTATCAGCTTTTCAGTAACGAGCACGCGACGACCCAACGCCGGAGCGCAGGGCGGGGAAATACCTTTGCCTCGCGCGACCCTGCGGAGCCGTGAGCGAGAGGGAAAGGTATTTCCCCGCCCTGCGCTCCGCAGTCCACGTTCGTATCGGCGCTAGTAGTTCACCACCTGCTCCTCAAAGTACGCCTTCGGGTGGTTGCACACCGGGCACACCTCGGGCGCCTCGGCACCAACATGCAGGTGCCCGCAGTTCAGGCACTTCCACACCTTTACGCCCTCGCGCTCAAACACCTCGCCCGATTCAATGCGCTCGACGAGCTTGTTGTAGCGCTCCTCATGAGCCTTCTCCACGGCGCCGACACCACGGAACTTTGCGGCAATCTCGGCAAAGCCCTCCTCCTCGGCGGTCTTGGCAAACTCGTCATACATCGTGGTCCACTCGTAGTTCTCACCCGCGGCGGCGTCGCGCAGGTTGTCCAGAGTGCCCGGAACGGCACCGTCGTGCAGGTACTTAAACCACAGCTTGGCGTGCTCGGACTCGTTGCCCGCCGTCTCGGCAAAGATATTCGAGATCTGAACGTAGCCGTCCTTTTTGGCCTTGGATGCATAGTAGCGATACTTGGTGTGTGCCTGGGACTCACCGGCAAAAGCGGTCTCGAGGTTCTTCTTGGTCTGAGAGTTCTCAAAATCCATAGGTGTACTTCCCTTCAACACGTGCCGCCCATAGGCTTTGAGCGGCCTTCTCTTTAGGATACCCTCATGCCGAGAATCTAAACCTTACAATCCTGTTCTTCAGATTTGAGCGAGCTATACACTCAGCCAACGATCGCCCTCGGAGCGGCAAAAGCCCTCGCGCTCCAGATCGGCAAGAATACTTGCGACCAGCTCGCGCTCGACCGGCTCTCGGCCTGCTGCCGTCTCCATCTCGTTAACGCCTGCAACGGCTTCATCGAGCGTAATGCCCGCCGGCTGTCCATCGCGCGTTGCCAGCAGCATGCGCACAATGTGGGCGCGCTTTTGGCGACGCGAGCCCTCAAACTTGGACTGACGACTATAGCCCGCCGACCGCCTGGACGGATTGGGCAGCGTCTTTTTAAGATACGCGCCGTAATCCAGCAACGCGTAATACCACGCGCGCGGCGTGTCGGCATCGTCTTGAGGCGCGGCAAAGGGCGCAATCTCATCCGCCGCCGCACTGGGGGCCGCCGGACAGGCAGCTTGAATCAGCGGCACCAGCTCGCGATCGGGAACGGCCGGCACATCGGGAAAGAAATGATGCAAAAAGACCGTGCGCACGTTGGTCTCCAGATACACGCCCGGAAGATCGAATGCAAACGAACGGATGCCCTGCGCCGTTGCCGGGCCAATACCGGGCAGCGCGACCAGATCGTGCGTCTCACGCGGAAACTCCCCATCCCAGTCCTCCACAACGCACTGTGCAGCCCTGTGAAGCGCCAGGGCGCGGCGATTGTAGCCCATCCCCTGCCACGCATCCAAGACATCGGAAGGGGCGGCCTGAGCAAGCGCCCGGACAGTCGGAAAGCGATCGAGCCACGCCGGCATGCGCGTCTCCACGCGCGGCACCTGCGTCTGCTGCAGCATGACCTCGGAGAGCCAGATGATATACGGGTCGCGCGTGCGGCGCCACGGAAGGTCGCGATAACGCAGAACCCCTTCCGAACGAATCATCGAACGAAAGGGGTCCTGAATCATGACAATGCTCCTTATGCGGCGCTATTCCTCCCGGCAAGCGTACGCGCAGGCGGCGTACTCGGGAAACGCATCGCGATCGGCGAACTTGGGATCGACGGCCGGGAACTGCCGATGGGCGACGATATCGCCGAGCGAAACGGAATCGAGATAGTCGCGCATCAGCGCCTGGGCTCCGGCCCACAGGGGATGATAGCAGCACGTGCCCATGCGCGCACAGTCGCCATCAGGCGCGGTGCAGTCGTTCATAACCATGGGACCCTGAACTGCCTCTACAACCTGACGAATCGTGACGTCGTCGGGGCTCACCTTAAGGCGCATGCCGCCATGAACACCACGCAGGCTCTCCACAATGCCGGCCTGAACCAAACCGTGTTGGATCGAACGGGCAAATGAATACGGAACATTGACCTCTTCGGCAGCAGTGCGAACAGAAAGCAACCGCTCCGGCTCCTCGGCAAGCATCGCAAGCATGCGAAGGGCATAATCAGTCTTCCTCGATATGTCCATGTTTCCCCTTTCAAGGAATACGAACAGCTCGAACGAGCTCCGGGGCCGAGCTTGTGTCGAGACGCCAAATGACCGCCTGAACAACCAAATTATAAATTGGGTGTCCACTGAATGCCGCACTTGAAGACTGGCTGAATCAGGTACGGCCTACAGTGAAATTTAGTATAGCCTAACCCCCTTGTTTCATTGAACAGATGTTGCGCAACAAACCCCCTGTTTGAACACATATATCAGTAGAGGCCGGCTCGCTCGTTGCAAATGCGGTGATTTGGATAAAGAGGCATATAAGATCGAGGGCCTATTAAACGCAAAAAGCCACGTCCGAAGACGTGGCTTTAATTGCGTTGGCGGGAAGTACGGGGCTCGAACCCGCGACCTCCGACGTGACAGGCCGGCGCTCTAACCAAACTGAGCTAACTCCCCAGGCAGTCGTTCGCGTTTGTTTCCGCTCGCGTGCGCTGCGGGGATTAGTATACACAGAAGTCTGTCCGCCGCGCAACAACTTTTTTGAAAAAGTTTTTCGGTCCCTCCGGGAGGGTCTCCGGGGCCGGCTGGCGCGGGTTGAGTTTGCTGCTCTACAGTCCTGCGCAAGACGGAAAGCACATTAAGTGCTTTCCTTTGCGTG
>CABRRA010000045.1:0-9025 GCA_902473205.1 uncultured Collinsella sp.
GGGCCGCAGGATCAACTCCTGCGGCCCCGCCTGACATGTGCGCGGATGTGTCCGCCAACCCGCGGCTGATGTTACGTGCCGTTACGCGATGGTTGCGCTGTAGGAGGCGACGTCCTCGTAGGAATCGGTCAGGTAGGCGTCGATGCCGATGGTCGTATTGACCAGGTCGTCAAGGCTGTCAAGCTCGCCGCTCGAGAACGTGAATTCCTCGGTGGCGTTGGTGCCGGGCATCAGGTGAGCCGAGAACCAGGGTTCCTTCATGGTGCCGTTGACGTTGGTCTTGCCGGAAGGAGCGTAGAAGGTCAGGTCCTTGTCGCTCTTGTTGGTGATGTTGACGACAAAGCCGATGTCGCCCCAGTCGTCCTTGAACTTCTCGGTGATGGTGATGGTGCACAGGTCGTCATCGGCGACGGTGACGGCGGGGGAGATTTCGATGCTCTGGACGTCGTCGTCTTCGACGGCCTCATCGATCTCTTCTTCCTTCTCGGCGTTCTCGCGATCCTTCTTCACCGTACCGGACAGATCCTTGTCGGACTTCGTAAAGATAATCTTGTCGCCGTCCACCTCCAGGACGAGCTTGTCGTCCTTGAGCTTCAGGTCGTGCGACTCATCTTCGGCGGTAATCGTTACGGTGGTGGCGTCCTTGGCCTCCCATTTCAGGTCGGCGACCTCAAGGAACATGTCGAGGACGCCCGTGCCGTCTTCGTCGAGGATCAGGATACAGTTGAGGCCCCACTCCTTGAGCATATCCATGTACTCATCGGTGAGCTCTTCGCCGTCCAAGGTTCCACCCGAGTACTGCCAGCTGCCGACGAAGTTGGCCTTGGGGTCTTTGCCGCCGCCGCTGCAGCCCGTCAGGGCAAAGGCGAGCGCCAAGATACATGTCAGGAATGCGAGCGCGGACTTTTTGAACGTTGTCTTCATGGTGTCCTCCTTCATCGAACGAAACCCATAGAAGCAAATGCGGGGGTGGCGGATCCCCCGCCAATTACCAGATGGAGGGGTTAGGGCCTGGGCGTTCCGCAGTTGCTGCAGAACTTGCCGCCGTTTTCGCTGCCGCAGTTGGGGCAGAACCACTTGGCCGGTGCCGGGGCGGGTGCGGGGCTGCCGCACTCGGAGCAGAACTTGCCAGTGTTGGTGGCGCCGCAGCTGCAGGTCCATGCGCCGGCCACAGGTGCGGCAGCGGGTGCCGGTGCGGGGGCGGGAGCCGGAGACGGCTGCGGGGCAGCCTGCTGCTGTGCCTGGCCGGCGGCGAACAGCTGACTGGCATTCATGCCGCCCATGCCACCTGCCATGCCCATGCCCATAAAGCCGGCCATCGCGCCGTTGGGGTTGGCGGCTGCCGCGCGCATCGCATCGCTCTGGGCGCTGGCGATGTTGGCGGCCGCCATGGTGGGATCGCGCATGACCGCGGCCTTCTGCAGGTCCTTGATCATCTGCTCGTCTTCTTGCGAGGCGGCGATGGAGTTGACGCCAAAGCTCACGATCTCGACACCGCGCAGGTCGCGCCAGTCGGCCGAGAGGACCTCGTTGAGCGCGCGGGCGAGTTCGGTGGTGTGGCCGGGAATGGCGCTGTAGCGGATGCCCATCTCCGAGATCTTGGCAAAGGCGGGCTGCAGAGCGGTGAGCAGCTCGGACTTAAGCTGGCTGTCGATCTTATCGCGCGTGTAACTATCGGTCACGTTGCCGCACACGTTGGTGTAGAACAGCAGCGGGTTGGTGATGCGGTACGAATACTCGCCGTTGCAGCGCACGGAGATGTCGACATCCAGGCCAATGTTGTTATCGACCACGCGGAAGGGCACAGGCGAGGCGGTGCCGTACTTGTTGCCGATGATCTCCTTGGTGTTGATGAAGTAGACGCGCTGGTCTTTGCCCGCGTCGCCGCCAAAGGTAAAGCGGCTGCCGATATTGGCGAACGTCTCCTTGATGGAGTCGCCCAGGTTGCCGCTAAAGACGCTCGGCTCGCTGCCGGTGTCAAAGACAAACTCGCCAGGCTCCAGCGCAACCTCGATGATTTTGCCGTTTTGCACCACGAGCATGCCCTGGCCGTCGTTGACGGCGATGACCGAGCCGTTGGAGATGACGTTGTCCTCGCCGCGCGTGTTGGAGCTGCGGCCGCCGGTGCGCTTACTGCCCTTGCAGGCCAAGACGTCAGCGGGCATCGATTCGCAATAGATAAATTCCTTCCACTGGTCGGCCATGACGCCGCCGGCAGCACCCAATCCAGCTTTCAAGAGTCCCATGGTGATCTTCCTTTCTCGTCAAAGGCCGGGTGGTATTGGTCAGAATGGCTAATCGTCCTTGTTGCCCTTCATGACAACGGTGGTCTCGGTGTGGCTGAAGGTGTCGTGCTTCTCGGTCAGGTCGAGCTCGCCGCAGTAGCAATCGGCGTGGGTGGCCTCGTTGGCCGTCTTGAGCTGGCCCACCAGCAGCACGTCTGCGATGATCACGATGATCAGCGGCGCGACGATGTTGATGAGGATACCCTCGACATCAAAGGCGAGGTAGTCCGGATCGAAGGCGTTCTCCCCCATAAAGAGAATCTGGGAAAGGACAAATCCGATCGCAAAGAACAGCACCGAGGCGACAGCGAGCTTGGGCTTGGAGCAGGGAAGCTCGCCGACCATGCGGCCGGTTTGGCCGTTCATGGCAAACAGGTAACTCTTGCCGTTCCACGAGGTAGAGAGCATCCACACGGGGAACAGAGCATAATCGTTTTCTTCCCAGGTGTAGTCGAGCTGCTTGCTTTCGACCGTGGCGTCGTCGTACTCGTCGACGACGGTCTCGCGCAGGGCCGAGATCGTGCTCTCCTCCATGCGGCGCTCGGCGCGCGCCTTGCAGGTTTCGCAATCCTCGTCATAGCGGTTGGCGATGTAGCCGGGCATATAGGCGACCGAGAACGGGCGCAGCGCGTCGTAGTCAAACGGCTCGATGGCGTCCATGTGGCCGTCGGGCATCTTGGACGATCCGTCGACGGGCACGCGCTCAAACGAGATATTTCCCTTGCGGTAGGCATCGTAGTGGTCGGTGGTCGTGACGGTGCGGTCGGATTCCTCGGTTACGGTCTCGTTGGTCGCATCAAAGCACACCTCGCCGTCCACGCGGGCGCCGTAGAGCCAAAACGGCACGTAAACGCCTTGGACTTCGTCGATATGGTTGCCGGTGACAAAGCTCTTGGGCAGTAGGATTTTGCCCTTGTAGTGGTCTTTGAGCGCGGCCATGACATCGTCGCGCCCGAGCTTAAACGGAATCACCAGGTCGGGTGAGAAGTCGCCCGAGAGCTGGCCGGGTGCCACGGCGGAGTTGCCGCAGTACGGGCAGGTGGTGACGGCGACGGTGCCGTCGGACACGAGCTCGGCGCCGCACGACGAGCAGATGTAGCCGGCGTTTTGAGCCAGCTCCTGCACGGCATCGTTGGCAGCAGGTTTGGGAGCCGCGGCTGCGGCATCGGCTTTGGCATCTGCCTTGTCCTGGCGCTCGCGATAGAGGGCCTCGACTTCTTCGACTTCAAAACGCGAATCGCAGTAGTCGCAGACGAGCTTTTGCTCGGCACTGGCAAAGTGAAGGGGGCCGCCACACGCAGGGCACTGATAGTTGACGCTCTCGAAGGCCATAATCGGTCCTTTCCGTGCCGGAGATTATGCGCCGATGGCGCCGCCGCAGTATTCGCAGCGCCCGCTGGCATCGGGAATGGTGGTTGCACCGCAGAAGGGGCAGGTGACCGCGGTCTTGGGGGCCTTAGCGGCCACGACGCTGTCGCGCGTCTCCTGGCGCAGCTGCACCAGCGCGTCGCGGACCTCGGTTGCCTGGCGCTTGGCCTCGCGGTATTCGATGGAACCGCGCTGATCGATGGTGGAGTCGTTCACGCGTAGGTTGATCTCGGTAAAGTACGGCGTGTTGACATGGATGGTCAGATTGAAGTCGTAATCCAGGTCGTAGCGCGGCGGGTTGTAGCTCTCGCGCTCGCTGTCCTTGGTCTCGCGATAGATCTCGGTGCGATGCTCGTCGATATCCATATCGCAGCCGAGTACCTGTGAGAACTCGATGATGTCGGGATTGGCGTCGCGCCAGCGGCTCTGCGAAGTGATGATCAGCAGGCCCGCGTCTTCGTCGAGCATGATGTTGGTGCGCCCGGCAGAGAGCGTGCGCGTGGGGTTGAACGACGCCAGGCGTTCGGCATTGGCCTCGCGGTAGGCGAGTTGCTCGCGGATATCGTCCGCGGTGCTGGAGCGATGGCCGTGGAAGAAGGGGGAGAGCTTGCCGGCGCACTCTTTGCACAGGTAGCCTTCGTTGATCTTGGTCTTCCCCAAAAGCCCCAGCTCGGTACCGCAAATCGCGCACTCTTTCTTCTCGAACATCTTGTCAAAGAAGCCCATGGCTGCCTCCCATCAACAGGTAGCGTGTGTCACTTTTGATGATGGGGGAGTGCACGATCTTTCACGATACCCAGACGGCTCAAGGAGTCTCCACAACTGGGACACATGGCCCATTTTTGGCTAGTCGCTGGGGACACTCTTCGGCCACTCATTGGGGACGTACACTGCTGGGGCAGTTGGGGCGACGAGCCGATGATGTCGTGATGTGGGATGGACTGGCACTTGCTACCGACGATTTTGGTGGGGATTTTGCACCCGCATGTTCCGATTCCGCGCCCGTGGAGGCAGTGGAGTTCACGCCCGATGAGTGCCTCGATGCCTTCGTTGCCGCCTTTGGGCTTACAGAGCGCGAGCGCGATATTCTTGAGGTCTTGGTCGTTTCGGACCAGAGCGTTCAGGACATCGCCGCAACGCTCTTCCTTTCGCGCTCAACGCTCTACCGTCACATTTCCTCGATCAACAAAAAGACCGGCACCACCTCACGTGTGGCCCTTATCAACTTCTTCTGGTCCTGGACGCCCAAGGACTAGCTAATCCTCCAATAAGTTGCGGTGGAATAGTCTCTAAATCAAAGTCATGGGGCTTTAAACAGGAACTATTCCACCGCAACTGCTGAGGGGACAGACTGCGGCAGCGGCAGAGGCGTTGGCAGCTGTGGTAGTGGCAACGGCAGCTGGCAGGGTGTTTTCCGTCTGCTCGCTACAGTAGCTCGTCGTGGCGTGCAATGTAGTGGCGCTTTGCCAGCTGGGTGAGCGCGATATAGGCGGGCACGATGCCGATGAGCAGCGCGAAAAAGCTCGCGGGTAGCGTCATGAGGCCGAGTGCATCGGCGATGGGGCTTGCCGGCAGCCAGGTGACGAGCGCCAGGCCCAGCACGGTGAGAGCGCACAGCGCGGGCGCGGCGTGGTCACGCGGGCTCGGCAGGCGCGGGGAGCGCAGCATGTGGATCACGAGCGTCTGCGACCACATGGACTCGACAAACCAGCCGCTCTGGAAGAGCGCGGCGAAGGTCGCCATGCCCGCGACATTGCTCGTAGCGGCAAGCTCGGCCCAGCTTGCGCCCACGGCGGCGGGGCACACCACAAAGAAGAGCGCGGCGAAGGTCACGATGTCAAACAGCGAGCTCACGGGGCCCAGCTCGAGCATAAAGCCCTTGATGGACGCGGCGTCCCAGGCGCGCGGACGGGCGGTCCAGACGTCATCGACGGTGTCCCACGGTAGCGCGATGCACACGATCTCGTAGACGAGCGACAGCAGCACCAGCTGTAGGGCACTCATGGGCAAAAACGGCAAGAACAGGCTCGCGACGGTCACGGACAGCACGTTGCCAAAGTTGGAGCTCACTGTGGTCTTGAGGTACTTGAGCAAGTTGCCGTAGGTGTGGCGGCCTTCGATGATGCCGCGCTCGAGCACGCCCAGGTCCTTCTGAAGCAAGATGATATCGGCGGATTCCTTGGCAATGTCGACGGCCGAATCGACCGAGATGCCGCAGTCGCTCGCACGCATGGCGGCGGCGTCGTTGATGCCGTCGCCCATAAAGCCCACGGTGTGGTCGAGCATCTCGCGCATGACGCGCACCAGGCGTGCCTTCTGCAGTGGCGAGAGCTTGGCGAAGAGGTGGGTTTTCTCGGCGCGCTCGGCAAGCTCGGCGTCATCGAGTGCATCGATCTCGGAGCCGAGCAAGACGTTGCTCGCATCGATGCCGATCTGCGCGCAGACGGTGGCAGCGACGCGGTCGTTGTCGCCGGTCAGGACCTTGACCGCCACGCCCTTGGCTTCGAGCGTGGCGACGGCTCCCGCGGCACTTGCTTTGGGCGGATCGAGGAAGGCCAAAAAGCCCATCAGCACCATGTCGCATTCGTCGGCGATGCCAAACTCGCCCACGCAGCGCGGATCGGTCTTCTGTGCCACGGCAATCACGCGCAGGCCCTCGGCGTTAAGATCGGCGACCTGCTTGCGAATCTGGGCGAGCTTGTCTTCGGCGAGCGGCCGGGCGATGCCATCGACCTCGACAAAGGAGCAGATCTCGAGCATTTCCTCGGCAGCTCCCTTGGTAACCATCTGGGTTTTGCCTTGGGCGTCGGAGACAACTACGCTCAGGCGACGGCGCGAGAAATCGAAGGGAACCTCGTCGACCTTGGTGTAGCGGTCGTGCAGGCTCTGGCCCAGCATGGAATCGGGTGCGACGGTCGAGGGTGTCACATCGGCACGGTCGATTACGGCCAGGTCGATAAGATTTTTGAGGCCGGTCTGGAAGAAGCTGTTCAAAAACGCATGGCGCAGCACGCGCGCGTCCTCGTTGCCATCGGTGTTGAGGTAGCGCTCGAGCACGATGCGGTCTTCGGTGAGGGTGCCGGTCTTGTCGCAGCACAGGACGTCCATGGCGCCCAGGTTTTGAATCGCCGGCAGCTCCTTGACGATAACCTGGCGACGGGCGAGGTCCTTGGCGCCCTGCGACAGGCTCGTGGTCACGATGACGGGGAGCATCTGCGGCGTGATGCCCACGGCCACGCTCGTGGCGAACAGCAGCGCGTCGATGACGTTGCCCTTGGTGGCGGCGTTGATGGCAAAGACGGCCGGCGCCATAACGAGCATGAGGCGTACGAGCAACATGGAGACGCTCGAGACGCCGCGGTCAAACGCGCTCTTCTCGCCGCGCCCGTTGAGTATCTTGGCGATGCCGCCCAGGTAGGTGTCCGAGCCGGTGGCAACGACAAGCGCCATGGCGGTGCCGTTTTGCACGGAGGTGCCGGTAAAGACGATGTTCTTGCAGGCAGAGAGTGGCAGCGCGGAGCCGTCGGCGCCCTCGACGACGGTGACGGCAGCGGTCTTCTCGACGGCCTCGCTCTCGCCGGTGAGTGCGGACTCGATGACAAACAGGTCGCGCGCGGTGATGACGCGGGCATCTGCTGGCACCATATCGCCGGCAGAGAGGCGGATCACATCGCCGGGGACGAGCTCGTCGAAGAGGATCTCGATGCGCTCGTCGTCGCGCAGGGCGGTGCAAGTGTTGGAGACCAGGTCCTTGAGGGCATCTGCCGCATTGCCGCTGCGGGCTTCCTGGATAAACTTCATGCCGCCCGATACCAGCAGCATGATGCTGATGACGATGACCGTGGAGGGGTCGCGCTGCGGCTCGGGCACGGCGAGCACGTCGATGTAGAGTGAGACCAGCGCGAGCGCGGCGAGGATGCCGGCGAAGGGATCGATGAACGCGTCGGCGATGCGGCGGGCGAGCGTCTTGGTCGGCGCTTCGATGGTGTTGGGGCCGGCGGCATCCAGGCGCTCGGTTGCCTGCTCGGCGGTGAGGCCGTTTGCCGTGGCGTCAAGCAGTACGAGAGCGTCCTCGGCGCTATGGGTGGCGGCGAATATGGTGTTCTTGGACAGGCCGGTGCGAGCGGCAGGGCGCGCCGTGCGGCGGCGCTTGGAGATGGCTTCGAGAACCGTGGCGGTTTTGAGCATCAGCATAGGGTCCTCCTTGTTGAAGGGAGTTAGCGTACGTGTCGTATTGAGTTGCAAAAAACCTAGATGTCGCTCACGTCAAGCTCACGAACTACCACAAAGGGGACAGGCACCTTTGTGGTGGTTTTGGCGATCTGCCGGTGGCGTTTATGCGTATGCGGAATCCTCACGGCGTGCCGAGGGCGACATGCAGGTTTTTCGACTAGGACTGCCTTCCATGGCACACCTCCTAAAGGCCGAGCGCAGCGTGCTTTGGGTATCTCGTACCCCTTTTTAATCCGCCCGTATTCTTGATGAGGGGGTTTGACATGTCAACCCCATTGTTCGGAAAACCATTCCCTCTGACAAAGCCTTTACAGAATGCCGTGGCCCCAAAGCGCGCCCGCATCGACGCTTCGCCTGCGCTAAACTGGAAGGTACGTACGCGATTACGAGAGGAGCCCGCATGGAGGCTTACAAGCAAGAGTTCATCAAGTTTATGGTTGAGTCCGACGTCCTTAAGTTCGGCAGCTTTACGCTCAAGAGCGGCCGTCAGTCCCCGTTCTTTATGAACGCCGGCGCTTACGTGACGGGCTATCAGCTCAAGAAGCTGGGCGAGTATTACGCCCAGGCCATCCACGATAACTTTGGCGACGATTTTGACGTGCTGTTTGGGCCGGCCTACAAGGGCATTCCGCTGGCCGTCGTGACCGCAATTGCCTACCACGAGCTGTACGGCAAGGAGGTCAAGTACTGCTGCGACCGCAAGGAGGCCAAGGACCACGGCGCCGACAAGGGCAACCTGCTGGGCTATGAGCCCCAGGACGGCGATCGCGTGGTCATGGTCGAGGATGTCACCACCAGCGGCAAGTCCATCGACGAGACCTATCCCAAGGTTAAGGCTGCTGCCGACGTCGAAATCAAGGGCCTGATCGTGTCCCTCAATCGCATGGAGGTCGGCAAGGGCGGCGTGACCACCGCGCAGAAGGAGATCGAGGCCAAGTACGGTTTCCCCGTCGCGAGCATCGTTTCCATGGCCGAGGTCGTCGAGACCCTCTACAACCACGAGATCGATGGCAAGGTCGTCATCGATGACGAGCTCAAGGCCGCCATCGACGCCTACTACGAGCAGTACGGAGCTCGGGAGTAGGTAGTTACGCGGGTTTACCAACCCGCGTAACCAGTTGACGCTGCAAACCCGCCAG
>CABRRA010000046.1:0-7097 GCA_902473205.1 uncultured Collinsella sp.
CGCCATTGGGAATGTAGAAGGGGGAGGCCTCGCGGCCTCCCCCTTTTTTGCGTTTATAGGGCCATCACTCCACTCTCGCTGTGTTTTTGACCCTCGTTTGTCGCATCTTCTGCGAACGGGCTACAATGTCATAGTCTGTGCAGCATGGAGGTGATTATGGCCGAAGCCGGAATCGGCGTTGATATCGTCGAGATTTCCCGAATGAAATCAATCCTTGAGAAGACACCCGCGTTTGCCCGGCGCGTGTTTACCGATGAAGAGCGCGCGTATTGCGATGCCTCGTCTCGTCCTGCCGCGCATTATGCCAGCCGTTTTGCTTCTCGCGAGGCGGTACTTAAGGCGCTTGGTACGGGTTTTAGCCAGGGCGTTGGCCGTAAAGACGTTTCCGTAACGCGCGATAAGCTCGGCAAGCCAAAAGCGCTGCTTTCGGGCCGCGCTCTCGAAATCGCCCAGGAATTGGGCGTTGTCGAGGTCGCTCTTTCTATTACTCTGACGGGTGACTTGGCTGTTGCTAATGCCATTGCGATCACCGAGGATGCTCGACCTAAACCCAAGGAAGAAAAGGTGAGCACGAAGGAGCGCGTTGCTCAGACATTTAAAGAGGCTCGTTCTGTCTTAGACGAGCTCGAACAGCTGCAACAATCTGCTTTGTCGGAACATCTGGATGATGATTCGCAAGATGCGCTAGGAGCATAGATGAAACCGGTTTTGAGTACCGAGGAAGTCGTTCGCCTCGAAGATATTATCGAGCGTGAGGGTACCTCGAAGGCCGAACTCATGGAGTTGGCGGGCGAATTTGCTGCCAACGAGATTTTAAAGCTCAACCCCGATCGCGTTCTTGTATTGGTCGGTTTTGGCAACAATGGCGGAGATGGCTGGGTTGCCGCTGACATTCTGACGCATAAGGGCGTTGATGTAGATATCGTCTCTCCGGTTGAGCCGGATGAGATCCCTGCCGCTCTCGCTCGTCATGTCGCCCGTCGTACTGCTGGTCGCGACGTGCATGTGTGTGTCGGCCCCTCTCGTGATGAGCTGGAGGTGCTGATTGATAAGGCTGATGTTGTAGTCGATGCCATTTTTGGTACCGGTTTTCATGGTGATCTTCGTGCGCCGTTTTCAATCTGGATCCCCACGGTCAATGAAAATGCCGATCGCGTTGTCTCCATCGATGTTCCTTCGGGCCTGAATGCCGAGACGGGTGTGGTGGATGACGACTGCATTCGTGCCGAGCGTACGGTGACGATGATTGCTCCCAAGATCGGCTTATACAGCGCTGACGGTCCCGAATATGCAGGCGATCTGGTCTGCGGCGGTCTGTATGACCGCCTTGATGAGGTTATTGACGATGTCGACCATGCTGCCGAGATCGTGGAACCCGGTGACCTTGTGGACTATTTTGCTCCGCTGCCTACGAATATCGATAAGTACTCGCGCGGCTCGGTGCTCATTGTTGCCGGATCGGCGCAGTATCCTGGTGCGGCCATTATGGCTGCCAAGTCCGCTGCCCGCGCAGGCGCCGGCTATGTGGCAGTCGCGACTCCGGATGCGTGTGCCAACCTTATCCGCATGGCGCTCCCCTCGATTCCGGTCTTTGCTATTCCATCTGATTCCCGCGGTTCTTTTGGTGCCGCTGCGCGCATGACGGTATGTGAGATTGCCAAGAAATATAGCTGCGTGCTGTGTGGTCCCGGCATGACGACATCTGCCGGTGCCATGCAGGTGGTTTCGGGTCTGCTTGAGCTCGACGTACCGCTTATCTTGGATGCCGATGCTCTCAACTGCCTTGCCAAGATTGCAATCGATGGCATCGACAGTAATCCCGAGATGTATCGTCGTGAGCAGCCGCTCGTTATGACGCCGCATTATCGTGAGCTTTCGCGTCTCGTCGCCGGTGATGAGGTCAATGACCTTGGAACCGCGATTGCCGCCGCGCAAAAGGTTGTCTGGGCCGCCGGTTCCGATAACCTCGTTGTTATCGCTAAGGGCCCGACGACGGCCATTTGCGGTGTTGAGCGCGTGCTGCTGCCGCTCTCTGGCCCGGCGTCGTTGGCGACCGCTGGCTCGGGTGACGTCCTTGCGGGTATTCTGGCCGGCACGCTAGCCACCATGCGCGATGAGATGGACCGCTGGGAGCTGCTGTACTCGTATGCCGTCGCGCTTCATAGCTATGCCGGTTTTGCCGCGGCGACGGAGTTTGGCGAGAAGAGCGTTATCGCGACCGATCTTATCGACTTGATCGGTCCCGCCATGGAGTTGGCGGCAAAGGATGCGCTCGATGATCTGGGAATCACGGACGAAGGGTCGGATGACTAATTATGAATAAAGCCGATTTGACGCGTTGGTCCTGGGTCGAGATCGACCGCGGGGCGCTTCGCCGCAACACGAGGGCCTATAAGAATTTGCTGAATCCGCGTCAGCGCCTGTGCTGCGTGGTTAAAGCCGACGCTTATGGTCATGGAGCTGTTGAGTGCGCCAAGATTATGTATTCGGCCGGCGCCGACATGTTTGCCGTGGCGACGGTTAACGAGGGCGTTGAGCTCCGACAGGGCGGGATTACGAAACCCGTCCTTATCCTAAGCGAGCCGCCTATCGAGGCCATTCCGACGTTGCTCGAGTTCGATATCATGCCCTCGGTCTATACGTCCGACTTTGCTCTTGCGTATGGCGAATGTGCCGTCGCGGCGGGCAAGGTGGGCAAGTATCATCTCGCCATCGAGACGGGCATGAACCGCATCGGCGTACATTACACGCAGGTGCTCGACTTTGTCCGCGGTATTGATTTCCATCGCGGTATTCAGTGCGACGGCGTATTTACGCACTTCGCCACGGCCGATGAACCTTCGGGCTGGGATTACAAGCTGCAGTGCCAGCGCTTTACCGAGGCCGTTCAGGCCATTAAGGATGCGGGTTTTGAGTGCGGTATCGTGCATTGCGCCAACACGCCGTCCTCGATGCTCGACCCCTCGATGCATTTTGATATGATTCGCGCCGGCGTTGGCTTGTATGGCATGCAGCCGTGCGAGCTGAGTAGCCGTGTGATGCAGCTCGATCCCGTTATGAGCGTTCATGCGCGCGTGACGCGCGTGGCGCACCCTGCGATGGGCGAGGGCGTGGGCTACGGTTTTACCTACCGCGTACCGCGTACGCGCGTTCAGATCTGCACGCTGCCGATCGGTTATGCCGACGGCCTATCGCGTACGCTTTCCAATCGTATGGATGTGCTGTATCGCGGCGAGCGCGTGCGTCAGGTTGGCAATATCTGCATGGATCAGTTTATGGTCGCCATTCAGTCCAACCCGGCACACGAGATTCCCGAGGCCGAGTATGGTGACGAGATGATTATTGTCGGCCGCGATGGCGATGCCGAGATCACTATGGACGAGATGGCCCGACTGCGCGGAACGATTAACTACGAGGTCGCCTGCGGCTTTGGCATGCGTCTCGACAAGGTCTACGTGTAGGAGCCGCTATGGGCGTCATGCACATTCCCGGCCATACCCATCAGGCGCCACGTGAGGTCGCACTCGAGGAGATTGAGGCTGTTTTAGGCGACTGCCATCTCTGCCAGCTCTATCAGTCGCGCCATAACATCGTGTTTGGCGTGGGAAACCCCCACGCTCGCGTCATGTTTATTGGTGAAGCACCGGGTCGCAACGAGGATTTGCAGGGCGAACCTTTTGTGGGGGCGGCGGGTGAAGACCTCAACGGCATTTTGTCCCTGGCAGGTCTTAAGCGCGAGGACGTCTATATCGCCAACGTGCTTAAGTGCCGCCCGCCGGGAAACCGCAATCCGCGTCCCGAGGAAGTGCTGGCTTGCTCACCGTTTTTGCGCGAGCAGATTCGAAGCATCTGGCCCGATATCATCGTGACGCTCGGTAACCCCGCAACGCACTTTGTGCTCAAGACCGAGATCGGCATTACCAAGCTGCGCGGCAGGTTCCATCAGATGGGCCACTTTGTGGTGATGCCGACGTTTCATCCTGCGGCGGCGCTGCGCAATCCGGCGTGGCAGGAGTTGCTGGAGGAAGACTTTAAGATGCTGGGCGACTATCTGGAGCGGCACCCCGCGCCGGAGACCGCCTCGGAATAATAATAAGGAGCGTATATGTCCCTGGAGCGCCTGGGGGTAGGTACCTATAGAACGGCCCGTACTGCCGATACGGAGCATTTTGGCGAGCTGGTCGCACCGTGTCTAGAAGATGGCGATGTGCTGATCTTGACCGGCGGCCTCGGGGTGGGCAAAACCCACTTTACCAAGGGCGTTTCGCGCGCTCTGGGCGATGAGCATATGGTCACAAGCCCTACGTTCGCACTCATGGCCGTTCATGACCAAGGGCGTATTCCGCTGTTCCATTTTGATCTGTACCGCCTGGAGCATGCCTACGAGCTTGAGGATACGGGCATTTTTGACGTGCTGGGCTATGAGGGTGTTTGCCTGCTGGAATGGGGCGAGCAGTTTCAGGATGAACTGACAGATGAGTATCTTTCGGTGATGCTTAAGCGCGATGAGGACGACAGCGACGTGCGAACGATAACGCTCGAGGCACACGGCGAGCGCGCGATTGAGCTTTCCCATTTGATAGATAAGGCTGTACAAGATGAGCTTGCATAACGACAACGCGCTGGTGGTGGCGCTCGACACATCGACCGACATGCTTGCCTGCGCGGCAAGCTGGATTGACGTGCAGACAGGCGAGGCAAAGCTGGTAAGTGGGGACCATCTGTGTCGCCGCCATGCCAACGTGGAGCTCGTGAATACTGTTGATGACCTACTGAAGCAGGCCGGCCTGGATCGCAGCGATGTCGGCTGTTATGTGGTCGGTCGCGGTCCCGGCTCGTTTACGGGCGTGCGTATCGGCATCTCCACCGCAAAGGGTCTGGCGCACGGTGCCAATGTGCCGTTGCTGGGCGTGTCGACGCTCGATGCTTGCGCCTGGACGGCATGGAAGGCCGGCGTGCGCGGCAAGCTTGGTGTTCTTGCCGATGCCATGCGCGGCGAGGTGTACCCGGCGCTCTATGTGCTGGGGGATGAGGGCCCCGAGCGTCTGTTTGAGCGCGAGCGCGTGGTCAAGGCCGCCGTGGCGCTTGATGAGTGGCGCCAGACCGCGGACTGGGATCAGGTTCAGCTGACTGGTGACGGTCTCGTGCGTTATGGCAAACTGCTGGGCGAGGATGAGACGGCGCGCTGCGTGGAGCGAGACCTGTGGTGGCCCTCGGGCGAGGGCCTGCTGATGGCGCACGCCGCAGGCGATGGCGATCCGGCTCGCGTCTTGCCGATCTATACGCGCCTTTCGGACGCCGAGGAAAACGAGCGCAAGCGTCTGGGCCTTGCCGAGAGCGCGCAGAGTGAGGTGACAGGTGTTGCCGACGAGCTTGCCGGACGTCATCTGCAATTCCGCCCCATGGGCGCGGCGGATGCCGAGGGCGCGAGCGCACTGGAGACCGCCTGCTTTGAAGGCGCCGGACACGAGGCGTGGACGCCGGGCATGTTCCTGTCCGAGCTGGGCGAGGACGTTGCCGCGCCACGTAGCTGGTGGGTGGCGCACGACGACGGCCGTCTGCTGGGTCTTGCCGGCGGTATGGTCGTCGACGGGGACGTGCAGATTATGGACGTTGCCGTCGATCCGGCGCATCGCCGCGAGGGCATCGCCCGCAAGCTTCTGTCGCACGTGAGCTATGACGCGCAGATGCTCGGCTGCACCACGGCTTCGCTTGAGGTTGAGGACGGCAACGAGGCCGCAATTGCTCTCTATGCCGCTCTGGGCTTTACCGAGGCGGGTCGTCGCCGTGGCTATTACGGTGCCGGCAAGGATGCCATCGTCATGACGGCGCCGCTGCCCCTGGTGCTTCCTCTCGACAATGCCTCGCCCGAGCCGACGGCTGCCGAACAGCGTGTATGGCCGCTGCCCGCGCCCGAACGCACCGCTGAGGAGCGTGCCGAAATCGAGCGCCGCCGCCTGGTGCTTGCCATCGAGAGCTCCTGCGACGAGACAGCCGTGGCAATTATCGATGCGGATGGCAATATACTGGCCAACCAGGTGTCGACACAGATTGATTTTCATGCTCGCTTTGGCGGCGTGGTGCCCGAGATCGCCTCGCGCAAGCACGTTGAGGTCATCGTGAGCGTCGTGGACGCGGCACTCGAGGACGCCGCAGCGTCGCTGGGCCTTACGGGCGGAGCCATTGCACCAAGTGAGCTTGCCGCCGTGGGCGTGACGCAAGGTCCGGGCCTGGTGGGTGCCTTGGTGGTGGGTGTCGCCTTTGCCAAGGGCTTTGCGTATGCTGCCGGCAAACCGCTGGTGTGCGTCAATCATCTGGAGGGTCACCTGTTTGCCAACCTGTTGGCGCAGCCCGACCTCAAGCCGCCGTTTATCTTTACGCTTGTTTCGGGCGGGCACACCATGCTCGTGCACGTAAGGGCATGGGGCGACTACGAGGTGCTTGGCGAGACGCTTGACGACGCCGTGGGCGAAGCCTTCGACAAGGTGGCAAAGGCACTGGGCCTTGGCTATCCCGGAGGCCCCATCATCTCCAAGCTTGCCGAGACGGGCAACCCTAAGGCGATTGATTTCCCCCGGGCGCTGAACAGCAGGGGCGACTACCGCTTCTCGCTTTCGGGCCTCAAGACGGCGGTGACGCTCTACATCGAGCAAGAGACCAAGGCCGGGCGCACGATTCATCTGCCCGATTTGGCGGCTTCGTTTGAGGCGGCGGTCTTTGACGTGCAGTACAAGAAGGCCAAAAACGCCCTGCATGCTACCGGGTGCAAGGAGTATTGCATCGGCGGCGGCGTCTCGGCCAACCCGCATCTGCGCGAGATGATGATCAAGAAACTCGGGCGTCAGGGAATCCGCGTAACGGTGCCGCCCTTGTCTGCCTGCACCGATAACGCCGCCATGATCGCGGAGGTCGCTCGCCGTAAATTCGACCGAGGTGAAATCTCGCCGTTCGATGTCGACGCCGATCCAAACATGACGCTGTAGTCGTACGGGTGCGGTCCCCGACCGGAGGGGCCGGATATAAGGTTTCCTGCTCTACAGTCCTGCGCAAGACGAAGGCCACATTAAGTGGCCTTCTTTGCGTGCGGAACTCGCGAT
>CABRRA010000047.1:0-6949 GCA_902473205.1 uncultured Collinsella sp.
TTTTCCTCCGTCCCCAGCGGTTGCGGTGAAATAGTTCCTAAATAGAGACTTCAAGCCCCCAAACAGGAACTATTCCACCGCAACTTATGAGGACATCGAGCTGTTAGGCCGCTCTATCCCCTTAGTAATCCAGCTTCCACATGTAACGGCGCGTCATGTAGTCCTTGTGGGTGACGGCAGAGAGCGCGCGCATGTACACGTTGTTGAGGATCGGCGCAAAGATCAAGTGATTGAAGTACTCGCTCACGCTGTCCTTGATGTCGTTGAGGCCGAGCTCCTTGGCGTCGAGCTGATAGACGCGCTCGCCACCGTACTGGTTGACGAAGCGGATGCCGCGCTCGTCGTTGCAGCGGCTGCGGCCGACGCTGATGAGCTGGAACAGCGAGGTGCGCTTGTCCAGGATCTCGAAGGGGCCGTGGAAGAAGTCGCAGGTGTTGATGGTGCAGGAGTCGATCTGCAGCATCTCCTGCACGTTGCAGATGCTAAAGACGTAGGCGGCACCAAAAAGCGGACCCTGAGCCATGACGTTGATGCAGGGCTTGTCGGCGTTCTGCTCGGCCCACTTGGCAGCGAGCGGACGGGTGTACTCGACGGCCTTGCGATAGATCGGATCGACCAGGTCGAAGGCGGCCATAGCGGTCTCGTACTCGGCATAGCCCTCGGTCTGCTGCGTAAGCTCCATGGCGATCATGGTCACGACGGCGGAATTGGTACGGCCCATGCAGGACTCGTCGACGGCCAGGCTGTCATACTGAATCTTGTAGTCGCAGACCTCGGTGAGGCCGGACTCGTCAACATAGATGGCGATGGTGCTGGCGCCGTGGTCCTTGGCGACCTGGGCGGCGACGATGGTCTCCTTGGTGCCGCGCATGGACACGACGACGGCCAGGGTGCTCTCGTTAACGTAGGCCGGGGTGGCGTGCACGAACTCGTTGCTGGTGTAGCTGGAGCTCACGACCTGCGTGGCCTCGTGCTCCATAAAGTACTGGGCAGGATAGTTGCCGCCGTTGGATCCGCCGGCGCCAATCCACACGACGCGCTTGATGCCGCCCTTGTCTGCCTTGTCAGCCAAAACCTGGGAAACGACATCCTTAACCTGTTCCTGAGTAGTCATCGTGCATCAGCCTTTCTTCTCGTTTGATGCTCTCGATGGAATACAAGTTACATACATGTTTTGGTTATGTCGACTAGTTGTATGCTATATTTGTCTTAGAAATATCGCTGATGCGGTTTTTGATAGCTGGCTACCAGCGGTTTTGTTATTGTATTGAATACATGCTTGATTAGATTCGCATACAGGTTAGATACAGGTTGGCAATATGAGCGTCTCATCCAAAAAGAAACTGGCCCAATACGAGCGCTTGGCGGGCATGCTGCGCGACCGCATCGCCTCCGGCGTCTACGCGCGCGAAGACAAGCTGCCGTCCGAGATGGAGCTCATGGACGAATCGGGGCTGTCGCGCAGCACCGTGCGCCATGCCCTTAAGGTGCTCGTTGATGAGGGCCTGGTTCGCACCGAGCGCGGACGTGGTGCCTTTGTGGCCGACACGCCCGCGCTCCACGAGAACAACCTGGTGTTTTCGAGCTATACCAAGCAGGTCGAAGGCCAGGGCATGAAGCCCACCACGCGCACCGTGGACTCGGGCTTTACCAAGGCGGGCGGCAGCATAGCTAAGTTCTTTGATGCCGCCGTGGGCAGCAAGCTCGTCAAACTTGTCCGCCTGCGTTATCTGGACGATGCGCCACTGTGCCTGGAGACCACCTATCTACCACCGAGCTTTGAGGCACTCATCGATCGCGATATCAATGGTTCGCTCTACGCCACGCTGCGTAAAGAATTCCATCGCGCGCCGGCACAGGGGCACAAGACCTTTGAGGTGTGCTATGCCTCGCAAAACGAGGCGTTTTTGCTCAACGTTGAGCGCGGGCAGGCGCTGATCCTGATCACCGATTACGTCTACGACACCGACGGCCGCCCGCTCCATGTCTCCAAGCGCATCCAACGCACCGACCGCGCCAAATACACCGAGCCCATCGGCTAACCTGCCAAAATAAACCTGTCCCTAAATGGTAGGTTTGGGGAGGTCGGGGAACCAGGTTGGCTTAGGTTGGTTAGGGACGCGCTCGGCCAGGACCAACTCCATCCAACACATGTCGTACCAGCGGCCGAACTTTTGGGCGCAGCGGTCAAAGGCGCCCACCAGGCGGTAGCCCATATGGGCATGGAAATCCTGACTGTTGTGCGTCAGATACTCATCGTCCTTGTCGTGCGGCACGGCGATGAGGGCGCACATGTTGGTGATGCCCATCGCGATCAGACATTGCTTGAGCGCATCGTGCAGCTTGCGGCCCAGCCCGCCGTGGCGCACATCGCGTGCCAGGTAGATCGACGTCTCGACCGACCAGTCGTAGGCCTCGCGGCTGTTAAGCGCGCTCACATAGGCATAGCCTACCGGACGCCCGCCCAGCTCCATCACCAGATACGGATAGCGCTTGAGCGTGCGTTCGATGCGCCCGGCGAACTCCTCAACGCTCGGCACCTCGTATTCGCAGGTAATCGCCGTCTGGCGCACATACGGCTCATAGATGGCAAGCAACGCCGGCGCATCATCGGGCGTCGCCAGGCGAATCGTCGGCTCGGACATCTCGGTCATACAACTCTTCTCCCCAAAAGCAAAGGCCGCCCTGCGCCAAACCCAGCGCAAGGCGGCCCCTCGTCATTACATCAGGCTACAGGACAGCCGCCAGCGCGTCGATGTCCTCCTGCGTCGTGGCCCAGCTGGTGCAAAAACGCACCACCGTGTGGGTATCGTCGTACTTTTCCCAGTACTCGATCGCCGCATGCTCGCGAATGCGGGCCATGTCCTCGTTGGGCAGAATCACGAACTGCTGGTTGGTCGGCGTCTCCAAGAAGAACTGGTAGCCGCGCTCGTGCAGCACGCGACGCAGCGCCTGAGCGGTCTCAATCGCCTGGCGACCAATCTCAAAATACAGGCCATCGGTAAAGAGCGCCTCAAACTGCACGCCCGTCAGGCGGCCTTTGGCAAGCAGCGCGCCATGCTGCTTAATACGCGGAATGGGATGTGCCGGGGCGTGCATGCCGCAGAACACCACAGCCTCGCCGCAAAGCGCGCCGCACTTGGTGCCGCCGATGTAGAACACGTCGCACAGCTGTGCCAGCTCGGGCAGGGTAATGTCGCACTCATCGGCCGCCAACGCATAGGCCAGGCGGGCGCCATCCACAAACAGCGGAATCTCGCGCTTCTGGCACACCGCGTGAATCGCCGCGAGCTCGGCCTTGGAGTACAGCGTGCCGTACTCGGTCGATAGACTCACGTACACGGCACCCGGGAACACCGTGTGCTCATAGCTCTCGTTTTCGTAGAACACCTGGATATAGTTCTCGAGGTCCTCGGCGTGCATCTTGCCCTCATAGCCGGGGATGGTGAGCACCTTGTGGCCGCCAAACTCGATGGCGCCCGCCTCATGGCAGGCGACGTGGCCAGTCTCGGCAGCAACGACGCCCTCGTAGGGCGCGAGCAGCATGTCGATCACCGTCGCGTTGGCCTGCGTGCCGCCCACCAGAAAAAACACGTCGGCACCGGGGGCCTGGCAGGCCTCGCGAATAAGTTGCTTGGCGCGCTCGGTATGTGCATCGGTACCGTAGCCGGGCTGCGGCTCCATGTTGGTATCGACGAGCGCCTGCAGCACCGCCGGGTGTGCGCCGTGGGAATAATCGTTGTTGAACGCGAGCATGGCAATCCTCTCTTACCGGATATCGGCCAGATGATTCAAACGGAGCTATTGTACGCCGTTGGGATAGGCAATGCGCGCGGCAAGGCACTCAAGTGCCAACACCAGGGCAAAGCCGCAGCTCACATCGCTCAAAAAATGCGCGCCGATCACGATGCGACCAAACGCGACGAGTGCCGCGACCACAGCCGCCGTCCAAAAGACCACACGACGGTGTGACGGCTTTTCCTTAAAGGCCGCCGCGGGAAGCCCGGCGAGCATAAGGCCGATCGCCGCATGCGCCGTGTGCCCGCTCGCAAACGACTTGAACCCGTCCTTGATCACGCCGGCCGCAATATAGCTCCACTTGTCGGGGTTGCCGATCACCCACCACGGCTGAAAATTAAGCCCCGGCGTGACCTCGATCACGCGCATACGCGGGCGCGACCACAGCGGCTTGACGATCACATTGAGGATGATGGCCTGAGCGATCCACACGGCAAGCACCATCAACGCCCAGCGTGTGAGCTCGTCGGGCTCGGTCGTGCGCGTGAGACGATAGACGATTAAGTTAGCAGCGATGACCAGCACAAACGTCAGCACCAGCTGAACGGCAATGAGTTTGCCGCCAACCTTCAGGGACGAGACGATCTCGTAGCCGGCCAGGCCAACGTTGACGAGGATGCCGAGCACGGCGAGCCATTTGCTCCCCCCGGAGTCGGGACGCACCGCGCGCACGAGCATAACGCCTGCGACGCTTGCCGTCAGCTCGAACGGCAGCTCGCCGGCGGCCTCGATAAAGCGGCCGTACATGCTGCCGATGTTGAACAGCGCGCTCGAGATCTGGTAATCGAAGAAGCTGCCCACGCCCAGACAAAGGCACAGGACAACCGCGATCATGGCGACATCTTTCTTATAGATGTATCCGAACATGCTTTCCTTTCGATGGAACCAGAGTGCCCAAATAGGGCGTTTACGGCGTCGACTCGCTAGTCATCATCACTAGCGCCCAGCTGCTGCAGCAGCATGAGCGCCGCGGCCACGGGACCGGTGCCGTCGTTGGCGTCGAGGCCGCGACCCAGGCCGCTGCCCGCACCGGCGCCCGCCTTGTAGGGCACCGACAGCTTGCGGCTCTTGGGGAAGTTCACCGCGCCATAGCGGGTCTTAAGCTCAAATGCCACCTTCTTGGGCACGTCGACGCCCAAGAAGGTGATGCGACCGCCGCTGAGCGTGACGTTCTCGAGCCCCAAGCGCTCGCCGCGAATGCGGATTCGCGCGCGATTGAACAGGTTGAGCCCCGCCAACGGCAGCTCGCCGTGTGCAGCCTCGGTCTCCTCCTGTACCTCGTCGATGCTCTCTAGGTCCTCGGCCGCCGCAAGCTTGCGGTACACGAGTACGCGCTGGTCCACCGCCGGCAGGTATTCCTCGGACAAGAAGTAGTCGGCCGGCAGGTTAATGCCCACGCTCGCCGCCTCCACGCCGGCATCGTCATCGCCGCGCGCCTCGGCCACGGCCTGGCCCAGCATCTGCGTAAACAGGTCAAAGCCCACGCTCGACAGGTTACCGTGCTGCTCGGCGCCCATGAGCGAGCCGGCACCACGAATCTCCAGGTCGCGCATGGCGATACGCATGCCGCTGCCCAGGTCCTGAAACTCGGAAAGGGCAGTCAGGCGCGCCGTAGCCTCCTCGGTGAGCGGCAGCTCGCCCGGGAACATAAAGTACGCATAGGCCTGCGTGGCCGAGCGGCCCACACGACCCTTGAGCTGGTAGAGCTGCGCCAGGCCCAGGCGCTGCGAGTCCTCGATGATGAGCGTGTTGGCGGTCGCGTTGTCGATGCCGCTCTCCACGATGGTCGTGGCGATGAGCACGTCGATCTTTTTGGTCGCGAACTCGATCATCACGTCCTCGACCTCGCGCGGGCTCATCTTGCCGTGCGCCACGCCCACGCGCGCCTCGGGCGCGGCCTCGTGCACGCGCGCCACGGCATCGTCGATAGTTTTGACGCGGTTGGACACGTAGTATACCTGGCCGCCGCGACCAACCTCCAGGCGAATCGCCGCGCTCACCACGTCGGGGTCGTACTCCCCCACGTGCACGATTACGGGACGACGCCCCGTCGGCGGCGTGGTGATTAGGCTCATATCGCGCACGCCGCTCGTGGCCATCTGCATGGTACGCGGGATAGGCGTTGCCGAAAGCGTTAGCACGTCAATCTGCTCGCGCAGATTCTTGAGCTGCTCCTTGTGCTGCACGCCAAAGCGCTGCTCCTCGTCGATGATCACCAGGCCCAGGTTCTTGGGGTTCACATCGGCCGAAAGCAGACGATGCGTGCCGATAAGCACGTCAATCGTGCCCTCGGCAAATGCCTTGAGCGCGCGCTTTTGCTGCGCCGGCGTGCGGAAGCGGCTGAGCACCTCGACCTCAAGGCCAAACGGAGCAAAGCGCTCAAAGAACGTCTCGTAGTGCTGCTGGGCAAGAATGGTCGTGGGGCAGAGCACCATGACCTGGCGGCCGGAGTCCACGCACTTAAAGGCCGCGCGCAGGGCGACCTCGGTCTTGCCGAAACCCACGTCGCCGCACAGTAGGCGGTCCATGGGCTTGGGCGCCTCCATGTCGGCCTTAATGTCGGCGATGGCCTCCAGCTGGTCGCGTGTCTCGTCGTAAGGGAAACTCTCCTCCATCTCGATCTGCTCGGGCGTGTCGGGCGGGCAGGCGATACCGGTAATCGACGAGCGGCGCGTATACAGGTCGACCAGGTCAAACGCCAGCTTTTTGGCATTCTTGCGCGCCTTATTGGTGGCACGCGTCCAGTCGGCAGTGTTGAGCCTGGTCAGGCGCGGCTTGTCGCCGTCGGGGCCAACATAGCGCGTGATGCGGTCGACCTGCTCGAGCGGCACGTAAAGTTTGTCGCCATCGGCATATTCCAGCAAAAAGTAGTCGCGCTCCTTGCCGCCCACTTCCTGGCGCGCGATCTCGCTAAAGAGCGCGATGCCGTGAGTGGCGTGCACCACATAGTCGCCCGGCTTAAACGGAAACGTAATCTGCGCAATGTCCACCTTGCGACGGCTGCGCGCGCGGTTGGCGTCCATGCGGGCGTTGAGGTCGGCGATAGAGAACACGGCCAGGTTGGCATCGGGCACCACCACGCCCTGCGGCAAGGCGGCATCGACAAAGGTCACACGTCCGCGCGAGATAGTGGGCACGGCGGCACCGGCGG
>CABRRA010000048.1:0-4508 GCA_902473205.1 uncultured Collinsella sp.
AGGCGGGGGCCGGGCTTAGTTTTCAGAATCCTCCGCAGACCAGTGTGGCGCCTTGTCCGCGGCTCCGAAGGAGCAGGACAAGGC
Source organism: uncultured Collinsella sp. (assembly GCA_902473205.1). Classification (GTDB taxonomy): domain Bacteria; phylum Actinomycetota; class Coriobacteriia; order Coriobacteriales; family Coriobacteriaceae; genus Collinsella. The sequence continues at coordinate 85 of CABRRA010000048.1, forward strand.
GCCACACGTGGTCGAGGACGTTCTGAAAACTAAGCCCGGCCCCCGCCGAACAGGTCACACTACTCGCAGAGCAGCTTAGCGATCTGGACGGCGTTGGTTGCCGCGCCCTTACGGATTTGGTCGCCGCAGCACCAGAAGGTGATGCCACGCGCGGCCTCGGGGTTCGAGATGTCGCGACGCACGCGGCCGACCCAAATCAGGTCCTGGTCGGAGGTGTCCATCGGCATGGGGAAACGATCGTGCGCATCCTCGGCGCTCATGTCGTCAACCAGCTTGACACCCGGGGCAGAAGCCAGCGCAGCACGGGCCTCGTCAACCGTAATGTCGCGCTCAAACTCAAGCGTAATGCTCTCGGAGTGCGAACGCAGCACGGGCACGCGCACGCAGGTGCAGTTCACGCGCAGCTCGGGCAGGTGCATGATCTTGCGGCCCTCGTTTTGCAGCTTCATCTCCTCGGAGGTAAAGCCCTCTTCCTTGACGCCGCCAATCTGCGGAATCAGGTTGCTCGCCAGCTGGGCGGCAAACGCGCGCGGCTCGGGAATCTCCTCGCCACGGCCTAGGGCAGCCAGCTGAGCCTCGAGCTCGGCCATACCGGGAGCGCCAGCACCCGAAGCCGCCTGATACGTCGAGACGATCATGCGCTTCACGCCGGCGAGCTGATGCAGCGGCCACGTGGGAACCAGGCCGATGATGGTCGCACAGTTGGGATTGGCGATAAGGCCGTGATGCCACTTGATGTCGTCGGCATTGATCTCAGGCACGACCAGCGGCACCTCGGGATCCATGCGGAAGGCGTGGCTGTTGTCGACCACGACGGCGCCGCGCTTGACGGCCTCGGGCAGCAGCTCCTTCGCGATATCGTCGCCGGCGGCGCCAAGCACAATATCGCAGCCCTCAAAGGCCTCGGGGCAAGCCTCTTCGATCACGATCTGCTCGCCGCGGAACTCGACGGTCTTGCCCGCAGAACGCGCGCTCGCCAGCAGCTTAAGCTTGCCGACCGGAAACTCCTGCTCGTTGAGGCACTCGAGCATCTGGGTGCCCACGGCTCCCGTCGCGCCCAAAATAGCAACCGTGTACTGTTTCATGCTTCCCCCTTTATAGGTTTTGGCTTTTGCCCGCACGCCGAGCAGGCCGATTATTGTTGCCAGTGTATACAAGAACAGGGCGGGCACGAAACCCGCCCCGTCGAAACGAAACCGAAACGAAACGCCCCGCGCTAGATTTTTGGCACTTGTCCCAAAAATCCACCGGGATAGCAGCTACTTGTGGAGCGCGGCCAGAGCGGGATCGACCGGCGCGGAAGCCTCCAGGTCGGAGACCTTCACAATGCCGTTTTTATCGGAGAAGGCACGGTAAATGGTCTGAATCGCCAGGTCGAAGTCCTTCTCCTCGACACCGATAATGATGTTGATCTCGTCGCAGCTCTGCGAAATCATGCGCACGCTCACGCCCGCCTGGCCAAGCATGCCAAACAGGTGGCCAGAGATGCCGGCACGACCGCGCAGGTTACGACCGACGGTCGCGATAAGTGCCAGACCCTCGACAACCTCGATCTCGAGCGGCTCGACCTCCTGCTGAATGTCGCCCACGAGCGAGTACAGCGAATCGTGCACGTCCTGCTCCTGTACCACGGCGCCAAAGCGGTCGACACCGGTGGGCATGTGCTCGACGGAAACGTCATAGCGCTCGAACACCGAAAGCGCGCGGCGCATAAAGCCGACACGGGGCTTGGTGCGGTCGCGGGCAACGTTGATGGCGACAAATCCGCGCTTGCCGGTCACGCCGGTAATGATGGGCTCTGCCTCGCCCTCGTCAGCCGTCTCGCTAATGATGGTACCGGGGTCCTGCGGCGCATTGGTGTTCTTGATGACCAGCGGAATACCCGCCTCGCGCACGGGGAACACGGCCTCCTCGTGCAGGACGCTCGCACCCATGTACGAAAGCTCGCGCAGCTCCTCGTAGGTAACGCGCGCAATGGGCTGAGCCTCCGGAACAATACGCGGATCGGCAGAATAGAAGCCCGAGACGTCGGTCCAGTTCTCGTACAGATCGGCGCCCAGGCACTTGGCCAGAATCGAGCCGGAAATATCGCCGCCGCCACGGTCGAGCAGCTTGATCTGGCCCTCACGCGTCGCGCCGTAGAAACCGGGCATAACAAAGCCGCCTTGCTGGCCGTACTCCTGCACCAGCTCGGAGGTGCGGTTCATGCTGAGCGTACCGTCGTGATGGAACGCCACAACCGTCGCGGCGTCCAGGAACGGCAGACCTAGGTACTCGGCCATCAGGCGAGCGGTGAAGTACTCGCCGCGGCTCACAAGCTCCTCGGTGGAGTAGCCGCCCGAGCGGGCGCGCTCGGCAAAGGCCGCGAACTCCTCGCGGATGGGATAGGTAAGCTCCAGCTCGTCAGCGATATCAAAATAGCGCTGGCCAATGTCCTCAAGTAGCTCCTCACACGACACATGATATTTAACGTGCGCGTTAACCAGGTAGAGCAGGTCGGTCACCTTGGTGTCGCCCTTAAAGCGGCGACCGCAAGCGGAAACCACCACAAAACGGCGGGCAGGGTCGGCATCGACGATGGCCTTGATCTTCTTAAAGTGTTCGGCGTCGGCGACCGACGAGCCGCCAAACTTGGCAATCTTAATCATGGGCTGGAGGTTACCTTTCTAAAAAGCCTCTGCGAACCTATTTTGCGCGCTCTGATACCATGGTTTCACCGATTAGGACCAAGGCATCCGAGGAGCAGTGTTATATGGGAACTTATCATAGTACACGAGGACGCACTTTATCGTGCTCAAGTAAGGTGGCAATCCGCACCGGCATCGCTCCCGACGGGGGTTTGTTTGTCTCGGACGAGCTCGGCACCCAGCAGGTCGATATCAGCTCGCTTGCAGATAAATCGTACTTTGAAATCGCTCAAGATGTGTTGGGAATGTTACTGAATGATTACACGGCCGAAGAAATTTCGGCGTGTGTCGACGAGGCATACCGCGGCACGTTCGCGAGTGAAGAGGTTACGCCGCTCGTCAAACTCGATGCCGCACCGGGCACCGACGTCCCTCAAACCTATGTGATGGAGCTCTTTGGCGGCCCCACGAGCGCCTTCAAGGACGTCGCTCTGCAGATGCTCCCCCGTCTGATGGCCCGCACTTCCGCCAAGGACGGCGGCGCCGAGCGCATCATGATCGTCACCGCCACGTCGGGCGACACGGGCAAGGCAGCACTCGCCGGCTTTGCCAACGCCCCGGGCACGGGCATCACCGTCTTTTATCCCGAGGGCAAAGTCAGCCGCGTGCAGAATCTGCAGATGTCCACGCAGGAGGGCGATAACGTCGCCGTCTGCGGCATCCGCGGCAACTTCGACGACGCCCAGAGTGCCGTCAAGCGCATCTTTGCCGATAAGGAGCTTGCCGAGCGTCTGGAGGGCGTCGGCACGGTGCTTTCGAGTGCCAACTCCATCAACGTCGGCCGTCTGGTGCCGCAGGTCGTCTACTACTTTGCCGCCTATGCGCAGCTGCTGCGCGCCGGCGCCATCGAGGCCGGCGACGCCGTGGAGTTCTGCGTACCGACCGGTAACTTTGGCGATATCCTGGCTGGCTACTATGCCAAGCGCATGGGTCTGCCCGTCGCAAAGCTCATCGTCGCGAGCGACAAGAACAACGTGCTGGCTGACTTCCTGACCACCGGCGTCTACGACCGCAACCGTCCGTTCTTCACGACCATCTCGCCGTCGATGGACATCCTCATCAGCTCCAACCTGGAGCGCATGCTCTACTTCCTGTCCGATGGCGACTGCGAGCTCGTTGCCGGCCTTATGGAGCAGCTGGCACAGACTGGTCGCTACGAGGTTCCCGCCGACCTGCTGGCAAAGATTCAGAACGTCTTTGGCTGCGGCTGGGCCAGCGAGGACGAGGTCCGCGCTGCCATCAAGAGCTGCTGGGACGCGAACGGCTACGTGATCGACCCGCACACCGCTTGCGGCTATCACGTCTTTGAAAAGGTCGCTCCCGCCGAGGGCGCCAAGGCCCGCGTGCTGCTTTCGACCGCCAGCCCCTACAAGTTCCCGCGCGCCTGCTGCGACGCCCTGGGACTCGACGTTCCCGAGGACGACTTTGAGGCCATGCGTGTGCTCGAGCAGGCCACCAACACGGTCGCCCCGGCACAGCTCGCCGAGCTCGAGTCCAAGCCCGTCCGTTTCGAAGATGTCTGCGACGTAGCCGACATGGCCAACTACGTAGAGCAGGCTGCAAAAAAGATGGCTTCCAACTAAACCCTTACTAAGCGCCGGCGAAAGCCGGCGCACCTTCTTTCATCAGATAACCCCCGGGATGATGACGAACGCGCACAGCGTGCCTGGCTGTTTAGTTCGTCGCGAGTTCCGCACGCAAAGGAAAGCACTTAATGTGCTTTCCGTCTTGCGCAGG
>CABRRA010000049.1:0-3507 GCA_902473205.1 uncultured Collinsella sp.
CCTGCGCAAGACGGAAAGCACATTAAGTGCTTTCCTTTGCGTGCGGAACTCGCGACAAACTTCCTGCCCTCCGGTCCGCCCCGGGAGCCAGGTTGACTAATTCGGCCCCGGCATTCAGAAAAGTCAGTGCAGCAAAATGGCGATGCGGATGGTGCGAATAAGAAAGGGGCACGTTGCTGAAACGTGCCCCCTATGAGTGGGGTATGAGGCTAGCGCTCGTAAATCAAGTTGCCTGCCAGGTAGGTGGCCTGAACCTTGGTGGCTTGCAGCTCTTGGGGGTCGATGGTGAGCGGGTTTTGGTCCAGGGCTACCAGGTCGGCGTATTTGCCGGGCTCCAGGCTGCCGAGGTTTTGCTCGTCGCCCGCTGCGTACGCGCTGCCCAGGGTGTAGTTGCGCAGGGCAGTTGCCGCGTCGATGCGCTCGCTCGGCAGCCAGCCGCCCTCGGGCCAGTGGCTTTTGGGGTCCTGGCGCGTGATAGCCGTGTAGAGCACGTTCATGCTGGTAACGGGCGTGATAGGGCTGTCGGTACCGAAGGCTTGGCGAATGCCGCGCTTCTTATAAGTTGCGAACGGCCACATGATGCGGCTGCGCTCCAAGCCCAGATCGCGCTCCGGACCACCCGGGTCGAGCGTGATGTGGCAGGGCTGGCTCGAGGCGACCACGTTGAGCTTGCGCAGACGATCGATGTCCTGAGGCAGCAAATTCTCCAGATGCTCGAGTGTGTTATGGCCGTGCTGGGGCAGGCCGTACAGGTCGGCGGCCTCCTCGAAGATATCCAGCGCGGCATGAATCGCACCGTCGCCGATAACGTGGATGCGCACGGTGTGGCCACGCTCGGCTGCCGCCAGAACCAACTTGCGCATGCGCTCGACAGGAACCGTCAGACGGCCCTGGTCGCCCGGGAAGCGCGGATTGGTATAGGGCTCGGTGAGATATGCCGTGTGTTCGCTCGACACGCCGTCGAAGAACTGCTTAAAACCCGGCGCCGAAAGCAGCGCGTTGTTCGCATAACGTACCTGCAGCTCTTCCAGACGCGACTGGTCATCCAGCAGCGTGGGGAACAGATGGGCACGAATGCCCAGCTTGCCGGTCGTCTGCAGTTTGTCGTAGACATCGTCGCGGATAAAATCGCAGCCCGGCATGGGCATGAGCGACATATCGCAGATCGAGGTAATACCCTGCTCGGCCATGCGCCTCATTTGATCGGCGTAGGCGCTTGCGATGCGATCTTCGCCCAGCCACTCAAGGCAGCGCGGCAACAGCTGCATGGCAGCCGCCTCGTGAGCAATGCCCGTGAGCTCGCCGTTTGCGTCTTTGTCGTAGCTACCGCCCGCTGGCGGCTCGCTGTCGCGCGTGACGCCGAGCGCCTCGAGTGCACGGCTGTTGAGCCAAAGCGTGTGCCCATCGCCCGAATACATAACGCAGGGACGATCGGGGAATGCCGCATCGAGCGACGCCTTGGTAGGATGCTCGGGCGGGTCCCAACGGTAGTCGCGCCAGCCCTGCGTCACAACCCAAGCGTCGTCGGGCAGGTCCTGGGAAAACTCGAGTGCGTGTTGCACCAGCGCCGCCTCGGACGTGCCCATGTCCATGAGCATGTACGGCGAGGAGCCAACCGAGGTATGGAAGAAGTGCAGATGAGCGTCATGGAAACCGGGGCAGACAAACTGCTCGCCGTAGTCGATAACCGACGTGGCGGCGGGAGCGGCGGCGATCACGTCATCGGGCGCACCGACTGCGACGATACGGTCGCTTGCGATGGCAATCGCCAGCTCGCGGGCGGTATCGACACCGTCTTGCGCGGTAAAGACGTTCTTGGAGCGGATAATCCGATCGATATGTTGCATGGGCATCCCCATTTCTGGCAGGAAATTCAACACCCCCGAGTGTACTCCCCCGCCCTTGTAACAAAACCCCAAGCGGCAAACGGCAACTTTACCAGCCCTAGCGGCAGGTGGCATACTGGAGAGAGCCTGTACGATTTTGCGATCAACCCAGCAAGGAGCAAATCGACTATGACGAAGACCAAGGCACAGCAGATAATGGCGGCAACCGAGGTTCGCGCGGCTGACGACGTCACCGCAGCCATCCGAGATATCGCCGCCGAGTTTGAGCCCTACATCATCAAGCAGCGCCGGCACTTCCATAAGCACCCGGAGCTGAGCCTTGCCGAGGAGCGCACGACTTCTGACATCGCCAACCAGCTCGACGCCATGAATATCCCCTACGAGCGCCCCCTTAAGACGGGTCTGGTGGCGACCCTTCGCGGCACCGCGCCCGACGCCTATCGCGAGGACGGCACGCCGCGCCGCCGCATCCTGCTGCGTGCGGATATCGACGCCCTGCCCGTCACCGAGCAGACCGGCGAGGAGTTCGCCAGCGTCAACGAGGGCTGCATGCACGCCTGCGGCCACGACTGCCACATCGCCATGATGCTCGGAACGCTGCAAATCCTGCGCCATATGACCGACGACATCCACGGCGAAGTCCGCATCGTCTTCCAGCCCAGTGAGGAAAACGGCCAGGGCGCCAAACTCATGATCGGCACGGGTGTGCTCGACGGCGTCGACGGCGCCTACGCCGCGCACATCTGGAGCGAGGTCGACGCCGGCACCGTAAGCTGCGAGCCCGGCCCGCGCATGGCCAATACCGACTGGTTCCGCATCGATGTCCGCGGCACCTCGTGCCACGGCGCCATGCCCCAGCGCGGTCACGACGCCGTTATGGTGGCCGCCGAGATCGTCAACGCCCTGCAGACCATCGTCTCGCGCGAGATCAGCCCCTACGAGCCGGCCGTCATCACCGTCGGCGAGCTGCACGGCGGCACCGCACGCAACGTTATCGCCGGCACGGCCTACCTCGCCGGCACGGTGCGCACCTACGGCGATTCGACCCACGAGGAAATGCCGGAGCTTATGCGCCGCATCGTGGAGCATACCGCGGCCGCCTTGGGCGCCGAAGCTGAGCTCACCGACTACACCATCGCCAACTACAAGGTCGAAAACGACGCGGCCTCGAGCGAGCGCTGCCGTCAGGCTGTTATTAAGTGTCTGGGCCCCGCCGGCCAAGGCCATTATCGCGGCACGCTCTCGGGCGAGGATTTTTCGGAGTACCTGCGCCGCGTACCGGGCGTGCTCGCCTTTGTAGGTACGCGCAACCCCAAGATTGGCGCCACGTACGCCCAACATTCCTGCTTTTACAAGATTGACGAGAGCGTGCTGGCCAAGGGCTCCATGGCTGCAGCCCAGTATGCCATCGACTTTTTGGCCGAGCCCACGCAAGAGGAGCTCGACGGCCCCGCGATTACCGCAGTCGCCGAAACCAATCCCGACTTGGCCGCCAAGCTGCGCTCTGCCAAGGCGACGACCGCCGAGGCTCGTGACGCCATCCATGATGCCCGCACGGCTCGCCATGCCGCAATCAAGGGCATCCACGAAGCCCGCGCCGCCGCTCGCCGCGAGGAGAAACACGACGAGTAGTCGTCACACCCATCCATAACAGCCTGGC
>CABRRA010000050.1:0-3261 GCA_902473205.1 uncultured Collinsella sp.
ATGACCAGAAGGTCAATGCCGCCTTGTTTCAAGGCACCTTGCTCGCTCTGGCGGGTTTTCGCTGTCCGCGCCAAAACATCGGCGTTGCCGTGGTTCAACCTGCCAAAAAGGGACAGGTTTATTTTGGCAGGTTTTATTTGGGCAAACGTTGTTGGCGCAATGGGGACTGGTTTATATTCACCAAGTTGGTGCAAAGTAGCCTGACCCCTTTGCACCAAAAAGTTGCGGTGAGATAGTTCTTGAATTGGCCTTTTTGATGGCTAAACAGGAACTATCTCACCGCAACTGCCTTGAGTGTTTTTTGGCAGCTAGTTTACTTGCTCGCGAAGAGCCCGATCAGGACGATCACGAGGATTACGGCGATGATGCAGACGATGGCTCCGGTGAATTTGATGCGTGAGTCGCGGGTACGCTCGCGCACGTCGTCCTCGGCGGCTTCGAGTTGAGCCACTTCGCGCTCGGTTTCGGCGTGCTCGGCCTTATCGCGGGCCAAGGAGCCTGCGAGCGATTCGGTAATCTCGGGATGGTCGTGCACCTCGGTCGCCTGCTCGATGATCGACTGCGCATGCGCTACATCCGCCTGGGCATTGGCAATAGCCTGCTCCTGCTCTCGACGCGCCTTGTCCTCGACGGCGATCTTCTCGCGCAGTTCGCGTTGGCGCGTTGCGGCGGCGGTTTTTGCGGTCTGCAGCTCGTCGCGCGCGGCATCGGCCTCGGCCGTCACGGCCTGATGGGCACGCTTGGCGTCAGCGATGGGGGCTTGTGCCTGCTCGACGGCGTGCTCGGCGGCCGCGAGTGAGTGCTCAAGATCGGCGGTGATGTGCGGGACATCTTCCTCGGCTTTGCGCAGGGCATCGGCCGTGTCGGAGATCTGCATCGAAAGCTCGCTGGTGCGCACCGTGTAATTGGCGGGATTCGCCGAAGGATTGCGCTGCAGCTCGGCATACTCGCGGCGCAGCGTTTCGAGTTGAGCGCGCGTGGCGTCGACGGTTTGCTGCGCTGCGGCAACGCCGGCGTCGCGCTCGGCCTGCACCTTGTCGCGGATGCGCTTGGAATCCTCGAGGCGTCGAACGAGGCGGTTACCGGTTTCGCGCGAGCTGGCTTCGCGCGCCTCCACCGCGTCGAGTGCGGCTTTGAGACGCCGCTCGGTGGCGTCGTCCTCTTCCTTCATTTGTTCGAGCTGCGCCTTGAGTTCTGTTGCCTTGGCAGCATGGGTATCGCGGCCGATTTCTGCCGCCACGGCGGCCTTTTGTGCCGTGTCGATAGTCTGGCGCTGCTCGGCGACGATTTGGTCGTAGCGGCCTGCGATGTCTTGGCGTGTCTCGAGCTCCTCGCCTTGATCGGCGATGCGCTGCTCAAGTTCGGCCAGGTGAGCGCGGGCGTCCGCGAGTGCCTTCTTTGCGGCGTTCATCTCGCGCATGGCCGAGGCACCCTGGGCGATAAAGGCGCCCACGGCGCTGGCGGTGTTTGAGACGGCGCCTCCCAGATCGCGGCTGGCTGCTGGGGCGTGCAGGGCGGTCGGGTGACCGGCGTTTGCCGTGCCCGCATCGGGCGCCTGTGACGTGGTGATGCTGCCGGTGCCGCCCTCGACTACGGAAAAGCCGGCAGCGTGCGGGTCGACTGCATCGGCACCAATGGTGGGGTGCTCAAGCTGCAGGAACGAGGGCAGGGTGCTGCCTTGGTCGGCAACGGGGGTCTCGCCGGGCACGAAGGTCGAGGCGGCCTCGGCGGCCTCCTCTTCTTCGGCGTCAACATCGGCGTCGGCCACGGCGTCTTTCATCGCTTTGACGGCATCCATCATGGAGTCCATGACGGCATCGAGCTCTTCTTCCGAAGACACCTTGATGGGGCCTTCTTCTTGCGGGGCGGCGTCCTTTTCGGGGGCGTCGTCCTGAGCGGCCGAATCGTCGTTTTGCTCGCCGGCATCTTCGGCCGCAGGGATTTCCGTCGCAGCGCCGTTATCCAGAGTGGCGTCGTCGACGTCGGTATCATTGCAGGTCGCAGCGTCAGTATCTGCGGCGACGTCTGCTGAATCATCAATATGCTGTTGAGTCTGGGGGTCCAGCTCGTCTGTCATAGGCATGTGCTCCTCATCGTTGTTTGTCACCCTATGATAAAGTCTCGCGCCGACATCCCGCGCGCTGCAGCAAAGTTTCAAAACGTGTTCGATGGCTCGCTTGGATAACAAAAATTCGGCCTTCTTATTCAGTTTGTGCTTGACATTCCCTTCGCCGAATGACGTTGCGCCGTTCGCCTGCTGCAGTCTTTATTTTTCACTTGAACCCGTTAAAGTTGCATTTCAGCTTTTGGCGCGTGAAGTTGGATACGCGCAGTCGGCGGGCGTGCCCGTCGCGATTTTGAAAGGACTTCGTATGGGACTTTTCACTGGTAAGACCGTGATCGTCACCGGCGGCGGCAAGGCCACGCTTAAGGACGGCTCTGCTGGCTCCATCGGCTACGGCATCGATATCGCTTTTGCCAAGGAAGGTGCGAACCTCGTTATCACCGGTCGTAACGTTGCCAAGCTCGAGGCTGCCAAGGAGTCTCTTGAGGCTGAGTACGGCGTCAAGGTTCTGCCTGTTCAGGCCGATGTCTCCGCCGGCCAGGACAACGAGGCCGTCGTGCAGAACGTTATCGACAAGGCGATTGAGGAGTTCGGTCGCATCGACGCCGTCGTCAACAACGCTCAGGCCAGTGCCTCGGGTGTGACCATCGCCGACCACACCATGGATCAGTTTAACCTGGCCATTTATTCCGGTCTGTATGCCACCTATCTGTACATGCAGAAGGCCTATCCGCACCTGAAGGAGACCAAGGGCTCCGTGGTCAACTTTGCCTCGGGCGCCGGCCTGTTTGGCAACTACGGCCAGTGCAGCTATGCCGCTGCCAAGGAGGGCATCCGCGGTCTGACTCGCGTTGCAGCCAACGAGTGGGGCAAGGACGGCATCAACGTCAACATCGTGTGCCCGCTTGCTTGGACCGCTGCGCTCGAGAACTTCCAGGATGCCTATCCCGAGGCGTTTAAGGCCAACGTCCACATGCCGCCGGCAGGCCACTACGGCGACGTCGAGAAGGAAATCGGCCGCGTGGTCGTTCAGCTCTGCGGCCCCGACTTTAAGTACATGAACGGTGAGACCGTCACCCTCGAAGGTGGCATGGGTCAGCGTCCCTAAGAGTTACGCGGTTTTACCAAACCGCGTAACCAGTTGACGCTGCAAACCCGCCAGAGCGGCAATCTGCCTTTCAACTTCGGCGGCATGA
>CABRRA010000051.1:0-2249 GCA_902473205.1 uncultured Collinsella sp.
GTCCGCCGTTCGGTAGAACGGCGGAACCAATAACTAACAGACTCGAGTCTTGCCGATCATGATGTTGAGGATCTCGACGTCGGTATCTTTCATGCCCACGCGGCCCACATAGCCCATGCTGGCAATCGTCTGCTCGACGGTATCCTGAATGAGGCCCTCGCCAGCGCGGAAACCGCGGCCCTGCATGGCCATATCGTGGCCCAGAATCGCAGCATCGACGGCGGCGGAAATCTTGGCGGCACAGCTTGCCTTGGCGCCATCGCACACGATGCCGCCAACGTTACCGAGCGTGTTCGAGACCGTCGCACCAATCTGCTCGTGCGTGCCACCGCACAGCCAGGTAATCGCGGCGCCGGCACCGCACGCAGCGCAAATAGCGCCACAAAACGCCGAGAGCGCACCAATATAGCTCTTGATATGCACGGCGATCAGATCGGACAGCATCACGGCACGAACCAGGCGTTCATGGTCGCAGCGCAGGTACTCGGCATACTCCATAACAGGCAGCGCGCAAGTAATGCCCTGATTGCCCGAGCCGCACACGATGGCGACCGGCAGCGCGCAGCCGTTCATGCGGGCGTCGGACCCAGCGGCTGCACGGGCACGGGCACGGCAGGCGACGTCATCGGCACGTGCGCCCAGCAGTGTGCGGCCCACCTCGGCACCCCAAGCGTGCGCCAGGCCCTCGGCGCTAATCGCACCGTTCAGTTCGATCTGACGCTCAACGGCAACGCGGGCGTCCTCAATGTCACCGTCCTCGATAAAGTCGATGATGGACTCAATCGACATGGGCGTGTCGGCGCTATCTGCCGCACGCTCGGCCACGACGCGCTCGGCGCAGGCGGCACACTCCCCCGCCGACTTGCCGCATACCGGAATACCGTCGAGCGTATGGCACGTAACATTAGTGTGGTGGTCGGTAATCTCGACGACCGCGGTATGGCCCCCGGCCGTGGCAGTCACCTTGATGTAGAGGTTGGGCACACCCTCGACAAGCGACACATCGCAGTAGCCGGCGTCAGCGAGGAGATCGGCCACGCGCGCACGGTCTTTATCGTCAACGCTCTCGAGCACCTCGAGCGCGCTCTTGGCGTCGCCGCCCACGGCACCCAGCACGGCCGCCGCCTCAATACCATGCATGCCGCCCGAGTTGGGCACGGTCACGCTCTTGACGTTCTTGATGATATTGCCCGAACAGGCAACGTCCATATGCTCGGGCTCGCAGCCAAGCGTCTGGCTCGCCAGCGCCGCTGCATAGGCAACGGCAATGGGCTCGGTGCAGCCGAGCGCGCAGACAAGCTCGCGGTTCAAGACATCGCAAAAAGCGGCATCGCGAATGGAATCGGTAGACATAGGTATCTCCTGCTTACATAACGGACTGGGCTCTCAATAATAGTTAACTCTATTTATTTGATAACAATGCATCAAAAACCGCAACCCAAGTTCCGGCGGACGGCGTTCAAGCGCAAACTGACGGCATTAATTCATGAGAAGTAAGTCTTGTTGCATGCTAAAGCGTTTGACCAAAAAACGCCCGAGCGTTTACACAAAAGTCGCGCTATCATGCAGTCGAACGCGGTAAAACCTTTAGCAATTCCGCCGCACGGACCAGAGAGGAACCACTCATGAAGATTGGTATCGGCAACGACCATGCCGCCGTCGAGCTCAAGAACATTATCTCCGAGCACCTGAAGGAGCGCGGCTGTGAGGTCGTGAACTTTGGAACCGACACCTCCGAGAGCTTCGATTACCCCATCGCCGGCTACAAGGTGGGTAAGGCCGTGGCCAACGGTGACGTCGACCTGGGTATCCTGATCTGCGGTACCGGCGTCGGCATCAGCCTGGCCGCCAACAAGGTGGAGGGCGTTCGCGCCGTCGTGTGCTCTGAGCCCTTCAGCGCCAAGCTCTCCCGTATGCACAACAACACCAACGTGCTCGCCTTTGGCGCCCGCGTCGTGGGCTCCGAGCTCGCCAAGATGATCGTCGACGAGTGGCTCGACGCCGAGTTTGAGGGCGGCCGCCACGAGCGTCGCGTCAATCTCCTCAACGAGATCGACCAGACCCGCGGACTCAAGGTCGTCGACGAGGCCTAAAGACTTACAAAGCCATACGCTAGCGCCAGCCCCCGCCCGGAAGAAACGTCCGGACGGGGGCTCTTTAGTAGATTTGCGGGCATTTACCAAAAGTCTACTGAAATCAGAACCACCCTTAAAAAGGGTGGTTTGCTCTTAGGGTATAACCCACGGGCC
>CABRRA010000052.1:0-2154 GCA_902473205.1 uncultured Collinsella sp.
AACCCGCGACCCCAACCTTGGCAAGGTTGTGCTCTACCAACTGAGCCATGTCCGCCTGCGAGGATTTAATATACGGGATGATCCACCCAAATGCAAGAACTTTTTTTAAAAAGTTTTGCGACGCTCTCGCGAGGGCATCAGTCGTCACGAAAGGCACGGACAAACGCAGGCTCGCAGCGAGATGCCCCTACATCTCACCGAGCATGATCCAGGCAGAGCTGTCCTGCGTGAGCCTGCCGTCTGCAAGCGGTGATGAGGTGAGCAGGACCCTGCCCGCCGGCAGCTCCACGGGTGCTGCACCGAAGTTCGTCACACACGTCCAGCCGTTATCGCGGCGATAGGCGATGACGCCGCCCTCAGCGCCCTCGGCACCATCCGCAAGACCGGTGCGCCCGTCAAGATCGAGCCACGCAAGATCGTTGGCGCACCCGCGCAGCTTGCGCCGCAGCCAGAGGGCGTCACGATAGAGCGCAAGCATCGATGTCGGGTCCACTTCTTCCCTATCGGCAGCATAATCGGAAAACCATGCAGGCTGCGGCAGATGGGGCGCCGCATCGGCGTCTGCCGGCGAAAACCCAAACGATCCGCCATGCGCGGGATCGTCCGCCGCCACCCACGGCAGGGGCACACGACAGCCGTCGCGCCCCTTCTCACGCTTCGGTCCGTGCATATTGGTCGCAGTAGGGTCTTCGAGTGCAGCCCACGGGATATCAGCCACCTCAAAAAGGCCGAGCTCCTCGCCCTGATACACGTATGCCGAGCCCGGAAGCGCCAGTTCAAGCAAAAGGGCCGCCCGCGCGCGGCGCTCGCCGAGTTCACGGTCCTCGTCATAAGACGACCCGTCACGTAAGAGCCAGTCGAGCGCAATCTGGTGGTAGCGCGTCGCCTTGATTTGCGGCAGGGCATAGCGTGTCGCCACGCGCGGCACGTCGTGGTTGGAGAGTACCCAGGTCGAGGCGGAATCGGATTCGACGGCTGCCTTCAAGCCCTTCTCGATTGCAGTGTGCATGTCATCATAGGTCCAAGTGGCCTTGGCAAACTCAAAGTTGAATGTCTGGCCAAGCTCGCTGGGACGCGCGTAGAGATACTGGCGCTCGGGCAGCACCCACGCCTCGGCAACGGCGCTGCGTGGCGGATTATAGCGGTCGAACACGCGGCGCCACTCTCGATAGATCTCGTGGACCTCGTTGCGGTCCCACAGCGGATGGGTGCCGTCGTCAACCATGTCATCGCCCTCGGCGAGATGCCACCGGTCGAGGTCATCGCGGTCGAGATCCTTGGCGAGACCCTGCGCCACATCAATGCGAAAGCCGTCGACGCCTCGATCGCTCCAAAACGCCAGGACGTCGCAAAAGAGCGCGTGAACCTCAGGGCATGACCAGTCAAAGTCCGGCTGCTCGGGCGTAAACATGTGCAGATACCACTGACCGTCCGCAACACGCGTCCATGCGGGGCCGCCAAAGTTGGCATTCCAATTGGTGGGAGGCAGCTCGCCATGCTCGCCGCGACCATCGCGGAAGATATAACGGGCGCGCTCGGGCGATCCGGGGCCGGCGGCAAGAGCGGCTTTGAACCAGGGGTGCTGGCTGGATGAATGGTTGGGCACGATGTCGACGATGACCTTGATGCCGCGCGCGTGAGCCGCAGCGATCATATCATCGAAGTCGTCAAGCGAGCCGAGACGTGGATCGACATCGCAGTAGTCCGCCACATCATAGCCACCATCGACAAGAGGCGATGGGTAAAACGGGCTCAGCCAGATGGCCTCGATACCCAGCCGCTCAAGATAGTCCATCTTCTGGGTAATGCCCGCGATATCGCCCAGACCCGAACCAGTCGAATCCTTAAACGAGCGCGGGTAGATCTGATAGATCGCGGCATCGGACATCCATGAGCGCGAAGAAGACTTTTCTGTAGCCATGGGGCGTATCTCCCTTGCAACGAGGTTATGCGAGATGCCCACGATGATACGCCCAAAGCGCACATTCGCAGCAAACAACGCCACAGCCACGCCCCAAAACGCTCGCTCCCTCTCGGGTTCGAGCCCATGCGATGGATACAAAAAAGCCCGGCTACCGTAGTAGCCGGGCTGTTGCGTTTGGAGCGGACAACGGGGCTCGAACCCGCGACCCCAACCTTGGCAAGGTTGTGCTC
>CABRRA010000053.1:0-1850 GCA_902473205.1 uncultured Collinsella sp.
CCAGGCGGCCGAGCATGGCGAAGCCCATGGCCGGCAGGATGTTGGCGGCAACGCCGCAACCATCAATGATGAAGGACGGGACGAAGTCGAGCAGGCCCTGGATGGCATCGGAGCCCAGATAGAAGGCGCCGCCGCACAGCAGGAAATACTCAAGGCAGCCCCAAAGACCCATGCCCCAATGAACGGCGTAAATGCCTTTAAGGTTTCCCTTGAGGGCGAACCTGTCTGCCATATCGACAAACACGGTGAACAAGGCACTAGTAATGTTGCCGATCGTCAGCGAAAGGACAGCGATGGGCATGGCGAGCGCGATGGCCGTCTCGGTACCCTGACCGAGCTGAATGGCAAACGCGCAGGCGAGCACGCCGCCGATGGTTTCGTTAGGCGGCACGTAGGCGCCGATGGAAACCGAACCCATGAACAGCAGCTCCAGGCTGGCGCCAACGGCAAGACCAGTCTGCAGGTCCCCCAGCACCAGGCCCACGAGCGGGCACAGGACGATGGGGCGGAACGCGTAGAGGGTGCCGAGCTGGTAGTCGAGGCCTCCAAAAGCTCCGACTAAGCCGACGAGGATTGCTTGGGTAAGCATGGTTCCTCCAAAATAGGAAATCTCGAGTCATAGCCGGTCACCGTCGCGCGCGCTGTTGATATCAATCCGGAAACTCGACCACACGGCCCGAAGCGTACCTGGTGTGCTGTTAACACCTATTCCAGGCACAAATGATTTGATACCAATTATAGATATGCAGGTTCTTACTATTTAATACCACTCGCTCAGCGGGGTGTTTTTTACCGTAAACGGCAGACGTATCCCATCAGGCGCGCTCTTTGTTTCGATGGCGGACAAGCGCCACCAGAAAGCCATCGCCAAAGGCATCGTATGCCAAGTTGCCTACAATCACCAAAACGATTATCGCCGCGCCCAAAAACTCGTTCCAGCGAAAGACCTCGCCAAAGAGGAGCGCCGACCAGCAGGGAGCGAGCACGACCTCGCTCATGCAAACCAAGTTGGCCGCAAACGCGTTAGTGCGCGCAATCCCCTTGGCATACAGCACACTCGCAAGGCCGCTGCAAAAAAGGCCATGCACCAGCATAAGCCCCCACTCAAAGGGTTTTACGGAGCCTAGGTCGCCGGCAAAATAGACGATCGGCAGTATCGAGATGCCGCAGGAGATGAGCGAGGACACCATGGGCGACGCATCGGGGCGAGAGTTTAAAAAGAAACACAGCCCAAAGGTGGCTCCCGAAATGACGGCAAGCAGGTTGCCGAGCATGCCCTCGGCGCTCAAATCGCCTAAAAAGAAAAGTCCCATACCCGTAAAAGCAACCACCACGGAGGCAATCTTCGCAGGCGAGGGCAACGTGCGAGTTGCGAGCGACTGATACACGATAACGAAAATCATCGAGGTGTACTGCAGGACGATCGCGTTGCCGACCGTCGTGAGCTGGTTGGCAAAGTTAAACGTGGTGCCCGTCACGAAGTTGCAGACGGCCACAAGGGCAATAAGACGGCTGACGCGGAGGACAGGCCTACCGACGAGCAGGATAAAGAGCGCCATAAATATTGCCGTAACGGCACCGATCAAAAGAGCCGACTGCGAATTGGCGCGAACGAGGATGCCGATAAAACTCCACAAGAGCGCCGTGCCAAATAGATACATCGCCCCGCTCACGCCATTATCGGATGGATTGTCAGATCGAATCACGAAGCACCTCCGGCTAGCTTTCGGTAATAAAAAACGGCGACCGCAATGGGTCGCCGTTTCCCTTGGGGGCAGAATAGAACGCAGGAACCTACGCCAGCACGCCGAAGAACGCGCCGATGATGCCCACGACCATGGTGGCCACGA
>CABRRA010000054.1:0-1684 GCA_902473205.1 uncultured Collinsella sp.
GACGCCCATCAGGAACACGGCGTCGTAGCCCTCGTCGGCGACCTTGTCGGCGAGCTCGATCATCTTCTTGCCGGTCTCATAGACGTTCTTGCCGTCCTCGACGTAGCCCTCCTGGCTAAAGTGCATGATCTCGATCTTCTCGGTTTCCTTCATGGCTTTTCCTTTCTGTCCTGCACGCGAATCTATATATCGCGTTTCTTTTCGATACCAATTATCGACATACATCAAACGTGTTTTTAATACCACTTTGTAATTTGCGCCGATCCTCGGTGAACGGTCGATATTCTCGGGTGAGTGGTATTAAATTAAAATTAGATGTATATCTAGCATTTCTGCCGCCTCCCCTGTGCGACAAAGAACAGCGTTCCTACCAGCGCAATGATTGTCGAGGCTCCAAACAGCACCGCTTGAACGCCCAGGGCCTCTGCCAAAAACGGAGCGGCCAGCAGCGGCAGCACACCGGCACTCATCAGGCCAAAGCGTACAAAGCCGGTAATGCGTCCCAGGTATTTGATGTCCGCGCGCTCCTGAATCAAGATCATCTGCAGCGGCTCCAGGAACCCCCAGGCCAGACCGTTAATCGCCTGACCGATAATCGCGACCCCCAGCATATCGGTGCCCACGTACACCATGGACCCAATGCCCACGGCCATGAGCGCGCCGAGCAGCAATCGCAGGTTGACATGGCGAGCAGAAAGCTTGGTCAGGATGAACGCACCCACCGAGGAAGTGAGGCCCACGACCGAGGACAACCAGCCCAGCCAGACGATATCCACGTTGAGCACATCGCGGTAAAACAACGACTCAAGCGAATCGAACGCGCCAAACGCAAAGAAACCCAAAAAGCCCGAGATAAAGATGAGGCGCAAGTCGTGGTCGCGAAACGTAAGTCGCGCGCCCTCGGCCATGCCGCCCAGAATACCGCCCTTCGGCTTCTCCCCTTTTGCGGGAGCAACACACTCGTGACAGCCCAAGGAGAGCACGGCCGCCACACCCATCATGCCCGCCATGAGCAGATAGACCGATTGCGTGGCAAAACAGCTCACGATGGCACCACCGAGCAGCGGGCCAGCGGTATAGGCGATATTGCTGTAGAACACCATAAGACCGTTCACGCGGGTACGGCCCTCGGTGGTCGACTCCAGGTATCCCGGAAACGCATGCGTGCAGGTGTTGATAAAGCCGCCCGCAAGTCCCAAGACGCACGCGGCAAACACAAGCCCGGGGACAGACAACGGCGCCAGCCCCACGCCAAGCGATAGCACTGCCGTAATCACGCACGTCACAAACGACGTCCGGCGCGGTCCGAAGCGATCGATGACCGAGCCCGACACCATATTGCCCGCCGACGTCATAAGATTGCGCACGAGCGTAATGGCGGCAACCAAAAAGGCCGTGCCGGCCAGATCATACGTGGCCGCACCGATAAGCCCCAAAAAGTAGACCGCGTTGTTGGCGCACCACTGCAGGGACTCAATAAGAATCAGCCTGACCTCTGCCGGCGTCAGGCGCATTGCTTCGCGATCTTTCGCGAACATACGAACTCCTTCTATACAAAAAGGGATGGAGGGCATAGGCCTGCTCCATCCCCTTTCCAGGTTGCAACGAAAATCTATGCAGCCGGGCCCTTACGCCAGCACGCCGAAGAACGCGCCGATGATGCCCACGACCATGGTGGCCACGA